>DUDG01000021.1 GCA_012959395.1 Flavobacteriaceae bacterium | reverse complement strand
CCTAATCGTTTAGATTCTGATTCTCTTCCATTTTTTGAACTACCTACACCTTTTTTATGAGCCATGTTATAAAAATTTTATTAAGCTTTTTTTGTTGTTTTTTTAGCAGCTGATTTCTTAGCTGCTGGTTTCTTAGCTACTGGTTTCTTAGCTGCTGGTTTCTTAGTTACTGGTTTCTTAGCTACTGGTTTCTTAGTTGCTGGTTTCTTTTCAACAACAGGTTTAGATTCTTTAACTTCTATTTTTGTTTCTGATTTAGCTTTCGCTCCTTTTTCAAGAATTTTTTCAACCATAATTTCAGTCAAAAATTGACGATGTCCATTTTTAACTTTATAGCCTTTTCTTCTTTTCTTCTTAAAAACTATGACTTTATCGTCCTTTAAATGCTTTAAAATTTTTGCTTCAACAGCAGCACCTTTAACAGATGGATTTCCTAAAACAATTTTACCAGCATTATCAAGCAATAGTATATTATCAAAAGTAACCTTTGAACCTTCTTTACCCTCAAGTCTATTTACAAATACTTTTTGATCTTTTTCAACCCTAAACTGTTGACCGGCTATTTCTACTATTGCGTACATAATTTATTTTTTAATCAAAAACGTGTGCAAATATACAAGGAATGACCGTATAACACAATAATTTTATAGATATTAGTCTATGTATTTAAATAAAATAAAATTACAAGTATAATTACAGGGTAAATTATCCCAATAAAAATTAAATTTATAGATTTGTTATTCAAATTTTCTAAAATGAAATATCTAACTCTCATATCACTTTTAAGCATTCTCTATTTAAATAACTCATTTTCACAATCTGTTGAATTTGAAGAATATAAATTAGATAATGGATTGCATATCATTCTTCATCAAGATAATTCAGCACCCGTAGTTTCAACAGGCTTAATGTTTCATGTAGGAGGAAAAAACGAAGATTCTAAAAAAACTGGTTTTGCACATTTTTTTGAACATTTATTAGGGAAAGAGACTAAAAATATGGCAAGTGGTGAATGGTATAAAATATTATCGTCAAATGGCGGAAATGGAAATGCTATGACCAGTGTTGATATGACCTATTATTATGCCGTTATGCCTTCAAACAGTTTAAGGCTTGGGCTTTGGAGGTATTCAGAAATCATGCTTTCTCCTGTTATTGATCAACAAGGAATTGATATTCAAAGAGAAGCTGTTAAAGAAGAGAAGAGAATGAGAGACAATCAGCCCTATAGTCGTTTTTATGAAGCTTTAAAATCTAATCTTTTTAAAAAACACACCTACAAAAATCCTCTCATAGGAGTTCCAGAACATTTAGACAATGCAAAGCTTCAAGATTTTCTAGATTTCAGAGCCAATTTTTATATGCCAAGTAATGCAGTTTTTGTTGTAGCAGGAGATATTGACATTGACAATACTAAAAAATTAATTTCAGAATATTTTAGTGAAGTTCCAGCTGCTCCTAAAATGAAAAGAGAAATTGTTATAGAAGATCCTATTTTAGAAGAAATTAGAGCTATAGAGTACGATCCTAATATTCAAATTCCAGCAATAATAATAGGCTTCAAAACACCGTCAATGAAATCTAGAGATGCTGTAATTTTAGATTTTATATCTACATATTTAAGTGATGGGCCTAGCTCTAAACTTTACAAAAAAATGGTTGATAAAAACAAAACAGCTATTGAAGTACAAGCAATTAGTATTGGACATGAAGATTATAGCATGTACGCCTTACTTGCTCTTCCTTTAGGAGAAACTGAATTAAGCCAATTAATTTCAGAAATTGAAGAAGAAGTTGTTAAAATTCAAAAAAATCTTATTTCTGAAAAAAATTATAAAAAACTTCAAAATAAATTTGAAAATAGGTTTGTTAATTCAAATTCATCCATTCAAGGTATTGCTCAATCTTTAGCAGATTATTATACTTTATATGGTGATACCAATTTAATTAACTCAACAATTGATATATACAGATCCATAACAAGAGAAGAAATAAAAGATGCTGCTAATAAATACTTAAATACAAATCAAAGGTTAATTTTAGAATACTTGCCTGAAAATCAAAAAAATTAGAATCATGAAAAAAATATTCCTTAATATACTCTTATTTACTTTTTGGAGTTCATTATCAGCACAAATAGATAGATCAATTCCAATTGCAAGCGATCCTCCTCAAATTAACTTTGAAGAACCTGTTTCTATTGATTTAAAAAATGGTTTAAAAGTTATGATTGTAGAAAACCATAAGTTACCAAGAGTTTCTATAAATCTTCTAATTGATAACCCTCCTATTTTTGAAGGTGAATTAAGTGGGATATCAAACTTAACCGGAATGCTAATTGGTAAAGGAAATACTAAACAAAATAAAGATAGCTTTAATGAAGAAGTTGATTTTATGGGTGCAAGAATGAGCTTTTCTTCTCAAGGAGGTTTTGCTAGTTCTCTTTCAAGATACTATGAAAGAGTATTAACTATGTTTTCTCAGAGCACTTTAAATCCTGAATTTCTTGAAGAAGAATTTAATCAACAAAAAAATATTCTTTTTGATAACATAAAAAATAATGAAAAAAATACACCCTCAATAGCAAGAAGAGTTGAGAACGCAATAGCTTATAGTGTTTCACACCCTTATGGAGAGTTTATCTCCAATGAATCTCTAGAAAATGTCAAGCTAGCTGATATTAAAAACTTTTATGAAATATATTTTAAGCCTAATAATGCTTATCTAGTAATAATAGGTGATGTTAAAGTAGAGGAAACTAAAAAATTAGTTAAAAAACTTTTTAGAAAATGGAAAAATGATTCAAAACTTGATTCAAAGTTTTCTGAAAAATCAAATAATAATATTATTACGCCAAAAACTCCAGATCAGTTAGGTATTAATATTATTGACATGCCAAATTCAGCGAATTCTGAAATAACATTTCAAAATCTTATAGATTTAAAAATGTCTAATAAGGACTATTTTAGTGCACTTATTGCTAATAGAATTTTAGGGGCCGGAGCAGAATCTAGATTATTTAATAACATCAGAGAAGACAAAGGATATGCATATGGAGCTTACTCGGGATTAGGAGATGATAAGTATAGTAAAGCCAAGTTTAGAGCTACTACTACTACACGTTCACAAGTTACAGATAGTGCTTTAATAGAAATTCTAAAAGAGATTGAAAAAATTCAAAATTATCCAGTTTCAGAAAAAGAATTGAAGAATGCAAAAGCTAAATATTTAGGCGAGTTTGTTTTAGCGATGGAAAGAACTTCAACAATTGCAAATTATGCCATTAATATTGAAAGTAATGAACTTGAATCGGATTATTATAAAACTTTTCTTTCTAATATCAATAAGGTAACAGTTGAAGATGTTCAAAAAGCAGCAAATAAATACTTTGCATTAGACAATGCTCAATTAGTTGTAACAGGAAAAGGATCTGAAATTATCGAAAAACTCGAAAACATTCAATTTAATGGAAAAAAAATTCCAGTAAATTATTATGACAAAACAGGAAGTGTAACTAGTAAGCCCGAATATTCTTCAAAGCCAATAGGCTTAACTGCAAAAAATATTCTTGAAAATTATATAAATGCTATTGGAGGAAATGAAAAATTAAGCCCTATTAATTCTTTAATTCTATCTTATGAAGGCCAGGCTATGGGTTCAAAAATTATTAGTGAAGAAAAAAGAGTTAAAGGAAAATTTGCTAATAGAATGACAATGAATGGAAATGAAATGATGAAAATGGTCATTACAGAAAGTCGGGCTTTCGCAAAACAAGGGCCTAACAAAATGGAATTACCAACAAATATGCACACTGATTTAAAAAAATCACTAGGCATATTTCCAGAATTAAATCTATTAAATAATCCCAATATTAAATTTATTGGAATTGAGAAAGTAGGAGAAGTTGAAGCTTATGTAATTGAAATTTCTGGAGATGTCATTTCATCAAAATTTTTATATGATGTTAAAACTGGTTTAAAAATAAAAGAAATTTCTACTACAAATATTGGAGGTCAAAGTCAAATTCAAGAGTCAGAAATAGGAAAATACAAAGAATATGAAGGTATATTATTTCCAACAATAAAAACTCAATCTTTCGGTCCTCAATCCATAGAAATGATTCTTAATAAAGTGATCTTAAATTCAGAATTTAACGATGAAGTTTTTAATTAGAAGATTTTTGTTAGCTAAAAAACTCCTAATAGAATAAAGTCTCTTTTTATTATTATTTGACATTATAAAGAATTAATTCCATTTGAATGATTGAATAATTTTTCTAATGTCATTATTCATATAAGTAATGGACGGTAATAAAGAATCATAATTTGGTTTTGATTCAAAGAAAAGTGATCCGCTAATAAAATTTGAAATCGAATCCGTAATATAAAATTGAGTATTTGAAGGGGAATCACCTATAAAAGTGAAATATTTAGCATAAACATTCTTATTTCTATCATTAAATTCACTAGACTTTACTATGGAAGATTTATGAGAATTATCAGATAATCTTTTATTGAAATCACTTTTAATTAATTCCAGGTTATCATTAATTTTTATATTGGATATATATATCGTAGACTTTAATAACTCATATTTAATAACTGAATTACAATTTTCATCAAAATATATGTGAGATAACTCATTTATTTGAAAATTATATAAACATTTTTTTTGAGTATCAACATAGAAAGGAAAAGGAAATTGTTGAGATAAAAAAACTTTTTGTTTAGGCAAAACAACTTGTTCACATCCAGTAAGAAAAATAAATAAATAAATAAATAATTTCATTATTTTTTAAGACTAACCTCTACTTTTTTTATTCTCTTTCTATCAACTTCATTGATAGTAAACTTTATATTATTAACCTTAATAACTGATCCTCTCTTTGGAAAAAATCCAATTTGCTCTAATAAAAATCCAGCTAAAGTTTCAGACTCACCCTTTTTACTTTCAAAAATACTTTGATCATTAACATTAATTACCCTATATAAATCATTAAGATTAGTTTTTCCTTCAAAAATATAGTTATAATCATCTATTTTTGAATAAGAAAAATCTTCCAAATTAAACTGATCATTTATATCTCCGACTATCTCCTCAACGATATCATCCATAGTTACAATTCCAGAATTTCCGCCATATTCATCAACTACAACCGCTAAATGGATTTTAAGTTGCTGAAATTCTTTTAACAAATCGTCTAATTTTTTGTTTTCGGGTATGAAATAAGGTTCTCTAATTAAAGTATTCCAATTAAAATCTTTTTTATTTAAATGAGGAAATAAATCTTTTAAATAAATAATACCTATTACTTCATCTATCTTGTTTTGATAAACAGGGATTCTAGAAAATTTATTTTGTTTCACCATCTTAATTAGTTCAACATAGCTAATGCTATTTGGAACTGAAAAAACATCTATTCTAGGCTTCATAATTTGTTTAACTTCTAAACTTCCAAATGAGACTATTCCATTTAATATTTTTTTTTCATCTTTTGAAGTTTCACTTTTATCAGTAAGTTCAAGTGCATCAGACAATTTGTCAACTGAAAGATTTGTTTTTTTGAAAACTAATTTTTGTTGAATAAACTGTGTCATATTACTCATCGGGATTGTAAGAAAAAAGAAAATATATTTATCTAATATTTGTATTGGTAAAGCCATTTTTTTAGAAAATAAAATTGGATTTCTATTAGCATATACTTTGGGTAGAATTTCTCCAAATAACAAAATAATTAAAGTAATAAATCCTACTTCTATAATAAAATTTAGCCAAGAAGGAATTGAATCAAAATTAAATAAATTCCCAATCGAAGAAAGTAAGAGAACTATTGAAATGTTTATGAAATTATTTGACACTAATAAGACAGCAAGTAATCTTCTAGGTTTATTTCTTAAAGTTGAAATGAGGTTTAAAGCTTTGTTATTTGATTTAGCTGCCTTTTTTATATCAGTATTAGAAAGTGAAAAAAAAGCCACTTCAGAGCCTGAAATTAGTGCAGAACTAAAAATTAATAATAAGGTTAATACTATTTTAATTACTAAAGTATAAGAGTCTAGAAATAAAACTAAACTGATCATATTAATTTGAGTCTCCAATATTTATTTAAAAGATTGATTTAAAATGGTAAATCATCGGCTTGATTATCATCTTTTATCGATTCGTTTTGATCATCATCATCACTATTAAAATTAGAATCAGAGCTTGAATCATTTTTACTTGATAAAAAATTAAATTCCGTCACGTGAATCTCAGTTGAATACCTTTGAATACCATCTTCAGATTGCCATTTTCTAGTCTTAATTTTTCCTTCAACATAAATTTTATCTCCCTTTTTAAGATATTTTTCACAGATTTCAGCTGCTTTATTTTTAACAACAACGTTATGCCATTCTGTATTAGAAACCTTTTCCCCAGTAGTTTTATTTGTATAGCTTTCATTAGTAGCAATGGAAAACCTGCCTATACAACCTCCACCATCAAAATGATGCATTTTAACTTCATCTCCTAAATTACCAATTAACATTACTTTATTTAAAGATCCTCTCATTTTAAAAAATTTTCTTAATCAAATATAAGAAAAACCAATCATTGCAACTTAAAGATTGACAGGAAATTAGATAATGGTTTTGGAAAAGGATAAGAATTTATCTTATCAAAACTTGTAGATTTTGATTTAATAATTTTGACGTTAACAATCCAATAAGAAATACTTATTTTTTGATGAGAAAGTTTATGAATTACATTTTGATTGTTAAATAACTGAATACTACCTATTCTTTTTAAAAATTTTAAAGTTTTAATATGTTTAATTATTTCTTCATTATCTATTAATTTATCCGTCTCTAAAAGAGGAAATTGATATAAATTTTGCCAAATTCCTTTCTTTTCTCTTTTTTCAATAATTGTTTGATTATCGACCGATTTAAAAACTAAATAATTAAAAAATCTATTTCTAATTTTATTTTTTCTGTTTTTAATTGGAAAATTAAATACCATGTCATTTTGGTAACCATAGCAATTATCTTTAAAGATGCAGCCATTACAAAGTGGAGTTGCAGGTCTACAAACTAAAGCTCCAAATTCCATGATTGCTTGATTAAAATCTCTTGGATTATCTTTCAGAATTAATTTCATTGTAACTGCTTTAAACTCTTTTAAAGACTTAGGAGTATTTATTAGAGTTTTTATTCCTAACAGTCTTGAAATAAATCGATATACATTTCCATCAACAACTGAAACAACTTCATTATTAGAAAATGAGCTAATTGCACTGGCTGAGTAATCACCTATTCCAGGTAATTTAATGAGTTCTTTATAAGTTACTGGAAAGATTCCTTTTAAGTCTTTTGATACAATTTTAGCTGTTTTATGTAAATTTATAGCTCTACTGTAATATCCTAACCCTTCCCACATTTTTAAAATCTCATTTTCTGAAGCTTCAGAAAGTGCCTGAACATTAGGGTAATTAGTTATAAAATTTAAATAATAAGGTAGTCCTTGCATTATTTGAGTTTGCTGCAATATTATTTCAGATAGCCATATTTTATATGGGTCTTTAGTATCTCTCCAAGGTAATTTTCTTTTATTTTTTGAATACCAATTGACCAGATCTATTGAAAATGTATGAATAAGGTTTTTTAATAAAATTCTTTCCAAAATAATTATGATGTATTAGAGTTATATAAAGAATGTATTCTGAATATAAATTTATATATTTGGCACCTAAAAAAGTAAACATAATAAAAATAAGAATATGACCAAGGCAGAGATTGTAACAAAAATTTCAAATAATTTAGGATTAGAAAAAAATGAAGTGCTAGCAACAGTCGAAACACTAATGGAAGAAATAAAAGAATCCTTAAAAAATGGAGAAAATGTATACTTGAGAGGTTTTGGAAGTTTTATTGTTAAGAAAAGAGCAGAAAAAACAGGTCGAAATATTTCAAAAAACATAACTATTAGAATACCTGAACACCATGTTCCAGCTTTTAAGCCTGCGAAAGTATTTACTCAAGGTGTAAAAGAAAATAATTAATTTTAAAAAAAAAATATGCCAAGTGGTAAAAAAAGAAAAAGGCACAAGGTAGCTACTCATAAGCGAAAAAAAAGAAGTCGAGCTAATCGACATAAAAAGAAATAGTTTTCTATTTCTTAAATGAATATTAAGTTCTTTGAAATGAGATTAATTTAGTGTAATTCATCACTAAACTATTTCTCAATGTATAAATTAAAATCCTGTGTATAATAAGTTTAACCCGTTCATTTTATATGAATATTAAAAATCAATATCGTGAGTAAAGAAATAATTATTCGTTCGAATTCCACAGCAGTTGATTTTGCCTTACTAAAAGACGGTAAATTAATTGAACTTCATAAACAAAATGATGGAAACAAATTTAATGTTGGAGATATTTTTCTAGCCAAAACTAAAAAAACAGTTTCTGGTTTAAATGCCGCATTTATCAATGTAGGCTACGAAAAAGATGCATTTCTACATTATCATGACTTAGGTCCTAGAATTCTATCATTAATTAAGTTCATTAAAGGTGTAAGCGCAGGTAAAATAAAAAAATTTTCACTTGATAAATTTCCATTTCAAACGGAAATTGACAAGGAAGGCAGTATCTCAGATGTAATAAGTCCTAATCAATCAGTATTAGTTCAAATTATAAAAGAACCTATCTCTACTAAAGGTCCAAGAATAAGTTCAGAATTATCATTTGCTGGACGATTTTTGGTTCTAGTTCCTTTTTCAAATAGAATCTCTATTTCTCAAAAAATTGAAAACAGAGAAGAAAAAAGTAGACTTAAAAGATTAGTTCAAAGTATAAAACCAAAAGGATTTGGAGTCATTGTTAGAACAGTAGCACAAGATCAAAAAGTTGCTGAATTAGACAAAGACTTACAAAATTTGTATGGTCATTGGACAGAACTTTGTAAAAAAATTCAAGGTTCAGAAATTCCTTTTAAAGTACAAAGTGAATTAAACAGATCTTCTTCTATATTACGAGATATATTTAACGACTCATTTACTGGAATATATGTAAATCAAAAATTCATGTATTTGGAAATTAAGGATTACTTAAATCAAATTGCTCCTGAAAAGCAATCAATTGTAAAACTTCATAAATCTGATACCCCTATTTTTGAAGAATATGGGATTGAGCGTCAAATTAAGACTGCTTTTGGTAGAACTGTAACAATGAGCAAAGGTGCTTATTTAATTATAGAACACACCGAAGCACTTCATGTCATAGATGTTAACAGTGGAAACAGATCAACTAAAGCAAAGAATCAAGAAGATTCTGCTCGGGAGGTCAATATGGTTGCTGCTACAGAAATAGCTAGGCAATTAAGACTTAGAGATATGGGAGGTATTATCGTTATCGATTTTATTGACATGTCTAGTGCTGAAAACCGAAGGAAACTCTTTGAACATTTCAAAAATGAAATGGATTCTGACAGAGCTAAACATAAAATACTTCCTCCTAGTAAAATTGGATTAATTCAAATGACTCGTCAAAGAGTACGATCAGAAATGGATATAAAAACTGTAGAATTAAATCCAAATATTAATGGAACAGTAGAAGCTCCTATAGTTATAATTGATAAAATCACTGATAAACTTGAGAAAATTTTAAACAATGTAAAGTACAATAACATAAAAATCGTTTTACACTTGCATCCATTTATAGCTGCATATGTAAAAAGTGGATATCCTTCCATTAGACTTAAATGGTATATTGAACATAAAAGATGGATTAAAATTATCCCTAGAGACGCTTACACCTATTTACATTTTAGATTCTTTAACGAGGATGGTAGAATAATCAATGCATAAAAGCGGCTTTTGCCGCTTTTTTTTTGCATTAAATTGTTATAATTTTCAAATATGAATAATGGTAATTTTACAATTAAAGAAGTTGAGTTAAAGCTGCAATATTATTGTTCCTATCAAGATAGGTGTCACAAGGAAGTCATTGAAAAATTAAAAACATTTAAGATTATTCCTGAAGGAGTTAATCAAATAATTTCAAATTTAATTAATGAAAATTTTTTAAATGAAACTAGATTTTCCAAAAATTTTGTAAGAGGTAAATTCAAAATTAAAAATTGGGGGAAAATTAGAATAGTTAATGAGCTTAAAAGAAGAAATATCTCAATCTACAATATCAATCAAGGTTTAAAAGAAATTGATGAATTGGAGTATCTCAATAAGTTTGAAGAACTATTTAATAAAAAATTATCATCTTTGGAGGGGTTAATACCATCAGTAAAAAAGAAAAAAATACTTTCATATTTACTGTATAGAGGGTGGGAAAGCAGTTTAATTTATTCGAAGATATATGAACTTTAATCAGAAAATATTTTTAATAATATCTTTATTTTTTTTGGGTTGTAAATCTGAAGTAGACCTTATTGTTTATAATGGTAATATTTACACTGTGGACAATGATTTTAAAGTTGCTAATGCTATAGCAATTAAAGACGGTCTGTTTTATGAAATTGGAACAAATGAAATTATAAATAATTATTATTCCAAAGAATCTATCAACCTAAATGGATCTACAATTTTACCCGGTTTAATTGATGCTCATTGTCATTTCTATGGGTTGGGCTTAAATCAACAAGTCATAGATTTAACGGGTACTCAATCATTTGAAGAAGTCTTATCAAGATTAAAATTAAACTCAAGTATTAATACTACGGTAATAAAAGGAAGAGGTTGGGATCAAAATGACTGGGAAGTAAAACAGTTTCCTGAAAAAAGTGAACTAGACATGCTTTATCCTGATATTCCTGTTGTTTTAGAAAGAATAGATGGTCATGCCTATTTGGTTAATCAAAAAGCTCTTGATTTGGCTAAAATAACAAATGACACTAAATCCAATAATGGCACAATTATAAAAAAGAATGGGGAAATAACTGGAGTATTAGTCGATGGTCCTATGGATTTAATTGACAATATTTTACCAGAATTATCTATTTATGAAAAAGAACAAGCTCTTTTAAATGCACAAAAAATATGTTTTGAAAATGGCCTAACAACCGTTGACGATGCTGGTTTATCTAAAGAAATAATTTTATTAATAGATAGCCTACAAAAAAAGAAAGAATTAAAAATCAGAATTTATGCTATGATTAGTAATTCTAAAAATAATCTTGATTATTTCCTTGAAAAAGACCCTATTAAAACACCACTGTTAAATGTAAGTTCTGTAAAAGTATATGGAGACGGTGCATTAGGCTCAAGAGGAGCTACTTTAAAAAAGCCTTACCATGATGATCCAAGTAACTATGGGAAATTAATTACTAAACCTGATAATATTAAAAATTTAGCTTCTAGAATTGCTAAGGCCAATTTTCAAATGAATACCCATGCCATTGGAGATTCAACTGTAAAATTGCTAATAGACACCTATTCTAGGGTTCTTGAAAATAAAAAAGATCCTAGATGGAGAATTGAACATTCTCAAATTATTGATTTAAAAGACATAGAAGGTTTCAATAATAAAATCCTTCCTTCTGTTCAACCAACACATGCAACTAGCGATATGTACTGGGCTGAAGATAGGGTTGGGCCTAACAGAATAAAAGGAGCTTATGCCTATAAAGCTTTATTAAATAAATCTAAAGTTATTGGACTTGGAACAGATTTTCCTGTTGAAAAAGTAAATCCATTTCACACTTTTTATGCTGCTATTTCTAGAAAAGATTTAAATGGTTATCCAGAAAATGGATTTGAATTTAAAAATGCACTTTCTAGAAAAGAGACATTAAAAGGAATGACCATATGGGCTGCCTATTTAAATTTTGAAGAAAATGAAAAAGGAAGTATTGAGAAAGGGAAATTAGCTGATTTTATTATAATTGATAGAGATATTATGAATATTGAAGTTGAAGAAACTTATAAAACCAAAGTGCTAAAAACGTTTATTTCGGGTGATTTAGTTTATTCGATACGAAAACCCTAATAATACATTTTTCCCTGGCATTGGAACCAAGTTAGTTTCAGAGTATACTACATCTAATATATTATTGACATTTACAAAAAATGATCTAAAAGATATTTTAGAATCTAAAACTGAATAATTAGATCCATCGGAACGCTTAACATACTTAAAAATAGTTGAATGTATTATCTTTTTAAAATAAGTAAGATTAAGATTAGAAATAAAGTGACTTTTTATAGAATTTAATGAATATTTAGAGTAATTTATATTACTAACATATGAATCATCGTTAAGACTTGAATATCCTAGACTAAACGAACTTGAAGATCTGTTTTTGCTAAAATCATAAGATAAATCCAATTCAAAACCTTTAGTGTTTAAAGATCTTATATTGACTGCTTCCCATAGGTCATTTTCATTTTCTTTAACATAATCAATAATATTTTTAGATTTTCTTGAAAATAGAGATGCTGAAAAATTAAATTGGGAATCATTAAATTTAATTCCCAATTCCGTTGAAGTCGCTTGTTCTGGGTTTAAATTCTCATTTCCAATTGTTGTTCTATCACTATAATATAAATCAGTATATGTAGGTATTCTATAAGTTTTACCAATATTACTGTAAAGTTTAAAATTTGAACTTAGATGATATCCTAAATCAATACCAGGAAAACTATGAAAAGATAAATCTGAAAAATAGCTAATAGCTATTCCCGGTGATACACTTAGGTTGCCATTAAATAATTCAAAAGTATGGTCTATAAAAGCATTGGCAGTATTTCTTTTATGCTCACCTAAATTATTACTTGTAATGTTAACAGTTGATAGGTCTAATCCAAATCCTGTAACTCCTAAATCCGAAATATAAGAACCGCTTAATTCTGCGGAAATTTTATTGGTTTTATGAAGGTTCCTATAAACAGAGGGGTTCTCTCTAATATAGATATACATATCCTGACCTCTTTTCCAATAAATTCTAGGTTTAATTATTAAATTTTCTGATTGTATAACAGTAGAGATTCCTAATAAACTTGCCTGTGTTTCCTCGTATTGTTCAGTAGCGCTAGGACTAGCATAAAAACCATTAGCTCCAAACTTACGTTGTGAAAAAGAGCTAATTAAATCGATTGGTGAACTTTTGGTTTTAAAACTAGTTTTATTAAAATAATTTGCATTTAAAAAATCTGTGTTATGTCTATATCCATCAGATTTATTTGTAGAAAAACTAAAAACACTTTTTATTTTCTCGCTTATTATAGATGAAGTCAAAGCAAAATTTTTCTGACCATAAGATCCGAAAGATAATTCTCTAAAATCAATGTTTGCTGTCCTTTTTTCACCTTTAACTTCTTTAGTAATAATATTTATTGCACCATTAAAAGCGTTTTGACCAAAAATTCTAGCAGCAGGGCCTCTAATTATTTCTATTCTTTCAATTAAATAAAGTGGAAGAATCATATTAAGAGTGTGATGTCCAGTTTGAGCATCATCCATCTTCATCCCGTCAATTAAAAGTAAAGTTTGATCAAACCCACCCCCTCTTATATATAAATCACCTTGAATACCTGAAACCCCTCTTCTTCGAATATCAATACCTATAGTTTGTTGTAATAATTCCGCTACATTAGTTGCTGGACTATTAGCAATTTCTTTTGAGCTAATAATTTTAATAGTTCTAAAATTTTTTGAAAACGGTAAATTAATTTTTGTAGAAGAAACAACAACTTCATCTAAAACTTGATTACTAGTTGGTTGCTGCGAAAACAAAAACTGGATACCTAAAAAAATTAATAAAGAAAATTTGAATTTCATGAAATTAGGCTTAATACTAATCCGTTAAAATAATCACTTTATTTTCTTTCATTTCTATAACGCCTGATGAAATATTCAAGTGAATTTCTTTAGAACTTATTAAGGAAAAAACTTCTGGCAATTCATTTAAGTCACGTATTTCACCAAATATTTTTATAGTTCCGGTAATTAGAGTAGAGACTATAGGGGCATGATTATTTAACATTTGAAAATCTCCATCAGCTCCAGGAACTAATACTGAATCTATATCACCATTAAATAAAGTTTTTTCTGGACTAACTATTTCTAAATACATGTTTTATAATTATGCTTCAGCTAACATTTTTTCGCCAGCTTCTATAGCTTCTTCAATAGTTCCTTTAAGGTTAAATGCCGCTTCAGGAAGGTGATCTAATTCACCATCCATTATCATATTAAAGCCTTTTATAGTATCCTTAATATCTACTAACACCCCAGGAGTTCCTGTAAATTGTTCTGCAACATGGAAAGGTTGAGAAAGAAATCTTTGAACTTTTCTAGCTCTATATACAGAAAGTTTATCTTCTTCTGAAAGCTCCTCCATACCTAAAATGGCTATAATATCTTGAAGTTCTTTATATTTCTGTAAAAGTTCTTTAACTTTTTGAGCACAGTTATAATGATCATCTCCAATAATTTCAGGTGAAAGAATTCTTGAGGTTGAATCTAAAGGATCAACAGCTGGATAAATTCCTAGTTCGGTAATTTTCCTAGACAAAACAGTAGTTGCATCCAAGTGCGCAAAAGTAGTTGCCGGAGCAGGATCTGTTAAATCATCTGCAGGAACATATACCGCTTGTACTGATGTAATAGACCCATTTTTAGTTGAAGTAATTCTTTCTTGCATAGCGCCCATTTCCGTTGCTAAAGTTGGTTGATAACCTACTGCAGATGGCATTCTTCCAAGCAGCGCAGAAACTTCAGAACCGGCTTGCGTAAATCTAAATATATTATCTACAAAGAATAAAACATCTTTACCTTGACCATCACCTGCGCCGTCTCTGAAATATTCAGCAACTGTTAATCCAGAGAGAGCTACTCTTGCTCTAGCTCCAGGAGGTTCATTCATCTGACCAAAAACAAATGTTGCTTTTGATTCTTTTAATGCCTTTTTATCAACTTTACTTAAATCCCATCCACCTTCTTCCATGGATTTATCAAATTCTTTTCCATATTTAATGATGCCAGATTCAAGCATTTCTCTTAAAAGATCATTTCCTTCTCTTGTTCTTTCTCCTACACCTGCAAAAACAGAAAGACCACCATGGCCTTTTGCAATATTGTTAATCAATTCCATCAACAATACAGTTTTTCCAACACCTGCTCCTCCAAAAAGACCAATTTTACCACCTTTTGCATATGGCTCAATAAGATCAATAACTTTTATCCCTGTGAATAATACTTCGGCAGAAGTTGACAATTGATTAAAATTAGGTGGATCTCGATGAATTGACATGCCATTTTCACCAGTTTTTGGCAAATCACCCAAACCATCAATTGCATCACCAATTACATTAAATAATCTTCCATAAATATTTTCTCCAATAGGCATTTGAATAGGATTTCCGGTAGCTAGTACATCGGCACCTCTTTGTAGACCATCAGTAGAATCCATAGATATAGTTCTAACAACATCTTCACCAACATGAGACTGAACTTCAAGAACTAAAATTGAACCATCTGCTTTTTTAATTTCAAGAGAATCATAAATTTTTGGAAGTGAGTTAGAAGAAGTGTCAAAAGTGACATCAACTACAGGTCCCATAATTTGTGATACTTTTCCTATTGAATTTGACATTGTATGTTTTTTAATTTTAAAAAAATGTTTAATTATTAAAACAAAAATTTTAATGTGGCAAATATATAATTTTATAGTTTAAATTATTTAATATTTTAAACAAAAAAAGGCGACCTAAGTCGCCTTTTATTAACATTTTAATATCGTTATTATGGATTCAATGTAAATCCTATAAAGAACTGACTTCCTATCATTCCTGAACCAGGCATTACCATGTATTCACCACCACCAATGTTAGCTCCACCAACTTTAATTTTAGCATCAATTGAAGGAATTTCAAAATTCATTGAAGCATCAAAAACAGTGTTAGCAGGAATCATAGCATCAATAAAACCTGATTGTTGCCACATAAAATTATCATGATACTTACCAGTAACATTGAATGAAAAATTCTTAGCTAATTTAGTTGAACCAAAGGTTACAACCGCTCTAGTTTGAGGAGTATTAAATCCAGCTTCATAGCCTGAATCTGGATTATTAAACTTCATTTTATTATAAGAATATGTCATATTTAAATCAAACTTGCCGAATACCTCAGTTTCAAGTCCAGCACTAATTCCATAAGTTCTTACAATTTCATTAGTATTAGAATCATAAGAAAATACCTTATAGTCTCCCTGAGATAAAGCATATAATCCCATCATGTTAGAAGCCGCACCATAAAGTGGAGTAATAACATTAATGGCAGATATAAAGTTATCCCATTCTGTCACATAAGCATTAATATCAAGAGCTGTTTTCTTTCCATTAAGTCTATACCCTAAATCATAAGATTTAACGTATTGTGGCTCAACATTTCCAAGATCACCTGCAGCTACTGGAGCTCCAAGTAAAACAGAAGATAATACATAAGAATTTTGTTGAACTTGTTTCCCTGTAACCCTGTAGCTATTTCCAGATAGTCCTCTTAAACTCATGTTAAATCTATCAACATTATCAGGAGAAGATCCCATTAATACAGCTTGACCTATATCAAGACCAATGTACTGATCTTGAGCAGAAGGATTCTGATATCCTGTCTGATAAGAAACTCTAATATTTTGATTTTCTGAAAGGAAAATAAGAGCACCTATTCTTGGTGTCATATGACCATCAAAAAATTGACTTTTATCATATCTCATAGATCCAGTTAATCTAACAGCGCCTCCCATTATATCTTTTTGAGCTTGAGCATACATACCCATGTCTGTAAATTGAATTGGATCAGTGTAATCTGTAAATAAAGTTCCATTAGATCTTAAAATATAATCTCTATAAGAACCTCCCACAATAATATCTATTCCACTAACTACATCTTGAAGATTGTAATTAGCTTCAAAACTATTTGACTTAGAGGTATCTAAAATAGCTGCTCCTCCTCCAAAAACATCTATTCCAGTAGAAATGGCTGTTTTGTAAGCAGCATCCCAAGCAGCACTGCCAGGAGTTAACATGTTAGCATTTGCCAATTTTCTAGCAGCAGCATGCGCAGCTAAATCGCCACCTTTTCCTAAAATATTTTCAAGAGTATAACCCTGCATTGCTGTTCCAATAATATAGTTTAAGCCTGCAATTGGATTAGGATCGATTAAATATGGTAAAGCTCCAAAATAACCTTGAAAGTATTTACCAAAATAACCGCTTAAACCTCCTGGTTGAGCAATTGCCATTACCGCTCCTAAAGCAGCAACATCATGAGTATTTCCTGAATCTTCTATAGATGTATAAGCTCTTAAACTTAAGTTTCTATTATTATACTCAATTTTATGTTGCTGAAGACCAAAGTTTTTAAGCATGTTTCTGTTTGTTGCATGAAGCATAGTGTTACCAGCACCCATTTTTGAATTCAATATAATTTCTGAATCTTCAGTAGGCTTATAGTGTAAAGCAATATCCGTTTTAAAAGTTGAAGCTTTATTATCAATTAAATCAACCTCGTTATATCCACCCATATTAACTACCGTAGAACCAAAATAATTTGGAGCAAGGTTATTAAATATATAGGCTACTTGACCACCAGCAGCAGGCGATAAAAGACCACCAGCAACCATACCAGGCACTACCAGATTTGCAAAAACAGAAGTCATATTAAAATTTTGACCTATATCACCATAAACATTGATGCCATCATAGTCAGGAAAGTCTCTTGGATTTTGAGCCTCTGTAGTTCCATTAATATAACGACCTCCTAAGTGATTAATATCTCTGTAATCAACAGCATGCCAATCTTCACCTTCTTTATAGCTCATTGTAATTTTAGCAGCAAATTTATCGCTGAATTTATTAGCAGCTCTAAAAGCAACATCATAGTAATAATTATCACCAGCAGCTTTTTGAGAAGTTATACCATGCTTGTAATAAACACTTACACCTTGGAAATCAAATGGATTTTTACTATTCATAAATAAAATACCTTTTGTTGCATTTGCACCATATAAAGCAGATGCTGCTCCAGGCATTAATTCAACACTTTGAATGTCTAGTTCGTTTATACCAAGTAAGTTACCAGCAGCAAAGTTTAATCCAGGAGCTTCATTATTCATTCCATCAACAAGCTGAACAAAACCATTGTTGTAAACTGTTGAAAAACCTCTTGTATTTATTTGTTGTAGGAAAAGTCCACCATGATTAACCTGAACTCCTTTTAAGCCTTCTAAACTACTGTAAAAATCAGGTCCAGTAGATTGAGCAATATCTTTGTAATCAAATTTTTCAATTGTTACAGGTGACTCAAAAAGTCTTTCTGCAATCCTTGAAGCCGAAACTACAATTTCATCAAGTAAATTTTGAGAAGATTCAAGCTTTACGTCAAAATTTAAATTAGAAGATGTAACATTTAATGTAACCGAATCAAAACCAACACTTGATACAGTTAAAGTAAAGGGGGGGGATTGATTAACAGAAATTGAAAAATTACCATCAAAATCTGCAACCGTACCATTCATAGAATCAACAACGATGTTTGCACTAGGAATTGGATCATTATTATCATCAACTACAGTACCTGTTACAGTAGTTTGTGAGAAAATTAAAGTACTAAAAAGTACAGTAATCATAGATAAAATTCTTTTCATAATATAGTTTGTTTTTAGTTTTTTATTTGTATTCGTATTAGTATAATCTTGTAAATATAAATAAAATTGTAAAACTATACGTTTTTTATACTTTTATAGGTGATTTAATAATTCTAATACCCGATTATTATAGAATATAAAAAATCAATCCTACCTTAAATTGTTTCATATTCTTAAATTCTGAATGTTTTTTAATGAATTGATCATTAAATAATGGCCGAAGACCTAGGTAAAGTCCTAAGTTCCAAGTATTATTACCTGCGTTTATTGTAAATCCTGATTGAAATTTATTAAATGGCAAACTAGATTCATAATAATTTTCATTTGGTGAATCATACTTAAACTTGCTACTGAAAATATAACTAGTTTTAATTCCAAAATAAACCCTCCAAAATTTATAATTCTCTGGGGTCGAAGTTCTCCATCTAATTTCAAAAGGAGCTTCAATCTCATTAAATATCCATTTGTTTTTATTAAAGGAATTATAATCATCTATAAGAATCCCATTAAATTGATTGTTTTCGTTAATCAATTTTAAATTATGACTATAAGAGCTCGTTGACAGTCCTAAGCCAATACCAATTCCAAAATTTCTACCTTGATTAAATGGAAAATCTCTAATAAATCCAATATTCAGTGAACTTGAAAATTTATTTTGATTAAAATCTGAAGGATTCTCTAATAATGAATTGTAGTATAAACCAAAATATATTTGATCTTCCCTGTATTTATTGTCTATTTCCTCATTTTGAGAAAAGCAATAAAGACTAATAAACATTGATAAAAAAAGAATAATCGCTTTATACATAACGTAAATTTACTTTAATAAAACAAAAAAAGCACCCTTAATAAGGATGCTTTAATATTTACAATAAATATTAATTCTATTTATTTTGAGTATAATCACCTACTCTAGTCGTATAATTAATCTTTAAAGCATTTACCTTTCTAAGTTCTTGCTTTATATCAGAAATAAGTCCCATGTTAGTTTCACCATCAACTTTTAATGCCGTGGTAAGGACATTTTGCAACTCTTCTCTTTTAGTAGCTCTTTCTGCAAGTACATATGCCCCAACATCTGAAACTACAGCAAACTTATCATTTAATTGTATTCTTGGCTGGTCTCCATATTTAGACTCATACCTTGAGCTTGGCTTTCCAGCATAGATATAAATAACACGATCCTTTTTATCTAATTTTTGTACTTGATCTGCTGCAGGAAGCTTGTTAGCAACCATCAAGGTATTATCACGCATAACTGTAGCAACCATAAAGAAGAATAAAAGCATAAAGACTATATCAGGTAATGATGCTGTGTTTATTGCAGGTTGCTCATCATTTCTTTTCTTTTTAAACTTAGACATGCTTATTTATCTTTTAGTTGGTTCTGCCTCAGATAATTTTTGAGGATACATTTTCTTTAATACATCAATCTTAGGCTTTAATGCAGTCTTAACTCTTACACTAGTTCTAGGATCTGAATATTTTTTATAAGCTTGAACAAAACTCATTCTTTCATTAGGATATAAATCTATAAATTCTCTATTTCTTAGCTCATTATAAGCGGCCACAAGTTCATTTTGAACTGATATGTAAACCTTATAATCAGTTTCTCTATCATTCTTTAAAGAAATAATTGCTTTATCCGGGTTATCAGAAGATGACCTATCTCTTTCTCCTTTACAGTAGTCACAGGCTTCCTCGCCTTGGCCTCCACCGTTATCTAAGAATTTAACTGCCGCTTTTCTAACATCCCTTAAATCCATTAGTTTTTCTTCAACAAGAATCATATTATTCTTATTTACCACTACTGTAAAAATATTTCTTTCTCTAATAACTGGAGGATCAATAACATCTTCCATTGGAGGAAGTTTTCTGTTAATCCCAGAATCTGTTTCTATAGTTGTTGTTACTAAAAAAAATATTAATAACAGAAAAGCAATATCAGCCATTGAGCCAGCATTTACTTCTGGACATTTTCTTGCCATTTATTTCTTTATTAATTTTCTAACCGAACCATAGCTCATTGAACATACAGCTATAGCAGTCAAAAAGTAAAACGTTCTAATTCCTGTTTCAACCCATCTAGCTCCACTAGCAGATAAAACCTTCCCATCTTGCATTGGTGTCTCAACTCCAGAAGAAAAAAGAAAAGCAATTAAAAAAACAATTCCAAAAGCACCAATAGACATTAATGATTTTTTTAATTTTTCTTTATCAGAAGCTAAATTTTTAGCAGAAAAAACTAAGGTAATTAAAACGGCTATACCTAAAATGATTTGTGCTAAAAGAATAATAGAAGCAACACTTCCATAATCTCCTTGCATAGCGCTCATTTCTATTGCATCATCTCCTTTACCTATTATCATTAACACGAAAACAGCCCCTAAAACACCTAGAGCTGCAACTATATACGTAGTTATTTTTTGAATATTCATAAAATTTATTTTTTGTGAGCTACTAAAATATCTATAAGAGTAATTGAAGCGTCTTCCATATCATTTACAATACTATCTATTTTAGCAACAATATAATTATAAAAAATCTGAAGTATAATTGCCACAATAAGTCCAAATACAGTTGTCAAAAGCGCTACTTTAATACCTCCAGCAACAAGTGAAGGTTGCATGTCTCCTGCAGCTTGAATTTTATCAAATGCTTGAATCATCCCTATTACCGTTCCCATGAAACCAAGCATTGGAGCAAGTGCTATAAATAAAGAAATCCAAGAAACATTTTTCTCTAGTTGTCCCATTTGAACACCACCATAAGCCACAACAGCTTTCTCTGCACTTTCAACTCCATCATCAGCTCTATCTAATCCTTGATAAAAAATAGAAGCAACAGGGCCTGGAGTATTTCTACAAACTTCTTTTGCAGCTTCTGTTCCGCCAGATTTTAATGCATTTTCAACATCCTCAGTTAATTTTTGAGTATTAGTAGTTGCAAGATTTAAATAAATAATTCTTTCAATTGCAATTGCCAGTCCAAAAATAAGACATGCTAGAACGATCCCCATAAATCCAGGACCACCTTCAATGAAACGATTTTTTAATTCTTGAGTAAAACCTGTTTCGGGGAGAGCATCTTCTTGCGCTAATTCTTCAACAGCAAGAGTTTCTTCAGTAGCAGTTTCATCCTGTGCATTTAATTGACCAATATTGGAGAAAAAAACAGCACCTAATAATAAAAGTGATAATAGTCTTTTCATACTTTAAGATTTATTCTATAGTTAATTTTGTTTATTTAAGTTGTTAAATATATATAAAAAAGTTCAAATAAAAATAATGTTTTAGACAAACACAATATATTCTTTTAAACAGAACATGCATTCGGTTTAGTATGTTTTTAAATTATACTTAGCAGAGAGGAAGGGATTCGAACCCTCGATACACTTTTGGCGTATACACGCTTTCCAAGCGTGCGCCTTAAACCACTCGGCCACCTCTCTTTTTCAAAGTCATCAAAAATAGGTATTTAAAAATTATAGATTGAATATTTTAAGAGCATTTTTTGTAGTTAAATCAGCTAACTCTATTTCACTTATCCCATAAAGTTCTGATAATTTACTTAAGACATAAGTTATATAAGAACTTTCATTTCTTTTTCCGCGAAAAGGAACAGGCGATAAATATGGAGCGTCTGTTTCCAAAACAACATTTTTAATATCAATCTGGTTAATAAATTTATCAATGCCTCCATTTTTAAAAGTAACTACTCCCCCTATTCCAAGTTTAAAGCCTAAGTTAATGGCTCTATTAGCTTGTTCTAGTGTTCCAGTGAAACAATGAAATACACCACGAAGTTTTGAACATTTTTCCCCGTCTAATATTTCGAAAATTTCATCGAAACCATCTCTGCAGTGTATAACAATAGGTAAATCCTTAGAAATAGCTAATCTAATTTGAAACTCAAAAGCCTCTTGCTGTTGTTTTAAAAACGTTTTATCCCAGTATAAATCGATCCCTATTTCACCAATTGCTACATAATTATGTTTATCTAGACTTTTAACTACTAATTCTAATTCTTCTTTGTAATTTTCTTTTACAGAAACCGGATGAAGGCCAGACATTAAATAAATATTCTGAGGATATTTATTTTCTAAATCCTGCATTTCTTTCATAAAAGAAGAGTCAATTGCAGGAAATATAAATTTATCGATTCCTTTGTTTATTGCTCTTTCTATCACTTCATCTATATCTTCTTTAAATTGTTTTAAATATAAATGGGTATGTGTATCTATAATTTGCATGTCGCAAAGTTAATATTTTAGGTTAATTTTATTTTTAATGAAACAAACAAGACATTCCTTTCTAAAATCTCAAGGATACACTAGCATTAATCTTAAAAAAACAGGAACAAACCATTATCAAATTAAAGCTATACTTAATGATATTGAAGGTTTGTTCATACTGGATACTGGCGCCTCTAATACCTGTGCTGATTTAACTCAAACAGAAAAATTCAAATTAGTTTCTGAGAATAGTGAAATTAAGGCATCAAGCGCGACTAATTTAATGCAAGAAACTAAAATTTCTAAAAAAAACAAATTGCAAGTTGGAAAATGGAATAGTAAATCATGTTCAGTAGTATTATTTGATATGAATCATATTAATACCGCATTAAATGAGAGAAAAATTCAAAAAGTAGATGGAATAATAGGATCTGATACTTTAAAAAAAGGCAAAGCCATTATAGATTATGAAAAAAACAGACTCTATCTAAAGCTCTAGGGCTTTTTTAACATCCCCACCCATCAATTTTTCAATAGGGTTCTCAAGAGCTTCTTTAATGCTCACTAGAAAGCCTACCGATTCCTTTCCGTTAATAATTCTGTGGTCATAGGATAATGCAACATACATGATAGGATGTATTTCTACTTTTCCATTTACCGCTATTGGTCTTTCTACAATATTATGCATTCCCAATATTGCCGATTG
>DUDG01000020.1 GCA_012959395.1 Flavobacteriaceae bacterium | reverse complement strand
CAAGTTATGGATTGAATCTGGATCAGATTTTGAGAACGTTACACTAATTGAGAACCTTTCAAGTGAAAATAAAAATACTTTAATATCTTTTTTGCCTCAAAAAAAGAAAAATGTATCACCTCCTAGTTTGAATCATTTAAAAAAGCTAATGGAATTAGACTTCAGGTTAGAGAGAAATAGCAATGAAAATAATTTTATTGAAGCAAAGTTTTTAGGCAAAGAATTGAGTTCAAAACATTTAATTGCTCTTTTGAAAATAAAAGAGCAATTAATTAAGCTAGATTTAAGTAATACAAATTTAAACGATAAATTAATTTATAAAATCAAGTCACTTAAAAACTTAAAATACCTAAAGATTAATAACACAAAAATTACAGATAAAGCCCTGTCTTCTATCAGTGCTTCAGTAGAGAGTTTAAATTTAAATGAAAACAATGTAACAAGTAAAGGCGTGGTTTCGTTATTTCAAGATGGGAACATTAAAAATATTTATTTGTGGAAGACCAAGATTAGCAATGAAAAACAAAAAGAACTTATAAATTCATATACTGCTAAATTTAATTTTGGTGTTAGTGATTTTGCAAAGGGGGTTCCGCTTTCTCCACCAAGAACAGTTTCGGAACAAACAATGTTTTCGGATTCTTTAAAAATAGAATTCTACAAGCCTCTTGGAAATCCTACAATCAGATATACTCTTAACGGAGACGACCCTGATTCATTATCGACTATTTATACAAACCCTTTTTTGATTTCAAGCTCTTTAAATCTTAAAGCAAAAGCATTTAAAGAAGGCTGGCTGGATAGTAAAATAGGTTCTGTAGATTTTGTTAAAGTCGAAGGAATATTAAAAAACTATATTTTAATAACTTCACCTGACAATAGGTATAAAAATCCAAAAAAATTGTTTGATGGAGTTGTAGGAGATATAAACTTTAGAGATGGAGATTGGAACGGATTTATTCGATCTAAAGATTATGTTAGTGGGGTTAATGAGCGAAATTCTGGCGACTTGATTGTTGAAATAGATTTAAAGGACAAATCATACTCTACTATTGGTATTCATGCATTGGAATCCATGGGAGCTTATATTATGTTTCCTAAAAGCGTAGAGCTTTACGACATAAGTCAAAAAAAAGAGAAATTAATTTACTCTAAAAACTTTACTGCATCAAATTTGGGTGCACCTAACTTAACTAAATTTTATAAAGTTCCAATAACAAATAAATCAAGTAAACTTAAACTTGTGGTAAAGAGCAATAAGCAGTTGCCTAAAGGCCATCCTGCAGAAGGAGAATATGCCTGGCTATTTGTTGACGAGATTATGTTTTTATAACTATTAAGAGTCGTTAACTATTATTAATTAGAATTCTTACTAAATGCATCTAATGCTCGTTTATTTAGAATTAAAACATTTAAATACAAATGTTTATGAGGTGAGGAGCTTTATTTTCAAATAATTTTATAAAATAAAACAGTATTGATTTGTCGAATAAAATGATAGATCTGTCGAAATATTGACATAAAATAATGAATATGTTAAAGAAGTGTTAAGGAATTTATTAAATTAGTAAAGATTTAAACAAAAAAAACAATCTATGAAAACAAAATTCTTAAGAATTCTGTCTTCTTTTTTATTGATGTTTGCCTTCGGTTTCCAGGTGCACGCACAATCAATTAGCGGGACAGTAACAGACGAAAATGGTGTGCCATTACCTGGCGCTACTGTTTTAGTTCAAGGAACTCAAAATGGGGTTTCAACTGATTTTGATGGGAATTATTCAATTAATGCTTCAAGCGGGGACACCCTTGTTTTTAGTTTTGTTGGGTATACCACTTCATCAGTAGTAGTTGGTTCTTCGGCAACGGTAAACGTGTCACTTGAACCAGACAATGCTTTGGAAGAAGTAGTTGTAACGGCACTTGGCGTTAAAAGAAACGTTAAGGCGGTAGGTTATTCTATCACACAAGTTGATGGTTCGGAACTAAGCGCTAATAAATCGACTAATGCTATTAATGCCTTACAAGGTAAAGTTGCCGGAGTTATGGTGACTGGATCTGCGATGGGAGCTAAGGGTTCAAGTCGAGTTGTGATTCGTGGTACGAGTTCATTAACTGGAAACAACCAACCATTATACGTTGTAGACGGGATTACTATTAATAATAGTAATTTAGGTTCTGCTGGTGTATGGGGTGGTGCTGATTATGGTGACGGTATTTCAAGTATTAACCCTGACGAGATTGAGTCAGTGACCGTACTTAAAGGTGGAGCTGCTGCTGCACTTTATGGGTCTAGAGCTTCTAATGGTGTTATTATTATCAACACTAAAAATGGATCTGGGCAAGAAGGAATTGGCGTAGAGTTTAATAGTTCTAGTCAGTTTGATATGCTTAACTTCAGCCTTAGAGATACTCAAGAGATTTATGGTCAAGGTAGAGACAATTCTAAAGTTGTAGATGCAATTGATACTTATCAAGCATGGGGACCGAAAATGGATGGTTCACTTGTAGCTCAATGGGATGGTGTTCCTAGACCTTATACAAATAAGGGAAGTAATTTAGGCAAGTTTTACCAAACAGGCGAAACGTATACCAACACAATTGCGGTATCCTCTTCAAATGAAAACTCAAACACTAGATTTTCTATGACTAATATGGATAATTTAGATATTGTTCCAAATTCGACTTTAAAGAGAAATTCTTTTGGATTGAATAGTTCACAAAAATTAGGAGATAAAGTAACTGTTGATGTGAATATGAAATATATCTTAGAAGATCAGGAAGGCAATCCACAACTGTCAGATTCACCTGGTAATGGAAATTTTGCTGTTAATTTATTTGCTCCTACAGTTGATGTAAATGATATGCTTGGAGAAGGGGGTCTTGGTAGAAACGCTGATTTTACAGAATTTAGAATTAGTGATAATTCTTACTCTCAAAATCCTTGGTTTGCTGCTTATAACTACATTAACACTTCTGAAAAAGAAAGATTCATTGGAGCATTAAATGCCAGATGGGATGTAACTGACTTTTTATACTTAAGAGGACGAATTGGAGGGGATCGTTATGATCACCATAGAACAAATTCTACTCCTTGGGGAACAGCTTATCAACCAAATGGATCTATCAATGAAACTAAAAGGACATTCCAACAATACGATGTTGATGTGTTTTTAGGAACAGATAATCTAGAAATCCCTGGTGGTCTATCATTAACGACTTTTGTTGGAATGGGATCTAATGTTCAAGAATATGATGCAGTATCAAAATCTGGATCACATTTTATTGTACCGTTTTTACTCAATGTTGGAAACACTAAAAATCAAGGTGGTGGTTACAGCTATTGGAAGAAGCAAATCAACTCGGTTTATGGTTCTGCTGAAATTGGGTTTGGGGGTTATGCTTATTTAACATTAACTGCTAGAAATGACTGGTACTCTACTTTATCTTTAAAGGATAAAGTAGCTCCAAACAATGATTTATATACTTCTGCGAGTGTTTCACTTGTTCTTTCAGATGCTTTAGATCTTGGAGATACTGTTTCTTTCTTAAAGTTAAGAGGTGGTTACTCTCAGGTAGCAGGTGGTGCTGATAGCCCATACGCTTTGAGTTTAGCTTATGGAATTTATGGACAAGGTCACTTAGGAGCTTCACTAGGAAGCATCAGTGGTGGAACGATTCCTAACTCTGAGATTACTCCTTTTGAAAAGAATGAAACGGAATTTGGTGTGGATTTAAGAATGTTTGATAATAAATTTTCTATAGATGCTACATACTATGACAACGAAACTTTAGGAGATATTGTTGGGGTGAGTGCTTCTGCAACTTCAGGTTATGGAAGTGCGCTTGCAAATCTTGGTAATATATCTAATAAAGGAATCGAGTTACTTATAAAAGGAACTCCTATACAAACGGATGACTTTGCTTGGAATGTTTCTCTTAACTATACTAATAATACTAGTAAAGTAGTTGCGACTAACGATACTGGAGGAAATATTTCAATGGATGAACCTCGTTCTAGAAACCTAAGAGTAACTCACATTGTTGGCGAAAAGTATGGTGCTTTATTCGGTTCTTCATATGTAAGAAGTGCTTCAGGAGCGATAGTTCACGAAATGGTAAATGGTATTCCAATTCCTAAAATTGGAGCTAGAAAAATCTTAGGATTTGGTGTTGCTCCAACTCAAGTGGGTATAGGATCTTCTGTTAGATATAAAGATTTCAATGCTTCTGTTTTATTTGAAGGGAAAACAGGAGGTCAAATTTATTCAGGAACAAATGCTTTCTTAATTAGAAATGGACATCATAAGAAAACCGTTCCGGCTGGAGGTCGTGAAGCAGGTTTTATTCCTAAAGGTGTAATGGGAGATGGAAGTACAATTACTACTTCTATTCCTACAGCTCAACAAGAAGACTATTATAGAAGAACTTATAGTATTGCTGAAGAAGCTATACAAGATTCTGACTATATGAGACTTCGTCAGTTAAGTATTGGATATAATGTGCCATCTGATAAATTGGAAGGGACATTTATTAATAAAGCTACTATTTCTCTTATTGGAAGAAATTTATTTTTCTTAAGTAATAGTACTGATAACATAGACCCTGAGTCTGCTTATAATAATGGCAACTCTGCTGGTTTAGAATGGTTTGGTCTTCCTGTTCCAAGAACAATTGGACTTAATCTTAACCTTAAATTTTAAACTTATATAATTATGAAAAAAATAGTATTAACAATTTTTGCTTTAAGTTTAGTTTTTTCCTCATGTGAGTTTGATAAAGGATTTGAGGAAATGAACGTAAACCCTGCAAAAGCATCACAAATTGATGTAGGTAATAAATTTGCATCTGTAATATTGCGAACATCTGGTGGTAGATACGAAAACTGGAGAGCCAGTTTGATCTACCAATCAGTAATGATTCAACATTTATCATCAACTGCCGGTTACTGGTCAGGAGACAGATATTTTAGAAATACTGGATACGCTACTTCTTTATGGGATCGTTATTACCCATCTGCTGTTAAGGAAATTGAAGACATTAAAGCTCAATTAACTGCTGAAGGTAATAGTGGATCTGAAATGGGGATGACACGAATCTTAAGAGTATTTATTTACTCTAGATTAAGTGACCTTCATGGGGATATTCCTTATAGTGAAGCAGGTCAAGGCTATATAAATGGAATTTTAAAACCTAAGTATGATGCTCAAAAGGACATCTACGCAGATTTTCTTAAAGAATTAGAAGAAGCTGTTGCTCAAATAGGTTCTTCTACTACAATGGGAGCTTCAGATTTAATTTTCCAAGGCGACACTGCAAAGTGGAAAGCTTGGGGTAATTCTATGATGCTTAGACTGGCAATGAGATTATCTAAAGTTGATGCAGCTACATCGAAAGCTTGGGCTGTAAAAGCTATTGGAGCTGGAACGATGACTTCCAATGCTCATATTGCCATGATTAAACATACTGATGGTCCGGAAGGAATCAATAAAAACGGACATGGTGAAGTTTTTCAAGCGGATGGTAACGGAAGAATGAGTAAGACTTTTGTGGACTTTATGCTAGACGACCCTAGATTGCCAATATTAGCAGCTAGAAGATCGGATAAAAGTACAGCGATTGCTGATCTAATAGGTATGCCAAATGGAAGTACTGGAGCAACTGTTTCAGACACTTCTATCTACGCTGAGCCAAATAGAGCTGTGATTACAGGAACAGATGCTCCTATGGTTCTTCAAACGTATGCTGAAGTAGAATTCATGAAAGCTGAAGCTGTACAAAGAGGTTGGACATCAGGATCTGCAGCAACACACTATGACAATGGAGTGAAAGCTGCAATGCAAATGTTAAGTGGTCTTTATACAAATGCAGCAGCTATTTCAGATGCTCAGGTGGCTACTTATTTGGCGGCTAAGCCTTATGATGCGGCTAAAGGTCTTCAAATGATCGGTGAGCAATACTGGGCTTCTACTTTATTTAATGAGTACGAGGCATTTTCTAACTGGAGAAGAACTGGATTCCCAGTATTAATTCCTACTAATGACCCAGGAAATGTTACAGGAGGAACTATTCCAAGACGATTAATTTATCCACCAGGTGAAGAGTCTACAAATGCTGAAAATTTTGCTGCAGCAATTGCAAGACAAGGACCTAATGAATTTACTACGAGAGTTTGGTGGGATAAATAAGAAAATAGTTTTTGTTTTTATATATTTAAGGGGGAATTTAATTCCCCCTTTTTTTATATTATTTATGAAAGGAAAGCTTACTGTTGTACTTATAGTTTTTTGTAACATAACGATGGCTCAAGACAAAGTTTTTGAGTTAATGAGTTCTGATTATACAGGAATACACTTTAATAATCAAATTCAAGATCAGAAGGATCATAATATTCTTTTATACGCAAATTATTATGGAGGAGCTGGAGTTGGAATAGCAGATTTTGACAATGATGGATTCCAAGATGTTTATTTAGCAGGGAATTTAGTAGGAGATAAAATATATCAAAATAAAGGAAACTTAAAATTTTTAGATTTAACAGAAGATTCGGGAATATTTGATGATGGCTCGTGGTCCTCAGGCGTTTCCATTGCTGATGTTAATAATGACGGACTTGTAGATATTTATATTAGTAAAGAGCTTTATGATGACGAACCAGAATTAAGAAGAAACAAGCTTTATATTAATAATGGAAATTTTATTTTTAAAGAATCTGCAAAAGAATGGGGAGTAGATATTTCAGCTCGAACTCGACATTCAGTTTTCTTTGATTATAATAATGATGGACTATTAGATTTATATCTATTAAACCAGCCTCCTAATCCAGGAAGTTATTCAAAGTTTTTCGGTGCTGATTTAACTTTGCCGGAATATTCTCTTCAACTATTTGAAAATACTGGAGAAAATCATTTTGTAGATGTGACAAAAAAAGCTGGACTATATAGAACTGGATTTCCAAACGCGGTAGTAGCTTCCGATTTTAATAAGGATGGCTTTACTGATTTGTATGTTGCCAATGATTTTGATGCTCCTGATTTCTTTTATTATAACAATGGAGACGGAACATTTACATATAATACAGAAAAGTCTTTAAAACATACTTCTTTTTATAGCATGGGAGTAGACGCTTCAGACATTAATAACGATGGCCTATTGGATGTGATGGTGGTAGACATGACAGCTGAGGATAATTTTCGATCAAAATCCAATATGAGCGGGATGAATCCATCAACTTTTTGGAAAGTAGTTAAAGATGGAGGGCACTTTCAGTATATGTTTAACACGCTACAAATTAATAATGGAGATGATACTTTTAGTGATGTTGCACAATTTACCAATACTTCTTCCACGGATTGGAGTTGGGCAAATTTAATTGCAGACTTTGATAATGACGGACTTAAAGATATTTATGTAACAAATGGACTTTTAAGAGATATTAGAAATACTGATGCTGATAAAAAATTAGGAGAATTTGTTTTAAAAATTGCAGACAATTATGTTAAACAAAATCCAAATGAAGGAGATATAGATATATGGGATATTTTGCCATTAGAAGAAGCATTAGAAATTGTGCCAAGTGTAAAGCTTAAAAATTATTTATATAAAAATTATGGTGACTTAGATTTTAAGAATGAGACAAAAGAGTGGGGATTAGACCAACCTTCTTTTTCAAATGGAGCCGCGTATGCTGATTTAGATAATGATGGAGATTTGGAAATTGTAGTTAATAATGTAAATGAAAAAGTTTTTTTATACAAGAACAATTCAATAGAATCTATTAATAATAATTACCTAAGAGTTGTTTTAAAAAATGAAAATAATATTCCTTTATTAGGGACTAAAGTAAGTATTTATTCTAATAATGAATTTCAGTTTTTTGAAACTTCCAATGTAAGGGGGATTTATTCAACTAGTGAAGATATTGTCCATTTCGGGTTAGGCAAAAACACTATTACCGATAGTCTTTTTGTTACTTGGCCGGATAATTCAAAATCAAAATTTTTTAATATTAAAAACAATCAACAATTAACTGTTTCTTCATCTTCAGCCATTAGAACGAATAATAATATTTCTTTAGACAAAAATTTGTTTTTTAAGGAAGATGGTTCTAAACTGAAATATATTCATATTGAAAATGTATTTGATGATTATAAAAAACAAATTTTGCTTCCACATAAACTTTCACAATTTGGCCCTGCCATTGCAGTTGCAGATGTAAACAATGATAGTTTAGAAGATGTATATATTGGAAGTGCTTCAGGAAAATTATCACAATTATTTCTACAAACAATACAAGGAGATTTTATTCTTTCAAATAATCAACCCTGGGATTCTCATAGAGTACTAGAAGATGTGGATGCTGTTTTTTTTGATTCTGATAATGATGGAGACATGGACTTATATGTGGTTAGCGGAGGGAACGAATTTGCCCCTAATTCTAGTACATACTTAGACAGGTTATATGTAAATGACGGGAAAGGTAATTTTAATTTTAATAGAGCATTATTGCCAAATATTTTTGAATCAGGATCAACAGTAAAACCTTATGATTTTGATAATGATGGCGATTTAGATTTATTCATTGGCTCAAGAATGATCCCATGGCATTACCCAGAGCCAGCTTCCAGCTATATTCTAGTTAATGATAATGGAAAGTTTGTCAAATACATTGATAAAAGTGAAAGTTTTAAAAATTTGGGTTTAATAACCGATGCCGTATGGTCTGATTTTGATAATGATGGAGATATGGACCTTTTTGTAGTTGGAGAATGGATGCCTTTAACATTAATTAAAAATGAAAACGGAGAATTAAGAAAGCAAAAGTTAAAAAATGATTGTGATGAAGTTTATGGATGGTGGTATTCAATTGAAGCTGCTGATTTAAATGGGGATGGTTATGAAGATATAGTTTTAGGGAACTTAGGTGAAAATTATAAGTATAAAGCTTCTAAAGAGGAGCCTTTTGAAGTTTTTTATGATGATTTTGACGGTAACGGATCTAAAGATATTGTTTTAGCATATTATAATTACGGCATACAATTTCCTTTAAGAGGATTTTCTTGTTCTTCTCAGCAAGTGCCTGAATTAAAAAGTAAAATCAAAAAGTATGATTTATTTGCCTCATTAGACCTTAAAAATGTTTATGGAGAAGTTAATTTGGAAAATTCTTTAAGACTGCATGCTAATTCATTTAAAAGCTCTGTGCTTTTAAATAATAAGGGCAATTTTAATTCCATTGACTTACCATATCAGGCTCAGCTTTCTTCAATTAATGATATATTAATAAATGATTATACAAAGGACGGAATTAATGATATTTTAATAGTCGGAAATTTATTTACATCTGAAATAGAAACCCCAAAAAATGATGCTGGAAATGGTTTATTGTTAATAGGGAATGGTGATGGTACTTTTTACAGTAATACCAGAACAGATACAGGGTTTTATGCCCCGAGCGATGCAAAAAAAGTAATTTCCATTAATTTAAAAGAAGAACAAGGAATTTTAGTTGGAAACAACAATGATTTGTTACAATATTTTAAAGTACTTAAATAATTTAATGCGTAGTTAATTTCAAATTAGTAATTTTAAAAACATGAGTAAAAAGATTTTTGGAAGCATATTGATTTTAGGATTTGTATTGCTGGTTATCGTCTATATAGTAAAAGTTTCTAATGATAAAGGAAATATCAATGATGATTCTTTGGCTGAAAACCCAAAATTGGTTGTAGGGATTGTGGTTGACCAAATGAAGTACCAATACTTAACTAAGTTTTGGAATCACTATTCAAACAAGGGATTTAAACAGCTTATAAATAAAGGATTTATTGCTAAAAACAATCATTATAGTTATGCTCAGACATCTACAGGACCTGGACATACAACTGTTGCGACAGGAACTTACCCAAGTGTTCATGGAATCATTGGCAATAGTTGGTATGACAAAAATTTTAAAAAATCTATTTATTGCGTTGAGGACAATCGATATAAGACTATAGGAGCTACCGGGAATGGAGGGAAAAAATCTCCTAGATGGCTTTTAACATCTACTTTAAGTGATGAGAATAGAATTGCGACTAACTTCAAAGGGAAAACTATAGGAATAGCGATAAAAGATAGGGGAGCTATACTATCTTCAGGCCATACAGCTAATGCTGTCTATTGGTATGAGGGGGGAGAAGAAGGAAAGTTTATTACAAGCACATATTATTTAGACTCAATGCCCAAGTGGGTTGATGATTTTAATGATTCCAGATTAATAGACAACTATCTTGTTGATTGGGAAACTTATTATGACATTTCAATTTATAATGAAAGTGGTTCTGATGATAATGAATATGAAACTCCTTTTGATGGAGAAGAAAAACCTATTTTCCCTCATAAAATTAAAGATATAGCTACTAATAATTCTAGCGGAAAAATTTCATACAGCATACTAGCGTCTACTCCATTTGGAAATTCCTTAGTTGCTGATTTTGCAATTAATGCTATTAAAGGAGAACAGTTGGGGGTAGATAATTCTACAGATTTTTTAATGATAAATTTTTCTTCAACAGATTACGTTGGACATCGATTTGGGGCAAACTCTAAAGAAATTCAAGACACTTACATTAGACTGGATAAAGAAATAGAAAGGTTATTAATGTACTTGGATGAGGAAATAGGTAAAAGAGAGTATACAGTTTTCTTAACTGCAGATCATGGAGCAACTGATGCCCCAGGATTTCTGAAAGAAAATAAAATTCCTATTAATTATTTTAATATAAAAAATTGGAAAGAGTTTTTAGAGTCTTCTATAAAAAAGATGTTTGGAACAAAAAAAATAATAGAAGGATATTCAAATGAGCAATTATTTTTAAATCACGAACTAATCAATAAGTTAAAATTAGATTTAAGTGTTGTAAAAAAGAAATTAATTGATAAAATGCAGGATTATCCAGGAATTGATAATGTATATTCTTCAGAAAATATATTTAATTATAATGAAGATCACTATTTAAGATTGCTAAGAAATGGGTATAATAAAAATTTATCAGGTGATATTGTTTATACATTAATGCCAAATTGGACTTATCCTAGAAAAGGCTCTACTCATGGAACAAGGTTTAATCATGATACTCATGTTCCTCTTATTTTTTATGGCAAAGGAATCAAAAGAGGTGCTACTAATAGAAAAACGGATGTTATTGATATTGCGCCTACAATAGCATCTTTACTTGGAATCAGTTCTCCAAGCGGCAGTACAGGTGATGTTATTTATGAAGTTTTAGATTAACGACTAAGAATCATTCATAATTATGATTAGAAAAGCCAATTCAAATGATTTAAGAAGAATTATAGATATTACGAAAGCTTGCGCTAAGCTAATGATATCTAAAAATATTTTTCAGTGGAATGAATTTTATCCAAAACTAGAAACCTTTAAAAAGGACGTGATAAATCAATCGCTTTATGTTATTGAAAATAATAAAGAGGTTATAGGCTGCTTGGTAATATCAGATCATATGGACGAGTTTTATTATAAAGTCAAGTGGTTAACTCCAAATACAAAAAACGGTTACCTTCACAGATTAGCAATTCACCCTGATTATCAGCTTAAAGGTTTTGCTAAAAAATTAATGAAATATGCTTTTAATTTTTCTAAAGAAAATGGATTTAAATCTATAAGATTAGATACTTTTAGCGGAAATCCTCAAAACAACATTTTTTATCAAAGTTTAGATTTTAAAAAGCTAGAGAATATATATTTTAGAGAACAAAGTGAACTGCCTTTTTATTGTTATGAGAAGGTATTGTAAATGAAACGTGTATTTTTGTATGACAAATTTTTTGTAAATGAATAAAATCAGGATAACTAAACAATTTAATTTTGAAACAGGACATGCTCTTTATGGATATGATGGGGCTTGTAGAAATATTCATGGACATAGTTATAAGCTATATGTTACTGTTATTGGCTTGCCAATTGATGATAAAGAACATGTGAAGTATGGAATGGTGATTGATTTTAAAGATTTAAAAAAAATTGTTAACCAGGAAGTGGTTGAAGTTTTTGATCATGCCACTGTATTTAATAAAAATACTCCTCATAAAGATTTAGCAATTACACTTAAAAACAATGGTCATAAAGTAATAATGGCCGACTATCAACCAACTTGTGAATTACTCGTTATTGATTTTGCTAATAAGATTAAAAATAGGCTTCCTAGTAATATATTACTTCACTCGCTAAAACTTCAAGAAACAGAATCTTCTTTTGCACAATGGTATGAAAAAGATCAATAAATTTTTAAATATTGAATTGAAAGAAGGTGAAAAAATTTATTTTTCATCTGATAACCACCTAGGAGCACCAAATCATTCGGACAGCTTGAATAGAGAGAAAAGGTTTGTAAGGTGGCTCGATTCTATAAAGCATGATGCTAAAGCAATTTTTTTATTAGGTGACTTATTTGATTTTTGGTTTGAATATAAAAAAGTTGTCCCTAAAGGATTTGTAAGAGTACTAGGAAAGTTAGCTGAGATATCAGATTCTGGAATTAAAATTTATTTTTTTGTTGGTAATCATGATATGTGGATGAATGGTTATTTTGAAAATGAGTTAAACATTGAAGTTTTTTATAAATCACAAGATTTCAGAATTAATGATAAAAACTTTATGATTGGGCATGGAGATGGATTAGGACCTGACGATAACGGATTTAAGAGAATGAAAAAAATGTTCAGAAATTCAATTTCTAAATTCTTTTTTAGATGGATTCATCCTGATATTGGAGTAAGTATGGCACAATACTTTTCAATGAAAAACAAATTACTTTCTGGAGTAGATGATATTGAATATAAAGGAGAAGACAACGAATGGTTAGTTAAGTATGCTAAGAGAAAATTGACTCAATATAATTATGATTTTTTCATTTTTGGACATAGACATTTGCCTTTAAATATTAAGCTTTCAAACGAATCATCATACATAAATACTGGAGATTGGATTTCATATTATTCTTATGCGGAATTTGATGGAAATAAACTGGAATTAAAATATTATAAACAAGCTTCAGAATAACAATGATAGAAAAAGAAGTTGTTAGCCTTGAAAGAACCGTCTTAGTAGGAATCATTACATTAAATCAACCTAAATCTGTTCTTGAAGAATATCTAAATGAGTTAAATTTTTTAACTTTTACAGCAGGTGGAGAGGTTATAAAACGCTTTATTCAAAAAAGGGACTCACCTGATTCTAAAACTTTTTTAGGTAAAGGAAAAATGGAAGAATTAGCTGCCTTTATAAAAAGTAATGAAATAAACTCTGTCATTTTTGATGATGAGTTAACACCAGCTCAACAGTTAAATATTGAAAAATTTCTCAAATGTAAAATTGTTGATAGAACCGGCTTGATATTGGACATCTTTGCCCGAAGAGCCCAAACTAGTTATGCTAGAAATCAAGTAGAACTTGCGCAATATCAATACATTTTACCTAGATTAAAAGGATTGTGGACACACTTAGAGAGACAAAAAGGGGGAATAGGAATGAGAGGTCCAGGAGAAACAGAAATAGAAACTGACAGGAGGATAGTGAGAAACAAGATTAATTTATTGAAAAATAAATTAATTGTTATTGACAAGCAAATGTCTACACAAAGAGGAAACAGAGGATCTTTAGTTAGAGTGGCATTAGTTGGCTATACTAATGTTGGAAAATCAACCTTAATGAATTCTGTTTCTAAAGCAGAAGTATTTGTCGAAGATAAATTATTTGCCACATTAGATACAACAGTTAGAAAAGTGGTAATTGAAAACATGCCTTTTCTATTAACTGATACAGTTGGGTTTATTAGAAAATTACCAACACAGTTAATAGACTCTTTTAAAAGTACTCTAACTGAAATAACTGAAGCAGATTTGTTAATTCATGTTGTTGATATTTCGCACCCAAATTATGAGGACCATATAAATTCAGTTGACATAATACTAAACGAAATAGGGTCTGGGGAAAAGCCTATAATTATGGTATTCAATAAGACAGATAAATATGTAAACGACAACCTTAAAGACAAAGATGATCTGGAGTATGAAGATAAAAGCTTAAGTGGACTTAAATCTAATTTATTCAGGAAGTATAATCATAACGCTTTTTTTATTTCGGCTTTAGATAAGAAAGACATAAGGGAATTAAAAACGGATTTTTATAAAGAAGTAAGAAAAATACATATAACAAGATTTCCTTACAATGCTTTTTTATATCCTGATATTACTTAAATCGATATTTAAGCCAATTCCAAGAACTTCTCTTATTTGAACTCTTTTAATGTCATTATCGTCATAAACAAATTGAAAAATAAGGTTAGTTGACACAGATTTGTTTACTTTCATAACAATATTAAAAGTACAGTCTAAATCAATATTCTTAGGCTTATCCAGATAATCTGAATATAAACTCAATCTATTTTCTAAAGTAATGTTTTTGTAAATTTCAGCTTTATAAAAAGATCTAACAGAAGCACCTAATTCAAATCGGCTATTGCCTCCTTTTCTTACACCAAAATAAGTTTCAGAATCATTTAAATTATCAGTAAAAATGCTATTAACCAAGATCAATTTACCCGTCATTGGCGCCACGTTAACCCAAAGGTTTTTACTTTTTTTCCAATACAAACCAACACCAAGTTGTGTAGTAGCTGGGGAAAAAATTCTTGATTTTTCGGTTCGATTAGTATTTCCATTAGTATCCTTTCCAAATCGATATCCCTTTGCATATTGAGTTTGAAAATTAAAGAAACTAGAATAACTCCAATTACCAATTAGATTATTATTGAATTTTTTTCCAAGAACCGAATACACTTCTAATCTATCATCAGTTTTTTTCAGAAATTCACTTCCACCTATTTTATTAAGCCCAAAAGCACTAATCACTTTTGTATCCCATGCCCATCCTTTTTTATAATAATTAAAATTATAATTGATTTTTATTGTACCCGAAATGCTACTTTGCCCTCCAGATGTCCAGTTGCTAAAACTTGACTGATTAGCTAAAAATAGAGCAGTTCCAGATTTTTTCCATTTCACAGGAGTTTGTATGCTGTCCAACTCAGTTTGTGAGAATAATAAGCTGCTTATAAACAGAAATAAAAAAATATGTATAAATTTAAAATTCAAAATTAATTTTTAGATTTTTTATAAATAGGAACAGCTGAGCAGGCTTCCCCAAACATGATGCTTTTTGAGATAGATTGTAATTTTTCAATTAGAGCGGAATAAGAAGATTTAGGTATAAATTTATCAGAACAACCTTTAATTATAACTGCCTTATTTTTATAATTAGAAAAATCATAATTATTAATGGCATCATTAATTAGTATATTTTCAAGTAAATCTAAGGATCCGATAATATGTTTAATATTATATTTTTTTAAAAATGAACTAACTAATATAAAAGCCCAATCAGGGATGATTGCATCATTGGAGCAAACTATCGAAATGATTTTATTTTGGTATTGTTCCCATTTATGATTTTGTGCTTTTTCTCTAAAATCTTTTTCAATTAACACTAAGTCATTTTTAAGCCAATTTTTTAAATCAAAAGTTATTCTCTCATTAGTTACAATAAAAGACTCCAAATCAATTGTTTCAAGCTTGCTATTAGCTACTCTGTTAATTATTTCTTTACTCATTATAAAAACCCTAGCTCTAGTTTGGCTTCTTCACTCATTAAATCTTTTGTCCAAGGAGGATCAAATGTTAGTTCGACTTTTGCTTCCACAACTTCTTCTATTGACCTTACTTTATCTTCAACTTCTAATGGAAGTGTTTCTGCAACTGGGCAATTGGGTGTTGTTAAAGTCATAAGTACTTTAACATGGTTATCTTCGTTTACAAAAACATCATATATTAATCCCAACTCGTATATATCAACTGGAATTTCAGGATCATATATTGTTTTTAATACTCTAACTATTTTTTCGCCTAATTCGTTTGGATCCATTTTTAGTTTATTTTTATTCGTTTTTGCTAAATGCTAATGCATAATATTTTAATTGTCTTATCATTGAAATTAACCCATTTGCTCTTGTAGGTGACAAGTGTTCTTTTAGGCCTATTTCATCAATAAATTTTACGTCAGAATTTATAATATCTAACGGGGCTTGATTTGAAAAAGCTCTAATTAAAATAGCAGCTATTCCTTTTGTGATAATACCTTCGCTGTCAGCAGTATAAATAATTTTTTCTCTAGATAGTTCAGCATGAAGCCATAATTTACTTTGACAGCCTTTAATTAAGTTGGAATCAGTTTTATAGTTAGGATTAATTAACTCAATAGATTTTCCAAGTTCAATTATATATTCGTATCGTTGCTTCCAATCTTCAAAAAGAGAAAATTCTTCAACAATTTCATTTTGAATTTCTTTTATTGTCATAGAGCAAACTTGAAAATCAAAGATACAAATTAGCTCAACATAGAGACAGCTCTTAGTAAAGATTTATGTAGATAATCTATCTCTTCTATTGTGTTATAGAAAGAGAAAGAAACTCTCACTGTACCAGAAATTTTAAAGTAATCCATAATAGGTTGAGCACAATGTTGACCAGTTCTTACAGCGATTCCAAATTTATCTAAGATAGCTCCAATATCATAGGAGTGAATTTCCCCAATATTAAATGAAATTACAGATGTTTTGTCTATATAATCACCATAAATTTTGATATTGGGAATCATTTTAAGCTTCTTTGTTGCATATTTTAAAAGATTTGATTCATGATTTTTAATATTATCAAATCCAATTTTGTTTAAATAATTAATCGCTTCACCAAAACCTATAGCTCCAACTATATTTGGAGTGCCCGCTTCAAATTTATGAGGAAGTTCGGCATAGGTAGTTTTTTCAAAAGTCACATTAGCAATCATTTCTCCACCACCTTGATAGGGAGGCATTTTTTTTAACCATTCTTCCTTCCCATAGAGCATCCCAATTCCTGTTGGACCACATAATTTATGGGCTGATGTTGTATAAAAATCTGCATTTAATTCTTGTAGATCTGTTTTAAAATGAGAACAGGCTTGTGCGCCGTCTACTAAAACAACAGCACCAATTTCATGAGCTTTTTGAATTATTTCCTTGATAGGATTTATGGTTCCTAATGCATTGGAAATATGAGTTACAAAAACAAGTTTAGTTTTGTTAGATAATAATTTTTCAAAAATAGAAAGATTTAATTCCCCATTTTCATTCATTGGAATGACTTTGATTTGAGCTTTATTTTTTTGACACATCATTTGCCAAGGAACAATATTTGAATGATGCTCAAGTCCTGAAATTAGAATTTCATCTTCGTGATTTAAGAGATTTTCAAATCCATTAGCTACTAAGTTAATAGAATGAGTTGTGCCAGAAGTAAAGATAATCTCATGAGAATGTTTAATATTAAAATGGGTTTGAATTATGTGTCTAGCATTTTCATAAGCATCTGTAGCTTCTTGGCTTACTGTATGAATTCCTCTATGAATATTGGAGTTGTAATTACTATAGTAGTTAACAATAGAATCAATAACAGCTTTTGGCTTTTGGCTAGTTGCAGCATTATCTAAATAAACAAAAGGATAACCATTTACTTTTCTTTTAAGTATTGGAAATTCATCCCTTATTTTGTTTATGTCAAAACTCATAGCTATAGATCAAATCCTAATTTTACGTTTAATTTATTGGCAATAATTTTTTTAATTCTAGATTTTAAACCAGGAATATTAACGCTTTCTAAAACGTTATTTGCAAAGGCATAAGTAAGTAATGCTTCCGCTTCCTTTTTTGGAATTCCTCTAGCTCTTAAATAAAATAAAGCATCTTGATCTAGCTGACCAATTGTGCACCCATGAGAGCATTTTACATCATCAGCAAAAATTTCCAATTGAGGTTTAGAGTTTATAGTTGATTTATCGTTTAGTAATATGTTATTATTTTGTTGGAAAGCATTTGTTTTTTGAGCGATTTTATCTACAATAATTTTCCCATTAAAAACTCCAGTTGAATTTCCGGAAAAGATACCTTTATAATCCTGATGACTTTCACAATTTGGACGAGTATGGTCAACTAAAGTGTGATGATCGACTAACTGATTATCATCTATTATAGTAACACCTTTCATTGTGGAATTAATGTAGGATCCTTTTTGAAAGTAATTCAGATTATTTCTTGTCAACTTTCCACCAAAAGAAAAAGTATGTATTTTTGCATTGCTATCTCTTTTTTGAGAAATATAAGTATTATCAATAAGAGAGGATGAAAGCCTATCATTTTGAAGTTTATAATAATCTAGATGGGCATTTTTTGCAACAAAAATTTCTGTTACTGAATTAGTAAAAATAGGATTTTCAGTTAAACTTTGATGACTTTCTATAATTTCTGCTTGCGAACTTTCTTCAATAACAATTAAATTTCTAGGCTGTAGCATTAGCGCCGATTCATTTCCAGTTGCAAAATGAATTATTTCAATGGGCTTTTCTAAAATAATATTCTTAGGAATGTGAACATAAGCGCCTTCTTTTGAAAAAGCGGTGTTTAACTGTGAGAAAGATTCATTTTTACCAATTGATGTATTAAAATATTTTTTAATAATTGAAGAATATTTGGATTTTGTTAAAGCTGCGGACATTATACAAATATCTATACCGTCATGACTAGTTTGAGATAAAAATGGATCATAAAATCCGTCTACAAAAACAATTTTATAACTCTCAGTATTATCTAAGAAAAAATCTTTAACATTTTTAAAATCTAATACATTCTTTTTTTTAGAAAAAAGAGTATAATCTTCTTTAAGCACCTTATTTAAAGAAGTGTATTTCCAGTCTTCTAATTTTTTACTTGGAAATCCTAATTTTTCAAAATTTTTAATCGCATTGGTTCGGATGTTATGAACAGGAGATTGAAAGTTTATATCAAGCTCAAATGCTAAGAATGATGAAACTAATTTATCGGCTAATGGCATCTCAATTATTATTTATTTTATCCAATCGTACCCTTTTTCCTCTAATTCGTGAGCAAGTTCTTTTCCTCCAGATTTCACTATTTTTCCTTCGTGAAGCACATGAACATAATCAGGAACTATATAATCTAATAGTCTTTGATAATGAGTAATTAGAATTATGGCATTATTTTTATTTTTTAATTTATTAACTCCGTTGGCAACAACTTTAAGAGCATCAATATCTAATCCAGAATCTGTTTCATCTAATATTGATAGGCTAGGTTCTAGCATTGCCATTTGAAAAATTTCATTTCTTTTTTTCTCACCTCCTGAAAACCCTTCGTTTAAAGATCTGGAAAGAAATTGAGAATTTATTTCCAGAAGTTCAGCTTTTTCTCTAAATTTTTTAAGCATTTTATTGGCGGGCATTTCATCTTCATTTCTTGCTCTTAAGTTAGCGTTAATAGCTGTTTTTATAAAGTTTGTAACAGTGATGCCAGGAATTACAACAGGGTATTGAAAAGACATGAAAATTCCTTTATGAGCCCTTTCTTCAGCAGCTAATTCAATTATATTTTCATTCTTATATATAATATCACCCTTTATAACTTCATAGTCTTCATTTCCTGCAATTGCTAAAGCAAGTGTACTTTTTCCAGATCCATTAGGGCCCATGATGGCGTGTATCTCCCCAGCTCTTACATCTAGATTAATACCATTTAAGATGGGCTTCCCTTCAACGCTTACATGCAAATTATCAATAGTTAACATAGTTTGTAAAATTTTTTTGATTTATCCAACTGATCCTTCTAGGGAAATTTCTAATAATTTTTGAGCTTCAACTGCAAATTCCATAGGAAGGTTGTTTAATACTTCTTTACTGAATCCATTAACGATCAATGCTATAGCTTTTTCAGTGTCAATTCCTCGTTGGTTACAGTAAAATATTTGATCTTCCCCAATTTTACTAGTTGAGGCTTCATGTTCCACAATAGCAGTTTTGTTTTTTGCTTCAATGTAAGGGAAAGTATGAGCCCCACATTTATTTCCCATTAATAAGGAATCACATTGTGAAAAGTTTCTGGCATTTTCAGCCCTTGAGTTGATTTGAACCAATCCTCTATAGCTGTTTTGAGATTTTCCTGCAGAAATTCCTTTAGAAATGATAGTACTTTTAGTATTTTTCCCTAAATGAATCATTTTTGTTCCTGTATCAGCTTGTTGATAATTGTTAGTAACGGCAATTGAATAAAATTCACCAATACTATTATCTCCTTTCAAAATACACGATGGGTATTTCCAAGTTATTGCTGAACCAGTCTCAACCTGGGTCCAAGATATTTTAGAATTTGTATGACAAATTCCTCTTTTAGTAACAAAATTAAAAACTCCACCTTTTCCATTTTTATTTCCAGGAAACCAATTTTGAACTGTAGAATATTTTATTTCAGCTCCATCTAAAGCTACAAGCTCTACAACTGCAGCATGTAATTGATTTTCGTCTCTTGAAGGGGCGGTACAGCCTTCCAAATAACTAACATAACTATCTTTATCGGCAATTACTAGAGTTCTTTCAAATTGACCTGTTCCAGCTTGATTAATTCTAAAGTAAGTTGAAAGCTCCATAGGACATCTAACGCCTTTAGGAATATAACAAAATGATCCATCTGAAAAAACAGCAGAATTTAAAGTGGCATAAAAATTGTCTTTTTGCGGGACTACACTTCCGATATACTTTTTAACAAGATCAGGATGGTCTTTAATAGCTTCTGAAATAGAGCAAAAGAGAATTCCTTTTTTTGAAAGAGTTTCTTTAAAAGTGGTTGCAACTGAAACAGAATCCATAACAATATCTACCGCTACACCTGCTAGTTTTTTTTGTTCATTTATTGAGATTCCTAGTTTTTCAAATGTTTTCAAAAGCTCAGGATCAACTTCATCTAAACTATTGTATTTGTCTTTCCCTTTTGGAGCAGAATAATAGGATATTTTTTGAAAATCTGGCTTAGAATATTTAACATTTGCCCATTTAGGCTCTTTCATTTCCTTCCAAGCTTTAAATGCTTTTAATCGCCAATCAGTCATCCATTGAGGCTCCTCTTTCTTTTTTGAGATCGCTTCAACAATTCCTTCATTCAATCCAATGGGAAAAGTGTCAGATTCTATATCAGTAACAAATCCGTATTCATATTCTTTAGTTTCTAACTCTTTTTTTAGCTCCTCTTCCGTATATGCCATATTATGTTTTTATAATGAGAAACTTTCCCCACAACCACAAGTCCTATTGGCATTAGGATTATTAAAAACAAACCCCTTGCCATTTAATCCTCCTGAAAATTCTAAAGTAGTACCAATTAAGTACAAAAAACTTTTATTATCAACGATGATTTTAACCCCATTATCTTCATAAACTTTGTCTTCATTATTAATAGAGTTATCAAAATTTAGATCATATGATAAGCCTGAACACCCTCCACTTTTAACGCCTACTCTAACATAATCTATTGAGATGTTATAGCCATCAGCTTCCATTAATCTGGTTACTTCTGATTTTGCTTGTTCTGAAACTTTGATCATTTATATTAAAATATATATATTTTGCAAATATAACTCTTTGATATTTTATTACACCAAGTTTTTATTATTAATCACTTCATATAATAATTCAATAATAATGCCATTTAATATATATTTGAAAAAAATTAAAACTTGAAAAAAGATAGTAAAACAAAAAGTTCAAAAAAATTAACTGATTTAGGAGAATTCGAAGTAATCAATCAATTAACAAAAGACTTTATAAACTCTAATGAATCTACAGTACTTGGAGTTGGTGATGATGCAGCAGTTATTGATTTTAATGATAATCAAATCTTGGTTTCAACAGATATGATGGTTGAAGGAGTTCACTTTGATTTAGCCTATATGCCGTTAAAACATTTAGGATATAAGGCTGTTGTCTCAAATCTTTCAGATATATATTCTATGAATGGGATCTGTACTCAAATTACGGTTAGTATAGCAGTCTCTAACAGGTTTAATCTAGAATCTTTAGAAGAACTTTACTTAGGGATTAAAACAGCATGTAAATTTTATAAAGTTGATTTAGTGGGAGGAGATACAACAAGCTCAACAAAGGGGTTAATTATTAGTATTACTGCAATTGGAAAAGCAAAGTCAAAAGCTATAGTCAAAAGAAATGGAGCAAAAATTAATGATTTAATAGTTGTTTCAGGAGATATTGGCAGTGCCTATATGGGGTTGCAGGTTTTAGAAAGAGAAAATGAAGTATTCAAAGTAAATCCAGCTAATCAACCAGATTTATCGGATTACACATATTTATTAAAAAGACAATTAAAGCCAGAGGCACGAAAAGATATTATTGATTTTTTTGATAAGAATAAGGTTATACCAACCTCAATGATTGATATAAGCGATGGACTTTCTTCAGAAATTATGCATATATGCAAAAATTCAGATATTGGGTGTGATATATATGAAGAAAAAATACCGTTAAGTGAAGAGTTAAAATCTGCATGTGATGAATTTAAATTACATCCAACTACAATTGCATTAAGTGGCGGGGAGGATTACGAGCTATTATTTACTATAAACCAAAAAGATTACGAGAAAATAAAAAAAAGTAATGATCTAACAGTTATTGGTTATATAACCGATTCTAAAAATGGAATAAATCTTGTAACTAAATCAGAAGAAAAAGTTCCAATTATTTCTCAAGGATGGAAATCGTTTTAATTCATTTAGAAAGAGAGGTTAAAAAACTTTTATAATAACATAAAAAACGTATTTTTGGATTCCTAAATAATTTATATATGAGTATTTTTTTCATAAAAGCTTTTCAGTTAATCTTAAGTTTAGCTATTCTAGTTGTTCTACATGAATTAGGACACTTTATTCCAGCTAAATTATTTAAAACAAAAGTGGAAAAATTCTACTTATTTTTTGATTGGCCTTTTTCATTATATAAGAAAAAAATTGGTGAAACAGAATACGGGATTGGCGCTCTACCTCTTGGGGGATATGTGAAAATTGCCGGAATGATAGATGAAAGTATGGACACAGAACACTTGAGTAAAGAGCCAGAGCCTTGGGAATTTAGATCTAAGCCTGCATGGCAAAGACTTATTATTATGTTAGGCGGAGTTACTGTAAATATTATATTGGGTTTCGGAATTTATATGATGATTATGTTTGTTTGGGGAAAAACAATTCTCCCTTCAGAATCAATTCCGGATGGTTGGGAAGTTTCTGAATACATGGAATCAATTGGATTTCAAGATGGCGATAATGTTATAGAATTAGATGGGAAAAAAATAGAAGATTTAAATAAGCTTAATGCATTATTATTAAATGGGCCGGAAACAGTTACTGTTATTCGTTCTAATGGAAAAAGAGACGTTATTAATTTTCCAGAAGATGCAGGTGTTGAAATTATAAAGGAATTTAAATCAAATGCATTTCCTTTTATCCCTTTATGGTTGGCTGTAATTGATTCTGTTGCTCTAAATTCCCCAGCTGAACTTTCTGGTTTATTAAAGGGAGATGAGATAAAAAGTATAAACAATCAAAAAGTTATAACTCCAATAGCTTTTCAGAAATTTGTTCAATCTAATGACGTTGATTCAATTTCAATTGGAGTAATTAGGAATGGGTATGATATTGTATTAAACTCAGGGTTAAGACAAGACAATACTATAGGAATATTTTTTAAAAACTTGAGTATTCAGCCAAAAAAATTAGAATTTAACTTTTTAGAAAGTATTTCCCAAGGTTATGATTTTGGAATTTACACTCTTACTAGTTACGTATCACAAATGAAACTAATTTTTACTAAAGAAGGAGTTTCACAGCTTGGAGGATTTGGAGCAATTGGAGGACTTTTTCCAGCAACATGGGATTGGGAAATTTTTTGGAGAAACACTGCTTTTCTATCTATAATACTAGCCTTTATGAATATGCTCCCTATTCCTGCACTTGATGGGGGTCATGTTATGTTTTTGTGTTATGAAGTTGTTTCAGGGAGAAAGCCAAATGATAAGTTTATGGAGTATGCACAAATAGCAGGATTCTTTTTACTAATGGGATTAGTTCTTTTTGCAAATGGGAATGATTTGTATAAATTTTTATTTAATTAATTAATTTGACTAGAAAGAAATATAATTTATATTTGCCCTCGCTTCAAAGCAAATTCCTCCTTAGCTCAGTTGGTTAGAGCATCTGACTGTTAATCAGAGGGTCCAAGGTTCGAGTCCTTGAGGGGGAGCAACAGAGTCGCTACACTACACATTCTAAACCTTCGAAAATCGGAGGTTTTTTGTTTTTTAGACATATAACAAAGAACTTGCTTAAAGGTATAAAATCTTGGCAACTATATGGCAACTACAACTTCTCAAGTAAACTTTAATACTGAAAACACAAAATCAAAACTCAAATCC
>DUDG01000019.1:733-4105 GCA_012959395.1 Flavobacteriaceae bacterium | reverse complement strand
TGCATTCCATTCTAATGCTACTATACTTCTTAGACCGCTAGCATAAAGTTCTCCGTCTTTTTGAGTTTGCCCTATTTTTTCCGCATCAAAACGCCATATTCCAGCATGATCTTTTAAAATTGGGCATGGGTCCTCACCTGGAATCGTTGGAGTTCGTTTAGGATTTTGACAAGCATTGTTGGGAGATCCAAAGGGAATATAAATATATCCTTTATCATCAATTGCAATAGGCTTACCCATGTGTTCGTGAGATCCATGAGCATGATCATCATAAAAAATAATTTCTGGATCACCACTAGGAACTAATTTATCTGGATCTAATTTATATCTGTAAACTGTCAGTTCAGAACTAAAATAAAGATAGTCTTTATATATTGCGATTCCAGTAGAGTAACTACCTCTTTGAGTCATGTGATAACTGCCAAATTTTATCAATGAATCTTTAACTCCATCTTTATTAGAATCCCTTATGGCAGCAATTGCTCCATCTTCTCCTTGCCTTCTTAATTTGACATATAAATCTCCTTTATCATTTACTATCATATGTCTAACTTTTTCCTCAATTCCATCTACATAAACAGTAGAAACAAAACCCTTAGGTAAAAAAAGTCCTCCGGGATCTTCAACTTTATTACACTGAATGAAACTTAATAATATAATAACAGCTAAACCCCGAAAAAATATAAATTTTAAGTTTTGCTTCATCTTCTGTTTCATAATATAAACATTATTCTAGTTCTTTACTCAAATATTAATTTTCCAAAAAATTCTGGTCTGTGAAAATCAGGATTAGATGTTTCAACTGGATTCCATGTTAGATAATGTGGTTTTTGAGTTTCATCTCCACATTTATAAAAATTTGCATTTGCTCTTAATTTTGTAAAACTAAAATTTTCATTATTAATAAAAATAGATGAAGGAATTAAAATTACCATTTCCCAATTAAAATTTCCTGATCTTTCATCAAATATCTGATTTCCTAAAGTAGACCAAACCCTTATTTTATCTGAAATTAAATCCTTATTAATAAATGTTCTTTTTTGTCTATTAGGACCATATGCTAAATGAGTTGTTCCAATACAATTAAACTCAAAATTATAATAGTTTCCATCCCTATTTGGATCAATAAAAAATTCTACACAACTATCTTTATGTGTAGCACTATTTGGAGAAGAGCGTTTTGCAAGAATATGATTTTCATTTACATAAAATTTCAATAACAATAAGCTATCGATATGTGCAATTCTAAAATCAACTTTTGGCTGATAGGGGAATTTTTTCCATCCAACTAAATCTATAGAATGCAAATCTGTTTCCTTTTCAAGAGCCTTTGAGATAGTTTTAAAATTCAAAGTCTCACTTATTATAGTTTTATTTACCTTAAGAGTTTTTATGTTAGATTCCATTTTTATGGAATCAATAAAAAGTATTGATAAAAAGATACCTATAATATATGTTTTCATATTTACATAAATTTATTTAATTTAATTAAAATTATGGTGAAGAAGCGATCTTACAAGATTTTAGTTTTATTTTTTATAAACATTGCTCTGATATCATGTTCCGAAGAGGAAATCCTTTATCAAGCTGTTGATTATGTTTTTGTTGGAGATTATACTACTGGGTTAGAGGGACCTGCAGTAGACCTAAATGGAAATTTATATTTTGTAAATCCATTGCATAGTGGTTCAATCGGTAAAATAGATACTAATGGAAATTTTTCTCTTTTTATAGATCATCTTCCAAATGGAAGTACTGCAAATGGCATTCGCTTTGGAAAGAATGAGAAAATGTTCCTAGCAGACTATACTGGACACAATGTACTAACAATTGATTTAAGAACTAAACAGATATCTATCTATGCCCATGACTCATTACTAAATCAGCCTAATGATCTAGCTATTTGTTGCGATGACAGGCTTTTTGCGTCTGATCCAAGTTGGAAAAATAGTACTGGAAATATATGGAAAGTAGAGTCTGGGAAATTTCATCTTTTGTCTGAAAATATGGGTACAACTAACGGAATAGAAGTTAGTCCAGATGAAAAAATATTATATGTTAATGAAAGTGTACAAAGAAATGTCTGGGCATTTGATTTGGATTCAATTGGAAACATTTCAAACAAAAGACTGTTTTACAAATTTGAAGATTTTGGAATGGATGGCATGCGTTGTGATCGTGATGGAAATTTATATATTACAAGGTATGGAAAAGGTACTGTAGTTAAACTTTCTAATGAAGGTAAATTTTTGAAAGAGATAATGCTGAAAGGTAAAAACCCATCAAACATTGCTTTTGGAGGATCAAATGGGAAAACTGCATATGTTACTCTTCAGGACAGGAGTTATATAGAAAAATTCAAAGTTGAAATTCCAGGTCGTGATTTCAAAAAGAAATGAAATAGCATAGGTCTTTTACTCAAAAATAGTCAATGATTTGGTTGTTTTTTCTAAAGTTTTTTCATAACTATTTTTTTATAATTTTAATTTAAAACGTTTTTTTTCTAACCAACCAGTAAAAACAACTACTAGAAGAGCAAAAGCAAAAGACATTAATAGGCCTATTTGATTGTTAATTAAAATTTCTGGGATTCTTATCTCCGTAATAGTTCTAAGTGGGTAAATAAAGTATGGTATCATATAACAAGTTAAGGTAGCAGTTCCAGCTGGAGCAATTATTTTAGCCCAATTCGTGTGTTTTTTCTCATCTGCAATGTAGTATAACAATGCAAACATTAAAAAACCTATTCCTGTACAAATTGCCAGCCATGATGGCGTTCCTTGTATTTTAGAAATACCCCAAATCGGTCTAGTTGCTAATCCAAAAATTAAATTAATAATTCCTAAAATAATCAAACTAAAATAGCTCCATTTAATAGCTGTTTTTTGAAATCTTTTAAATATTAATGTGGCAACAATTCCAGCTGTAGTAAATGCAGGGATAGTACCAGTTAATATTGTTGAAAAATATCTAGAAAACCCTGTAAATTCTATGTACATTTCCGAATGATTTAACATAGATAATGATATCAACAACAACCATAATAAAGACATGATTAACAACGAACCTTTTGAAAAAACATAAACCAGTGAATTTAATAGGTATGCCCAGCCAATAAGACCCAAAATCCCCCACCATTGTGTTGTCATCCAAACAGAACCATTTTCACCTCCTTTATATATATAAGCTAAAAAAATTAGAATAATAAAACCTAAAAACTGTATATAAGGGTGCCAATAAGATTTGATAGGACTTTTTTTCCAATTTGTCCAGATTAACACAACAGCCAAAGCCATTAATAATGTCCAGTAGGTTTTTCCTATAAAAATACTTTCATCATGTGCAGTTTCATAATTCACCATATAAACTCCA
>DUDG01000019.1:0-668 GCA_012959395.1 Flavobacteriaceae bacterium | reverse complement strand
ATGCTTAAACCAACAATAAATAAAAATAATGGGAAAATAATATCAGAAAACCCTAAATAGTCTTCAACAGCATTGGCATGTTTCAACCATTTTGGAACATTTGTTAAAGTCCAAAAATCATTGACCCATATCATTAGAACCATTGTAATTGCTCTTAAAATATCGATAGATGCAAACCTCATATAATTACTCTCCTTGTAAGTCACTAATTTACACTGGATTTAGTTTAGTGGTTTTAATAATGTATGAACTAATTATTATATTTTAAATTATTCTTTTTTCTTGGCAGTTTTTCATCACGCTGTGATGTCTGCCAAATAAAATAAGCAATTATAGTAGCTGCTTGCTTGAGATCATCTTCCACAAGATGATCATAATTATCCATATTTGAATGATGTGTCTTTGTAGAATATGCAATAGGCTCCTGAATAAATTGAAAACCTGGAATTCCAATCATATCAAACGCTAAGTGATCAGTTCCACCAGTATTACTTATGCTAAGTGTTGAAGCATCCATATCCCTAAAAGCGCTTAACCAGTCTCTAAAAATAGGCGATACTTTATCATTTCCTTGCAAGTAAACACCACGAATTTTGCCTGTACCATTATCCAAATTGTAATATGCAGATACTTTTTTTTGTTCAGATTTTAATGCTTTTGCTCTAAAA
>DUDG01000018.1:107279-115910 GCA_012959395.1 Flavobacteriaceae bacterium | reverse complement strand
ATGGCGATGTACGCGAATGAACTTGAAGAATATGTCAGCAATACAGAGGTAAACGGAAGCAAACTTACCGATGGTAAAGATTCAGTTTCTGTAATTGATGCTATTGCCACCGTTGACAAAAAAGGTGAAAACTGGGCTATTTCATTGATGAACCGTCATCCTTCGGAGAACCTCGAGTGTAAAGTTACAATGGGAGATAAACTATTAAATGGAACATATAAGGCAAAGATCCTCTCCGGTGAATCAACAGATACTTACAACGATATTGAGCACCCTAATCGAGTGGCTCCCAAAAAGGTGGAGCTAAAGTTTAAAAATGGTGTCGTCCACCTACCACCTCACTCCTTGACAATTGTTCATATTAAGGGTGATTATAAACATGAAAAAAATTAAATCTCAATCAACTTTAAGCAAATAAGTCCCCCTAAATAAAAAATCCCTTATTTCTAAGGACTAACCCCACTACCCTTTTGAATTTTACTTATATATTTTTAGCTTGAGATATGAAATATGAATTTGAAAAGAAATTTCTTGATAAGGGTATATTAACTTTGCCCTTTAATATAAGATATTGGTTGTTAAAAAAATTAGGACTTAATGGGTATACTCTTTTAGTAGCTATTATGGTTGCAATAATTACCATTATTATTTATGAATTTATTTTAAACTAAACAAAAAACTCCTCATTGCTGAAGGGCTTTTTTTAAATTCAATATTTATTTTATTTATTCAATAAGCATAAGAACTTCGTCATACCATCCATTTGTGTATTTAGTTATAACATTCCCTATGTCTCTTTTAAAAGAACCAAAACCATTAATTTTATCGTATGTAGACTGAAAATCTTCTGGAAGGCCATTTCCCTTACTAAATCTTGTAAAAGATTTAAATGGATATACCAAGGTAATATCTTCTCTATTTTCACTTCTGAAGATGCTTTCATAAACTCTTCTTGGGTTTTCGGCATTCATTTCGTTTAGAGTCTTTCCAATCTTAGTGACTGCTTCCAAAACTTTTCCATAACTATCTAAATCTTGTCTGATTTTGAAGGTTCTCCACATTAAATATTTTGGACTTCCCCAAGATGGCGGAGTATAACTTGCCTCCCAATTTAATTTTGCCATTCTAACATCTTCTTTTGATATGTAATTTCTTACATTTTTTTGCCAATCAGCTAAATGATTTTCGTCTGGAAAATTATCATAATCAGAAAGTGTCATAGGACCATTTAGCCATACATATTGACCAGAATGTTTACCTATTAGCACAGTATAAAGTGAAGCTATGGTTTCACCCTGGTTATGATATTCTTTATTATGTGCTTTTACTCCTTCTACTAAAAGAGCTTCTTTAGTCTTTTCAGGGACTAAAAAGATATTTTCATAAACTACTTCTTGATTTTGCGCAAATATCGACTGTGAAAAAAGGAATGCTAAAAAATAAATTTTAATTTTCTTCATTTTAATTAATTTATGGTTAATAAATCATAAGATATAAAAAATATAAATTAAATCCTTATTTCATTTTATAAGATACCTTCTATAAACTCCTTATTTCTGAAGACTAACCCAACTCCTCTTTTTAATTTTTCTTAGATAGTTGTAGATTCGTAAGTCTAATTAAATAATTACAATTTGAATGTTTCACAATCCGCTCCAAGTCAACCATACCAGCTGACTATAAAACGAGGTTTTCTTGCGCTGTTTATCATGTATGCCAGCCAAGCTTTGGTAGGGTTGGCCTTATCATATGGAGTTAGATTTATTCAAGGTGCAGATTATGGCGAAGGAACAATTAACACTCAAATAATTGGAATGACATCTTTGCTGCTTGGGGGCATCATCACATTGCTATGGTTCTGGACTGATATACGCCGATTTGGTCCGTCTTTTTTACCTCAAATTAGACTACAGAAAAGCATTATTAAAATGAATCAGTCAGTAATACTGGTCTTTCTATTATTCAGTGCAACACACTTTTTAGCATGGACTTATAGGTCAGTAATATTACCCTTCGTTGGTCAAGAGGATATTATTGGAGGTGCATCACAAATGTTTGCCCACATTCGAGAAACTGGTTCTGTATTAGGGATGGTAGGCTTCTTAGTTTTGGCACTCGTTGTCGGACCAGTGATGGAAGAAGTTATATTCAGAGGATATTTGCAATCTGCATTCACGAAACGGCTATCAGAATGGGGGGCTATTTTGATAACTTCATTATTATTTATGGCTGGCCATGGTCCGATGCTTTTGTGGCCAATGTATTTTATTTACAGTGTTGCGTGGAGTTGGATTTTCATGCATACAAAATCTTTGAAAATGGCAATTGCAATCCATATGCTGAATAATTTATTTTACACAGTTATAGCCGTAATGGGTTGGAAAATTCTTGCCTAAAGAAGAGTTTCTATAATAAACTCTACCAATTAAATCTACCTTTTGAATTTTTCTTGGATTGTTGTAGATTGAAGTATGAAAAAGTTATTAATAATATTATTATTTTTTTCTTTTGACTCTTTTAGTCAGATTAAGAAATCAGATGCCTCTATCTGGAGCACATTCCGAACGTCTGTTAAATTAGAGATACCAGATGGAAGCAAATTCGTAGGAAAAGCTAACGTTTTAACAGAAATAATAGCTGAAATGTATAAAAAAGATAATTACTATTATATAATCTATGAAAATCAGGATTTTATTCTATACCCTGGGTATGACTCTTTTGTCTTTAATGACGAAGATGGGTTTTTTGATATGTTACATAAATCAATAATTGAATTTATTGATACTAAAGGAAAAAAAACGGAATCTTTTGATTTACCTGAAGGAACTTTGACTCTTAATAAAATAATAAAGTTTGTTAATTTTAATTTTACCAATAAGAAAGGATCTACGTCAAAGAGTGGTTTTATGAACAAAAAGCAGATTAATAAACTTTTTGGGAAAGATTAAACAAAAAACCCACTATTTTGAATTTTGCTTAGATGTTTTTAGATTGTAAGTATGAAAAAATTAATACTATAGAATTGAACCAACAATTAAACCTAAAAGTGAAATTGTTAATGAATATTTTAATTCCATAGTTAAAGCATTAGACTTAAAGTAAACAAAATAATAATATGGGAAGTCAATTTTTCGGTAATAAGAACGATAATAAAACACAAAATAAAGATACTAAATTAAATAAAAATAAGAATGCCAATAGTAAAGGAAAAGGAGCCAATAAAGGTATTCGTAAAGTAGGTAGAGGCAAATAATAAAAAGAGAAGCATTAGGTTTAAACTAAACAAAAAACTCACTATTTTGAATTTTGTTACATTAACACTCAAGCTTAAAGGCTTTATAACCAAAACTGTCAAATAATTGTCAGAATTATTTATCTTTAGAGAGAAAAAACTGTAGAAACCTTAAAAAAAGATGTTGAAGAATTAAAGAAAGAAACCTTCACTATTTCTAAAGACTAACCCAACTCCCCTTTTGAATTTAAGATATAGATAATCATAGTGTTATACCCCATTTTAAAACCTATATCCCCAATTAAAAAATTGATATTTAAAACAACTTTTTTTGTATTCTAATTAAAAGACTCAACATTTTTTTAAAATTTCTGTATATTTTTAGCCAATTCAAAATCTTCCTTCGTGTCAATTTCCACCCAGACCAAGCCAGTGATATCAAGGGCATGAAAAAACTCTCCTTTTTTAATCAACCGCTCATATGCAACTTCATAATATTCTTGATGATTTTTTTTATCTTTCATCATTTCTTCCAATTCTTGAAATAATAATTTTGCTGTGTTTTTTCCTATTTTTTCAATGCCAATAGATTCTCCGATGGCTTTTTGAGGATCAACGGTTTTACTGGCTTTCAATATTTTGTTCTTGTCGTCAATTATTACTTTAATTTCTTCTACATTAAGATGTATATTTTTATCAATACAAAGAGCATTTTCGTAGGGGCATTCAATAAGTTTTTTCAGTATTTCTTTATCGAAAACAACATCTGCGTCAAATTTGATAAAATCAGAATTCTTTACAAAATCCTTAGCGAGTAATAAAGAAAACCCAGTATTGGTTTCGGCATATTTTTCATTGGTTACAAAATATGCTTTTAGATCAGGGAAGTTTATATTAACATATTCTATTATCTGTTCTTCCAAATAACCAGTTACAAAAACAATTTCGTTGATATGACAATCTTGAATATGAGAAATCATCATTTCTAAAATAGTTTTATCATAAATTTTTAAGAGGTTTTTCGGACAATTATCAGTTAGTGGATGAATTCTTGATCCAATTCCAGCGGCAAGGATGATAGCTTTCATAATAGGGTCTGATTAAATTTATTTTTTTTATTAAACATGATTTTATTAATTCTTGCAATTTTTTATTATGTGTGGCCGAGAATAATCAGAATTGTTTATTACTAAATCGGATAGATTTTTAGGGTCTATTTCTTTGAGATAACGAAAATGGGTGGATGCCCAAATTTCCTCAAATATCTCTATCGATCTGGTATCGTTGTTTCTCTTTTGTCTTAATTGAAATCTTTTTATTGCAATCTGATAATCGATTTCAAGAAATACTTTGATGTTAAATAAATCAACAAACTCCTTTTTGTAAATAAAAATCCCTTCGATAATTATTATGGAATAATTATCTATTAACTCCAGTATTTTTTTACGTGCTAAATTAAAATCTATTATTTGACTATAATACATTTCAAGATCTTTGTCCGTAAATTGTTTTTTTGAGAAAGATTCGTAGGTATGATCCTCTATAACCTTAACATTGAAAGTATCTATATCAACTACTACAGACGATACCCCCACATCTGTAAAATAATTTTCCAAAGATTTTGAAAAATATGTTTTACCTGAACAATCTAAGCCATTAATGCCAATTATAACAGATGTTTTAACCTGGTTTTTGGTATTGTACATATCATGAATGGAGTGAAATACATTTGTCATTTTATCAGGTAATTTTATGTTGTCTCTCGGATTTGATGATGTTGATTGTGATGAATTTGATACCTTCATTTACTATTTTTTAATTGTGATTTTCTGATTGTTGGCCATCTGGTATCCTTTTTGCCAACCACGGTACAGACCATAAAAAACCTGACTTATTGCAAAAACCCAAAGTATTGGTTCAAAAATATTAAAAATCAAGGCAGCAGAAAGCATAAAAATAAAAACTCCTTCATCAAAAGAAAGTATTTTCTTTTGTTCATGTACGAACCATCGTAAGTTTGCCAAAACACCAAACCCAAGTCCTGCACCGTCTTTTTTATCTTTTTCTTTATCAAGATTTTCTTGATGTTTTTTTATCAAATATTCCTTATCATCGCTCATCTCGGTATAAATAGTTACATATTTTATATAACTACGTAATAAGTAAAACGAAACCCCAGAAAAAGCTAAAAAAACAGGAATGACGGTTTGAGTTTGAAGATAAGCGGCATACGCCACTGCACCAAACCAAATAATTACCTGTATTTCGTCTGTTAACTTATCGAAATAACTTCCCGATCTTGATGATATTCCCCTATATCGAGCCATCTGCCCATCCATGCAATCAAGTACATGGCTAAAATGAATGAGTATAGCAGCAATGATGAAATTTATAGTTCCCCCAATTACAATAAATCCTGTCGCAATTATAGCAACAATAAAAGAAAATAATGTAATGAGATTTGGTGTTAGCCACTTATAATCAACCACAAAATAATTAATAAGGATAGCTAATGGAGAAGTTACAAAAGATGACCACCATTCATCTTCCTTGGTTTTTGTTTCCCATAATTTATGAAATTTCTTATTCACATTGCTAATAGATAATTATATAATATTTTGGATTCCTGTAATATTTTTTGCAACGTATCTAAAAAGAATTGGATTTCCGTTAAAGATAATTCGCCAATATTTCCCACCTGAAAAATTTTATCTTTGAATTCTCCCTTTCCTTCATAAATAATAATTTGCTTGTCTCGTAATTTTTTTCGTAAAACACTAACTTTAATATATTCAGGGGTATATACAGTTGTCAAAACAGAGCACATGTTATTTCCATCAATCAAAAATTTCAAACCCATTTCCTTCATCCCCAATCGTAAAATATTTGCTCGGTTCAAAATATCTCGATGACGATTAGAGACTCCTTCTTGTAGTATGTTTTCAAGAGCTTGTTCCAACGCAAAAAATAAAGGAACTGCCGGCGTATTCGGAGTTTGTGAAATGGTATGTGTAAAATGATAAAATTTATATAAACTTAAATACGTAGTTTTGGCTTGTATATCTTTCAATTTTTCAAATTCCTGTTTTTTACCTACTACAAAAGATAATCCTGGATAAGAAGAAATTGCTTTTGAGCTTGAACTTGAACAAAACGATATGTTACATTTTTCCAAATCAATAGGTTCTGCTCCCGCACTACTAACACAATCCACAATAAATAAGGTGTTATAGGCTTTTGATAACATACCTACTTCCTCTATTGAATTGAGTAAGCCTGAACTTGTTTCATGGTGCACCATGGCAATGATATCAATTTTATTCTTTTTGATAAAAGTTTCGACTTTCTCCAAATCAATTTTTTTTCCCCAACCAAATTTCAACACAAAAGTATTTTTATTATGAACCTCCGAAATATGAAATAACCTTTCCCCAAATTCTCCATTAGAGATGATTAATATATTTTTGTTTCCCACAGTGGAAGAAAGCATTGACTCATTTGCTGCTGTCCCCGAGCCGGTTATAACAACAGCCCTGTAATTGCTTGTATTCTTTATTTCAAAGAGTTGCAATAATTTTTTCTCAATACTTTGCAATAAAACATCAAAATCCTGTTCTCGATGACAAATATCTTCTTTGCAAATTGCCATACGAACATTTTCTTCAACATTTACTGGGCCAGGAGTAAAAAGTAAATATTTTTTAGACTTTGTACGGTTTAATATGGAAGTTCCTGATAAATTATCAAGACCTATTTCCAATCTTTTTGCAATCTTCACCATATCAAAAAAATATTAAAGTTGTTTAGGCTACTTCTGGGCTAAGTTATAATGACTTTCTTTCTGTTTTATTTAAGCATTGTGGTATAAATGTCTAATTCGGAAGATAAGTGCCTGAGTAGCATTTCTTTTTCTTCTCTTTTAGACCTAATTAAGTCTCCGAATTTATTTATTGCTTGCTTATTTGTTTGAAATTCATTTAGCAAATATAAACAAATATCATATTAAAAAATTGATATTTAAAACAACTTTTTTGGTATTCTAATTAAAAGGCTCAACATTTTTTTGAAATTTCTATTTACTGTCAAAAAACTGTCAGAATTATTTACATTCTAACTTTTTAAATTCTTTTAAATTCATCAATTCAAATTCTGATCCTTCATCGAATAACTCAAGAGAATTATTAGCATTTCCAAATTGGATTACAATTTTATTATTTGATGTTTTTGTCGCAATCCAAGTCTGACCATAATACCATCAAGTTTAAATTGTGTAGTATTATCAATAATAGTATCTGTATACCACATTTGGTACAAGCCGAAGGATGGTGAGGATACACTCGATAATAAAAAAACAGCCTTTTTCTTCAATATCGTCATTATGCTTTTCATAATATATCCATCCCTCATATTGTTTCCCACGACCATCAATAGCTGTATCTTCTTCGAGAAGAAAAGATAAGTCAAACTCAACATACCTTTTACCTTCAGGTGTATCTTTATGATAAACCTTGCCTTTTAAAAATTCTAATAAATTTTGTTCAATAACATCTTCCTCTTCAGAGGATAACAAAAATAAAACCGAAAAAAAATAAGAATATTCTTCATCTTTTAAAGGTACTAATTATTTGAAATTATCTCAAAAAAGATTGATTAATCAATAAATATTAACCCCACTCCCCTTTTGAATTTAAGATATAGATAATCATAGTGTTATACCCCATTATACAAAGACCACCCCCAAATAGAAAACTGATATTATATAGACTTTTTATACATTTACAGAACCATAAAATAGAAATCGATGAAATATCTATTATTTTCCCTTATTTCACTGCTAAGCCTAAACTTATTTAGTCAGTCGAATCTCATTATTAGCAAGTCTTTAAAGAACGATACATCGCAGGTTATTAGCTCTCTAATCGATAGTATGTTTGTTGATAACCAAAATTTGGCATTTGCTTTAATGAACGACTTAGGCAAACCAAATCCTACCGAAAATATTGAACAAACAAATCAAGGTTCACGCCCACCTGCAGAAATAGTGGCAAGTTTCGATGGTTTGGGTTATGGTTTCAAAGGACCGCAAGGTCAAGCAAGCTATCGGAATCCCTCAGATAATTCACTTGCAGTAGGACGTGATCATATCGTACAAATAGTTAATTCGCGAATGGCAATATTTAGTAAAAAGGGAGTGAAATATGACGTGAGTGGGCAGGTTTTATACGGCCCTGTTGAAACAAAAAATGTGTTCAGGGGGTTTGGAGGACCTTGTGAGCAGTTAAATAATGGAGATGCAGTTGTTCGTTATGATCAGTTGGCTGACCGGTGGCTCATTGTGATGCCAATTTTCACGCGATTAGCCCCCCGAGATTATGAGCCCCCAGCAGGTAAAAACGGAG
>DUDG01000018.1:0-107243 GCA_012959395.1 Flavobacteriaceae bacterium | reverse complement strand
CAACCTGGACAAGCAGAACCACTTTTTATACCTGACAAATCTACACTTTTGGAATTAGCTGAGAAAGATTCCTTACGAAGAATAAGGCGGAAATCTCAAAACCCTGAAGGAGGATCATATTGCATGTGTTATGCAATAAGCACCGGACCGGATCCTTTCGGATCTTACTATCGTTATGAATTTGCAAGGCCACTCTTCCCTGATTATCCAAGGCCGGCTATATGGCCTGATGGATATTATGTTCCAACCAGTACGGGTGATAATATAATCCAAAAACATGCTAGTGTTGTTGAAAGAGAAGAAATGCTTAAGGGTAATCCGGCAAAAGAACTTAGTTTTATCATTGATGATGTTAATTTCCTTAACAATGCCGACATAGATGGCTACCAGCTTCCTCCCAATGGTGCGGCAAATATTATGCTGGCAACAGGTGGGTCACAGTTAAATAATATTTTTACAGACGATGGTATTTATGCATGGAAAATTAAACCTGATTGGACAAACCCTGAGCTAAGCATTCTCGAAGGACCGAAGAAAATCGAGGTTACCGAATATCATTATCAGGGTGACGGACAGTTAAAAAAGTCGGTACCACAACCCGGGACTGATCAGAAACTTGATACCCAAGGTGACAAAATTATGTCAAGGGTTATTTACCGGAGAATTGGTGAACAACAATCGATTGTTGCGGTTCATTCTGTTAAAACATCACTCGGTGGTGGTGGAATCAGATGGTATGAATTCCGACTTGATGATCATCAGGACATTACGCTTTTTCAGCAGGGGACATTTGCTCCTGACAGTTTATACCGCTGGCTTCCAAGCCCGGCAATGGATCGAATGGGTAATATAGGCATTGGTTATTCAATTTCCAGTCAGGACTTATTTCCCGGACAACGTTTCACAGGAAGGCTTGCCGGTGATGCCCTGGGTACCATGACCCTCAAAGAAGCAGTCCTTGTTGATGGAGAAGCTTCACAAACCAATACCCTGAGATGGGAAGATTATACGCAAACAGCAATGGACCCTTCAGATGATCTAACTATTTGGTATGTTGGCGATTACTTAAAAAAAGGATCCAGTTCCTATTCCACCCGAATAGGAGCATTCAGATTGCAGAAGAAAGGAGCTATAGAGAACAAGGCCATATTTTAATAAAAAAACCTGCAACTCTTATCGAACGGAGTCGAGATAGAAAAAATAATGAACCCGGTCCCCGAGCGTAGTTGAGGGGGTGATGAATATTGAATGTAAAATGCTGAATGTAAAAGGTTAATTATCTAATCCTTTTTATTAATAATATTTTATTAAACTGAACACCCAGAACCTCACTATTATACATAGTTATATAAACACCTCCCATCAAAAGAAAACCGATATTATATAAGTAGGGTAGTCCCTATACCATGATTCAGAGACCTAAACAAAACATGGTGAAAGACTATGGTTTAAATTGTTTGTATACAGTGGTTTAAGAGACTTAAAACATGTAACTACTATTAACTATTTTGTTTGCACTAAGAATTGAGTTAAATTTAAGATAATGAAAAAACTAATTCTACTATTACTGTTTATTCCACTTGTTTCTTTTAGGCAGAAACAAAACTTATCTTTTTTTTTAATATAATATAATTAAAAATGAGAAATTTTATTTATTTAAGTTGTTTGATTTTGTTTTTTGGATGTAATTCAAGTATTCCTCAAAATGAAAAGTTGTCTGATATAGAATCCATGCAGCTTAAAACTTCTTTTGTGGATTTAAAGAACCAAAAAGTAGATTTAACATCCTATAAAGGAAAGAAACTCATCATTAATTATTGGGCTACATGGTGTAAACCATGTATAATGGAAATGCCAGGACTAACAAGAGCTCAAGAAATTTTAAAAAATTACAATTACACTTTTTTGTTAGTTTCTGATGAAAGAATTTCAAAAATATCTAAGTTTAAGAATGATAAAAAATATAGTTTCAATTTTTTAAAATCTGTTGGATCAATTGAAAGACTTGGAATCTATTCTTTACCAACAGCATATATTTTTAATGAAAAAGGAATAAAAATTGAAACTATTGTCGGAACAATTGTTTGGGATTCTGAGCAAATGATAAAAAAATTAAAAACATTGTAGTTTGAAAAAATTCATTATCATTTTCACTTTACTAACTATAATTTCTTGTACAACAAAAGAGGTCTTTATAGAGGATATTCCCTTTTTATATGGAGATAATAATGCACAACCTAATTTAGTTTCTTCCAATGGCACTTTATCATTATCATGGATTTCTTCTAAAAATGAAAATAGAGCCTCCTTACATTTTAGTCAGTTTAAAAAAGGGAAATGGATTAAACCACAAAAAATTGCTAATGGTTCCGACTGGTTTGTTAATTGGGCTGATTTCCCAGCTCATGCAATTAACGATGATTTAATAATTACAAGCTATTTAAAGAAATCGGCTTCTGGAACATATACTTACGATGTTATTTTAAATTTACAGAAATTATCTGGAGAAAAAATAAAAGAAGATTTTTTATTGAATACTGATGGTGTTAAAGCAGAACATGGTTTTGTAAGTATCATCCCTAATAATAACAAAGGGTTTTTTATTACTTGGTTAGATGGAAGAAATACTGTAGAAAAGAAACTAGATGGACATCATAAACCAATGACAATTCGTTTTGCAGAAATCACTAATACGGGAGAGGTTATAAATGAAAGCGAACTCGACGCAGCGGCTTGTGATTGCTGTCAGACATCAATAGCGATGACTAATAATGGACCTATAGTTGTTTATAGGGATAGAAGTGAGAATGAGGTACGAGATATTTATACTATCAGAAATATAAATGGAGTTTGGGAAGAACCTAATCCATTGCATAATGATGGGTGGATAATAAATGGATGTCCTGTAAATGGTCCCAAAGTTGCTGCGAACTCAACAAACCTTGCTATTGTGTGGTTTACAGTAGTTAATGATAATCCTTTAGTGAATGTTTCATTTTCAAAAACCAATGGTGATTCTTTTGGTACTCCATTCAAACTCAATGACCATGGTGCTATAGGAAGAGTAGACGTTGCATTTTTAAATAATGAGGAAGTAATAGTTAGTTACATGGAAGTTGATGAGATTGGAACCTATTTGAGAATAAAAAAGGTTTCAGCTAATGGAAAAATTTCTAAGCCAATTACGATATCTAAAATAGATGGAGGAAGAAGCACAGGAGTTCCTCAGTTAGAAATAATAAATAATGAAATCTTTATTGTTTGGACTATTTCTGTAGATGGAATTAATCAGTTGAAATCTATAAAATTAAACTCAAAAAACATCTAGGAAATCTAATAAAAAAACTCCTTCTACTATTATCGGTTTTGTTTGTTGTGTCTTGTTCATCAGGCACTGAAGAAGAGCCAACGCCAGAGCCAGTTAGATATACTTTAACGAACACCTCCCGTCAATAGAAAACCGATATTATTTGAGTAGGGTAGTACCAATTAAAAATTACTATTGAGATTTTTTGACTTTTTATTATAACTTAGTGATAGTTAAAAGCAGTAAAGGCAACGATTCAGGCAACCAAAATTAAAAACCCCTGTAAATCAAAGACTTACAAGGGTATTTGTGGAGTCGGAGGGAATCGAACCCTCGTCCAAACAAGCGATGAAATAGCTTTCTACAGATTTAGTTTTCAATTAATTTTCGATAATATTCTGACTGAAAACGGCCCAAATATTACTTATCTTTTTTATTTTAAAACCCTACCAAAGCCTTAGGATTCCTATGTTGACTTTAATGGTGTCTCAATATGAATCGCCGTCAACAAGGGCTATTCTGAGACATCTCACTTTCCCGCCTAGCGGGACAAGGCTTTAACTTACTATAATTCAGTTATTAAGCTGCAAGAGCGTAATTATTTTCGCCATTTAAAGTTTGGTGCTATGATATTAACGAGCTGTAGCCCAGCGCTCGATCTGCTTACCATTTAATCGGACTCGCTGTCAAAACCAGTCGACCCCAATTTATTTTCAATGAACAATTATTTGCAAGAGCAAATATATTAATTTGATTTTTATTTTTTAGTTAAAGGGAATTAGTAATTTGTTTAAGCTTAACCAATTTTATTAAAAGATCTTCTAAATTATTAATATTTAACATGTTTGCTCCATCACTTTTTGCATTTTTTGGATCAAAATGAGTTTCAATAAAAATTCCATCTACACCTGTTGCTATTCCAGCTTTGGCTATGGTTTCAATCATTTCTGGTCTGCCGCCAGTGACTCCTGAAGATTGATTAGGTTGTTGTAAAGAATGTGTTATATCTAAAACTACAGGCGCAAATTTCTTCATAACAGGTATTCCTCTATAATCTACTACTAAGTCTCGATAACCAAACATGTTTCCTCTTTCTGTTAATAGAATATTTTTATTTCCAGAATCTTGAACTTTTTTTACTGCATGAGACATGCTTTCCGCATTCATAAATTGACCTTTTTTTAAATTGACATATTTTCCAGTTTTGGCAGCTGCAACTAAAAGATCGGTTTGTCTTACTAGAAATGCAGGTATTTGAAGAATATCAACATAATTAGCAGCTAAATTTGCATCTTTTATTTCGTGAATATCTGTTGTAGTAGGAATGTTTAATTTTTCTCCTACTTTTTTCAAAATGTTTAGGGCTTTTTCATCTCCAATGCCAGTAAAGCTATCAATTCTGCTTCTATTAGCTTTTTTAAAACTTCCTTTAAAAATAAAGGGAATTTTAAGTTTATTAGTAATTTCCAATATTTTCTCTGCAATTTGAAATGCCATTTCCTCTCCTTCAATAGCACAAGGGCCTGCTATTAAAAAGAAATTCCCTGACTCTAGGTTTTTTATATTTTTGATTTTATCAATCATATTTAAAAATAAATTTAAGCTAAATTAAATAATAATATCAAGTTAAAATACTTTAGAGCCAATAGTATCTAAAAAGACCTTACATTTGCGCGAAATTACAGAAATTATGAGTTCTATCAGGAATATTGCAATAATTGCTCACGTAGATCATGGAAAAACTACGCTTGTTGATAAAATTTTGCATCATTGTAAGTTATTTAGAGATAACAAGGAAGTTGGTGAACTTATTTTAGATAATAACGATTTAGAAAAAGAAAGAGGAATTACTATAGTATCGAAAAATGTTTCTGTTAATTATAAAGACACAAAAATTAATATTATTGATACACCTGGTCATGCTGATTTTGGTGGTGAAGTAGAAAGAGTGTTAAATATGGCTGATGGAGTTTTACTTCTTGTAGATGCTTTTGAAGGTCCAATGCCTCAAACAAGGTTTGTTTTACAAAAAGCATTAGAACTTAAACTTAAGCCGTTAGTTGTTGTAAATAAAGTTGATAAAGAAAATTGTACTCCGGATCAGGTTTATGAATCTGTTTTTGATTTAATGTTTGAGTTGGATGCTGAAGAATGGCAATTAGATTTTCCTGTAATTTATGGTTCTGCAAAAAACAATTGGATGTCTGATGATTGGAAAAATCAAACAGATTCTATTGAGCCATTATTGGATGCGGTCATTAGACACATTCCAAGCCCTAAAGTATTAGAAGGAAATACTCAAATGCTTATTACTTCTTTGGATTATTCTTCATTTACTGGAAGGGTTGCTATTGGAAGATTACAAAGAGGTGTTTTGGAACAGGGTCAAAATGTATGTTTAGTTAAAAGAGATGGAAGTATAGTTAAATCTAGGATTAAGGAATTGAATTTGTTTGATGGTTTAGCAAAGTGTAAAGTAGAAAAAGTAGAAGCAGGAGATATATGTTCTGTTGTCGGGTTAGATAGTTTTGAAATAGGTGATACAATTGCTGATTTTGAATCTCCAGATGCTTTACCTACAATAAACATTGATGAGCCTACAATGAGTATGATGTTTACTATAAATGATTCACCATTTTTTGGAAAAGAAGGTAAATATGTTACATCTAGACATATAAAAGAGAGGTTAGAAAAAGAACTAGAAAAGAATTTGGCAATGAGATTAGAGGATACTGGCTCCGCTGATAAGTTTTTAGTATTTGGAAGAGGTGTATTGCATTTATCTGTTTTAATAGAAACAATGAGAAGAGAAGGCTACGAGCTACAAATAGGTCAGCCTCAGGTTATAATAAAAGAAATTAATGGAGTTAAATCAGAACCAGTTGAAGAGTTAGTTATTGATATTCCAGAACATGTTTCTGGTAAGGCAATTGAAATGGTAGCTATAAGAAAAGGAGAGATGGTAAGTATGGATAGTAAAGGATTAAGAATGTTATGTAAGTTTATAATTCCGTCTAGGGGAATAATTGGATTAAGAAACTTTTTGATAACTGCTTCTGCTGGTGAAGTAATTATGAGCCATAGGTTTTTAGAGTTTCAGCCATTTAAAGGAGAAATGCCAAGAAGATTAACAGGTTCTCTAATTTCTATGGAACAAGGGACAGCTATACCTTACTCTCTTGATAAGCTTCAAGATAGAGGAAAGTTCTTTATTCATCCAGGTACAGCTATTTATACTGGTCAAGTAATTGGGGAAAATTCTAGAGGTGATGATTTAGTTGTTAATGTAACTAAGACTAAAAAATTATCAAATGTAAGAGCTTCTGGAACAGACGATAAAGTGAAGTTGGCTCCACCAATTACTTTTGGTCTTGAAGAAGCTTTGGAATATATTCAAAAAGATGAATATGTTGAAGTTACTCCTGAAACTATTAGGTTAAGAAAAATTTATTTAGACGAAAACCAAAGAAAAAGAAACTCTATTAATGACTAGAATTCGTCTTTTCTGAGAGTTCAAAAAGCCTTCCTTTTTCAATACGAATTGTTTTAGCTGGGAATTTTGAAATAATTTCATAATCGTGCGTGGCAATAAGAATAGTAGTCCCATCGTTATGAATGTCTTTTAAAAGTTGCATAATTTCAATACTTGTTGCTGGGTCTAGATTTCCTGTTGGTTCATCAGCTAATACTAGTTCTGGTTTATTAAGAAGAGCCCTGGCTATAGCTACTCTTTGTTGTTCACCACCAGAAAGTTCGTGAGGAAACTTATTCCTTACATCCTTAAGTTTCACCATTTTTAATACCTCTTCAATTCTAACTCCAATTTCTGATGAATTTCTCCAGTCAGTTGCTTTTAGTACAAAAATTAAGTTTTTTTCAATTGAACGATCTGACAAAAGTTTGAAATCTTGAAAAACAATTCCAAGTTTTCTTCTTAAATAAGGTATTTTTTTATCTTTAATTTTATTCAAATTTATACCCATGACATTAGCTTCTCCTTCTCCGATTTTAAGATCTCCATATAAAATTCTTAGTAAGCTACTTTTGCCAATTCCAGTCTTTCCAATCATATATACAAATTCTCCTTTATTAATTGATAAACTTATATTTGATAAAATGATCTTGTCATTCTGTTTAATATTTACTTTATCTAAATAAACTATTGGTTTTGACATTGAATTATTTGAAATAAATAAAAACACAATTTACTAAATCTTTCAATTTTAATAGAATTTTTATATTTTTTTATATTTTAATTACAGTTTATCTATAAAAAATATAAATAACTATAATAATGTAATTAATATGGTATATATACATTACATATTTATATTATTTATTCATATTTGCATTTAAATTATTAATATGTGTGGAATAGTATGTGCTTTGGATATTAAACAAAATTCAAATTTTCTAAGATCACAAATCTTGGAAATGTCTAAAAAAGTTAGACATAGGGGGCCAGATTGGAGCGGAATACATTGTGGTAAAAATGTTTTATTAGCTCATGAGCGTTTAGCAATTGTAGATCCGGCATCTGGAAATCAACCAATATTTAGTCTTGACAAAAATTTGATTTTGGCAGCAAATGGAGAAATTTATAATCATAGACTTTTAAAAGAAAAGTTATCTATTGAATATGCATTCCAAACAAATTCTGATTGTGAAATTATATTGGCCTTATATAAAGAAAAAGGAATTAATTTCTTAGATGAGTTAAATGGAATATTTGGATTTGTATTGTATGATGAAGAAAACAATGAATATTTAATTGCAAGGGATCATATGGGTATTATTCCACTTTACATGGGCTGGGATAAGTTTGGTACGTTTTATGTCGCTTCAGAGTTAAAAGCCCTGGAGGGTGTTTGTAATAAAATTGAGATTTTTCCTCCTGGACATTTTTTATTTAGTCGTGATTCTAAATTAGTGAAATGGTACCAAAGGGATTGGATGAATTATGAATCTATATCTAATAATGAAACAGATTTAAATTCTTTAAAAAATGCATTAGAAGATGCTGTTCATAGACAATTAATGAGTGACGTTCCTTATGGTGTGCTTCTATCTGGTGGGTTAGACTCTTCTATAACCTCTGCCTTAGCAAAAAAATATTCAAAAAATAGAATTGAATCTGACGATCAAAAAGCAGCTTGGTATCCTCAGTTACATTCTTTTGCCGTAGGTTTAGCAGGATCCCCAGATTTAAAAGCATCTAAATTAGTTGCTGAACACATAGGTTCAATTCATCATGAAGTCACTTTTACAATTCAAGAGGGTTTAGATGCGATTAAAGATGTTATTTTTCATTTAGAAACCTATGATGTTACTACTATAAGAGCTTCAATACCAATGTATTTAATGGCAAGAGTTATAAAGTCTATGGGTATAAAAATGGTTCTCTCAGGTGAAGGTGCGGATGAGATATTTGGAGGATACTTATACTTTCATAAAGCTCCTAGCGCAGAAGAGTTTCATAAAGAAACAGTAAGAAAACTTGATAAACTTTATCAATATGATTGTTTAAGAGCTAATAAGTCTTTAGCAGCTTGGGGAATTGAAGGAAGAGTTCCTTTTTTAGATAAAGAATTTATTGATGTTGCAATGAGAATTAATCCAAAAGATAAAATGATAAATAAAGATAGGATGGAAAAGTGGGTTTTAAGAAAGTCGTTTGAATCTTATTTACCGAAAGCTATAGCCTGGAGGCAAAAAGAACAGTTTAGTGATGGAGTGGGTTATGATTGGATTGATAGTTTAAAAGAATTAGTTGAAGAAAATGTGTCTAATGATATGTTTGACAATGCTAAATTTACATTCCCTTTTCAAACTCCCATGTCCAAAGAAGAGTATTTTTATAGATCAATTTTTGAAAAACATTTTCCTTCTGAATCTGCTGCCAAAACAGTTCCATCTGTTCCTTCAGTTGCCTGTAGCACTCCTATTGCTTTAGAATGGGATAAATCTTTTAAAAACATGAATGATCCATCGGGAAGATCAGTCTCAAATGTTCATTTAGATTCTTACTAATTATTATTGTTTATTAGCCCTAAATTGTTGATAACTTAAGGCTTTTCATATCTGTAAATTCTTCTGATACGCTTGTGAATTTATTATATTTGTTTTAAGTAAAATTTTATAAAAAAATCTTATATAATGAGTGAAGAAATAAACAAAGAACAGTATACGGCTGACAGTATACAAGCTTTAGAAGGAATGGAACATGTAAGAATGCGTCCCTCAATGTATATTGGAGATGTTGGACTTAGAGGTTTACATCATTTAGTATATGAAGTTGTTGATAATTCTATTGATGAAGCAATGGCTGGTCATTGCGACAGAATTAACGTTTCAATTAATGAAGATAACTCTGTAACTGTTGATGATAATGGTAGAGGAATTCCAACAGGAATTCATAAAAAAGAGGGGGTTTCGGCTTTAGAAGTTGTAATGACTAAAATTGGAGCTGGTGGAAAATTTGATAAAGATTCATATAAAGTTTCAGGAGGATTGCATGGCGTTGGAGTTTCGGTAGTTAATGCCTTATCAGAACATTTAACCGCAAAAGTTTATCGTGAAGGAAAAATCTGGATTCAAGAATATGAAAAAGGAAAAGCTTTATATCCTGCAAAAACTGATGGAACTACTGATAGAAAGGGAACTGAAGTTACTTTCAAGCCCGATATCTCTATTTTTAAAGAATTACATGAATATAGTTATGAAACTTTAGCTAATAGAATGCGTGAATTATCTTTTTTAAATAAAGGGATAGTTATTTCTCTAATAGATAAGAGAACAAAAGTTGATGGTGAATTTGTTGAAGATATTTTTGAATCTACAGATGGTTTAAAAGAATTTATTAGGTTTTTGGATGAAAACAGAGTGCCTTTAATTTCAGATGTGATTTCAATGGAAGGTGAAAAAAATGATATTCCAGTTGAAGTAGCTATGATTTACAACACTTCTTATACTGAAAATTTACATTCATATGTAAATAATATTAATACACACGAAGGAGGCACCCATCTTGCTGGATTTAGGAGAGGTTTGACTTCTACTTTAAAAAAATATGCTGATTCATCTGGTATGTTAGATAAATTGAAATTTGACATTGCTGGAGATGATTTTAGAGAAGGTCTTACAGCAATTATTTCGGTTAAAGTTGCTGAACCTCAATTTGAGGGTCAAACTAAAACTAAATTAGGTAATAGGGAGGTTAATTCAGCAGTTTCTCAAACAGTTTCTGAAATGCTGGAAAATTACTTAGAAGAAAACCCTAGTGATGCTAAAATAATTGTTGAAAAGGTTATTCTAGCTGCTCAAGCTAGACACGCTGCTAGAAAAGCTCGTGAAATGGTTCAGAGAAAGACCGTAATGAGTGGAGGTGGTTTACCTGGTAAGTTATCAGATTGTTCTGAACAAGATCCAGCTTTATGTGAGGTGTTTTTAGTTGAAGGTGATTCTGCAGGTGGTACGGCTAAACAAGGAAGAGATAGAAACTTCCAAGCTATTTTGCCTTTAAGAGGCAAGATTCTAAATGTGGAAAAAGCCATGCAACACAGAGTATTTGAAAATCAAGAAATTATTAATATTTACACTGCACTAGGAGTTACTATTGGAACAGAAGAAGATAGTAAAGCTTTAAATGTTGAAAAATTGAGATACCATAAAGTAGTTATTATGTGTGATGCTGATGTAGATGGTAGTCACATAGCAACTCTTATTTTAACTTTCTTTTTTAGATATATGAAAGAGTTAATTGAAAATGGAAATATTTATATTGCAACTCCACCTTTGTACTTAGTCAAAAGAGGAGCGAAAAAACAATATGCTTGGGATGATCAAGAACGAGATAAGATTATGGAGGAACTAGGTCAAGGCTGCTCAATACAAAGATATAAAGGTCTTGGAGAAATGAATGCTATTCAATTATGGGAAACCACAATGAATCCAGAGTTTAGAACATTTAGAAAAGTAACGATCAATAATGCTGTTGAAGCTGATAGAGTATTTTCAATGTTAATGGGAGATGAAGTTCCTCCAAGGAGAGAATTTATTGAGAAAAATGCAACTTATGCAAATATTGATGTTTAATTATAATTAAAAAAGATATGAAAGTTACTATAGTTGGAGCAGGAAATGTAGGATCAACATGTGCTGATGTTATAGCATCACAATCTATTGCTAGTGAAGTTGTTCTTTTGGATATTAAAGAAGGATTTGCTGAAGGAAAAGCACTGGATATGATGCAAACTTCAACAACATTAGGGTTTGGAACTAAAATAGTAGGAACTACAGGAGATTATACATTAACCGCAAATAGTGATGTTGTTGTAATAACATCTGGTATTCCAAGAAAACCAGGAATGACTAGAGAAGAGTTAATAGAAATTAATGCAGGAATTGTTAAAAATGTTTCAGAAAATATATTAAAGCATTCAAGTGAGGCAATTATAATAGTAGTATCAAATCCTATGGATACAATGACCTATTTAACCTTGAAATCAACTGGATTGCCAAAGAATAGAGTAATTGGAATGGGAGGTGTATTAGATAGTTCAAGGTTTAAGACATATTTGTCTTTAGCTATAGAAAGACCAGCTAATGATATACATGGAATGGTAATTGGAGGGCATGGAGATACAACAATGATTCCGCTTACTAGATTAGCGAGTTATAATGGAATTCCTATTTCAGAACTAATTTCATCAGAGAAATTAGAAAAAGTTTCTCAAGATACAATGGTGGGAGGTGCAACTTTAACAAAATTACTTGGCACATCAGCTTGGTATGCTCCTGGTGCTTCTGTTGGTTTTCTTGTGAAATCAATACTTAATGATGAAAAAAGAATTATTCCATGCTCAGTGTTTCTTGATGGTGAATATAATCAAGATGATATTTGTATAGGAGTACCTTGTGTAATTGGTAAAAATGGTTGTGAGAAGATTATTGATATTGATCTAAATGATCAGGAAAAGGTGAAATTTAGTGAAAGCGCTGAAGCTGTAAGAAAAATGAATTTAGCACTCTAAATAAAAGAATTAATAAACTTATTAATCTGAACATTTATTAAGAATTGCTTTATCTTGAAGTAAATCATATATTTGCTCGATTTTAAAAAAGAATTTTCTAAAAAATAATTGTATGCAAAATAATGGTCTAATAAAGTTTTTTGCTTTTTGTTTCGGCTTAGTTAGCTTATATCAAATTTCATTTACTTTCATAACTTCTAGAGTTGAAGATAAAGCTTTAGAATATTCAATAAGTTCTATATCTGATCAACAAACAAATTTTGAAAACCTTAGAGAGGATAAATATGTTAATTATTTAGATTCAATTGCGGATGAAAGTATATTTGGATTTACTACTTATAATAGCGCAAAATCTAAAGAACTTAATAAAGGATTAGATTTAAAAGGAGGTATAGATGTTACTTTACAAATTTCAGTAAAAGATATTTTAAAAGGTTTAGCAGAAAACACTAGAGATCCTATTTTTAATAAAGCCCTTGATGATGCTGATGAATTACAGAAATCATCAGACGATACTTACGTAGAATCATTTTTTAATGCATTTGAAATAATTAAAGGAAATTCTAGTTTGGCTTCACCAGACATTTTTGCAAACAGGTCTTTAAGTGATGAAATTAATTTTGAAATGTCTGATAATGAGGTTAAACCAATTATTAGAAGAAAAATTGACGAATCTATTGTTTCTGCATTTGAAGTTTTAAGAAAAAGAATAGATCAGTTTGGGGTGACGCAGCCTAATATTCAAAGACTTGGTAAATCTGGAAGGATTCGTGTTGAACTTCCTGGAGCTAAAGATGTTGCTAGGGTTAAGAACTTACTTCAAAGTACAGCTCAATTAGAATTTTGGGTAACTGAAAAAAATGATCAATTTTTAACTTTTTTATCTCAAGCTAATGAGGCTTTGAAAGATATAGTTTTAGAGCCTATCTCTGATTTAGAAAATAAAGAATCTTCTAAAATCGATGACCTTCTAGCTGATGTTGAAGCTAATGATTCTATAAGCTCATCTTCAAAAAATCCATTATTTGATTATTTAGTAGGTACAGGTTATCAAGGAGGCCCAGTTATAGCACAATTTTTGGCTAAAGATCAAAAGAAAATTGAAGAATACCTTTCTATGTCAGAAATAAGACAATTACTTCCTTCTGATAAAAGATTTACTCGATTTTTATTTGGAAAACCTGATTTAAATTCTAAAGTAGTCGATTTATATGCTATAAAATCCAACAGAGATAATAAGCCTCCGTTAAGTGGAAGTGTAGTAGTTAATGCTAGTCAGTCTTATGATATAACTAATGCGGCAACAGTTTCTATGCAAATGAATGGAAAAGGAGCTAGAAAATGGGAAGAGATGACAGGAAATGCTTATAAAGATAAAAGTAATATAGCTATAGTTTTAGATGATATAGTATATTCTGCTCCAGGAGTTTCTAAAGGAGCAATTTCAGGTGGAAGGTCTGAAATTTCAGGTCAATTCACATTAAATGAAGCGATTGATTTAGCAAATGTTTTAAGAGCGGGAAAATTACCTGCATCTGCTGAGATTATCGAATCTGAAATAGTTGGCCCCTCTCTTGGAAAAGAAAATATTGAAAGAGGAGTAAACTCATTTATTATTGCTTTATTATTAGTTCTATTATGGATGATATTCTATTACGGTAGAGCTGGTTTGTATGCTGATGTTGCTCTTGTATTAAATATTGTATTAATTTTTGGGGTTTTAGCAGGTTTAGGGGCAGTTCTTACTTTACCAGGGATTGCAGGTATTGTTTTAACAATTGGTATGTCAGTTGATGCTAACGTTCTTATATTTGAAAGAATTAGAGAAGAACTTTCTAAAGCTAAAGGTCTTAAACAATCGGTTAGTGATGGTTTTAGTAATGCTTTGTCATCTATATTAGATGCGAATATAACAACTGGATTAACTGCCTTAATCTTGTTTATATTTGGATCAGGTCCTATTAAAGGTTTTGCTACAACTCTTTTAATTGGTATTGCAACTTCTTTGTTTACGGCTATTTTTATAACAAGAATGCTTGTTGATTCTAGATTAAATAAGTCTAAAAAATTAAATTTTTCTACAAAGCTGACTAAGAATTTATTTAAAAATTTAAGTATTTCTTTTTTACAAAAAAGAAAAGTTGCTTTTGTACTTTCTTTGTCTTTATTAACAATAGGAGTGTTTTCACTTTTTACTAATGGTTTAAATGAAGGTGTTGATTTTGTTGGAGGAAGATCCTATACGGTTAGATTTGAAAATAATGTCAATCAAAGTGACATTCAAAATGATCTTATTAAAGTTTTTGGAAATGCTGAAGCAAAAACCTATGGATCAGATAATCAATTAAAAATAACTACAAATTATAAGGTAGACGTTGAAGGATCCGAAGTTGATGTAGAGATTCAAGAAAAGATGTTTGAATCATTAAAGAAATACCTTCCTGGAAATATAATTTACGAAGATTTTGTAAATGGTGCAGATGATAAAATAGTTGGTATAATGTCGTCTTCCAAAGTTGGCCCAACTATAGCTGATGACATTAAGAAAAATTCATTTTTAGCAATTTTCGGATCTTTAATAGTTGTATTCTTATATATCTTATTAAGGTTTAGAAATTGGCAATATTCTTTGGGGGCTGTAACAGCCGTATTTCATGATGTGTTAATTGTTTTAGGGGTATTTTCTATAGCTTATACTTGGATGCCATTTAATATGGAAATTAACCAAGCATTTATTGCTGCTATTTTGACAGTTATAGGTTATTCATTAAATGATACGGTTGTTGTATTTGACAGAATTAGAGAATTCAGATTGATTAATAAGTCATGGGAATTTAATAAAATAGTTGATAGAGCTTTAAATAGTACATTAAGTAGAACTTTAAACACTTCATTTACAACACTGGTAGTACTTTTAGCAATATTTTTATTTGGAGGTGAATCAATTCAAGGATTTATGTTTGCTTTAATAATTGGAGTAATTGTCGGAACTTATTCTTCTGTTTTTATTGCTACACCTGTTATGTATGAAACGCTAAAAAAGAGTCTAAAAAAATAATTAGACTAGGCTTTTTTACTCCTTAACATAAAGAAAATTCCAATTAAAATAAAAGGAATGCTTAGCCATTGACCTGTACTTAAAAAACCTAAATAATCTTCAAATCCACCTTGACTTACTTTGACGTATTCTACTAATACTCTTATAGAAAACAAACAAATTAAGAAAAGTCCGAATAGAAAACCTTTATCGTTTTTAAAATTAGTTTTCCAATATAGTTGCCATAATAGAACAAAAAGCAATAAGTATCCCATAGCTTCATAGAGTTGAGCTGGGTGTCTAGGAAATATTTCTCCTCTATTTATAAACACAACCCCAAAGTTAGATTCAGTATAATTGCCAACTATTTCAGAATTGAAAAAATTCCCAATTCTAACAAACATTCCCCCAATTGCAATAGGAATTACAATTCTATCAAAAATCCATAAAACGGAATCATATTTAAATTTTGATTTATAAATAAACATCGAAATAATAATTCCAATTGTTGCGCCATGACTTGCTAATCCTCTATATCCTACAAATTTCCAACCATCAATTATTCCAAATAAAAGCGAGCTACTTATGTCCTTTTTTATTGGAAGAAAGATTTCGATCAAATTATTTTGAAAATAGTCCCAATTGTAAAAAAAAACTTCACCTAATCTTGCTCCAATTAAAGTTCCTAAAACTGTATAAATAAAAAGTGGCTCAATAAGTTCAATTGATTTATTTTCATTAAGGTATATTTTTTTAATTATATAATAACCAAGTGAAAAGGCAATTATAAACATCACACTATACCAATGAATTGCTAGTGGACCTAGATTTAAGAATATTTCATTTGGAGACCAATCTATTTTTAAAAATGTCATAAAATTATTTTGATTAAATATATAAAATAATATGATTTTTATGGGACAGGATTAAAACCTTTTCCTCCCCACGGATTACATTTGATAATTCTTTTAAATCCTAAAATACTACCACTAATTAATCCATATTTATATAAACATTGTTTACAATATTCAGAACAAGTTGGAGAGTATCTGCAAGTCGTAGGTAAAAGTGGAGATATGAAGATTTGATAAAATTTTATTATTATAATGAAAGGAAATACAAGTGTTTTTCTCATTAAAGAAATTTGTAAGATGAATCTTCTTTATCATCATTTAACTGTATGCCTAATTCCATCAAATCATCTCTAATTTGATCTGATAATTGAAAGTTTTTATTAACTCTAGCTTGATTACGAATTTTAATTAGTAAAGTAATAAATTCGTCTGTCGAATCAGTTCTATCTGAAATTGTAATTTCATTATTAAATCCTAAAACTTGAAAAAGAAAATCATCAAAAGTATTTTTCATTTTCTCTTTATCTTTTGTGTTCAGATTTTTAGATTTAACATTTACATTGTTTATGAACTTAATACAGTCAAACATTTCAGCTAATAACATTGGGGTATTAAAATCATCATTCATTTTAGAATAACAATTCGAGATCCATTTGTCTATATCAAACTCAGAATCATTATTATTGCTGTCAAGATTAGAAATTAAATTATATCCGCCCATAAGCTTATTAAAGCCTTTTTCAGAAGCTAATAAAGCTTCGTTACTTAAATCTAAAACATTTCTATAGTGTGCTTGATAAATAAAAAATTTAACTACATTAGGGTTAAATGATTTACTTAAAATTTTATTATTTCCTGTAAAAATCTCATCCGGTAAAATAAAGTTCTCTATCGATTTAGACATCTTTTTTCCATTTAGTGTCAGCATATTAGTATGCATCCAATATTTAGCTGGATTATTTCCGTTAATTGCTTCTGATTGAGCGATTTCACAATCATGATGAGGAAATTTTAAATCTATTCCACCTCCGTGTATATCAAAAGAGTCACCTAGGTATTTTTTACTCATTGAAGTGCATTCTAAATGCCACCCTGGAAATCCATTTCCCCATGGTGAATTCCAAAACATAATATGATTTTTTTCAGCTTTCTTCCATAAAGCAAAATCTTGAGGATTTTTTTTATCTGAAACGCCATCTAAAATTCTAGATTGATTCATCATTTCTTCAATTTTTCTTCCACTTAATTTTCCGTAAGTATTAGATTTATTGAATTTTAAAATATCAAAATAAACTGAACCATTTTTTTCATAAGCATATCCGGCTTCAATAATTTGTTTTATACTTTCAATTTGTTCAATAATATGGCCTGAAGCAGTTGGTTCAATATTTGGTGGAAGTGTATTTAATTTCCCCATAATATTATGGAAATCCAATGTGTATTTTTGAACTACTTCCATTGGTTCAATTTTTTCCAACCTAGCTTTTTTAGAAATTTTGTCTTCTCCAGCATCATCTTCATTCTCTAAATGACCTACATCTGTCAAATTTCTAATATATCTAACTTTGTAACCTATGTGTTGTAAGTATCTATAAATTAAATCAAATGAAATAAAGGTTCTGCAATTTCCTAGGTGTGCATTATTATAAACTGTAGGACCACAAACATACATTCCTACATTTTTATTGTCTATTGGAATAAATAAATCTTTTTTACCTAAAAGTGAGTTGTGTATTTTTAAATCTTTAGAATATTCAGATTTCATTTTTGTACTATAGAGAACTTTCGTTACGAATATAATCTAAAAATTCTCTTTTAACACTTTTGTCTTTGAATTTACCACCAAATTCAGCTGTTACTGTACTACTATCTTTATCTTTTATTCCTCTAGAATTAACGCATAAGTGTTTTGCGTCAATTACACATGCCACATCTTCTGTATCAAGAGCTTCTTGTAATGCATTAACTATTTGAATAGTTAACCTTTCCTGAACTTGAGGTCTTTTTGAAAAGTATTCTACAATTCTATTCATTTTTGAAAGTCCAATTACTAATCTATTTGAATAGTAGGCAACATGTGCTTTACCAACTATTGGAAGTAAGTGGTGTTCACATGTAGAATAAACTGTAATATTTTTCTCTACCAACATTTCCTGATAGTTATATTTATTTTTAAATGTTGAAGGTTTAGGAAGATTATCAGGTTTTATTCCTACAAAAATTTCATTTACAAACATTTTAGCTACCCTAGAAGGTGTTCCTTTTAAACTATCATCAGTAAGATCCATCCCTAATGTTTCAAGAATATTATAAATATCTTTTTTGATTAGTTTAATTTTTTCTAAATCAGAAATGTCAAATGCATCATCACGTATTGGGGTTTTGGCAGATGAAGAAAGATGGTCATCACCAATTAAATCTAGTTGCTCTTCAAAAATTTTATCGTATTTCATTAAAAATATATCAACTGCAAATATAATTAAAGATTACTTATTATAAAGGCATTTAAAAAAGACTTTTAGAATTTGAATATAAGTGAAAGTGTTGAGGATGAAGTATTAGAATCTATTTTAGTTAAATCAGTTAAGCCAGAGTCAAATAATTGATGCTTTCTTTTAGATTCAGAGATTTTATTTGAGACGCTAAGAACTGTATCTCCAAAATCATAACCAAATCCAAATGAAAAAGTGTTGTAATCTTCCATTATTTCAGAATCTTTGTATGGACTTCCAAAACTTTGATAACCTCCTCTTATACTGAAGTTTTTAAATCTGAATTCAGTTCCTAATCTTAAATCAAGTGAATTGGCTAGTTTAGTGTTAATTTCATTGTTAGAAAAAGAAAAATCTCTAGTAGGTTTTAGTTTAATTTTAGAATAATCATGGCTAATAATATCTAAGCTTATTAAGCCAATTTTCCCAAAGATAAATGCCGTACTTGCAGTTATTATTGATGGAGAAGTTATTTTATATTCTGGATAAACATTAGTTACTTTTGGATCAATTTTGTCCTGATAAACATTACCATCAACATCCTCAGATTTTGTATCTATAGATTGGTAAGTTTCATCCCATAGACTGTACCACGTTGGTGTTTGATAAGAAAGACCTAATCTGAATGAGTTAAATCTTGCAATAGTCCCAATCTGAATGGAAAATCCTTTACCTTGCGTAACCAAACTGTTTTCAAACGTAATGTTTTTTATTGGAGATAATTCTGAAAAATTACTTTCAACATGTCTTGTAAAATTAGATTTATAAACTTCATGAAAGTTAATATTAAGTCCGAAATAATAATTTTCTTTATATTGTATAGATAAGTTTAAATTAGACTTAGTATTAGCTCCCTTAGATTCGTTAATGTAATGTTGATTAACTCCTTCACTAATATCAGCTTGAGAATAAAAACTTTTAGAGTCGTCATCAAAACTTAGAATATAAGACTGATAACCTAAAAAAGCTTGTTGTGCAGCATAGCCATAGTATTCTCCTAAGTATTTATAAACACTAGAAATACTTTCATTAGAATCTACACTCAAATCATTTGCGCTAAATCCTAAAGAGTTGTTTAAAAAAAAACTATCAATTGAGTTTATTGTATTTCTTCCTTTAGAATCAAAATTATCATTAAAGGAGTTGACGGTTTGAGTATTGATTCCAAACGATATTTGGTTGATGTTACCTTCTCCATAATTTTTTAATAGCCAAATTCCACCACCTTGATTTATAGAAAATTTAAAGTTATTTGTTACTTCGTTATTATTAAAAAAAAGAGTGCTGTTTTTTATACTTTCAGTACTCATTGTAAAACCAAATTCATTATCAATAAATACAGCTCCACTAGCAGGATTTATGTTAATACTTGAAATATCACCCCCTAAAGCACCAAAAGCTCCTCCCATTGATTCAAATCTAGCTGTACCTATAGGTTTTTCAAAAGAAATACTTAAGATTTCACTTAAAGTTTGAGACTTAATTATTAATGAGGATGATATAAATATTAAGATTAATAATTTTTTAACCATATTTAAATACAAACTATCTGGAACCCCTAGAAACTCCACTTGATGCCCTTACTGGTGGTGCTGAACTCCTAGATCTAGATGAACTACTACTAGATGAACTTCTTGAGGGTGGAGAATATGAAGATTTATTGTTAGAATTAATAATAGATCTAGATACATTATAAGATCTACTGTTTGAATTACTTGAATTTTTAGTACCATTACTAGTTCTGGAAACATCATATGATCTAGTGTTAGAACTATTTGAATTAGATAGGCTATTTTCATTAGAACTTCGTCTACTTAATTGAAAATTTGAATTTCCTTTAGATTTAGTTGCATAAGATCTAATATTGTTACTATTTTTTGAGCCTGATCCACCACCATTATTTATTTCCCCTTGATTTTGGTAGCCTCTTATTGAATTGGAGTTTCCAACTGAATTTATTAAAGCATAATAAACTCTACTAATATTTCTCGATCTACTAATTTCATCTGATGAAGATTTTTCATTATTAGAATTACCATTTACATCAGCTTCATTTCTACCAACATTATAGTTCGATATATCCCTATTATCGATTGATTTATTATCATTTGTTTTTCCTGGATCAGTCAATTTAGAATTGCTAATAGATCTTGATTCACTTCCTCTTGTTCCATTCATATAAGCTGTACTTCTATCATTATAACGCTCATTATAGTGATTGTTGTAGTAGCCATATCCACCATAACCATAATAAGGTCTGAAAATATAATCCCAGTAACTATATCTGCCATATCTTCCATATGGATAATAACCATATGAATAAAAAGGATAAAAAGGATAAAAGAAATTATAATCCCATGGACTCATATACCATGAATTCATATAAAAAGGACTGTAATAGCTATTCCAATAAGCCCCAATAAAATTGCGATCTCTAAAATTAATATTTACAGAATCTGGATTATCTCCCCAAGAACCATAGCTAGTATTATAAACTACATTAGTATTTGTTGTAGAAGAATAAGAATTTATATCTGTAATTATACTATCATTAGTCTCAGTATTTAAACCATATTCTTGCGCTTTTTGATCAAAATAATCTTTATAATAAAGACCATTTGTATTAGAGTTGTTGTCTACATTACTATTATTCTTTACATAAATACCGTCATTTGAAGCATATCCACTAGAATTAAATGACCCACAACTTGTAAAAACTAATATTAACAAAATCAGTAAAAATAATTTAGTTTTATTAAAAATTGCATTAATTGTATTTATCATAATAATAGTATTATTAGAAATTATAAAATACTTAATTTAGCATCTATAACATAATTAAACAATTATTATGCCAAAAACAATTTATGAAAAAAAAATTAACTAAAAGAGAAGAAGATTATTCAAAATGGTATAATGAACTAGTTGTTAAAGCTGGTCTAGCTGAAAACTCTTTTGTTAGAGGTTGTATGGTTATTAAACCATACGGGTATGCCATTTGGGAAAAAATGCAAGCTCAACTTGATATAATGTTCAAAGAGACAGGTCATCAAAATGCATATTTCCCTTTGTTTGTTCCTAAAAGTTTATTTGAAGCAGAAGAAAAAAATGCAAAAGGTTTTGCAAAAGAATGTGCAATAGTTACTCATTATAGACTCAAAAGTGATCCTGAAAATTCTGGAAAATTAATTGTTGATAAAAGTTCGAAGCTAGAAGAGGAGCTAATTGTTAGACCAACAAGTGAAGCAATAATATGGAGCACTTATAAAAAATGGATTCAGTCTTATAGAGACCTTCCTATTTTAATTAATCAATGGGCAAATGTTGTGAGATGGGAAATGAGACCTCGTTTATTTTTGAGAACAGTAGAATTTTTATGGCAAGAAGGCCATACAGCACATTCTACTAAAGATGAAGCAGTAGATGAAGCCATTTTAATGAATGATATTTATGCAGAATTTGCTGAGAATTTTATGGGCATTCCAGTTATTAAAGGAATTAAATCTGAAAGTGAGAAATTTGCGGGTGCTGAAGAAACTTACTGTATTGAAGCCCTTATGCAAGATGGGAAGGCACTTCAAGCAGGGACTTCTCATTTTTTAGGACAGAATTTTGCCAAAGCTTTTGATGTAAAATTTACAAATAAAGAAGGGTCATTAGATTTTGTCTGGGCAACCTCATGGGGAGTTTCTACTAGATTAATGGGAGCTTTAATCATGACTCATAGTGATGATAATGGTTTAGTACTTCCTCCTAAATTAGCACCAATTCAAGTAGTTATTATTCCAATTTATAAATCAGATGAAGAATTTAATTCAATAAGTTCTGTTTTAGAACCTATTTTAAGTAAATTAAAATCTAAAGGAATAAGTGTTTTGTTTGATAAAAGAGATACTCATAAGCCAGGATTTAAGTTTAACGAACATGAAATGAAAGGTGTTCCTATAAGAATTGCAATTGGACCAAAAGACTTAGAAAATTCTACTTTAGAAATTTTTAGAAGAGATAAAATGGAAAAGAAGACAATTAGCATAGATGATGTATTTTCTAAAATAGATTTTTTAATAAACGATATTCAAACAAATTTATTTGATAAGGCTAAACTTTTTACCAATTCTAATATAAGGGAAGCCAATACCTTTGATGAATTTAAATCTATTATTAAGAATAATGGCGGCTTCGTTTCAGCTCATTGGGATGGGACAACAGAAACCGAAGAAAAAATAAAAAGAGAAACTAAAGCAACAATAAGGTGTATTCCATTAAATAATTCAAAAGAAGATGGTAAATGTATCTTCTCTAATAAATCCTCTAATCAGAGAGTTTTATTTGCTAAAGCATATTGATTTTATGTCTTTATAAAACAAAAAATTTATGTTGCAAGTTTGTATCCTTTGAATTACATTTGCAATCGTTTTTGCTAGGCCCGTTCGTCTATCGGCTAGGACGCCAGGTTTTCATCCTGGTAAGAGGGGTTCGACTCCCCTACGGGCTACTAAATAAATAATATGGCTAATCATAAATCAGCGTTAAAAAGAATTAGAAGAAATGAAGTTGTTAAACTTAGAAATAAGGTTCAACATAAAAGTACTAGAAACGCTATTAAAAAGCTTAAAGATTTAACTTCAAAGAAGGAAGCGATTAAACTTTTACCTTCAGTTCTTTCTATGCTTGATAAGTTAGTTAAGAATAATGTCATTCACGCTAATAAATCAGCTAATCTTAAATCTAAGCTAACTAAACAAGTTTCTTCTTTATAATATTAAAGTTGTAATTAAGAATTCATTGAAATAAGAAACTCTTCATTGTTGAGAGATCTTTTTATTCTATCATTGATGAATTCCATTGCCTCAACAGGGTTCATGTCGGCTAAGTATTTCCTCATTATCCACATTCTTTGAATAGTATTTTCATCTAACAAAAGATCGTCTCGTCTTGTTCCAGATGATACTAGGTCTATCGCTGGAAATATTCTTCTATTTGAAATTCTTCTATCTAATAGAAGTTCCATATTACCAGTTCCTTTAAATTCTTCAAAAATTACTTCATCCATTTTAGAACCAGTTTCAGTTAAAGCTGTTGCAATAATTGATAATGATCCTCCACCTTCTATATTTCTAGCTGCTCCAAAAAATCTTTTAGGTTTATGGAGTGCATTAGCATCAACACCACCACTTAAAATTTTTCCAGAAGCTGGTTGTACGGTGTTATATGCTCTAGCAAGTCTAGTTATAGAATCTAGAAGAATAACAACATCATGTCCGCATTCAACTAATCTTTTTGCTTTTTCTAAAACAATATTTGCCACTTTAACATGCCTGTCTGCGGGCTCATCAAATGTAGAAGCTACTACTTCACCTTTAACATTTCTTTGCATATCAGTAACTTCTTCTGGTCTTTCATCAATTAAAAGTATGATTTGATAAACCTCTGGGTGATTGGCTGCAATTGCATTTGCTACGTCTTTAAGTAGCATTGTTTTACCAGTTTTTGGCTGTGAAACAATCATTCCTCTTTGCCCTTTTCCAATTGGAGAAAACAAATCCATTATTCTGGTAGACACAGTACTGCTTTTATCAGCTAGATTAAATTTCTCATCTGGAAATAAAGGAGTTAAGTGTTCAAATGAAACTCTATCTCTAACAACATTAGGACTTAAACCATTAATTTTACAAACTTTTATTAAAGGAAAATATTTTTCACCTTCTTTTGGAGGTCTAACATGTCCTAAAACCGTATCTCCAGTCTTAAGACCAAATAATCTAACTTGAGATTGTGATACATAAATATCATCAGGTGATGTTAAATAATTATAATCAGAAGATCTTAAAAAACCATAACCTTCTTGCATAATATCTAAAACTCCTTCACTTTCAATTATACCATCGAATTCAAAGTCAGGTTCCTTATATCTATTTCTATTGTCTTTATTATGGTTCCTTTCTTTTCTAACAAAATTTTTAGATTTATTATTTGATGGAACTTCTTTTACGAGACTTTCTTTTATTTCTTTGGAAGGTGTCTCTTTTAAAGGTTTTTCCTCTGTAATTGTTTTTTCTTTCAATGGTTCTTTTATTTCTAATTTTTTATCTTCAGAAATTTCAGGATTAGTTGCGCTATGATCAAGGATCTTGTAGGCTAAATCCATTTTTTTTAATCCAGTAATTTTTTCAATGCCAAGATTAGAAGCTATTTCTTGTAGCTCAGTAATTTTTTTTTCTTTTAAAGTTGATATTTCAAACATTTATATTAATTAAATATATATTGGAAGGAATTATAATTTTTATATGTAATGCGGGAGTGATTATTTATAATCGCTGCTAATATACAAACTATTTATTAAATCATATTTAATTCATAATTTTATATAAATATTTAAATATGATTCAAAGAGTTCAATCCCTGTACATGGTTTTATTAGCAATAATTAATTTTTTACTAATCATTTTAATAGATAGTGATCCTGCAAGTTCTTTATCAGAATCTTATTTTGGACAGTTTAGATTTTATATTAACGAATATTTTTTTTTTGAAATCATCTCATTACTATTTGTTATAAATATCTTTTTATTTAAAAAAATGAAAGTCCAGTTAAACATCTTGAGATTTATTGTTGTAGCTCTTGTCTTTGGTTTAATTAATTTATTTGATGAAAGGCCTTTGCTGGATTCTTTTAAAGATCCTGGACTTTATTACTTTATTATTTCTCTAATATTAATTTTTATGACTTTTAAGTCAATTAAAAAGGACCAAGCGATAATTAATTCTTCACACAGATTGAGATAGTTTTACAAACTCGATCTATTACCTAGTTCGATAATATCCATATTTTCAATTTTTTCCTCGTTTATTTCAAATCTTATCATTGTTCTTTTATTATGGAACCCATGTCTTCCAGCTGCTCCTGGATTCATAAATAAAACATTGTTGGTTTTGTCGTATTCTACTTTTAGGATATGAGAATGACCACAAACAAAAATTTTAGGTCTCTCCTGTCTAATTAATGGCTTGCTTTTTTTATTGTAATGGGGTGGTTTTCCTCCAATATGGATCATAGTAACCTTTACTTTTTCACACATAAAAGTATTGATTTCTTTCATGGTAGATCTAACCACATGGTCATCAATATTTCCATAAACAGATCTAACTTTTGTTATCTTTTCTAACTCCTCAAAAACATCAATTTTTCCAAAATCACCAGCATGCCATATTTCATCTGATAGCTTGGCATATTTAATTATACTATTGTCTATATAACTATGGGTATCGGATAATAATAGAATTTTTTTCAAATAATTATTTTTTTGACTTTCTTATTAAGGTATCTTTGAATCTTAAACAAAAGTAGTATTTCTCTTGCGATATTTATTAGAATTATCTTTTAATGGTACTAATTATCATGGTTGGCAAATACAACCCAATTCCGTTTCTGTTCAAGAGACAATAGAGAAGTGTTTTTTCACTATTTTAAATAAAAAAATAAATATAGTAGGAGCAGGTAGAACAGATACTGGAGTACATGCATCTTATTTTTGTGCTCATTTTGATTATACTCATGCGATTGAGGATAAATCAGATTTTATTTACAAATCAAACTCCTTTTTGCCAAGTGATATTTCAATAAGGAATATATACAATGTAAAGGATGATTTTCATGCTAGATTTGATGCTTTAAGTAGAACATATCAGTATAAATTAAACACAGTTAAAGATCCTTTTTTATCTGATAATTCCTATTATTTGAAAAAGGATATTGATTTTTTTAAAATGAATTTAGCAGCTTTAAAGTTGTTTAATTATACTAATTTTAAATGTTTTTCTAAAAGTAATACTGATGTTAAAACTTATAATTGCATTGTGACTAAAGCCAATTGGGTTTATCGTGATAATTGTTGGATTTTTGAAATAACAGCAAATAGGTTTTTAAGAAATATGGTTAGAGCCATTGTTGGAACACTTATTGAAATAGGGGAGAGTAAAAATGAAGTTGAACATATTGACCATGTAATAAAAAGTCAAAAAAGAGAATTAGCAGGATATTCTGTTCCAGCACATGGTTTATACTTGGTAGATATATTATATGCTGAAAATTTTATAAAAAATGAGTAAACCAAAAGCGCTTTTAGATATAAAGCTTTTTAGAAGACTTTTAAGTTATGTATTAGTATATAGAAGTATTTTTATTTTTGTTGCTATTAGCGCGGTATTAATTTCAATATTTTCAACAATAACACCTTATCTAATTAAAATTGCTATAGATGATTACTTAGCAGTTTCAAATTTTGAAGGCTTTATTTTAGTTATCTGTTTAATGTTGATTAACCTAATATTAACTGTCGTTTTTATGTTTTTGTTTAGTTACTTAGCAAATTGGCTTGGTCAAAATGTTATTTATGATTTAAGAGTTAAACTATTTGATCACATATTGAATTTTAAAATGTCTTATTTCGATAAATCTTCTGTTGGAAGACTTGTCACTAGAGCTGTAAATGACATGGAAACTATTGCCAGTATTTTTAGTCAGGGTCTATTTATGATTGTTGCAGATCTATTGCAAATGTTAATAGTTGTAGTTGTAATGATAGTTTTAAGTTGGAAGTTATCTTTAACAATATTTGTTGTATTACCCTTTATTCTTTTCGCAACTAGACAATTTCAGAAATCAATGAAAGTAGCTTTTAACGAAGTTAGAACTGAAGTTTCTAATTTAAACTCTTTTGTTCAAGAAAGATTAACCGGAATGAAAATTGTTCAGCTCTTTAATAGAGAAAAAGTTGAATATGAAAACTTTGTAAAAATTAATGAAAAACACAAGAAAGCATGGCTCAAAACTGTTTGGTACAATTCAATATTTTTTCCTATTGCTGAACTTTCTACCTCAATTACTGTTGGTTTAATAGTTTGGTACGGAGGGTTAAATGTAATTTTAGAGGACTCTAGTGTTACTCTAGGAACAATTTTTCTTTTCATACAGCTTTCACAAATGCTTTTTCGTCCATTAAGACAAATAGCAGATAAATTTAATACTCTTCAAATGGGGATGGTTGCTGCTAACAGAGTTTTTAAAATAATAGATACTGAAAGTCGAATTCCAAATAATGGAAATTCAAATGGAAGCTTAATAAATGGAGATGTTCAATTTAAAAATATAATTTTTTCTTATAAAGAAGGAGAAGAAGTTATAAAAGATATTTCTTTTAAAATAAATAGTGGAGAAAAAGTGGCTATTGTTGGATCTACCGGATCAGGAAAAACAACAATTATAAATTTAGTCACAAGGTTTTATGATCCTCAATCAGGTTTAATAGAATTAAACAATACCAATATAAAGGATTTTGAAATAAGCGCTTTAAGATCAAAAATTGCTCTAGTTCTTCAAGATGTTTTTTTATTTGCTGGTACAATATTGAATAATATTACTTTATGGAATAAATCTATTTCTTTTGATAATGTAATTACTGCTGCTAAAAAAATTGGTATTCATGAATTTATTATGTCTTTACCGGAAGGCTATAATTATAATGTTAAAGAGAGAGGTATAATGCTTTCTCAAGGCCAAAGACAGTTAATATCATTCTTAAGAGCTTACTTAAAAAATCCTTCAATATTAATTTTAGATGAAGCTACTTCATCTGTTGATTCATATTCTGAAGAATTAATAAAAAATGCCACTATCAAGATAACTGAGAATAAAACATCTATAATAATAGCTCACAGATTGTCTACTATTTTGAATTCAGATCGAATTTTAGTTATGGATTCTGGTAAATTAGTTGAATCTGGAACTCATAAAGAATTAATAAAAAAGAAAGATGGATACTACAGAAGTTTATATGAAATTCAATTTAAAAAAGAAGAGATTATGTCATCTCAACTTCTATCATAGTTTTTAGATTTTCAATATTTTGATAAGGGTGAATTTCACCATTTTTTATAAAAGTTATTTTTCCTTTTTCTTCAGAAACTACAATTGCAATTGCATCAGTCTTTTCGGTAATTCCAAATGCTGCTCTATGTCTAAGACCAAGCCTGGAATCAATATTTTCATTTTCAGACATAGGTAAAATAACTCTTGCTCCTGTTATGAAGTTTCCTTCTATTATTACTGCACCATCATGCAATGGGCTGTTTTTGAAAAATATACTTTCAATAATGGGAGTAGAGATTTCTAAATTTAATTGATCACCTGTGTTTCTCACAAAGTCTAAACTATTGTTTCTTTCAATAACAAATAAAGCACCAGTCTTATTTTTTTTAAATATTTCGCATGCATTAATTAATTCTTCAATATTCATTAATGTTTGTTTTTTTGTAATTCTAAATAAGAGATTGAATTTTTTTATAATGTTTTTATTATTAGTAAAATTTGAAGATCCAAGTAAAAGAAGAAACTTTCTGATTTCTTGTTGAAAAACTACGATTAAAGCAATCACCCCAACGCTTATAAATCCACCTAGAATATTACTTAAAATAGGCATATTAACAAGTTCTGTTAGCCACCAAATTATATATATAATAACAAAACCTAAAAAAATATTAATTGCAGCTGTTCCTCTAACAAGTTTATATACATAATATAACATTAGACCTACTAGTATTACATCAATAACAGGTATTAAAATATCATAAAAGAGTGATTGTATTTCCAAAAATTTATAATTTCTATAAAAGTAATTAAAATAGTTTTAAGAATTTTCTTTCATAAAACTTATTAAGTTAACTACTTCTTTTGCCTCTTTTACATCATGAACCCTAATTATATTAGCTCCATTATTTAGAGAAATAGAATTTAAACAAGTGGTCCCGTTTAAAGCATCTTTAGGAGAAATCTCTAATAATTTATAAATCATTGATTTTCTTGATACTCCTACCATTATGGGTTGTTCAAGTTGCTTAAAAAATGATAAATTTTCTAAAATTTTAAAATTCTGTTCTAAGGTTTTTCCAAACCCAAACCCTGGGTCAATTATTATATCTAGAATACCAGCTTTTTTTGCAAGATCTATCTTGTAAGATAGATTTCGAACAATATCATTTACTATATCATCATATTTAGGATTATTCTGCATGTCTTTTGGTACACCTTTCATATGCATAATTACATAAGGCACTTTTAATTCACCTACAACTTTGTACATATTATTATCAATTTCTCCTCCAGAAATATCATTGATGATTGAAGCACCAGACTTAATAGCTTTTTTAGCAATTTCACTTCTAAAAGTATCAACTGAAATAATTACATTTTCAAATTTTTTAACAATTAATTCTATAATTGGAATTATTCTGTTAGTTTCTTGTTTAATAGTCAATTCTTTGGCTCCTGGTCTAGAACTATAACCACCAATATCTATTATATCCGCACCTTCTAATAACATTTTTTCAACTTGATTTAGTATTTTATTATCTGAGTTATAGACTCCACCATCATAAAATGAATCTGGAGTTATATTTAAAATTCCCATTATTTTAGGTTTTGATAAGTCAAGAAGAATTCCATTAATGTTAAGCGTCATTTGGATTTTAATTTTTTTTAATAACTTTTACAAAACTAAACTACCTATTTCATTATTTTCAACGAAATTTATATAAAAAAAATTTGGCAGCTAAAACTTCAAATCAATACGATAAAGTTACTACAGTTTGTAGAGATCTTTTTATAAAAAAAACGAAAGACTATGGTAGTGCATGGAGAATTCTAAGATTAACTTCTCTAACAGATCAAATATTCATTAAAGCACAAAGAATAAGAGGTTTACAAACAAAGAAAGTCAGAAAAGTTGATGAAGGTCAATCGTCTGAATTTATTGGAATAATTAATTATTCTATAATGTCATTAATTCAAATTCAAAAGGGAATTGTAGAAACTCCTGATTTAAATTTAGAAATGGCTCTTGAGTTATATGATAATCATTTAACAGAAACTAAGTCATTAATGGAAAATAAAAACCATGATTATGGTGAAGCTTGGAGAGACATGAGAGTAAGTTCATTAACTGATTTAATAATTCAAAAAATATTAAGAATTAAACAAATTGAAGATAATAAAGGAAAAACACTTGTTAGTGAGGGTATAGATGCTAATTATCAAGATATGATTAATTATTCCGTTTTTGCTTTAATTCATTTACAAGATAATTAATTTTTTATGTTTTGGGTTGGAAAAAAAATATTTAATATGTTTTTAACACTCTTTGGAGTGGTAACCATAGTTTTTTTTCTATTTAATGTATTACCAGGAGATCCTGCACAAATGATGTTGGATCAAAATGAAAATACAGATCAATTAATGATTATAAAAAAAAAATATGGTTTTGATAAACCAGTTTCTGTTCAATATCTATATTATTTAAATGATTTATCTCCCCTTTCATTTCATTTAAACGATCCAAATAATCTTTCTTATCTGACAATTGATAAATATTATTTTTTTAAAATTGCAAGTTTTGAAAAATTTAATTTAGTGATTAAAGCACCTTATTTGAGAGAATCCTATCAAAAAAATGGAATTTCAGTCTCAGAAATAATTAAAAATACATTACCAAATACTATTGTCTTGGCTATAGCATCTATATTTATTGCGATTGTGATTGGATTATTACTAGGAATTTTTTCTGCAATTAACAAAAATTCTTGGATAGATTATTTAATTCAATTTTTGAGTACTCTAGGAATGAGTATCCCCTCTTTTTTTAGCGCTATAATATTTGCTTGGTTATTTGGATATGTTTTGAGTGATTTGACAGGCTTAAATATGACTGGAAGCTTATATGAATTAGATGATTATGGAGAAAATATGACACTTCAATTAAAAAATTTGATTTTACCTTCTTTGGTTTTAGGAATCAGACCAATAGCAGTTATTTCTCAAATGATGAGAAATTCACTTTTAAAAGTTTTATCTCAAAACTATATTACAACTGCATACTCAAAAGGTTTATCAAAATTTAATGTTATTAAGAATCATGCAATAAAAAATTCATTAAATCCTGTTGTAACTGCATTGTCAGGTTGGTTTGCTAGCATGCTTGCAGGTTCTGTATTTGTAGAATATATTTTTGGATGGAATGGTCTTGGAAAAGAAATTGTAGATTCATTAAATAATTTAGATGTGCCAGTATTAATAGGCTCAGTATTAACTATAGCGATGATTTTCATATTGATTAATATATTTGTCGACATTATCTATACTTGGTTAGATCCAAGAATTAAATTTAATTAAACTAAAAATTTAAAAATGAGAAAAAAGATTGTAGCTGGAAATTGGAAAATGAATAACGATTTAGATCAAACTATGTCATTGATTGAAGATTTAAAAAATTTAGAATCTAAAGGAGTTTGTGTTATGATTGCTCCTGCCTTCCCATTTTTAAAAATCTCTAAGGATCTTTTAGAAGATTATCAGATAGAGGTTATTTCTCAAAATGTTCATCAAAAAAGTAAAGGCGCTTACACTGGTGAAGTTTCAATCGATATGTTAAAAAGTATCGGGATTTCAACTACTTTAATTGGTCACTCAGAAAGAAGAGCATATTTTAATGAAGATGACATTGTCTTGTTTGAAAAAGTAAGATGCACTTTAGATGCAGGTATGAATATTATTTTTTGTTTTGGTGAAGATTTAAAAGATAGAAAGTCTAACAAACATTTTGATATAGTTAAAAATCAACTTGAAAATACTGTTTTGAAGTTAAAAAAAGAATCTTGGGAAAATATTATTTTGGCTTATGAACCAGTTTGGGCTATAGGAACTGGAGAAACAGCAAGTCCTGAGCAAGCGCAAGAAATGCATCAATATGTAAGAAATTGTATTTCTAAATGTTATGATGAATCAGTTTCTGAAAGTATTTCTATATTGTATGGAGGAAGTGTTAAACCTTCAAATGCCAATGAAATTTTTAGTAAAAAAGACGTTGATGGTGGATTAATAGGTGGGGCTGCTTTATTGGCTTCTGATTTTAATGAAATTATAAAAGTAAACAGCTAGATTTAAAATTTTGTAATTTAGTACAGTTATGAGTACTAAAGAAAAAACATCAGAGAAAACTTTAGAAGAAGCTGATCTTGCTCATGAAAATGAGATCATACTTTATAATGATGATGTTAATACCTTTGGACATGTGATTAAAACTCTTATTAGAGTTTGTAACCATACAGCTGAGCAGGCTGAACAATGCTCATTAATTGTGCATTATAAAGGTAAATGTATTGTTAAATCTGGTTCTTATTCTAATTTAAAACCAAAATGTACAATGCTGTTAGAAGCTGGATTATCTGCCGAAATTATTTAAATCTTAAACTGGCATAAGATTTGATACAATAGTATATATGAAAAAAATAATCTTAATATTAATTGTTTTATCAAGTCAATTTGGTTTAACACAGAATTTTAAACAAATGAAACAAAGCATTCATCAATTTGAAGTTACAGCCTTAAATGGTAAAAAATTTAATATGTCTACCTTGAAGGGAAAGAAAGTAATGGTAGTAAATACAGCTTCTAAATGTGGTTTAACATATCAATATGAGATTTTAGAAAAAATGTATAAAGAATATGGGCCTGAAAATTTTATAATAGTAGGCTTTCCTTCTAATAACTTTTTGTGGCAAGAACCTGGTTCAAATGAGGAAATTGCTAAATTTTGTTCAGAAAATTATGGAGTAACATTTCCAATGATGGAAAAAATATCCGTTAGAGGATCTTCAATACATCCTATATATAAGTTTCTAACTGAAAAAAATAAGAATGGTTATAAAAATTCTTCTGTAAAATGGAATTTTCAAAAATATTTAATTGATGAGAATGGCTATTTAGTTAAAATAATTTCTCCTAAAACTAAACCAGATGATTCTTCGGTTGTAGATTGGATTAAAAGTTAATTTGAATGAAAAAGAATTCTGGAATCACCACTAAATGTGTACACTCTGGTGATTTAATTGATGATAATTATAAGGGTGCTATTACTCCTGTATATCCTTCTACTGCTTATAGCTATTTGGATGTGGAAGACTATAAATATCCTAGGTATTTTAACACACCAAACCAACTGGCACTTTCAAAAAAAATTGCTCAATTAGAAAAATGTGAATCAGCACTCGTATTTGGATCTGGTATTGCAGCAATATTTACTTCTTTGTTTTCTTTTTTGAAATCAGGTGATCATGTTTTATTTCAGTCATCATTATATGGTGGAACAATTAATTTAGTTATCAAAGAATTCAAAAAGTTTAGTATAGATTACACTTTAGTAGAAAGTCTAGAAATTAAAGATTTTGAATTAGAGTTAAAAAGTAATACAAAAATCATTTATATAGAATCACCAAGCAATCCCTTACTTCAAGTAATTGATTTAAAAGGAATTGCTGATTTTTCTAAAAAATATAATTTAATATCTGTAATTGACAATACTTTTGCTAGTCCAATAAATCAAAATCCAATTGATTTTGGGATTGACATAGTTTTACACAGTGCAACAAAGTATTTGGGTGGCCATAGTGATATTTTAGCTGGCGCTATCGCTTCTTCAAGTTCTAAAATTGAAAAAATTATTGAATCTTCTATAAACTATGGAGGGAATTTAAGTGAGTATACAGTTTGGCTATTAGAAAGAAGTATTAAGACTCTTTCTCTAAGAGTTAAGGCTCAAAATGAAAATGCTTTAAAAATTGCCAAATTTTTAAATAATAACGATAGTGTTGAGTCTGTTTATTATCCTGGCTTAGAAACTCATCCTCAACATGAACTGGCAAAAACCCAAATGAAGGGATTTGGAGGAATGCTATCTTTTGTTTTAAAAAAAGAAGATAAGGCAGCTGATTTTACAAGATTATTAAAATTGATTAAACCAGTTATGAGCTTGGGAGGTGTAGAATCAACCATATGTTCACCTTCATTAACATCACATTCAAAAATATCCAAAGAACAAAGAAAAATATATGGTATTTCTGATGGTTTGTTAAGATTCTCCGTTGGTATTGAAGATTATATAGATATAGAAAATGATTTAACTCAGGCATTTAATAGTTTATGAAAGAAAATAAATTAGATATATTGGCTTTTGGTGCTCATCCAGATGATGTTGAACTTGGTTGTGGAGGTACTATTGCAAAAGAAATTTATTTTGGAAAAAAAGTAGGTATAATTGACTTGACTAGAGGTGAGTTAGGGACGAGAGGTACACCAGAAACTAGAGATTTAGAATCTAAAATGGCTTCCAAAATTTTAGGTGTGTCTATAAGGGAAAATTTAAATTTCAAAGATGGATTTTTTGTTAGTGACGAATCTCATCAAATGAAAGTTATTAGATGTATTAGAAAATATAGACCGGAAATAGTACTTTGTAATGCACAAGATGATAGGCATATTGATCATCCTAAAGGAGCTAATTTAGTAAGTAATTCATGTTTTTTAAGTGGACTTTCAAAAATTAAAACTAAGATTGATGGTGTGATTCAAATTGAATGGAGACCAAAAAATGTGTACCATTACATTCAATGGAAAAACTCTTCTCCTGATTTCTTAGTTGATATTTCCGGATATATAGAGTTAAAATTAAAAGCTATTAAAGCTTATTCTTCACAATTTTATAATCCAAGCAGTAAAGAACCAGAGACATTAATTAGTAAAATAAATTTTATTGAAAATGTTATAAGTCGTTCTTCTGATTTAGGAAGATTAATTGGAGTTGAAAATGCAGAAGGATTTACTACAAATAGAGTTATTGGTATAAATAACTTAAACGATCTTAAATAAAAGTTTCATATATCTAAGTATTCTTTTAAATTTGCGGCTTGTTAAATGGTGGTTGTAGCTCAGTTGGTTAGAGCGCCTGATTGTGGTTCAGGAGGTCGCCGGTTCGAGACCGGTCTTCCACCCAGATTTAAACCCTCAAGAAATTGGGGGTTTTTTTGTTTTAGATATTAACAAAGAACTTACTTAAAGGTATGAATTCTTGGCAACTATTTGGCAACTACAATTTAGTGAAAATTAAGAATAGGCAATCTTCTTCCTTTAATTCAGCAATTCTTATATTTATTTTATGATAAAAATGATTTTAAATAATTCTTTTTCAATTTATCACGATTTAAAAATAGAATCTTCTATAGAACGTGTTTATGATGCTATTTCTAATCCCAAACATTTAGTTAATTGGTGGCCATTAAAATGTGATGGCATTTTAAAAAAAAATGAAATTTATAATTTTTATTTCGGAGAAGAAAATGATTGGTATGGAAAAGTAGAGAAAGCACATAAGTACAAATCTTTTTATATTATAATGATTAATTCTGACCAAGATTGGAATTTAACATCTTTTGGATTTGATTTAGAGAAACAAGAATCTGAAATTTTACTAAAATTTCGACATACAGGTTGGAAAAATTGTAATAACCATTTTAGAAGAACATCTTTTTGTTGGGCAATGTTGCTAAATGGTTTAAAAAATTATGTAGAAAATGATATAATTATTCCATTTTCAAAAAGAGAATAAAAAATGAGAAAAGTATTATTCAAAATTCTTTTTTTACTTTTTATTGTTTACAGGAATCATTCTTTCAACATCTCATTTAGGGGATAATTATATGGGAATTAGCGATGAAGAAGGATATCTTTTGACTATTGGCATATGTTGTTTAGTTGCTTTTATTTTAGAGTATTTAATTCCAAAACTCAGACCATAGGCATATCTTCTGCTTTTAATTCAGGAATTTCTAATTCACGTAAGTAGGTTAAACTTATTTATAATAATCAAAACCTACTTAAAATTGAATTTAATCTTTTTTTGCTTTTACTCTTACTTGTATTTTCTTCTCTCCATCTTCTCCTTCTTCTTTATGAATGTCGATATCCTCAATCCATTCAATATCTCCATCTTTAAAATCTTTTAGCATAAACATAGATTTTCCAATATTCATTTTGTCATCCATAGACATCATTTTGTGATGACCTTTCATCATTGGACAATTGTGGCTTTTATTTTGATTTCCAAGTAAAAATCCAATAGTGCCAAATATTACAGCAATAAGTGTAAACGCAAACCAGTTTTTATTTAATGTTTCCATAAATTTATTTTTTTGTAAAAATAAAACATTAGTATCATATTTTTTGTTAAAAAAAAATTAAAAAAATTCTACAATTCTAAACCATATGTATATCTTCTTCTTTTAAAATTATTGTAAAATGTTTCCTTTGATTAAAAATATGATTTGAGTTAGATGATAAATCAAATGATATTTTAGGATATATTATACTCTATCAATCATTGACATTGTATTGAGTATACAATGAGCGATAATTAATGGCCATAAATTTCGTCCAAATTTCACATATGCTATTCCCATAATTAGTCCAATGATGCCTACTGTTATTGACCTTTCTGAAAAATCATAAGAATGCCTAAATCCAAAAATTGCTGCTTGTAATACAACTGCAATAATTGTAGCAAAAGTTGTTGAAGAAAAGAGACGTTCAAACCAATTTATTAAGAATCCTCTATCTAATACTTCTTCTAACGTTGATTGAATTAATATCATTGGCATAATTGATAAAAAAAGCAACCAATTGTCTTTTAGGTTTCCAAATTTAGATATTGCATTTTCAGAAGAATTATCTGGCGCTAAAGAAAAAGGCAAAAAGTCTTTAATTAGTTGGAATAGCATTATTGATAGAGGTATTGCTATTAAAATACCAATAGTGACAAATAAAGTTTTTTTGATGCTTATAGGTTTACGTAGTCCTAAATTCTTCCACGAAATATTGCGAACTTTCATTCTCCAAATTGCAATAACTAAAGTTGAAAATGACCAAAAAAGTCCATTTACTATAAAACCAACATTCGAAAAATATATTTCCCTTATTAGAAACATTACTGATATGTAAATAATTAGGTCAAACAAAAATCCTCTTTGATTAGTTATTTTTATCTCAGTTGTTTTGATGCTCATATAGTTTTTTATTTACTATAAATTTTATTAGACTTGCGAATTTACAACTTTCCAATAAAGCTTACATCATAGGCATATACTCTACTTTTAATTCAGCAAACACACAGTCATCTATAAAGGGAGAATAAGGTTTAGATAATTCTTATATTTAGATTATGAAATATGAATTTGAAAAAAAACCTCTTGATAAAGGCATATTCTCTTGGAAGTTTAATGTAAGATATTGGTTGTTAAAAAAATTAGGACTTAATGGGTATACTGGTTTTATAGCTATTGTTGCTGCAATATTTACTACCATAATTATTTATGAATTAATTCTGCCTTAGAAGTCCAACCTATTGAAGGTTTTGCAAATGGAGATAAGAATGAAATATAATATAATAACTTATTTCAAGAGTATAATATTGTTAAGTAAATAAACGTCAGTACAAGTTATGATCAATAGCTTTTAGTAATTTGTATGTTTACATTTATGAAACTCAAAAAAAAATTAGCAATAGCTTTAATAATTTTAATTCTTTTGTATTTATGGGCAGAGCTTGGAGTTGGTATTTTTTTTCAAGATAGTTGGGGGGGAAGTTAGAAAAAAATTTATATTTATTTTATGAAAAATATTTTTAAAAATTTAATTGAAAATAAAAATTTTAAACTACTATTTATATTCGGAATTATAAAAAAAGTCCCATTACTTATATTACTACTTATCTCTCTAAAGTAATTTTATTTTAAATAAAATACTACTCTTTATTGTACTTGTTGAATAAGTAAACAAATAATGGTGGTATAAAGACAATAAAAATTATTCCAAAAAATAGATACAAGAAATATCCTAAAACAAGCGAAAAAATTAAAGCTAATAGGTAAACATTTTTCATAACTCTAAATTAAATAAAATGTCAAGACCTAAAGGAAGTCCAAACAAAATAAAAACTGAAATAAAAGAAAAATCCCTCAAGAAATTGAGAGTTTTTTCTTTTTAGACAAGAAGAGTCCCTATGTAAAAAGAAATTACAGCTATAATTATAAGGACACACCAAGTTTGCCATTTTTTAAAATCGTAATGACAACATTTTTCATTTTTCTCCATAGTTACATTTTTTTAACTTGCTTGTTTAATTTTTTAGAGAATCCAAGTGCTTTTCGAAAAGTATTTTCAACAAATATCGGATTTAAAGCTAGCCATTTGTAAAGCATTTTCCATCCTGATTTTTCACTAGAAAAAGCATATTTATTTTTAGGATTTATTTTTTTTGAATGCGCACCATTACAAAGACTAACACATAGTCTTGCAGCAATTAGATAATAAAGGATTTTAATTTCAACCTCAAGAAGCGGTAATACTTTATTATACGACTTTAGAAGTGTTAATGCCCAATCTAAAGGTTTTTCTTTATCATAAGATCCGTAAGTAATAGCAATTGCAATTTCATTAATTAATGGAGAGTATACTAAATCACCGAAATCAATAATAGAAGAAACCTTCCCATTTTTTATAAGTACATTCCATTCATTTGCATCACCATGAATAATAGATTTTCTTAAAGTAGGTATCAAATGACTTACATTTTTTTCAAATTGATAAAAAAAATATTCAACTAAAGTCCTGTCTTTTATTTTAGCTATTTCATTGATATATTTTTTATTAAGATGAAAGTGTTGTAGATCCCAATGCCATGTTCTAGCTTTTATAATATTGTTATTATATGATATTAGCTTTTTATTCATTTTAGCAAGAAAAAATCCAAAAGATTCAAATATTTCTTTATTATTCTTAATGCTTCCAAGCATTTCCCCTTCAAGAAAAGATAACATTCTACATATAAATTTCTCACCATCTATTTCATAAACTTTTAGAAATAACCCTTCAGCTGTATTAATTGGATTAGGAAATTGATTGTTATTTTGTGATAAAAATAAAAGTGTTTCATTCTCAGCATGAATAATTGACTCTAATTCGGAAGAATAGGGGTATTTTTTGAAAATAAATTTATTATTAATTGTTTTTATAAGATAATTTTCATTCTCGTAACCATTTAGTTTTTTTATCTCAATAATTTTAATATTATAAGCTTTCTCAATTAATTGATTCATAAAACAAAGATTTTAGTTAATCGACTTAATCCAATCGATCAGCAAATCGGGCCATTTACTTAATTGCCCCATTCCAGTGGCTAGAGAATAACCATGTCCACCATAAGGGTAAATGTGCATTTCATTTTTAATTCCATTTTGATTTAAACTCTTATGGAACCTTAAACTATTTTCAACTTTAACTCCTTTGTCATCATTTGAATGAATAATAAAAGTGGGGGGTGTGTTCTCAGTGACATTTAATTCATTAGAGTACTGTCTGATTAACTCCTTGGAGGGGCTTTCCCCTAAAAGGTTTTTTACAGAACCGCCATGATATATTGATGAGTCCATAGAAATAACAGGGTAAATTAAAGCCATAAAATTAGGTCTAGCATCTATTAAATCTATTTCATCTTTATTTTCAATTAAATCTCTTTTAAATTGAGTACCCAATGTAGAGGCTAAGTGTCCTCCAGCTGAAAACCCTAGTATTCCAATTTTATTAGGATCAATATTCCATTTTTTCGCATTTTTTCTTACAATTTTAATTGCCCTTTGAGCATCTTGAAGAGGGGCTAGATGACTTATTTTTACAGATTTTGATTGGGGAAGTCTGTATTTTAATATAAAAGCGGCAATTCCCTTTGAATTTAAAAATAGAGACATAGCAACTCCTTCCCATTTATAGGCCAAATTTTTATATCCACCACCTGGAAAAATTATAATCGCATTTCCATTAGAAAATTTTTTTGGAGGAAGGATTATTTCAAGTGTTGGAACTTGTACTTTCGAATACGAATATCTTGTGCTATCTTGATTATAAAATTTAATTTCCTTTTCATTAGATTTAATGTAATTGGGAATTTTATTTGACCAAACAGGAATTATTTCTTGAGAATAAAAATTAGAAATAAAAAAAAGAAAAAATATCCAACGTAGATACTTCATAAGTATTTAATTATATTTAAAAGTATAATATTTTATTTTAAAAATTTAAATTATGTTGAAGCCTAAAACAATAATTTTACTTTTTTTAATAGTTTCTCATGCTATATTTAGTAATGAAGATGTATGGGGTAAGGTAGGCCACCAAGTAATTGGTGAGATTGCAACTCAAAACCTATCGCTAAATGCTATGTACCAAGTAAAAAAAATATTAGATGGCCAATCGCTTTCTTTAGTTAGTACTTGGGCTGACGAAATGAGATTCAATCCTGAATTTAGTAAATATAATTCTTGGCATTACGTTAATATGCCTTTAGATAAAGAATATCATGAGATTAACAAAAATCCAAAAGGAGATGTAGTTCAGGCAATTAATAAATGTATAGAAGTTTTAAAAGAAGAAAATTCTTCTAAAGAATTGAAATCATTTCATTTAAAATATTTAGTTCATTTAATTGGTGATATTCATCAACCACTGCATACCGGCAGGTTTGAAGATAGGGGAGGTAATGATATTAGACTTAATTTTTTAGGTAATGCCTCAAATTTGCATAGAGTTTGGGATACTCAAATAATTGAATATTTTACTATTGATTATAAGAGTTTGGCTAATGACTTAATAAATAAACAAAAAACTCAAGTGTCCTTAAATCCTATAGATTGGTCTTACGAATCCCACCAAGAAGTAAAAAAAATATATTCTCAAATTTTAGCTAAAGAGAATATAAGTAGGGACTATATAGAAAAAAACTTTTCTTTGATAAAAAATCAACTACATAAGGGGGGGTTAACACTTGCTGCAGTTTTGAATGATATTTTTAAAAAATAAAAAAGCACTTAAAAAGAAGCGCTTTTTTTATTAATAATTTTATTTATTTTTTGGAGGAGGAGGAGGAATAAGGTCAAAAATAATTTCCCTTTCTCCCATCTTAAATTTCATTTTTTTATCACGGAAAAATTCAATATTAATTCCTGCCATGGTCATTTTAAATTTATGATCCCCAACTGCTTCTAGAACCATAGCTTCATCATTACTTCTCCCAGCAGGTACCATAGCTAAATTGCCTTTAACTACTATAATTTTCATTTCACCACCTTGAACATTACTATACACTCCTGTATATTTCTTTAACTGATCGAGAGGAACAGCTATTTTTTCTGGTTTAGGATCTACTATTAATCTTCTATCTCTATTGGCAATATTCCAAGCTGTATAGAAAATTAGTTTAGATCTCATTTCTAATAGGTCATATTCAATTTTATCTGGTGTATCAGTTATTTTATGATAATCTTCATGAGTTCCAGTAAAATAAAAAATTATTGGGATTCCATTTTTTGCAAAATTATAATGATCGCTTCTGTAGTAAAATCTATTAGGATCATTTTTGTCATTAAACCTATAATCTAATGTCATATTAACAGTTGCAGTATTTGTTTCTTCAGAGAGATTATGAAGGTCATTACTATCATGATTCGATCCTATTAAATAAATGTAATCTCTGTTTTTAGCTTCTCTTGTTGGATCAATTCTGCCAATCATATCTATATTTAAGTTAACTACAGTATTTTCTAATGGATATATTGGATTGTCAGTATAATATTTAGATCCTAAAAGTCCCTTTTCCTCTCCAGTTACGTGAAGAAAAACTACAGATCTTTTAGGTCCTTTTCCTTTATCTTTAGCTTTTTTAAATGCTTGGGCTATCTCTAATAAAGCAACAGTTCCTGAACCATCATCATCAGCTCCATTATAAATTTCACCATCTTTATCAATTCCTACATGGTCAAGGTGAGCAGAAAGTATCACATACTCTTCGGGTTTTTCAGAACCTTTTATAATTGCAATTACATTCTCAGTATCTACAGTAGTTCCAGGTTTTCCTCTTCTTCCCCTCATCTTTAATGACATTGATTGAAAGTAGTCCCCATCTGGATCTCCTGCTTCAACGCCAATTGATTTATAGTAATTTCTAAGATATTCTACTGCCTTTTTTTGTCCTTCTTTACCAGTATCTCTCCCCTCAAATTCATCAGAAGCATATGTATAAAGGTGTTCGCTTAAATCTTCTGCACTAATTGATTTTGCAAATTTCTTTGCTTTTGATAATTGTGAGAAAGAAAAATTTATTGCTATTAAAGAAATAACAATGAAGGAGAAAATATTTTTTGTCATAAGATTTAAAATTTAAGTTTAATTACAGTACTATGTATTACCAAGTAGCTAATGTAATTATTTTTTTGATAATTTTGTCAAAAAGATTATATAATTAAAAAGATGTTCTTAAAAATAATTCGTTTATTGCTTTTTTCTCTATTGTTAACTAAAAATATTTTAGCCATTCAAGATTCTTCAAAAACTAATTTTATTATAATTTTTGTTGATGATATGGGTTATGGAGATTTAGGTGTTTTTGGTCATCCTACTATACAAACTCCAAATCTAGATCAAATGGCTTATGAAGGCCAGAAATGGACACAGTTTTATTCTGCCGCTAGTGTTTGTACACCAAGTAGAGCTGCTCTTTTAACTGGCAGGTTGCCTATTAGAAGTGGTATGGCTAGTGATATTAACAGAGTATTATTTCCTGACTCTGTTAATGGATTACCATCATATGAATTGACCTTATCTGAAATTCTAAAAGAAAAGGGATATAAAACAGCTGCTATTGGTAAATGGCATCTAGGTCATAAAAAAGAATTTTTACCTACTAATAATGGATTTGATTATTATTATGGAATACCATACTCAAATGATATGGATGCAATCAATAATTTCAACTATTGGGATCAATATAAAGGTGAGGAATTGAATTCAAAAAATTATAATGTTCCATTAATTAAAAATACTTCTGTAATTGAAAGACCTGTTGATCAAACAACTATTACTAAAAGGTATACTAAGGAAGCTATTAACTTTATAAAAGAAAATAAAAAAGAATCTTTTTTTCTATATGTAGCACATAACCTTCCACACATTCCACTGTATGCTTCAAAAAAATTTCTTGGTAAAAGTAAAAGAGGTCTTTATGGAGATGTGATTCAAGAAATTGATTATGGTGTAGGTCAAATTATTAAGGTTCTTAAAAAATTAAAAATTGATAAGAATACTATTGTTGTTTTCACATCTGATAATGGTCCATGGCTTCCATTTAAAACTCATGGAGGAAGTGCAGGGTTATTAAAAGAAGGAAAAGGAACTACTTGGGAAGGTGGAATGAGGGTTCCAGCTATTTTTTGGTCTCCTAGTAATATCAAGCCCGCTATAATTTCTGATACTGGCTCTACAATGGATCTTTTTTCAACTTTTATATCAATTGCTGGTGGTCAAATTCCTACAGATAGAATTATAGATGGATTCGATATCACTAAGACATTATTTGATTTAAAGAGAACAGATAGAGAAGTGACATATTTTTATAGAGGAACACAATTGTATGCTTTAAGGTATAAGAATTATAAAGCACATTTTATTACGCAAGAGGCTTATACTTTAAATAATAAAAAAATGATACATGAGATTCCTCTTTTATATGATTTAGAAAATGATCCTAGTGAAAAATATAATATTTCAAGTAAAAACAAAGATGTGATTGATAAAATTAGAAGTATTGTATTGATACATAATTCTAATATGATAAAAGGAAAAAATCAATTAATAAATAGAAAGTTAATTAACTAATTTCTTTGAGAATAGAATCCTATAATTTAATTAATGCATTACGAAATAATAATCACGTTTATTTTATCATCATTGGCTCTGACAATTTCACCTGGTCCTGATATTTTATATGTCATATCTCAAAGTTTCATAAAAGGTAAAAAACAGGCTATTATTACTTCTTTAGGATTAACTACAGGTCTTCTTTTTCATACTTTTTTAGTTGTTATTGGCTTATCACTATTATTAAAGGAGAATGAAAAAATATTTTTAATTCTAAAAACACTAGGGGCTTTATATTTTATTTATTTAGCTATAAAAGCATTTTTAAATAGACAAAAGGAAAGTAAAAAACATCAACAAGAAATTAAAAATATTAGCATTTTTAAAAAAGGTCTTTTAATGAATCTTTTAAATCCAAAAGTGAGCATTTTTTTCATTGCACTTTTCCCTAATTTTCTTTTTCATGATAATTTAGATTCTCAAATTCAATTTACTGTTTTAGGAATCCTTTTTTGGATGCAAGCTAATCTTGTTTTTATATCAGTCTCCTTTTTTGCTGTTAATATTAAATCTTTAATTGATAGTAAAGGTATATTCAATAAATACTTTTTCTTAATTGAGACTTGTATATACATTTTTATTTCAATTTGGATACTGAAATAATAAATATCTTAACTTTATAAAATGTCTTTAATTAAAATTGTAGAATGCCCAAGGGATGCTTTACAAGGAATTAAGAAATGGATTCCGACTAAAGAAAAAGTATCTTATTTGCAATCTTTATTATCTGTAGGTTTTGATATTGTAGATTTTGGAAGTTTTGTCTCTCCATATGCTATTCCACAAATGAAAGATACTCATCAGGTTATAGAAAGTTTAGACTTATCTGCTTCAAAATCTAAATTACTTGCAATAGTAGCAAATTTAAGAGGGGCTAAGCAAGCTTGTGAGTATTCACAAATATGTTTTTTAGGCTATCCTTTCTCAATTTCAGAAAATTTTCAAATGAGAAATACTAATAAAACAATTAGTGATTCTATTGAAGAATTAAAGAAGATTAAAGACTTAGCTGATCGTTATGAAAAAAAGGTTGTAGTATATCTATCAATGGGTTTTGGTAACCCATATGGTGATCCTTGGAATTCTGAAATTGTAGAAAAATGGATTGATTTACTAAATGAAATAAAAATAGAAGTAGTTTCTTTATCTGATACTATTGGTTCTGCTATTAAAAAGGATATAAAAATGATTTTTTCAAAAGCTGTGGTGAAATATCCTGAAATAGAATTTGGAGCACATTTCCATACCAAACCTGATCAGTGGCATGATAAAATTAATTCAGCATATAATTCAGGGTGTAGAAGGTTTGATGGCACTATTCAAGGTTTTGGAGGATGTCCAATGGCAAAAGATGATTTGACCGGAAATTTCCCAACTGAAAAAATGATTACTTATTTTAATTCAAAAAATATTAAAATAAATATCAATTCTTTAAATTTTGAATCGTGTTATAATCATGCTTCAAAACTTTTTCAAAAGTATAGTTAATTGTTATTCAATCACTTAGAGTAACTCTACTTTTAATTCTCCCTATTTTTATTTAGAATAATTAAAAATAAGCTTTTATTTTTTAAAATTTTCCCATACGTTTGTATCTTATTTATAATCAATCCAAATAAATATAATATGGAAAAAACTAAATTAACAGTTTTAATTACTTTGTTTACTTTAAGTTTTTATGCTCAGAATAATAGTCCTGAAAAACAACTTTTAAGTTTACAAACTTTAGTTTCTGGTCTATCAATTGGAGGTTATGGTGAGATGACATATAACAATCCAGATTCTGGTTCTTCTGAATTAGATGTTCAAAGATTAGTAATTCTTTTTGCATATAAATTTGATGATAGAGTATCATTTATTGCTGAAATTGAATTTGAACATGTAAAAGAAGTTTATGTTGAACAAGCTTTTTTAAATTATGGAGTTTCAGATAATTTCAGTATAAAAGGAGGCTTATTGTTAGTTCCTATGGGAATTATTAATGAGTATCATGAGCCTACTACTTACAATGGTGTAGAAAGACCTAGTCTAAATAATAAATTAGTTCCTACAACTTGGAGGGAAATGGGTATAGGAGCAACAGGAAGAATTAATAGTATGTCTTTGAAATATCAAGCTTACATAATGAATGGTTTTGTTTCTTATAATGGAGAATATAAATTAAAAGGAACGAATGGTTTAAGATCTGGCAGACAAAAGGGAGCTGAATCTATAGGTAGTAATGCTAACTTTGCATCTAAAGTTGACTATTATGGACTTCCTGGTCTTAAATTGGGATTAAGTTTTTATAATGGAAAAACTCAAACTACTGACAAAAGCATTATTGGCTCTCAAGTAGGGGTTTCAATGTTAGGTTTAGATGCAAGATATGTTAAAAATCGTTTTACTGCAAGATCTGAATATATTGATGCTTCATTAAGTAATACAGATTTATATAATAATGTGTCAGGAAAAGATTTAGGTTCTAAAATGAGTGGATATTATGTTGAAGCTGCCTACAATTTATTACCTATGGCTAATCGCCAGAAATTAGATGCTTTTGTTAGATATGAAGATTTTGATACTCATTCAAGTGTAGCAGGATCTTTAACTAAAAATACTTCATTTCATAGAAAAGAAACTACTTTTGGACTTTCTTATCATTTAGCTGATGGTGCTGTTTTTAAAATGGATTGGCAATCAAAAGGAACTGCAGCTGCAGATTCTAAAGCTAAGGGACAATTTAACATGGGAATAGGAGTTTTCTTTTAATACCTGATATAAGATATGAATTTAAAAGAACTTTATAGTTTGAGAGCTTTTAGCTTTGTTTTGATATTTATACTCAGCAGTTCTTTTACTATTCACAACCATATTCAAATTTTAAAAAGAGTAAAAAAAGAAATTTCTAAATCTTTTTCAATAAATGATTTTTTATTAATTCCTGTTATAATTGAAAATGAACCTGATTTAACAGTAGATTTTTCTAAAGATCGTTTTTTTAAAATTATTTCAAAGGATCTCTTTTTGGGTTATGCATATGTTGGAACTGCACCTAGTAAAACAGAAACTTTTGAATATTTAGTGCTTTTCAATAATGAATTTATAATTAAAAAATCTAAAGTTTTAATATATAGAGAAGATTGGGGGAGTGAAATTGGTAGCACAAGATGGTTGCGTCAATTCAATAACAAATCAATTCAAGATAAATTTATTTATAGAGAAAATATTTCAGCTATTTCAGGGGCAACAATTTCAGTAAAGTCAATGACAAATGCTATAAATCAATTATTAAGTTCTTTAAATTTATTGATTGATAAGAAAATATTATAGTATTTTTACTCGATGTTTGAAATAAATAGTCTTTCACAACTTTCAAAAGAGATAAGATATTTAATTGCTTCATTTATAGTAGTATTAAGTATTGGTTTTTTCTCTAGTATTAGTTTTGTAAATCATTCAAATAGCATCCAACCGAATGGGCTTGTTGAACAATATAATGGTAATGAGTCTGATATTGATGCAGACGTGATGAAATTTAAAAAAAGTAAAAGAGAGCTTTTAGCAATAATTCATTCCCATATTCTTTCCATGTCTGTTATTTTTTTTATTGTGGGTTTGTTACTTTGTTTAACTCCTACAAATATTTTTTTAAAGTATTTTCTAACGATTGAACCATTTGTTTCAATTCTTTTGACTTTCGGAGGGATTTATTTTCTTTGGATAGAAATACTTTGGTTTAAATACTTAGTTATTTTCTCTGGTTTTTTAATGACAATTTCATTTCTATTATCTGTAATTATAATAATTAAAGACCTCAAACTTTTCAAGGGTTAATTTTTAGTATATTTGCATGCAATTAATTAATAAGTTAATTGCTATGGATTTACTTAAAAAGAAATTTATTGGAACAGGATTAACATACGATGACGTTATTTTAGTTCCATCTTATTCAGAATGCCTCCCAAATCAGGTAGATTTAAAATCTAAATTTTCTAAAAATCTAAATTTAAATATTCCCATTGTTTCTGCTGCGATGGATACTGTTACAGAGAGTAAAATGGCTATTGCAATGGCACAAGAAGGAGGTTTAGGTGTTCTGCATAAAAGCATGACTATTGATGAGCAAGCTAGTAAAATTAAAAAAGTTAAAAGGTCAGAATCGGGAATGATTTTAGAACCAATTACTCTAAATAAAAATTCTTTAGTTGCTGAAGCAAAACATAATATGAAAGAATACAGTATTGGTGGAATTCCAATTATAAATGCTGAAAGAAAATTAATTGGTATTGTTACCAACAGAGATTTAAGGTTTGAAAATGATAACAGCAAATCTCTTTCTCAAGTTATGACAACAACAAATCTAGTTACTGCTAAAGAAGGCGTTACGATGCAAGAAGCAGAAAAGATTTTACAAAAACATAAAATAGAAAAATTACCAGTCATTGATAAAAATAAAAATTTAATTGGTTTAATAACATTTAGAGATATTCAAAAATTATCTCTTAAGCCAATATCAAATAAAGATAAATATGGTAGGTTGAAAGTAGCTGCTGCAATAGGTGTTTCCCAGGATTCTTTTGAAAGATGTAAAGCTCTATATAAGGCAGGTGTAGATGCAATAGTTATTGACACCGCTCATGGCCATTCAAAGGGAGTGTTAAATATTTTAAAAAATATTAAGCAAGATTTTCCTGGCCTTGATGTGATTGTTGGAAATATTGCTACAGCAGAAGCTGCATTGTTTTTAGTAAAAGCAGGTGCAGATGGAGTTAAAGTTGGAATTGGCCCAGGTTCAATTTGTACAACTAGGGTTATATCTGGAGTTGGTTATCCTCAACTTTCTGCAATTTATGAAGTTTCAAAAGCTATTAAAGGATCAGGGGTTTCAGTTATAGCAGATGGAGGAATTAAATACACTGGAGATATTACTAAAGCAATTGCCGCAGGTGCAGATTGCGTTATGTTAGGTTCTCTTTTAGCTGGAACTAAAGAATCTCCAGGTGAAACCATTATTTATGAAGGAAGAAAATTTAAGACTTATAGAGGAATGGGTTCTATAGAAGCTATGCAAAAAGGAAGTAGAGATCGTTATTTTCAAGATTTTGTAAGTGACTCAAATAAACTCGTCCCTGAAGGAGTTGTAGGAAGAGTACCTTATAAAGGTGACCTTTTAGAAAGTATTCATCAATTTGTAGGAGGATTAAAATCAGGAATGGGTTATTGTGGAAGTAAAAATATTGAGGATTTACAAGCTAAAGCTCAATTTATTCAAATTACAGGAGCTGGTATTCAAGAAAACCACCCTCATAATGTTATAATAACCAAAGAATCTCCTAATTATTCTAGATAATATTGTTTTGAAAATAAAAAATTTCTTTTTTCTTTTTTCTTTTTCTATAATAATAGTTAGTTGTCAATATTTTAAATCTAATCCTCAATTAGCATTGGCTAGAATTCAAGATGATTATTTTTATTTTGAGGATATTAAAGATATATTTCCTAAGAATTTGTCAAAAGAGGATAGTATAATTTATGTCAAGAATCAAATTTTGAAATGGGCTAAAAATTATATTATTTATGACAAGGCCTTAATCAACCTTGATAAAGATGAACAGTTTGAATTATTAGAGCTGGTTGAATCATATAAAAATGATTTACTTTCTCATTATTATCAAGAAAAAATGGTGAAAGCCCTAATGGATACTTTGATTTCAAAAAATGAAATAAAAAAATATCATGATTTAAATAAATTGAATTTTAAACTAAATCAGGATTTACTTAAAGGAAGGTATCTAAAAATAAAAAGCGATAATTATAATATTAAGGATGTTGTTAAAAGGTTTAGAAGGTTTAATAAGAATGATGTTGCTTTTTTGGATTCAATTTCTTTACAATTCACTTCTTTTTATTTTAATGACTCAGTTTGGATTAATAAAGAAATGTTTTTTAATAAATTTCCAGAAATTAATAAAAATATAAAAAATAGAATTATAAAAAAGTCACTATTTTATCAATTAGAAGATTCTTTAGAATTATATTTGATTAAAATTAATGAATCTATTTTTAGAAATGATTTAGCGCCAATTGAATTTATCCAACCTACTTTAAAACAAATTCTTTTAAATAAAAAAAAATTAGAGTTTATTAGTAAATTTGAAAAAGATTTAATTGATGATGCTATACAAAAAAAAGAATTTGAATTTTATGAAACAAATTAGTAAATATTTCTTTTCTGCTTTACTAATGTTATTTTTTAACATTAGTTTTTCGCAGTCTTCTGTTAATTCTGATATTGTTCAAAGTAAAATTAAAATAGATGGCGTTTCTGCTGTAGTTGGCGAGTATGTTATATTAGAGTCAGATGTAGATAAGACTCTAATTGATCTTCAATCTCAAGGTGTTTCAACTCAAAATATAACTAGATGTAGTTTGTTAGGGAAATTGATGGAAGATAAATTATACGCTCATCATGCTGAACAAGATAGTTTAGAAGTTGATAATAATCAGATATATTCATATGTTGACAAAACTATTGATTATTTTATTGATCAATTAGGTAGTTTAGATAAAGTGCTAGAATTTTATAAAAAAAATGACGAGCAATCTTTTAGGACTGAACTTTTTGAAATAAATAAGGTCAATCAGTTATCTGAAAAAATGCAAAATAAAATTGTTGATGAAATTGAAATTACACCTGAGGAAGTAAGACAATTTTTTAACTCTATTCCAAACTATGAAAGACCAGTTTTTGGTGCAGAATTAGAATTAGCTCAAATTGTAATAAACCCAGAAGTTTCTGATGAAGATGAACAAAAAGTAATCAAACGTTTAGAAACTATAAGAAATGATATAGTTGTAAATGGTTCTTCATTCGCAACAAAAGCTATTTTATATTCTCAAGATCCAGGGTCAAGATCAACTGGCGGAAAATATACTCTTAATAGAAGTAGACCACAAATGGTAAAAGAGTTTAGAGATGCTTCATATAGATTAAGAGAAGGTGAGATATCAGCTCCTTTCAAGTCACCCAGTGGATGGCATATAGTAAAAGTTGAAAAAATTAGAGGACAAGAGGTTGATGTTAGACATATTTTATTGATTCCAGAAATTAGAAACGAAGCTTTAGTTGAAGCTAAAAGAATTATTGATTTAATTAGAAAAAGAATTGTTGATGAAGAATTAACTTTTGAAGAAGCAGCAAAATCTTTGTCCCATGAGGAAGAAACCAAAAACAATGGAGGAGTACTTATAAATCCTACAACAGGTGACACTAGATTTGAACTGACTAAAATGGATCCTGTTTTATACAGTCAAGCACAAAAATTAAAAGACAATGAAATTTCTAACTCACTCCTTGAAGAAGATCAAAGAGGAGTTAAGAAATATAAAATAATAAAAGTAAGTAACAGATTCGATGAACATATTGCTAATTATTCTCAAGATTATATTAAAATAAAAGAATTAGCTCTTAAAGAAAAGCAACTTGATAAAATCCAAAGCTGGATGATTGAAAAAATTGATGAAACATATATTAATATAAATAAAGATAATAAGGACTGTAACTTTACTAATAAATGGGTAAAAAAATAATATCTTTTTTAATTTCAACTAGACTTACTGCTTTTTTATTTCTTTTATTTGCTTTTTCAATGGCTGTAGGCACATTCGTTGAAAACTATTACAGCACCACTACTGCTAAAATTTTAATCTATAACGCTTTTTGGTTTGAGATAATAATGGGATTTTTTATATTGAGTTTCATTTTAAATATCAAAAGATATAATTTATTAAGATTTGAAAAGTGGCCAGTACTTTTATTACATGTATCATGGATATTAATAATAATAGGTGCCTTTGTTACTCGTTACATAGGTTTTGAAGGAGTTATGCCAATAAGAGAAAATAATTCATCACAAACATTTCTTTCAGATAAAACTTATTTAACAATCTTCGTTGATGGAGAAATTAATGGTCAGCCTGCTAGAAAGAAATTAGAAGACGATATGCTTCTTTCAGAACATACCAATAATTCTTTTAAATGGAAATATGAATTTAATAATCAAGATTTTACAATTGAATATGTTGATTTTATTGAAAATGCTAAGGAAGATTTAGTTGAAAATATAAATGGAGATCAGTATTTGAAAATTGTTGAAGCAAGTGGAGGAAATAGACACGATCATTTTCTTAAGTGGGGAGATATTACAAGTATTCATAATATATTATTTGCTTTAAATAAACCCACTGTTGGAGCAATTAATATTAAACTTATTGATGGCGAACTAATTGTAAATAGCGCTTTTGATGGGGATTATTTAAGAATGGCTGATCAAAAAAAAGGTCAACTTATTAAAGGTTCAGACCAACCTTTACAACTAAGATCATTATATAATGCTGCAGGTTTACAATTTGTTTTTCCAGATGAGATTATTAATGGAAAATTTGAAATTCTTAAATCAGATGATGAGGTTACGGTACAAGATGGTCTGTTTTTGAAGATATCTACTAATAATGAATCTGAAATCATAGGCCTTTTAGGCGCTAAAGGAGTTGTAAATGATTTAAAAACAATAAGAGTTGGCAATTTAGATTTTTTGATGAAATATGGTTCTTTAGAGTATGAATTGCCATTTAAAATCAAACTAAATGATTTTATAGCAGAAAAATACCCAGGTACTGAAAAAAGCTATAGTAGCTTTATGAGTAAAGTGACAGTTTTAGACAACAATAATTTTGATCACGAAATTTATATGAATCATATCCTAAATCATAAAGGATATCGTTTCTTTCAAGCCTCTTTTGATCAGGATGAAAAAGGAACTATTTTATCTGTTAACCATGACTTTTATGGGACTTTAATAACCTATTTGGGTTACTTTTTATTGTATATAGGATTAATAGGAATCATGTTTTTTGGAAAAACAAGATTTAAAGATTTGGCACTTCAACTAGAAAAAGTTAAACTAAAAAAACAATCATTATTGATTTTCTTTTTATTCTTTTCAAGTATTGGTTTAAGTCAAGAAAATCATGATCATATAAAAGCTAAAAACTTAAAACAAATAGATTCTTTAATTATTAATAATCCTGTTAGTATTGAGCATTCTGCTGTGTTCGGAAGCTTAGTAATTCAAGATTCTGGAGGAAGGATGAAGCCTTTAAATACTTTTGCATCTGAACTTTTACGAAAAGTGAGTAAATCGGATAAGTATAAAGGTTTAAATGCAGATCAAGTTCTTATTTCAATTATTAAAAATCCTGTTTTATGGTATAATATTCCTATAATTTATCTTAAGAGAGGAAATGATAGTATTAGGAAAATAGCAGGAAGAAATAAAAAAGAAAAGTATGCTGCATTTGTTGACTTTTTTGATCAAAAAGGGAATTACAAATTATCTAAACAACTTGAAGATTCTTATAAATCATCACTTCCAAATCAATTTGAAAAAGATTTTATAGAATTAGACAGAAAAATAAATTTATTATTTTCTGCATTAGAAGGAAAAATTCTAAAAATATTTCCAATTCCTGATGAGCCAAATAATAAATGGCTTTCTTTTTCTGAATTAGATCCAGATTCGTTTACAGGAATTGACTCTTTATATGTAAAAAATATATTGCCACTTTATTTAGGCTCACTAGATAATGATGTAATTATAAAAGATTATACAAATTCAGAAAAACTATTAGAGAGTATTAAAGGTTTTCAAAAAAAATATGGTTCAGAAGTTCTTCCAACAGAAAAAAAAGTAAAAGCAGAGATTTTATATAATAAATATGATGTTTTTAAAAAATTATTTAGTTGGTATATGTATGTTGGCACTCTTATGTTTGGGTTTTTAATATTTCAAATATTTTATGAAAATAGATATGTTAATTTTTTAGTTTCAATTTGCAAGTATTCAATTGTTACTTTATTCTTTCTTCATACAATAGGACTTATTGCAAGAGGATATATTGCTGGTCATGCACCTTGGAGTGATGCCTATGAATCAATGATTTTTGTTGCTTGGGCAACAGTAGGTATTGGATTAGCTTTTGGGAGAAAATCAAATTTAACTATTGCTGCTACTTCTTTTGTTGCTTCAATGATATTGATGATTGCACATTGGAATTGGATGGATCCAGAGATTGCAAATTTGGTTCCAGTTCTTGATAGTTATTGGTTAATGATTCATGTTTCTGTTATTGTTGGAAGTTATGGTCCATTTACTTTAGGAATGATACTAGGGATTGTTTCATTGATTTTGATGTTAATCACTAACGAAAAGAATAAAAAGAAAATTGAGCTTAATTTAAAGGAATTAACAATTATTAATGAAATGGCTTTAACTGTTGGTTTAATAATGCTAACTATTGGTAATTTTTTAGGAGGACAATGGGCTAATGAAAGTTGGGGAAGATATTGGGGATGGGATCCTAAAGAGACTTGGGCTTTAATCAGTATTTTCATTTATGCTTTTGTATTACATATGAGGTTAGTACCTGGATTAAGAGGAAAATGGACATTTAATTTAATGTCAATTTTAGCTTTTTCTAGTATTATTATGACTTATTTTGGTGTTAACTTCTACTTATCAGGACTACATTCATACGCTAGTGGAGATAAAGTTATTACACCTGATTTTGTATATTACTCTTTATTTTTTGTATTAATTTTAGGATTTTTCTCTTATTTCAAGTATAATAAGTATTTTAAATCTTAATTCATGAGTTTTATTAAGGATTATGTATTTTTTGATTTTTTATTTAAGGCATGGTTCTTGATTTTAATGAAAATAAAATAATTAGATGGCTAATTTTATTGTTTTTAGAAATTTCAAATCATTAAGAAAAATATTATTATTTTTTTTAATAATACCTTTTTTAACTTTTTCTCAAGTTGAAATTTCTAAAAGAAAAATTGAATTATTACCTCCGGTTTATTCAGCTTTAAAGAATGCTCAGATTAGCCCGAATAATCCAAATTATTTTTCAATTTCTAAAAAGACTGAATCTAAGAAAATGTCTAGTGCATTAAAGGAAAATGAAATATTTTTAAACCCTGGGGACATTTATCTTAAAAGATTGAAAAAAGAAAAAGATAAAAAACCAAATGGTTATAGTAATGGTTCATATTTAGGAGATGTTTCTACAGTATCAGAATATGTAAATATATTATGTAGAGATTTTGAATATGTAGATGGAGACAGAGTAAGAATTTTAGTTAATGACTCTATTGTTATTTATAATTTATTATTAGATAATTCTTTTATTGGATTTAAGCTTCCTTTAAATAAGGGATTTAATAAAATAGATTTTACTGCATTAAATCAAGGTGAATCAGGACCAAATACCGCTGAGCTTAGAGTTTTTGATGATAGTCAAAAACTTATTTCTTCAAATCAATGGAACCTTTCAACTGGAGCCACGGCTACTTTTATAGTTGTTAAACAATAATAAAGTTTTGTGTACCTAAAAGTGTACCAATATTTAAAGAGTTTTTTTAATTAATTATTCTTGTGTAAATCTATTTTTTGTCCTGCAATAATTAAAGATCCAATTTCTTTAAATGAATTTTCATCACACAAGTCTTCGATATTTTCTCTAGCAGTTCTTAAACCTTTGTCATGTCTTTTTTTTACTGTTTCTTCTCTGTTTTCATCTTTTAAAAATTCTTTTCTTTCGTAAAATTCTTTTAAATCTTTTCTCATATTTATTGAATTATTGACTTTTTCAACTAAAGCATTAAACAAATGTAATCATATCCTCTTTTAAATGAGGTAACTCATTAAAAGACAATAAGTTGAATTCATTATTTGAATAAAGAAAAGTAGTGAATGATGTATTTCTTATAGAAAAATTTAAATCAGCTATTATATTTTCTTTAGAAATTTCTAATGACTCTCCAACTATGGAACTAATTGTTCCCCCTGATGAAAAAACAGCAATCTGTTCACTTTTTTGAGTTTGATTTAATATAGTTTTTAAAGCATTTTTAACATTGGTTCTAAAGACAGTCCATGGAATTATTCCATTTACAGTTATCTCATTATTAACCCATTTATGTAAAAAATATTTAAATCCTAACATGAAGTTTGAAATTCTTTTTTTTGGATTATTTTCAGTTTCTTCCCATAAGTTTTTTAGAAATGAATCATTTTTAAGCATTTTTGGCAATTCTGATTTCATTGCTTCAGTTGCTTGATGTTCATTTAATCCTTCAAGTATTATCGGGTTTGGTATGTTTAAACCATTTTTCTTGTACTGCTTAGCTACAATTTCATAAGTGTGTTGTTGTCTTCTTAAAGCTCCTACATAAATTTTGTCAAACTTTATTTTTTTTTCACATAAGTAAATACCAAGTTGTAATGCTTGAAACTCACCTTTTTTAGATAATTGATCATAATTATCACTACCTATAGACGCTTGTGCATGCCTAAAACAATATATTTTACTCATTTTAAAAAAGATTTTCTATTTTATTTTTTTGAATTGATTGCCAACCTATTTTACAAAATGTTTTAGCCACTTGATCTAAATTTTTAAATTTTTCATTTGTAGTTAAACCTTTGCTATACCTGTAAAATATTTGTTGAACAATTACTGCAATTTTAAACAAACCAAAGACGTAATAGAATACTAGATTGTTAACTGGCTCTCCAGTCTTTTGTTCATACATTTTTATTATTTCTAATCTACTTGGATTGCCATCTAATGAAGTTGGATAATCAAAAGCTTTTAAAACTCCTATATGATCAGTTGACATGGCCCAGTAGGCAATTGATGTTCCTAAGTCCATTAAAGGATCTCCAATTGTGCACATTTCCCAATCTAATATCGAATTAATTTTACTCCACGATTTTGAACTAAACACCACATTATCATACTTATAGTCGTTATGCACTAAACTATGCTTGTATTGTGTTGGAAGATTATTATTTAACCATTCCATAACTAGTTTAGCTTCTTTAACGTCTTCAGTAGTTGCTTTTAAATATTGTTTACTCCAATTTCTTACTTGTCTTTCTACGTAACCTTCAGGTCTACCTAAATCTGATAAGCCTAATTTATTATAGTCTAATTGATGTAACTCAACTAAAGTATCTAACCATGTTTTAGAAATAACAGAAAAATCTTTTGCTGAAATTGTATTTTCTTTCAACTCTCTGGGTGTGATAATAACACCATTTACTTTTTCCATTATATAAAATGGAGAGCCTATAACATCATTATCTGTAGTGTAAGCATAAGCTTTTGGAGCTTTATCAAATCCACGATTTAATCCTTTGAGCACTTTGTACTCTCTGCCCATATCATGACCAAACATAGCTCCTTTAGGCGGTTTTCTTATGACATATTCTTTATCTTCAATTATAAGTAGATAAGTTAGGTTAGAAAAACCATTTGAAAATTGTAGGACATCTAAATCACTTTTTATATCAGAAATAAGATTACTATTTTTTAGAAAAAGCTTAAGATTGGTTTCATTTAATTCTTCGCCTTTTCTTACTTTTTGTACCATATATGTCTATGCAGTTAGTCCTCCATCAACTGAAATAGCTTGACCAGTTATGAAACTCGCCTCATCTGAACAAAGCCATAACATAGTATTAACTTGTTCCATTACGTTTGCAAAGCGTTTCATAGGTACGTTTGCTTTTAGTCTTTCAGAAAGACCCTCTTTTAATTTATCCATTGCTTCAGGGTCAAACATAGGTGTGACCGTGAACACAGGACAAATAGCATTAACTCTAATATTATTTTTAGCATATTCCATAGCTGCAGTTTTAGTAATGCCGATAACGGCATGTTTACTAGCAGAATAAGCAATAGCATTTGGTAACCCTCTGATTCCAGCAATTGAAGAAGTATTTAAAATAACACCTTTGCCTTGCTTTAGCATTAAAGGAATCTGAGTTTTTATGCAATAAAATACTCCTGAAGAATTGACAGACATAGTTTTATCCCATGATTCTAAAGTTATATCAGTTATTTTTGCAAAATCTCCTCCGACTCCTGCATTATTAATAGCAACATCTAATCTTCCATATTTTTCGATAATGAAATCCATTAGATTTTTAACCATATCGAAATTTGACACATCTGTCTTAAAAAAAGTTGCTTTTCCATTATTTTTAATTATTTCTGAAACAGTCTTTAAGCCATTAATTTCATTTATATCAGAAACAATAATTGTTCCGCCTTCTTTGGAAAAAGCTAATGCAGCAGCTTTTCCAATACCAGACCCACTTCCTGTAATCAAAACAATTTTATTTTTATACTTCATGTTCTTTTGCTAAATTTTTTCCTAATTGAAACATATGAACCTCATCTGGTCCGTCGGCTAATCTAATACATCTCGCATACACATAGAATCCAGCTAGTGGAGTATCTTGACTTACGCCCATACCACCATGAATTTGAATAGCTCTGTCAATAACACCACATGCCATTTGAGGAACTGTAATTTTGATCATAGCAATTAGATTCTTAGCTTTTTTAGCACCAAATTTATCTATTTTGTCAGCTGCAGCTAGAGTCAGTAATCTTGCTTGTTGAACCTCACATTCTGATTTTGCAATTTCTTGACGTATACTACTAAACTTAATTAAGTTTCTTCCAAAAGCAGTTCTTTGATTAGTTCTTTTACACATCAAATCAAGGGATCTTTGAGCAGCACCAATTAGTCTCATACAATGATGAATTCGTCCAGGGCCTAATCGTCCTTGTGCAATTTCAAAACCTCTGCCTTCACCTAAAAGTATATTGCTAACTGGAACTCTGACATTTTTTAACTCAATCTCAGCATGACCCTCAGGAGAATCAACACTTCCAAAAACTTGCATTGGTCTTAAAATTTTAACACCTGGTGTGTTAGCAGGAACTATAATCATGCTTTGTTGTGCGTGTTTTTGAGCTGAAAAATCAGTTTTACCCATTAAAATATATACTTTACAATTTGGGTTCATAGCTCCAGAAGACCACCATTTTCTTCCATTAATAACGTAATGATCACCATCTCTAACGATAGAAGTTTGAATATTTGTTGCATCAGAAGAAGCAACTGCTGGTTCTGTCATTAAAAAGGCAGATCTTATTTCACCATTCATAATTGGCTTTAGCCATTGTTCTTTTTGGTTTTCTGTACCGTACTTAGCTATGGTTTCCATATTTCCAGTATCTGGAGCAGAGCAATTGAAAACCTCTGACGCAAAGCTTAGACTTCCCATTTTTTCAGCTAGAGGAGCATATTCTAGGTTACTTAACCCTGGACTTAAATTACCGTAACCTTTAGGAAGAAACAGGTTCCATAAACCTTGTTCTTTAGCCATTTCTTTCCAGTTTTCCATTTCTGGATAATTTTCCCAAAGATTATTTTTGCTAAATTCATAAACCTTTTGCTCGTGAGGGGAAAGATGCTTTTTTATAAATTGATCTACTTTTTCTATCAGATCTAATGTTTTTTGAGGATATTCGAAATTCATTTTTTTATAATTTTTATTGCATTGGAATTAAAGGAGCATTCATTAAACCTCCATCATTAACTATTGAAGTACCTGTCATATATGAGCTTGCATCTGATGCCAAAAACACAGCTAATCCAGCCATTTCATCTGGAGTTGATCCTCTCCCTAAAGATACGTTTTTTAAAAAACCATTTTTAGAAACTTCATTCTCAAGTAGAGCGGCACTTAATTTTGTTTTCACATATCCAGGGCAAATCATGTTTACTCTTATGTTGTGTCTTCCCCATTCAATAGATTGATTTTTTCCTGCCATTATAAGTGCTGTTTTACTAATGTTGTAAGCCGCCATAAAAGGAGATGGGTGTAATCCTTCAATAGAACTGATATGTATAATGCTTCCTCCACCTTGATTTTTCATGTGAGGATAAACTAAATTACTTAGTTCAATGGCGGAATTAACATTGATATCCATTGTCTTTTGATACAAATTTTCAGGCATTTTACTTATTGGTCCAAAATAAGGGTTAGTACCTGCGTTATTAATAAGGATATCAATACGACCATATTCTTTTAGAACTTTTTCAACTAATTTTATTCTATCTTCTTTTTTAGCTACATGACATTCAATTCCAGTTGCTGAAAAACCAAGCTTTGTAAACTCCTCTGCTACTTGGTCTACGGCTTCTTGTTTTCTGCTACTAACAACAACAGTTGCTCCAAATTCAGCAAGTCCTCTTGCCATTGCTTTGCCAATTCCTTTGGAAGATCCAGTTATAATAGCAATTTTGTTTTTTAAATAAAATTTTTCTTTAATCATAAATATGTTTTTTTAATTAGGCCAATAAGTATACTCATCCAAATTACTCTTTTTTTGATTTAATGTTTTATCAATAAATATTGGCCAGCTTAAAAGGCTTGGCCAAATCGGTTTAGCTTGCTCTTTAATTTTTGAATTTAAAAGTTCTTCAAGTTCTTTTAACTTTTCTAAATTAATTGATGCTAAATTTATTTTTTCATTAGGGTCATTGTTTAAGTTAAAGAGCCATTTTTTGTTTTGAATAAAGTCAATTTGTAATTTCCATCCTTCTTTTATTAAAAACGAAAGACTTCCTGATTTTGAAAAAAGAATTCTATCAGGTTCACCTTGTATTTCTCCAGTTAAATAAGGTAAAATATTAACTCCATCAATTTCTATATCGTTTGTTGGCTTTAATCCAGCTATTTCTGAAAATGTAGAGAAAATATCCATATTAGAAACTCTACCATTGTAAATTTGACCAGCAGTAATTTTATTAGGATAGCTAACTATGAAAGGAATATGTACTCCTCCTTCAAAATGAGTCAATTTCCATCCTCTATATGGTTTGTTTAAGTCAGGTAACCCAATGTATCCTGGCGCTCCATTATCACTTGTAAATATTATAATTGTATTTTGATCAATTCCATTATCTTTTAGAGCTTTTCTTATTTTTCCAACACCTCTATCAACAGTTAAAACCATAGAGGCTAGAACTCTTTCTTTGTGGTTTTTAATAAAAGATAATTTTTCATAGTCATCTTTTTTTGCTTGTAATGGACTATGAACTGCCCAATAAGCTAAATACATAAAAAATGATCTATTTTTATTAGCATCTATCGCTTTTACAGCTTCATTAGTAAGGTAGTCGGTAAGATGACCATCAGGATTCATTCTTGGACCTTCATTAAAATTAACAGCATATGGGAGATTTCCCCAAAGTAACTTGTCAACGGGATCAAAATCTATTTTGGCATTAATAATATTTGGATCGTCTTCAGGCAAAAATAATGAGCCTTGATCCATTCTTAAGCTTTCGTCAAATCCATGTTTTCTAGGTAAAAATTTTTCTGAATGACCCAAATGCCATTTTCCAATATGTATATTATGATAACCTTGAGGTTTTAAAACCTCAGCTATGGTTAACTCTGATTGAGGAAGTCCCATATCTTTAATTTCAATCATATCACTTTCAGATTCTTTATGATATATACCTTCAACAATTTCCTTTTTACCAAAAGCTTTAATTCCTTTCATAAATGAAGAAGTTGTAGGAGTAAATTCAAAACCAAAACGAGTAGGAAATTTCCCAGTTAACAAAGATGCTCTTGATGGAGAGCAAATCGCACTAGAAGAGTAACCATTAGTGCATAATACTCCATCCTTAGCTAACTGATCTATGTTTGGTGTTTTGAAATTTCCATTAGACATGCCACCTCCATAAGCACTTATTTGATTAAACCCTAAATCATCAACTAAAATAACTATAACGTTTGGTTTAGAACTGACTCTTGTTTCTGGACCCTTTTCCCAATTTATTGTTACATTTTTACCTGTTGGATTTTTCCAATCACCTATATATTTTGGTATTTTGTACCAGTTTTGTGAAAACCATATTGCAAATACCATTGCAATGAATAAAAAACCTAAAAAGATTTTTATACTTATTTTCTTCATCTTTAAATTTTATAATTTTTTAATATGTCAGCACAACTTTCAATTGATTTAATTCCTCCAACTCCTTTTCCAGCTTGCCAGAATTGAACGGAATCATCAAATGCAGTCTTACTGTAACTTTTTAAGCCTTTACTCATTAAATACATTCTAGCGTATTTTTTAAGCTTTGGTCTTCTGAGCATAAAATTAATTATTGGGCCAGTTCTAAGACCTCCACGCATGATGTCTTTTGTTTTAATAACAGAAGAATTGTTTCCAGCAATTTTATTAGTCCAAACAATATCTTTTTCTTCTGAATTAACAATAGCATTTTTATAGCTTTTTGTTACAATGCATTCTTTTGAAGCTAAAAATCTTGTACCAAGCTGAACTCCCGAATATCCCATTTCTAATGCTTTTTTATAATCATTTTCATTTCCAATTCCTCCAGCACAAATTAGAGGGATTTTAATATCCTTTAAGTCTTCCATAAACTTTTCAGCTGAGTAAATTCCAGTTTGTCCTCCAGCTCTCCAGTTAATACAATTTAATCCATCAACTCCACAATCAACCATGGCTAATGCTACTTTTTTATTTGGAACATCGTGATATACCTTAATATCATTTTTTTTAGCAATTTTAACTATTTCTGTTGGTTTTCCAAGTGAAGTTAAAAAGAATTTAACTCCTTCTTCAATTGAAATATCCATCCATTTTTTATTATTGTCATGGTATTTTTTATTTCCTCCGCCAAAAATTGTGAAATTGACTCCAAATGGTTTGTCTGTTAAACTTTTAATTAACCGTAATCCTTCTCTAAAATCATGACCATATAAAGAAGTCAAAGAAAGTGGTTGAACTACACCAAAACCACCTGCTTCCGAAACAGCTGCAATTAATTCTGGATTGGAACCAGGATACATTGGACCACAAACAACTGGTATTGATGCTCCAGTGTCTTTTAAAAATGTTTTGGTATTTTTCCCCATTAATTATTTAATTGAATATATGTTAATTGTTCTTTCTAGTCCTGCATCTCTGTGTTTTAGAGACTTTTTATATCCAGGCATTTTTTCTAAAGAATATAATTTTTTTGGATTACTGTATTCCATTATTCCTAGAGCTTGCCAATTTCCTTTTGTGTCATTAGGCGCATTATATTCAATAAGAGGACTACCAATAAACCTTCCTGCATATGTAAAATTACCTCCTGTTAATATAACACTTCTAAAAGCAACAGTTCCATATTTTTCATAGTATGCTTCACGGCCAGATTTTATAATATTTTTATTTTTATACTTAGCAATTTCAAAAGCTTTTAAGAGATTAATCATATAAGCTTTTTCTTTGCTATTATTGTTTTTAAAGCGATTATTTTGTTTTTTATTAGGTAGAATTTTACTACCACTATTGCTTAATTTTGAATTATCAATTTCATTTTTTATTAAACAATCTAATAAATATCCTATTGGTCTAAGTAATTTAAATAAATAAACAATGATTTTTGGAGGAAGTTTTGGAGTAAGATTAAATACTTGTAAAGCCTGAATATCAGAGTTACCAATTTTTTTAATAAATACTTTACCTAAGTGATCTATTGATTCAAACTCTAATAATGCAGAATTAGTCCAGAAATCATCTTCACCAATGAAGTTGTATTGACAATTAAACCAGTGTAAACATTTTATGTTTTGATTATCAAATTCTTGTTTGATTATTTTCGAGGTTTCAACTGTTTTTGAAAACTTAAATAAATAGAATAGTGTAACTTTATTTGTAATTTCAGTATCAGTTAATTTAATAGGATTTGGTATTATATTATTCATTAAACTGATTAAAAAATGAGAATTTAGGATATTTATACTAATTTAACAAAAATATATTTATTATTAATAGTGAGTAGTACAAGAAAAAAAATTGTAGAATCTTCAATTTTGTTATTTAATAGTAAAGGACTCGCCAATGTGAGGCTTCAAGACATTGCAGAATACAACAAAATTAGTCCAGGTAACTTAACATATCATTTTAAAACAAAAAAAGATTTGATGGATTATATCATTTATGTCATGATTAGAAAGTTAGTAGAGAATGAAGCCAAACAAAAGAAATTGTTAAATACAAATTTTGATCTGTATGAAATTTTTAAAAATCATCTTTATTTTATAATTAGTTATCGTTTTTTTTTCAGAGATATTTTAGAAATTTTGAATTTAGTTCCTAATGCAAAATCTATTTTTATAGACATAATTAAAGGAAATGAAAAGTTTATTAAAGCATATGTAAAAATAGCTCTTGAACAGGGCTATTTTAAAAAAGAATCTTTCAAAGAACAATATTCAACTTTTGCAAAAAATAGTTGGGCTATTGTAAACTCCTCTTTGACCAAATGGGAAATTTTTGATGATTCTAAATCAAAATATTCAAACACTATTATTGAAATTATGTCATTTCATTATCCATACTTAACAAAAAAGGGCTTAGATAGATATAAAAATAAAAAAGAGTCTATTTCTAAACAAATCACAAAAGATTTCAAAGATCTTTAAATAGGGTAGTAGTCAGGTGTTTTTGTTGTTGGAAATGTTATTCTGAATGTTTCTGCGCCAGAGAAGTTCGGTGCTAATAATCGCTCTCTAGTAAACTCACCATTTATGCCTTTAAAAATTCCAGTTCCACCAAGTACAGTACCATTAAAAACTTGACCTTTTATTCCCCACACAAATAGCATTGTCCCTGTAATTGTATCTTTAGTAGGTTCGTTAACATCACCGCAGTTTTTAGATCTAAATGCAAATGTTGCAGTTTGTTCCAGTATAATTTTATTGTCTAATTTTTCACACTCCTTTGCACTTTTTATATAAGATTGAATCATTTGATCTTTTGAGTTTGTTGGAATCAATTTTCTATTAATGGAGCTAGCTATAAACTCACTTGAAATATCTGTAAAAAACCTATTCATAGCTGTAAAGTTTCCAATAACTCTTTGTGGATATTTTGCAGTTTGAACTAATGGATCATCATTTTCTAATTTTAAACCTCCTGAGGTTTTTTCTATAAAGTCAGGATCTTTTGGATCTAATTCTAAGGGGTTGTAACACTCATTGTCTGGGATAGTACCATTACTATAAATTGGACCACCACCATGTAAAATTAAACCATTGCTATTTACTTCTTTCTTGGATAATGAAAATAGTTTAGATTTTATTGTATGTGGGATAAAAGGAATTCTTGAAAGAATAAATTTTCTTTTAATTGAAGACAAGCTACTTACCATTTCTAAATTAAATGTTTGTCCAAATAATGGTCCGTTTGACACTGATTCTATTATTAAGTTGTTGTTCATAGTTATTGTTTTACCACGGAAAATAATATTTTTTAGAATTTTCTGAATTACTAACTGGAATGTAAACATCAGCATTGGATTCCCATTTGGGTTCTTTTAAAGTACTATTCCATTTATTCCATCTTTCTTTAAGTTCGTTAGCTTTTTCGGGATAAATTGATATTAAATTATTTTTTTCTGATGGGTCTTTGTCAAGGTTAATCAATGTTTTGAAATTTTCCTTTTCATTAATATGTAGTTTAAAATTTTCCGAAATTATAGATTTTACATAACCAGTTTTCCAAAACAACTCTTTATGTGGAACTTTTCCATTTGAATTTATATACGGAAGTAATGAAACCCCATCAAATGTATTGTTTAAAGAGGGTGATTTAACCGCATCCAAAATAGTTGGAACGATATCAAGTAAGCTAACCATATTAGAATAATTGGCTTGTGGCTTAATTTTCTTTGGCCATTCTATCATCATTGGCACAATAGTTCCTCCTTCAAAATTAGACATTTTACCTCCAATGTAAGGCGAATTATCAGTAGCTCTTGTATAAGTAGCTCCACCATTGTCACTTGTAAATATAATCAAGGTGTTTTCAGCTATTCCCTCTTGTTTAAGAGTGTTTTTGATTTCCCCAATACTGTCATCTAAATTTTTTATCATAGCATAATACACTCTTTTATTATGATCTTTGATATGTGAAAATTGATCGTAATATTTTTTTTGAGCTTGAAATGGTCCATGAGGTGCCATATGAGATAAATGCAGAAAAAAAGAATTGTTTTTATTTGTTTTAATAAAATCTACAGCCTTTTTTGTAAACACATCCGTTAGATATTCAGAATTTTTAGGAATTATATTCTGACCATTTTCTAAAGCATAATAATTCGTCACCTGCCAGGTAATAAAGTCAGCAAAATCCCAAGTTTGTCTAGATTCTATTATATTCTCTTTATTTAAAGGTGCGTATAAAGATCCGGCTCCAGAAATTCCGTAATGTTGATCAAATCCAAAATTTTCAGGATTATATTTAGGATGAGTACCCATGTGCCATTTTCCAACTATGGATGTTCTATAACCTGACTTTTTTAAATAATCTCCAATAGTATTTACATAAGGGTTTAAGCCTCGTTGATTAATTGGCACATCTTTTTCATACCATTGTTTAAAATTATCTTTATGTCCAAATCTTTTAAAGTCTGCTTTTCTAACTCTAGGACTATAATTAAATAGATCCGGTAAAAATTCAAATCCATAACGTTGATGATAATTACCAGTTAAAAATGCTGCTCTTGATGGTGCACACACTGAAGCGGTTGCATATGCTCTTGAAAAATTGATTCCATTTTTAGCTATTTGGTCAATATTGGTTGTTTCTATTAATTGATTACCGTTTATTGAAATATCGTTGTATCCTAAATCGTCAGCGACAATTAAAATTATATTTGGTTGATTCTTACTATCAGCTGATATTTCCGGATAAATACTTGGTTTAGAATCAGAAAAAATAAATGAGTTATAGAACGAAATAAATGAAAAAATTATAATAACAAATAAGCTTGTAAAAACTAGTTTTAATTTACTTTTAAAATAAAACCATACTAATTCTGCAATAATTAAAGTCGGCAATACGTATTTCCATGATCTATTGAATTCATCTTCAATAAATCCTATTGGAGAGTCAACTTCAATTTCAAAATGGTACAGATGAATTTCAATTAGTTGCAATATCCAAGCTAAAATAGATCCACAAACAGAGATAAAAAGTATTTTATATAATGTGTTAGTGAATTTTTTTGTTGCAACATTATTTAAAAAATATAAACCTGGAAAAATAAAAAATAGAAAAAGTATTACAATTCTAAAAAAGGATTCATTACTAACAAATCTTGGTAATGCAAACAGTGTATAATTTGTTGTTAATAAACCTGTTATTATTAATAAAATAGAGTAGTATAAAAGCTTTTGAAATCTATTTTTTAAACTTTTTTTTTTAAATAAAAAAAACAGCCCAATGCACCCTAATATTAAATGAAAAAAACCAGGAACAGGATTTTCAAACCCAGAATTTAAGTAAGAATTAATAACGGAGTAAGCTACTCCAATATTGAAAATTGAAAATATAATTAAAAACGGTTTATGTAGATTTTCAAGATCAAAAAATTTATAAATATATAATGCAAATAGTCCAAGGGAAAATGCAGCAACACCATACATTTTTGCAAATCCAAATGTAAGCTCGTTGGCACCATTAAATTCAGGTATTTTATCAGTAGCAAAAAACAATACTAATCCTGCCAAAATTTCAATAAAAGCCGTAAAAAGGAAAAACTTTTTCATTATTGTTTTCTTTTTATAAATGAAAATATAAAAAACATTATAAAAATAATTGGTCCAAATCTTCTTAAATATAATCCTGGAGGAGTTTTGGAGTAATAAATACTTAAATCACTTTCCATAATGAAATTTGAGATAAAAGGACCTCCGATTAGTTGAAAGAAGTATATTAAACAAAGTAATGGAATTAAATTATTATATCTAAATATGATGATAAATCCCACAATTGAAATTAATAGTTGGTTAAGTCCCCATAGGTGTCCAAAAAAATAAATTATTTGATTAGGATCAGGAGTACCATCAATTTTACTAAGACCAGCTATTTGAAGTAATCCAGCATCTTGAAAAAAAATATGTATTAGACTTCTTGAAAAGAAAATGATATTAAAAAAAAGTAAAGTGTAAATAATAATCTTATAGCCTTCAAATCTATTCTCCGCTTTTTTTGGAAGCAAAGTTTTTAAAACATTATTCATTTTTATTTTTTAAGATTTCCATCATCTTTTGAGGTGTTTCATGTCCAGCATTTTGATTTTGTCCAGTTACAAACTTAGCTTCTTCATCAGAGATAGTTAAATTAGCAAATACATCTCTAAATGCTGTTTTACTTTCAAATATTACACCTGCTTTGATTAACTCGTCTTCTGGGTGTTGAGGGGTAAAATAAATTCCTAATTCTTTGATTTGTTTATTTGTAACACCAGTCATTCTTTTATTTTCTATAATTAAGTTACCCAAAGAATCTTTAGCTTTTATAAAACCTAGAACACCGTGACATACAGCTCCTATCACAGTTTTTTCATTGAAATAAGCTTGACTAATTTTTTCGCCAAGAATTTCAGAGTAACCTAAATCATAGGCTGCTCCCCATCCACCTGAAATAAAAACAAAGTCATAATCAGCTATATTTAACTTATCAATTAATATAGAATTTTTTACCTTTTCTTGAAGCATGTCATCCTTTAAGTACCTTTTATCTTCAACAGTTTTAACAGCATAAAAAAATGATTCAGGATCTATGGGTATTTCACCCCCTTTTATACTGGCAATATCAACTTCAATTCCTGAGTCAATGAATTCATAATATGGAACGGTTAATTCTGATGCAAATACTCCAGTTAATTTTCCGTCAGTCTCACCAGGTTTACTTAGGACATTGTGGCTTGTAGAAATAATTACGGCTTTTTTATTTTTAAAATGATAGTTTTTACTTTCTTTAAATTCTGGATGCAAACCTGCGGTATTTAACAAGGTGGGTAAGGAAATAAAAAATAGTATTATTATTCCAGAGATAAACCCAATTATTTTTAAAGTTTTTTTCTTCATTAAATTTTATTTTTTACTATAAACTTGTGCATTCTGTCAGCCATTATTTTACCAATATCTTCTTGAATAAAATGATTGGCTTCTTTGAATTGTTCATGATCCTGACCCTTAGCTCCTGGAACCATTTTAATCCATCTGTTTTGAATTTTTGGTGTACCAAGAAGCTTGTCTTGTAAACCTATTAAAGATAAAAAAGGTTTTTTAAATTTTTTAAGCCCATCAATAGCTTTTAAAGTTTGGCCTGTGATACCAGCATTCATTGATGGTAGTGTTCTAGGCCCAGCCATATATATAAAGGATGGAAATGGTGTTGCATATGCATCAATGATATCTTTACTTTTTTTAAAATTTCTTGAAAAACTTAATTTCATAATACTTCTGATATCAACTTTTGGGGCGGTTAAACAATAAAGTATCCATGCTTGAAAACTTCCACCTGAAAATCCTCCAAGTGTATAGTAAGCCATAGCACCAGCAAAACTTTTAATTTTAGTATTAATTTCAATTGTTTCTGGAATATATAAAGGATTAGTCTCTTCTGTAAAATTGGGAAGCTCAGCATTTGCACCAATTATACCAGCAAATAAATTAGGATTCTCACCCGCAATTCTAAGTCCAATAAGACTTCCCCAATCTTGACAAAACAAGGTTATGTTGTTTAGTTTAATACCCTTAATAAATGATAAAATATTTTCGCAATGCGTATCATAAGTATGATATTTTTCTGAAATAGGCTTGTCGGATTTACCCATACCCATTAAATCCGGTGCAATACATCTATATCCTTTTGAAACTAAATCATGAATCATTGTTCGATACAAGTAAGACCATACTGGCTGGCCATGAAGAAGTAACAAGATTTTTCCATCACTTGGACCTGCATCTAAATAATGTATTTTTAGCCCGTTTAAATCAAAATAGTTTTCATTAAAATTATAATCAGGCAATTTTTTAAAGCACTCACTGGGGGTTTTAACATAATCAATTCCACTATTTGTTATGTGAATTTGAACATTTTTATCCCAAAATACTTCTTTTGGAAGAGGTGCGACATTTTTAATCTTTCTTCCTCTTGCTTTTTCATCAATTTTTATTGGTGAACCGATTAGTCTAACCAAGAGTTTTCTAAATTTTCGTTTAAGTTTTTTCACAAGAATCATTAGTATTTAAATACTAATTTAATAAAAAGAATTTAAAAACTACTAGTTTAGTTTAATACTTTGTTGAAGAGATTTGAAGTGATCGATAAACTTTTGATCTTTCTTTTCTACAAGTATTCTGATAATCATAAATCCTTTTTTCACAGGTGATTTAATAGTTTTTTCGTCATTATCAACAAGTGAAAGTTTTAGATCGAGTTGATTTGTTTTAAATTCCCTATCATTTTTTACATACCAGTTAATTGTATTTGGCTTGTAAAAAGCAACAGACCAATATGTTGAATCAGGCATAGTCCCTTTTAAATTTACCTCGCCTTTACTGAGATCATAAAAACTTATAGAATATAAAAAATCAGGATTTGGCATTACTACATCCCTTCCCTTATCACTTGGAATGTCAAAATGTTTTATTTCATTATCCTTTACGTTTTGATTATTCACGATTTTGTAATGGAAAACCCCATAAACTATTTTTGGAATAGAATTAATAGTTAATTTATAAAAACCAAAGCTCATTATGCAGACTACACATATGTAAAAAAATATTTTTTTCATTTCTCTATTCTTTTAATAATTGGAAGTTTTAAAGATTCTAAGTTATTATATACTTTTTCAATAGGATTGTATAATCTTAAAGTAATATAAAATTGCTTTTCTATACCAGAGGGAAGCCAATTGGTTTTCTTTTCAGTTGATGAAATTATTATTGGATGATTCTCATTAAAATTTTCTATATTTATACTAAACCTATTCGTTTTATTTTTAACTAAAAAGTAATCTTCACCATATAAAGTGTAACTCCAATATCTGCCAGAAGGAGGAGTTCCAATTATTTCATAATCATATTCAGAAGATAAAATTCTACCCATATCATCTTTACGGGATAAAAAATAAAGTGCTTCTTTATCATCTAAAGCAAACACACCGATTCTAGCAATCAAAGCTCTTTGATAGTCATCTTTTAAATCCATTTTAGGATTTACAGTCCAATTTCCATTTTTAATTGCGAATTTGTTATTCTGTGTTGAGGAATTAATACTTGAAATAGCTATAAAGGCTCCAATGAAAAATGAAACTATAATTAGCGAGGGTATTATTATCAGTTTGTTTTTAAATAATTTTTTCATTGCTATTTGATTATAAATTTATCTCCATCATTAGCCAAATAAACTTTTCCATCAAATTCTTTAATTTCTTTTTTATATAAACTTTTAATAATTAAGTTATCAGGGTAAGGAACTAAATGGGTTAAAACAAGTGTTTTTACATTTGCCTTGTTAGCTAGTTTGACAATTTCATTAGGAGGAGTGTGATAATCTTGAATATCAGTTAAGATATGAGAATTCCTAGTCAAAAGTTTTTGATCTAAAATAGTTGCTGTTCTTTTTAATAAAGAATTTAAAATTACTTCGTGAATTAATAAGTCAGCATTTTCAGCCATTTTAAAAACATTTTCATTTATTTTAGTATCTCCGCTAATAACAATCTTTTTTCCATCATATTCGATCATGTATCCTACAGCTGGACTTACTGGAAAGTGGTCTACTTTAAAGGCTGTTATTTTAATTTTATCTTTATTGTATACAATTTGATTGTTCTTTTCTGCAAATTCATTTATTCTTCCATAAGCATATTTAATGTCCATAATTTCTGATCCATGATGGTCTACCCTATATTGATTTTCAAGTTTTAAAAAGGAAGTATTACTATTCATTATTTCCTCAAGACCAGTAGGTCCGTAAACATTTAGATCATGATTTCTTCCCATAATCCAAGATCTGTTTATTAAATAAGGCAAATCTATGTAATGATCCGAGTGATAGTGAGTTATAAATATACCATCAAGTTCCGCTAAAGGTAAATTCATTTTCTCAGCCTTTTTACCAACGCCATCTCCAACATCAAAAATAAAAAATTTTTCATTTACAAATATTCCGATTCCTGAGTTCGCTCTTTGAGCACTTATAGGAGAGCCTGTACCAATTGTAAAGACAACAATTTCTTCTTTATTAAACTCTTGCGTATATAGGGTTTTTTCTATGGTGGAATTAATAAAGTAATTATATATATTAATTTGAAAAAAATTAAATATTGCAAGACATAATACTATTAACGATAAAACACCAAAAAGAAGATATTTAATATTTTTATTCATTTTGGAATTTTAATTTTACTCTTGGAGTTTATGATTAAACCCTCCAAAATCAGTTAAATATTTATCTTTAGTCATCCGAAGACCAGTAGGTGCATAAGCTCCAATATAATTTTTAGCATCATGGGTTATTACATGTGATTGGTTCGTTTCAAAACTAGGAAGAGGAACTCTATTTAATATATAAGCAGCATTGATTCCTTCTTTTGGTAAAAGGTTTCGATATATTAAATATCCCCTGTTACCTGGTATAGTCCAAGGCATAAAATTATATCCTGCAGTTTCTGCTTTTTTTCTTATTTCGGGTATTTCATCCGCAATCACAAGAGTTACAAAGCCATCTTTATCTAGTTTGTATTGGGTGTCGTAAATTCCATCAAAATTATTGGTAATGTTATCTCCTAAATTTATTGAAGAATAACGAACCTCAACACTATCAAATTCTGAACTGTTTTTTGGAAAGGTTGGTACTTTCCACCTAATAATATAAACATCATCGTCATCGTAATTTAAAAAAGTACGCACATATTGGTTGTCGTTATTTGGATAAAGTCCTGTTGGATCACCCCGATAAAAGCGAACATTATTATCTATTTGAAGAGAATACTGAGCATTAATTCTACCTAGTATTTGTGGAGTCACCATTAACGAACTGTTTGTTTTAGGAATCGTTACAGACTCTTTTGAGTCTAAATCAAATACTTCAATCTTGGGTAAACCTACTCCAGCTCGGTCTCCTTCGAATGGAACATAATATCGGAGAGCTAAGCTAATTTCTTCTTCGCCGTCTATAAATTTCAATACATTATCGTTCTTGTCAAATTCAGAAACTGACTCTGGAACTACAAAAAGCGTATATAGATTTTTGTCCACTGAAGTTTCTTTTTCTTGATTTTTGAATGGATTTGCAGAACAATTTTCAGCTTTTATTTGTGTATCGAATAGGGATGCAGTGGAATTTCTATCTTCCCCATAAACATTGTAACTAAAATATCTTGCCTTTGGAAATTCTCCTTGAATTTTAAATCCAATATTCGGAAAGTCGTTTTTATTAACAACAACCATCCAATAATTTACAAATTTGTCTGGCCAAAAATCCATGGTTTGGTCGTGTCCCAAATATTCTGCCCAATAAGTGTCCGTTCCATTTAATGGGGTTATATTACATTGTTTTGTTTTGTTGAATCCTGTGTCGCAACTAACTAATAAAAGGGTTATTAGTGTTATTAAAGTAAATGAATTTTTATTCATATTAGCTTCATTGATTATGATTTTTTTATACTATAAAATCTTTGTAGTCTTTAGACGGATCGTAATCTACGTCGGTTTTTATTGAATGTAGCTCGCTTCTACTATCTTTTGATTTAATTAAAGGAAAAAATAATTGAACATACCAGGGCTCTTTCATTTTATTCCATGCTCCAAATTTTGTAGGGTATTTTCTAGTAATCTTGGCTGTTCCAAATAAAACATCCCAAAAAAACAATAAATTTCCATAGTTTCCATTTGGATTTGATACACCATCTTCGGAAGTTAATCCATGATGAGCATAATGTGTGCAAGGGGTGGAGATAGTTCTTTCTACAATCCAAGCTAATGGATGTAAAATTTTATATTTATATAAAAATCTATCCCATTTTATTTCACTATGAGCTAGCAATATTACCGTAACTTTGATAGGAAGATAATAGAGAAAAACCTCTGTCATTCCTAAGAATATTAGGATACCTGAAAACCATATTCCTGGCATAAAAGCGTAATATAAAAAAGCATTTCTATAGGTAACCAAAACACCCATTTCTTCTACAACATGATGAGGTCTATGAAGTTTCCACATAAATGCATTTTCATGTGAAAATCTATGCCATAAATACTGAGTAAGATCATCAAGGATTAAAAAAGCTATAACATGCCATAAAAAAAATGAATTAATAAAAAAGTCTTCATAAATAGAAAACCATGAATCCATTATAAATAGAACAAAAGTTAAAATAGCAGGTTGAATTAATGTTGGAAGGATAGTTAAACATACTAATTCAATAGTTAAATCATTTTTTGATCTGTTATCATTAAAATATAATCCACCAAAAGACTCAACGATTCCTAAAATTACAAGAATTATTACAGGAATTAGTTTGCTAATACTTTCGTTATCCATAATTTATAAAAATATTAAAAAAATACTAATTAGTATATTTAGAATTTTATAATTTTTCAATTACAATAGAACTAGCACCACCGCCACCATTACAAATTACCGCACATCCTACTGTTGCGTTTTTAGATTGCAAGACATTGCTTAAAGTGGTCACAATTCTTGCTCCTGATGCTCCTAATGGATGACCCATTGAAACAGCTCCTCCGTGAACGTTTACTTTGTTAATATCAATATCTAGTATTTTATTAAATGCTAACGGAACTACAGAAAAGGCTTCATTTACTTCAAAAAAATCTACATCAGAAGTTGTCATTTTAGCTAATTTTAATGCTTTTGGTGCTGCTATGGTTGGAGCAGTTGTAAACCATTGAGGTTCCTGAGCTGCATCAGCAAAAGATAAAATCTTAGAAATTGGTTTTAAGTCATATTTTTTGACAGCTTTAGTGCTTGCCAAAATCAATGCGGATGCCCCGTCATTAATTGTTGAAGCATTGGCAGCGGTAACTGTTCCGTCTTTACTAAATGCCGCTCGCAATTGTGGAATTTTTTCGAATTTTACATTTTTGTATTCTTCATCCTCTTTGATTGTCAATGGTTCTCCTCTTCTTTGTGGAACAGTCACGCTTACTATTTCATTAGCGAAAACCCCATTTTCATTAGCTGCCGCTGAATTTTTATATGAACGAATCGCATAAGCATCTTGTTCTTCTCTAGAAATCTCATATTTAGCAGCTGTTTTATCCGCAAATACCCCCATTGCTATTTCATCATACGGATCAAGTAATCCATCTTTATGCAAACCATCAATCAATACTGCATTACCATATTTATATCCGTATCTAGCTTTTGGTACGTAATATGGGACAGCAGACATATTCTCCATGCCTCCAGCTACTAAAACATCAGCATGACCTAATAATATACTTTGAGCAGCAAACATAATTGATTTTGCACCAGAAGAACATACTTTGTTAATTGTTGTGCAAGGTACAGTAGCGGGAATACCAGCAGCTAAAGCTGCTTGTCGAGCAGGTGCTTGTCCCAAATTAGCGGAACAAACGTTACCCATTAACACTTCATTGATATTTATTGGATTAACATTAGCTTTATTTAATGCTCCTTTTATAGCTGTAGCACCAAGTTCGGTAGCTGGTATATTTGCAAAAACACCTCCAAAACTACCTAATGGTGTGCGAACAGCAGAAACGATATATACTTCATTCTTTGTCATGATATTTTAATTTATTTAATATATAAAATTAATCTAATTTGGATTAATTAAATACTTAAAGTTTAATTAACACTTGCTGCTTTAATAAATTATATTTATACTATAATCATAGAACTGTATAGGTATTTATAAAAATTAATTTTAATATTACACGTAATAATATTTAAACAATGTATTCAAGAACAAATCAATTCGGTTTAAATGAAGAACAGAAAGCAATTTTAGATGCTGCTGACCAATTTGGAAAAAAGGAACTATATCCTTTAGCTGAAAAAATGGATAATGAAGAATGGTGGCCTGAAGGTATTTTTAAAAAAATGGGTGATGCAGGTTTTATAGGCTTAACTGTTGATACTAAACATGGAGGTGCCGGAATGAGTTATTTGCAAGCGGGTTTGGTTTGTCAAGCATTTGGTCGATGGAATCACGCTATTGCTTTAAGTTGGGTGGCACATGAAAATTTATGTTTAGATAATATTTACCGAAATGGTTCACAATATATTCGAGAAAAGTACATTCCTGGACTGTGTTCAGGAGAATTAATAGGCGCTTTAGGTTTAACTGAGCCAGGAGCAGGTTCAGATGTTTTGGGATCTATGCGAACTTCTGCTGTAAAAGACGGGGATCATTATATTTTAAATGGCAGCAAAACATATATTACAAATGGATCAATTGCAGATATAATTTTAGTGTATACAAAAACAGATTTTAAGAAAGCCAATAAAGGTATTACGGCTTTTGTTGTAGAAACTAATAACCCTGGATTTAAGATTATCTCAAAATTGAAAAAAATGGGTTTTAGAGGAAGTCAAACAAATGAATTGTTTTTTGAAGATTTCAGAGTGCCAGCAATAAACATGATAGGGAAAGAAGGTGAAGGTCATATAACTGTAATGAATGGGCTTGATTTTGAACGAGCTATGATTGCACCTATATCTCTAGGTATTAGTGAAAGAGCTTTAGAAATTTCTATTGAATATGCTAAAATTAGGGAACAATTTGGAAAACCTATTTCTAGTTTTCAAATGATTCAATCTAAACTAGCAGATATGTATACCTGGGTACAATCGGTGCGTGCATTGGTGTACACTGTATTATCAGAATGTGATACAATTGATAAAAAAGATGGGGGAAGAGGGCAAATCCATATGAATACAGCCGCATCGGTGATGCATGCTGCTAGTACATGCAATAAAGTTTTAGATGAAACAGTCCAGATCCATGGCGGCATGGGCTATATGTGGGAAAGTGAAGCTAATCGCTTATATCGAGCCAGTAAATTATTGGAAATTGGGGCAGGAACCACAGAAGTTCGAAAGATGGTTATTAGCAAGGGTCTATTGCATTAGATATTAATTTATAGAGGTGTTGTAAGCTTCGTTCAGAAGTTTAATATTTTTAGATATGATAAATAAAAAAGTTTTAAATGCCCAAGAAGCTTTAACTGGAATTAAAGACAATATGACTCTTATGCTTGGAGGATTTGGTCTTTGTGGCATTCCCGAAAACTCTATTGCTCAGCTTGTAAAACTAGGAGTTAAAAACCTTACTTGTATTTCAAATAATGCTGGAGTTGATGATTTTGGACTTGGTTTATTGTTAAAAGACAAACAAATTGGTAAAATGATTTCTTCTTATGTAGGTGAAAACAATGAGTTTGAAAGACAAATGTTAAGTGGCGAATTAATAGTTGATTTAATTCCTCAAGGATCATTAGCAGAAAGATGCAGAGCTGCACAAGCAGGGATTCCTGCATTTTACACACCAGCAGGATATGGAACTGAAATTGGAGAAGGTAAGGAATCAAGAGAATTTGATGGAAAGATGCATTTAATGGAAACTGCTTTTAATGCCGATTTTTCAATGGTAAAAGCTTGGAAAGGTGATGAAGCAGGTAACTTGATTTTTAAAGGAACTGCTAGAAATTTCAATCCTAATATGTGTGGTTCAGCTAAAATTACTATTGCAGAAGTAGAAGAACTCTATCCAGCGGGAGAGCTTGATCCTAATGAAATACATATTTCAGGAATATTTATTCAAAGAATATTTCAAGGCAATAATTATGAAAAGAGAATTGAACAACGAACAATAACCAAAAGATAATGTTAGATAAAATCGGCATAGCTAAAAGAATAGCAAAGGAAGTAAAAGATCGATATTATGTGAATTTAGGAATAGGTATTCCAACTCTAGTTGCAAATTATATAAATAAAGATATTGATGTGGAATTTCAAAGTGAAAATGGCTTACTTGGAATGGGGCCATTTCCTTATGATGAGGAAGTAGATGCAGATATTATTAATGCAGGAAAACAAACCATTACAACACTACCAGGTGCTAGTTTTTTTGATTCTGCAAGTAGTTTTTCAATGATTAGAGGTAAGCATGTTGACCTTACTATTTTAGGAGCTATGGAGGTTTCTGAGAATGGAGATATTGCAAACTGGAAAATACCTGGTAAAATGGTAAAAGGTATGGGTGGCGCTATGGATTTAGTTGCTTCTGCTGAGAATATTATAGTTGCTATGATGCATACTAATAAAGCAGGAGAATCTAAGCTTTTAAAAAAATGCTCACTTCCTTTAACAGGATTAAGTTGTGTTAAGAAAATCGTTACAAATTTGGCAGTTTTAGAGATAACCTCTGCAGGATTTCAACTTATTGAACGAGCGCCTGGAGTCTCAATTGAAACTATTAAAAAGGCAACTGAAGGTAAATTAATTATTACAGGGGATATTCCTGAAATGAAAATCAACTAACTGTATTTTTTAAGCATTTCAGTTTGTTTATTTATCGAAGAGGTGAACTCTTCTTTTAATGAATCAATTAAATCTTTAGAGCTTGGTGAGTCTTCTATAGATGTTACACCTTGACCAGCAGACCAAATAGTTTTCCAGGCTTTGGCTTCAGTATCCATTTCTTTTCCAAAATCCATTTTTGCTTTTTTGCTCCACATTTCTTCTGTAATTCCCATAGCTTCCAAGCTGGGTTTTAAAAAATTTGCTTCAACTCCAGAAACAGCAGCAGTGTAAACAATATCGCTAGCTTTAGAGTTAATAATCATTTCTTTGTAGCCTTCTTCGGCCATACTTTCTTTTGTATTTATGAATCTAGTGCCCATATAAGCTAAATCAGCACCCATTTGTATAGCAGAGGCGATATCCCTTCCATTTGAGATACAACCTGAAAGTAAAATTATTTTATTAAAAAAAGATCTGATTTCAGAAATAAAAGACATTGGGTTTATCGTTCCCCCGTGGCCTCCAGCACCTGCAGCAACTAATATCAGTCCATCAACACCAGCTTCAGCTGCTTTTTCAGCATGTCTTTTCTTTATTACGTCGTGAAAAACTAATCCTCCATAAGAATGGACCGCATCAACTAATTGACTTACAGCTCCAAGAGATGTTATTATGATTGGCACTTTGTGTTTAACACACAGAGCTAAATCAGCTTGAACTCTAGGGTTTGTATGGTGAACTATTAAGTTTACACCATAAGGAGCTGCTTTTTTTCCTGTTTCTTCTTCAAAATTATTTAACTCTTTTTTAATGGTAATTAACCACTCTTCAAAGCCTTCACTTGTTCTTTGATTTAAAGCAGGGAAAGTACCTACTACTCCGTTTTTACAGCATTCTAAAACCAGTTCTGGCCCTGAAATTAAAAACATTGGAGCTGCAACTGCAGGTAGATTTAATTGTTCAATAAATTTTGGCTTTGTCATATTTTTGAAATGAATGAATTTGTTATAAATATCCTAAATATTTACTTAATATAAAATTATAATGTTGTTTTTGAAATAAAAAAAAAGAGCAAAATTAATTGCTCTTTTTTTGTAATATAAATTATAAGTTCTTAAAAATCATGTTTTAAAGAAACTATCACTTGTCTGCCTAATTGAGCCATATTTGGGAAAATGCTGTATTCCTTATCCATTAAGTTGATAATGTTTAGGCCTACTGAAGTTTTTTTGTTTATATCAAAACCAAAATTAGCATCTACTAAATTTCTACTTTCTACTGTTCCTGAATAAAAAGCACCCATATTAGCTTCGAATCCACCATCGTATTTATAAGCCATTCCAAAATTAAATTTTCCTGAATCATACTTCATTCCTGCTTTAACTCTATGCGCAGCATGATTTAACGACCATGTTCCAGTTTGAGTAAGATCACCAAGATCTTCTTTTTCAAATGTTGTTTGACTCACTGCTGAATAATTTCCGTATAAACTTAAATTATCATTAGCTATCCATTTCATTTCAGTTTCAAAGCCCCAGTAATTGACCTTTCCAAAGTTCTTGTAACCCATCATAATACTAGGTTCGCCACCTTCAGGCGCTTGATCACTTTCTATAACACCCAAAGCTCCTGCAGCAGCTACCAAGCCTGCTACTCCTGCGTATTGATTAGCTAATACCGTAGCAAAATATGCTCCATATACTGGCCCATATGTTGGAGTGAATGAAGCTGTAAAAAATGGTGTTAATGTTCCTGCTAAGTCACTAGCTAAAGTAGGTAATCCTACTAGAGGACTTAACTGAACCGTAGAAACAAAATTTTCTTTTTGTGCATTATAAACGTTGAAACCCCAAGTTAAATTATCAGATAACATTCCTTTATATCCTAGTTCATAGTGTGTTTCAGATTGAAGTGTTCCTTTATCACCATCTTCAAGTGGACCAAATGGTGTACCAGTTAAAGTTAATAGCGCTCCATTTGTGAAACCACCCAAACCAGCTACAGATGCTAATGTGTTCTGACTAGCTAAGAAAGGTATGAAACCTGCGAGTGGAGTGCCTACTAAGCCAGGTAATAAAAACGAATTTACTAAACCAAATGCTGTTGCATGAGGCATTCCAATACCTGCATTTTTTGGTAGTGCTCCATTTCCTACTAACCATGAAGTTTGAATATTATTAAAAGTCTGAGCTTCTCTATTTCCGTATATCCATACATTTCCATAGGCAAGAGATTGAACTTTCAGATCAAGATATAAATTTAAAGCAGTAGGAGGAATAAAAGCTTTATTAAATGTTGCTCTTATACTGTGTCTATTACTAGGTTTATAAACAAGAGCAACTCTTGGTGAAAATGAATTTTCTCCAATTGCAGGAAACTTATCATATCTTCCAGCTAGTTGTAAGTTTAATTTATCTGTAATGTCTGTTTTAGTTGAAAAATAAGCTCCGTAAACTCTATAGTCGTCATTATCTTCGTTTCTACCAAATGTTCCACTTTTTGAAGTGTCAAAAGTTGCCATTTTATGCTCCACACCAATAGACATGTTAGTATTTAATTGATCAAAAGCTAATTCATATTGAATTTGTAATTGAGATTGCCTACTTGCTATTCCACTTGTCGCTCCAGCTCTATATCCAAACCCGCTATATTTATCAGCTTTGTGAGGTTGAATATCAGTATAATTCCATTGAGCAAATAAATTATTACTTTGAATACGAGTTTGGAAAAAAGCTTGTCTTTGTGTAGCTCTACTTTCTCCAGTTGCTGGAGTTAGGAAGTTAGCAGCAACTTCATTAATTCCCGCTACTGTTGTTAAAGAAAAATTATTAGAAGGTCTATAATAAAGTGTGGCATCTGCTCCTCTAGATGAGGCTCTTTCTTGCCACTTTCCTCCAATTGACCTAACTACTCTTCCGCTAGGGTCAAGTATATCATCTGCAAATTGAGCAATTGTACTTTCAGGTAGGTCAAAATCTTCGTTTTCTTGATATTTTAAATTGAACTTATAACCAAAAGTTTTTTCCTTATTACTTGCAGCATGTCTAAAAGTCATTCTATACATGTTTAAATCAAAATTCATAAAAAAACCTTTTTTATCTCCTGCTTTATCAAAACCACCACTTTGTAGTAGTATAGTTGTACCAGGGTGTTTGAATGGATCTTTACTTAAATAATGTATAACTCCAGCTCCAACACCTGGTCCGTATAACGCTGATGCTGGTCCTCTAACAACCTCAATTCTTTCAAGGTCAATGTTACTTAAATTACTAGCCTCTGCATCAAAAAAATTAACACCAGTAATACCCATTGATCTATAGTCTAACATTACTAGAGTAGAAGTTGTGAATATACTTACGTTATCTCTTAAAGTAACATTAGTTCTGTTTGCACCTTGTTTGTCAATTTGAACTCCCATCACATCATCTAATAATGCCATAGAGTTAAAAGCTGATTTATTTTCTATTTCTTTAGTTCCTATAACAGATATTGAAGAAGCAGCATTCATTGCTTTTTCTGCTTTTCTAGATCCAGAAATTACTACTTCATCTAATAATTCACCTGATGATAGAGTGATTGATATTAAATCTGAAGTGGAATTTACATTTACAGTCTGGTTTTGAAAACCTAATGAGCTTATTTCTAAAGTCCAAGGAAGATCTTTTTTAGATGATAGTGTAAATACACCATTATCCCCGGTAATCACACCAGTTGTAGTGCCTTGAATAAGTACATTTACTCCATAAAGTGTTTCAACACCATCTGTAATCTTACCTGTTACAGTGTTAGTTTGAGCGTTAACCATGAAAAAAGTGGCTAACAAAAATGTCAAACAGGATAAATAAAATTTAAGTTTCATAGTTGTTTGTTTTGGTTAATTTATAATAATTCAGTTTAGTTATTGTTTATTTCATAATAATTAATTCGCAAAGTTAAGAATTTGCTATTAAATGTGGTAAAATAAGAATATTTATTCGGTTTTTAAAATTTTTATTAAAATCATGTCCCATTCCCTTGATTATAAAAAGTTTTGAACCATGTATTAATGAAGCCATTTTTTTAGAGTGACTAGGTTTAATTAAAAGATCATCTGATCCATGAATAATTAGAGTAGGAGCCTTGATCTTTTTTAGCATTCTATATCTGGATCCTGATTTTTTTATTGCTTTAGTATGTTGTTTAAATGCATTTTTATTAAATCCTTTTCTGTGTTTTATTTCATACAGTGTTTTTAATATCTGTTTCTCTTGATTGATAACATAATTATCAGATCCATGCCATAAATGGTCTAATTTAAAATGAAACCTCAAAACTTTATCTATGTCTCTATTTTTATTTCTATAGTTAAAAATCATTTTTTTTAATTGACCAAGTCTTTTTTTATCTGGCGCTTCAGCTTCTGGATCAAATAAATGGCCAGTAGACATAAGATTTGTTAAAGAGAGGATTTTTTTGGATACTTTATAGCCAATATTTGAGCGATCATTCCACCAGTCGAATAGCCAATTACATGAAATTTTTCAACATTTAGATGATTAGCAACTTCCAGTGAATCTCGGGCCATTTCATCTAAATTGTATGAATTTGAATTTGACCAGTTATTTATCCAGTCAGATTGACCTAATCCTCTATTATCGAATCTAATTACTCTAAAATTATTTTTTAGTATGATCCTAATCATTTGATCAGGCCATTGAATCATTGTTTCTGCTGCTCCATTTATTAATAATACTGTAGCTACTGGGTTATCACAGTGACTTAACTCTTCATAAAATAACTTAACATCTATATTTTTTGCATAACCTGTTTTACCCGTAATTAGTTCGGGAATTTCTTTTGATTTAGCAATAGAAATTAGCTTGTTTATATAAGATTCAAAAAGATTGTCTTTTGTATTATATTGGATATAATAGCCCAATAGAAAAGCAATAGAAATTGATAAAAAAAGTATCATTAAATTTATTCCCAAATAACAGATTCATTATTTTTCTCCCACTCAACATATTGATCAGAAAACTTCTCATCAATTTTTGCACGCTTAATTTTTAGTGTTGGAGTAGTCATGCCATTTTCTGGTACCCAATCTTCTTTTACAAAGATAATTTTTGACATTTTCTTATAATTATCAAGACTGCTATTAACTTTTTCTAAAATTTTGGAAACTTTAGAGTTAGTAGTGTCTTTATTGTTTTTGGCAGATTCAGAAGGAACAGCTAAAAGAAGAGGCTGGTCACAGTTTAGACCAACAACACATAATTGAGAGAATTCACTAACGTCACCAAAATAAGCTTCTAAAACACCTGGTTCAATATATTCGCCTTTTGATGTTTTGAACATGTCTTTAATTCTTCCTGTTATATATAAAAAACCATCATCATCAACATGTCCTTTATCACCCGTATGAAGCCAGCCATCTTTTAATGTTTCATTGGTAACTTCTTCATTTTTATAATAACAACTTAAAGTAAAAGGACCTTTCATTAGAATTTCACCTTGTTCACTTATCTTTAAATCAACACCTGCTGTTGGTCTTCCAACAGACCCTCTACCTAGTGGTTGATATGGGTTTAAATTGGTACATGTAGCACAGTTTTCTGTCATTCCATATCCATTTGTAATATAGATTCCAATACTTCTATACCAATCTAAAAGCTCTAATGGCATAGCTGCAGCGCCAGTCACAAGAGCTCTTGTTTTTGACATACCAAGTGCACTTTTTAATTTTCTTTTTATAATCCAGGAGAGGATAGGGATTTTTAATACTTTATCAAGTTTGGCTTGAGACATTTTCATTAATATTTTTTCTTGAAATTTAGCATAGATTCTAGGGACACCTTGAAACGCAGTTGGTTGAGTGTCATTTAAATTTTGTCCAAAAGTTTCTAAAGATTCCACAAATGAAATTATTCCTCCATATCTAAAAGCCACATGTTCAATGACCACTCTTTCAAAAATATGGTTTAGTGGCATATAAGAAATAAATCTATTTTTTCCACTTAAGTCAACTTTTAAAGGATTGCCATCTTCGGTAATTTTTTTAGTATTGAATAATGTTTCGTAAGTTAAAACAACACCTTTCGGATCACCTGTTGTTCCAGATGTAAAGATTATTGTCCAAATATCTTTAAGGTTTGGTCTAAATTCTCCTATTTGAGCATCAAATTTATTGATGAATTCATGCCACTGATGACCCGTACTAATTTTAGAATGGTCTTTATAGTGAGGGAATACTATTGTAGGCATATCACTTCTAACACCTTGTTTCATTTCTTCCCAGTTTTCTAATTTTCCCACAAAAAGTGCTTTAACATCTCCGAATTCTAATAAATTTCCTATTTCTTTTGAATTTAATGTTGGAAAAAATGGAACTGAAATATATCCCGCCATTGAAATAGCTAAATCGGCTATAATCCATTCCCTACAATTTTTAGAAACTAATCCAATGTGACTGTCTTTTTCTAAACCTAAGCTTTTTAATCCATTAGAAAGTTTTCTAGCCATTAATCCAACTTCATTCCATGTATAGGTCTCCCATAAATTGCCAAAGGGTTGTTTTAAAAATGGTTTGTTAGAAAGTTCTTTTTCCCACTTATAAAAAGGAAAATCAAATAACTCAGTGTTCATAATTTTGTTTTTAGTTGTTCTTAATTTTAATCTCAGTTAATCCAATTCTATTTTCTCCTCCACCTGAGTATAATAGGCAAGTTTTTTTATCAATGTCTTGAAAAACTGATGGATCTCTCAAGTCATGAATTTTTTCAATTGAAGCCCCTTTTATTGATGGTTTAATCGAAATATCAATGCCTTCCCAATTATTTTTAACTGTTAATAATTCAAATTCAGGTCCAGCTACCCATTTGTTCCAGTTGTCAATACTTAAATCAACTTTTCTGTAAAGTAACCTTTCGGGGCTATCACCAATTTTTGAATAAATCAAATATAAAATATTTTTTCTTCATTTTATTAGATATTCCAATTCCTGTAAAACCAGCTTTAATAAAGACAGTATTTAAAAGCAGTATATTTTTCATTAATTTTTAATTAATTTTGTATTTAATAACAATTTAATAATCCATTAAAATAAAATGTTTATTTAATGAAAGTTCGAAAGTCAAATATTGATGTTTTAAGTTCAAATTTTATTGAAAATGAGATTTCTATGAAGAAATTATTGAAAGAGCTTAATTCGTATTTTAAATTATCAAAGTTAGAAGGCAATAAAGATAAAATTAAAAGAACCAGAAGAAGAAAAAAACTACTTGCTAGAGAAAAAATAGACTTGTTGCTTGACAAAAAAAAACCTCACATAGAATTGATGTCTCTTGCTGGCTTAAAACATGAAAACGGGTTTGGTGCTGGTGGAACTACAGTAGTAGTTTTGGGCTATGTTTCTAATGTACTTTGCTTAATTAATGCAAATGTTGCAACAAGAAAAGCAGGTGCAATTGATTATGCTACAAGCTTAAAAAATCTAAGATTATCACAAATTGCTAATGAAAATAAATTATTAACTATAAATCTTGTTGAAAGTGCTGGAGCTAATTTACCAGATCAAGACAGGATTTTTAATAATTATGGTAAGTTTTTTATGGAGATGTCTAGAAGGTCTAAAGAAGGAATCCCAACAATATCTGTAGTGTTTGGTAATGCAACAGCAGGTGGTGCTTATGTTCCTGGTATGTCTGACTATTCAATTTTCCAGAAGAATGCCGCTAAAGTCTTTTTAGCAGGACCACCATTAGTAAAAATGGCAACTAATGAAGATGCTAATGAGGAGGAATTAGGAGGAGCTCAAATGCATAGTAGTATTTCTGGTGTTTCAGATTTTTTAGCTAAAGATGAAAAAGATGCTTTAGAAATAACAAAAAATTTAATTAAAAAAATTAAGCAGCCAGCAGATAATAAGTATGAAAGCGATGCATCTTCCCCAAAATTCGTTAAAGATGAGATTTTAGGGATTATTCCTTCTCACTTGAAAAAGTCTTTTGATATTCGAGAACTTGTCAAAAGATTTGTTGATAGTTCTGAATTTATTGAATTCAAAGAAAATTATGGCAGAACAATGTTTTGCTGTTGGACAAAAATTAATGGTTACCCTATTGGAATTATTGCGAATAATGGAGTAATTTTTATTGAGTCAGCAAGAAAAGCTACACATTTTATACAATTGGCAAATAAATCTAATACACCTTTACTATTTATTCATAATACTACAGGCTTTATGGTAGGAAAGAGATATGAACAAAATGGAATGATTAATAGTGGATCTCAATTAATTCATGCTGTTTCTGGAAGTACAGTTCCACACATTAGTCTACAGGTTGGTAATTCATATGGTGCTGGAAATTATGCAATGTGTGGTAGATCTTTTGAGCCTAGATTTCTGTTTTCATATCCAAATGTAAAATCTGGTGTTATGGGAGCAGATCAGTTGTCTGGTGTAATGGAAATAATTAAAAGAAATTCAGCATCTTCATTAAATAAAGTTATTGATGAAGAAAAACTTCAAATAGAAAAGAAAAAGCTGGCTGAAGAGGCTGATGAAAAGGCTAGTGTTTGGCATACTACATCTGAGGTTTGGGATGATGGAGTTATTGATCCAACAGATACTAGAAAATATTTATCCTTAGCATTAGCAGCTGTTTACAACAATGAAATAAAAGGATCTAGTTCTTTTGGAGTATTTAGAATGTAACATTTACTATGAATTTTTATAAGGAAAAAGATATTCAAAATATAAAATCATACAAATTTGATTTTATAGAATTAGACGAAACGGATCACGTCTTTACTGTTACATTAAATCGTCCAAAAAAGAAAAACGCTTTACATCCTCAAATGATTAATGAAATAGCATTTGCCTTTCAATATGCATTTTATAATAACAATATTAGAGCTGTATTGTTAAAGTCAAATGGAGATGTTTTTTGTTCTGGAATGGATCTTAAAGCGTTAGCTGGTGATATTGAAAAAAATAATTCAACAATTCCAGAACCAAATTCAAAAATTTTAATTGGTGAATTATTTAATAAATTATATAAACCAAAAATTTGTCAATTAAATGGTGATGTTTATGCTGGAGGAATTTTATTAGTGGCGGGATGTAATTATGTGATTTCTACAAAAAATATAAAATTAGGACTGCCTGAAGTAAAAAGAGGTATTTTTCCAATGCAAGTAATGGAATCACTCTCAAAAATAATTTCAATTAGAAATGTAATAGATTGGTGTGTTAGAGGATATAATTTAGATGTTTCTATAGCAAAAAAATGGGGTTTAGTTTCTAGGGTTGTTAAAAAAGAAGTTCTTGAAAATGAAACTCAAAAATGGTTGATGGAAGTGACTTCTAATTCTCCAACAGCAATTAGACTAGGATTAGAGGCTTTAGACAAAATTAATTCAAGCGAATTAAATCATTTGTACTTATCTGAGATGTTGGAAAAAGTATTAAAATCTGCAGATGCTAAAGAAGGAATAAATGCTTTTAAAAATAAAAGAACACCAGATTGGAAATAAAACGTTAATTACTATGCGCGCATAGTAATTTTTACTATATTAGTAAAAAAATACTAATTAAAATAAAAAAATGAAAATAATTAATAAAGTTCTTAGATTAAAAAAAAGACCAATAGGATTTCCAGATGAAGATACTTGGGAACTTAATGAGGAAATTTTACCATCTTTAAATGAAGGTGAAATACTTATAGAGAATAAATACATTTCTTTAGATCCTGCTATGAGAGGATGGATTAATGAAACAAGATCCTATATAGAACCTGTGAAAATTGGAGATGTTATGAGAGCTGGATCCATAGGTAAGGTAATTGAATCAAATAATCCAAAATTTTCTGAAGGTGATGTCGTTTCAGGGGGTTCAGGAGTACAACAGTATTCTATTAATGATGGTAAGGGATTTTTTAAAATTTATCCTGGAAAATTAAATTTACCGGTATTTATTGGAACTCTTGGCATGCCGGGAATGACAGCATATTTTGGAATTTTAGAAGTTGGTAAAATTAAAGAAGGTGACACAGTTTTAGTTTCTGCTGCTGCTGGTGCTGTTGGAAGTATAGTAGGACAAATTGCTAAAATTAAAGGGTGTAAAGTTGTGGGCATTGCTGGAGGAAAAGAAAAATGTGATTATGTTGTAAATGAACTTGGTTTTGATGGTTGTATTGATTATAAAAATGAAAGTGTTAAAAGAGGAATTAAAAAAGAATGTCCAAATGGTATAGATGTTTATTTTGACAATGTTGGAGGTGATATTTTAGATTCAGCTTTAATATTTATTAATAAATATGCTAGAATTGTAATTTGTGGAGCGATATCTCAATACAATGAAACTTCAGCTAAAGGACCAGACAATTACCTTTCTTTACTTGTTAACAGAGGAACTATGACAGGTATGGTTGTTTTTGATTATGTAAAAAAATACCCAATTGCTGTAGAAGAAATGAGTAATTGGATTTTGGAAGGCAAGTTAAAATCAAAAGAAGATATATATGACGGTATTGAAAATTTTTATGAAATTTTTAAAAAATTATTTAATGGAGATAAAAAAGGAAAATTAATTTTAAAAGTTAACTAAATATGAGGGAAGCAATAATTGTATCAACAGCAAGAACACCTATAGGTAAAGCCTATAGGGGAACATTCAATAATACTACTGCTCCAACAATGGGTGGGTGGGCTGTTGAAGAAGCTGTTAAAAGATCTGGGATTGATCCTGAAAAAGTTGATGATGTAATAATGGGTTGTGCTATTCAACAAGGAACCACCCATGGAAATATCGCTAGAAATGTAGCTTTGACAGCAGGATTACCTGCTACTGTAAGTGGAATGAGTATAGATAGACAATGTTCATCTGGGATGATGGCTATAGCTACGGCTGCAAAGCAAATTATTGTAGACGGAATGGAAGTTGTTATTGGTGGGGGTTTAGAATCTATTAGTTTAGCTCAAACTCAAAAAATGAATTTAGATCGATATGTAGATAAAAATTTAGTTACTAAGCATAAACATATCTACATGCCAATGCTTCAAACAGCTGAAGTTGTTGGAAAAAGATATAATGTTTCAAGAGATGCTCAAGATGTTTATTCATTAGAAAGTCAAATAAGAACAGCTAAAGCACAAGTAGAGGGTAAATTTGATCAAGAAATATTTCCTGTAACTACTTCTATGGGTGTTATGAATAAAGAAACTAAAGAAATATCTTTTGTTGAGAATACTTTAACAAAAGATGAGGGAAATAGACCTACTACAACAATAGAAGGATTGAATTCATTAAAGCCTGTTATTGAAGGAGGTTTAATAACAGCAGGTAACGCTAGTCAATTATCTGATGGCGCTTCAGCTTGTGTGTTAATGGAATCATCGTTAGCTGCTAAACAAAACATTACACCTTTAGGAATATATAGAGGAATTGCTGTAGCTGGCTGTGAGCCTGATGAAATGGGAATTGGTCCAATTTATGCTGTTCCAAAACTCTTAAAACAACACGGTTTAAAAGTAAGTGATATTAGTTTATGGGAATTAAATGAAGCTTTTGCTGTTCAAGTAATTTATTGTAGAGATGTTTTAAATATTCCTAATGAATTATTAAATGTAAATGGTGGTGCAATTTCGGTTGGACATCCCTATGGAATGAGTGGTTCAAGAATGGTAGCACATGCTTTAATAGAAGGAAAAAGAAGAGGTGCTAAGTATGTAATATCAACGATGTGTGTTGGCGGTGGTATGGGTGCAGCAGGTTTATTTGAAGTTATATAAATATAAAAAAGTGATTTTTTTTTAAATTAGAATAAAAATACTCATTAAAATAATGTTTAATAAATATAAATTATGAAAAGATTAGAAGGTCAAGTAGCAATTGTTACTGGTGGAGCTCGTGGAATTGGTAAAGGAATATGTGAAGTCTTTTGTCGTGAAGGTGCTACAGTTGCTTTGTGGGATGTACTTGACGGAAGCGAAACTGTAAATGAAATTTCAAAATCAGGTGGTAAAATATTCTATCAAAAAGTTGATGTTACAAATCAAGAGTCTGTAAATAATGCGATTGCAGAAATTATAAAAGAGCATGGTAAAATTGAAATTTTAATAAATAATGCTGGAATAATTAGAGATAAATCGTTTTTAAAAATGTCTGAAGAAGAATGGGATTCCGTAATTAATGTTAATTTAAAATCTTTATATGTAGTAACTAGAGCAGTTATTCCATATATGAAAGAAAATAGGTATGGCAGAATTGTTTCTGCTTCTTCTATAAATGGAACTGCTGGAGCTTTTGGTCAAACAAATTATTGTGCTACAAAAGCTGGAATTTCTGGATTTACAAGAGCACTTTGTAAAGAAGTTGGTAAATATGGTATTACTGCTAATGCTGTAGCGCCTGGGTTTGTAAAATCAGTAATGTCAGATAGTATGCCAGAAGAACTAATTCAAGCTGGTATAAGAATGATTCCAGTTGGAAGGATTGGAACTCCAGAAGATATGGGGCATGTCTATTTGTTTTTAGCATCTAAAGAATCAGGATTTGTTAGTGGAATAACTCTTCATGCCAATGGAGGATCCATGCCTATGTAACAATCAAAAATAATTATAAAATGAAAAATAAAGAAATGTATAAGACTCATTTCGAAAATTTAGAAGAAATGAGTAAAAATGTTGGAAAAGAATTGGGAGTTTCAAATTGGATTGAAATTTCTCAAGATAAAATTGACTTATTTGCAAAAATAACAGAAGATGAGCAATGGATACACATTGACAAAGAAAAGTCTAAAAAACATTCCCCTTACAAAACTACAGTAGCACATGGTTTTATGATATTATCGCTCGCATCGCGTTTTTCATACGACACTTTAGCTATTAGTAGTGTTAAAATGGGTATTAATTATGGCTTAGATAGAGTCAGATTTACAAGTGCCACACCATCTGGCGGCTTGGTTAGAGGAAGAGTTACTTTATTAGAATTTGACATGAAAGATGGTAGTGCTAAGTATAAATTAGGGGTTACTGTAGAACTTAAAGGACAAGAAAAACCAGTTTGTGTTGCTGAAACTCTAGCAATTGCTTACGAATAAATAATTATTATGAACAAAGCGGTATTAATTGAAATTCAAGATAGTATAGCAATTATAACTTTAAACAGACCTGACAGGTATAATTCAGTTAATCAAGATTTGCTTGATAGATTTAATGAATCTTTTTCAATAGTTGAAAATGATGATGGTATTAGGGCAGTTGTTTTAACAGGAAATGGTAAAGGCTTTTGTGCTGGAGCAGATATGTCAACTTTTGGGCTTATTACACCTGAACAAAGTAGAGATTATATTGTTAAAAAATATAAACCTTTAATGAAACGTTTCTTAAGGTTAAAAAAACCAATTATTGGTGCTATAAATGGAACTGCAGCTGGAGTTGGTGCAGCTTTTGCTCTTGCTTGTGATTTTAGAGTTATGAGTAAAGAAAGTGCGATTCTTTATGCATTTATAAATATTGGTTTAGGTCCTGATGGAGGAGCCAGTTGGTTACTTTCCAGACAAGTCGGTTACAGTAAAGCTTTAGAAATTGCATCTTCTGGGAAAAAAGTTTTAGGAGAAGAATGTTTGAGTTTAGGCTTAACAAATAAATTAGTAGATAATTCAGAAATTTTAGATAGTGCAAAAAAATGGGCTTTTGATCTCTCTAAAAAAGCTACTATCGCTATTGGAATTACAAAACAAGACATGATTTTTTCATTAGATAATAATTTATACGACACTATTGAATTTGAAGCTAAAGAGCAAGTAGCTGCATTTTACAGTCATGATCTTAAAGAAGGTGTTAATGCGTTTTTAGAAAAAAGAAAAGTAAAATTTTTAGGAAAGTAATGAAAAAAATTAATAATGGTCAAGATTATATAGATTCATTAAAAGACAGGAATCTAAATGTGTATTTATTTGGTGAAAAAGTAATTGAGCCAGTTGATCATAATATGATAAGACCTTCAATAAATGCTGGATTTCCTCAAGCACAAAGAATTTAAATTGGAAGAATGATGCAGTTAGAATATAAAAAAAGACTAGCTAAAGTTTTAGATGGAATCAATATAAGTAATAGTAAAAATGATCTAGTTAATGAATTAGGTGATTATTTTGAAAGAGTATTTAAAGTTTAATTATATGGAAACACAAGTAAATGTAGATTTAACCAGCTTTAGAATGGAAGCTAGAAAGTGGTTAGAAGATAACTGCCCTTTGAGTATGAGGGAAAAACTTACTGATCCTAAACAATTGTTTTGGGGTGGAAGAAAAGGAGAGTTTTATAATAAAGATCAAAAAGATTGGTTTGAAAGAATGCTTAAAAAAAAATGGATTGTACCTTACTGGGAAACCAAATATGGTGGTGGTGGATTAACTCCTACACAGAATAATATTTTAAATCAAGAAATGACCAGATTAGGATGTAGAAAACCACATATTAATTTTGGAATTACTATGCTTGGTCCAGCTATGTTGAAATTTGCTAGTGAAGAACAAAAACTTCATTATTTACCTCAGATTACTAAAGGTAAAATTAGATGGGTACAAGGTTACAGTGAGCCAAATGCTGGAAGCGATTTAGCTAATTTACAAACTAAGGCAGAAGACAAGGGAGATCATTTTTTAGTTACAGGCTCTAAAGTGTGGACTTCATTTGGAGATAAAGGTGATTGGATTTTTTGCTTAGTTAGAACAGATTTCAGCTCTAAACATAACGGAGTTAGTTTTCTTTTAATTGATATGGCTTCTGAAGGAGTTAGCACAAGACCAATTAAGCTTATAAGTGGAAATTCTCCTTTTACAGAAACATTTTTTGATTCTGTAAAAGTTCCTAAAGAAAATTTAGTTGGAACACTTAATGAAGGTTGGACCATAGCTAAATATTTATTGACCCATGAACGCCAAATGATTGGAGGAATTGGTGATACTGATAAAAAGGAATATTTGAGAGATGAAGCTATTAAAGTTTTAGGAAAAAATAATGATATTTTATCAGATACTATTTTAAGAGCTAAAATAGCTGAGTTGGAGATGAACCAGGAAATTTTTGATTTAACTATTCAAAGAACTATGGATGAGCATAAGGCAGGCAATAATTCAGGAGCTGCATCCTCTTTTTTTAAATATTATGGCACAGAACTAAGTATTCAGAGTGAAGAATTAAGACTTAGTGTAAATGGTTTTAATGCAAGCGAATGGACTAGTGAAGAATCAAATAATGGAGCACAAGCTAGACATTTCTGTAGAACAAAAGGTTACTCTATTGAAGGTGGAACTCATGAAGTTCAATTAAATATCATTGCAAAAAGAATCTTAGGTTTACCCTCAAAATAAAATATAATGGCACTAATAATAAATGAAGAGCAGCAAATGCTCAAAACATCAACTAAAGAATTTTTAGATTTAAAATCTCCATTATCTAGTTTAAGAGTTTTAAGAGATCATAGTTATAAAACTCATGATAAAGATCTTTGGATGGAGATGGTTGAGATGGGATGGACTGCATTAACAATTCCTGAAGAATATAATGGATTGAATTTCGGGTATGTTGGTCTTGGACAAGTATTAGAAGAAATGGGAAGAAAATTAACTCTATCTCCTATAATATCGACTGTTTTAATGTCTTCTACACTAATATCTCTTTCTAAAAATGAAATTTTAAAAACAAAGTTATTTCAAGAGATAATGAATGGGAGTAAATTGGTTTCAACAGCTCATGAAGAAGGTATTCAACATAATCCAAATACAATAAACTCTTTACTTTCTAAACAAGGGGAGGGGTATGTTTTGAATGGTAAAAAGAATTTTGTAATCGATGGAAGTATTTCAGATTATCTTATTGTTTCGTCAAAAGATGAGTCCGGGTCAAATACAATGTTGGTTTTAGTAGATTCAAAATCTGATGGAATTACTTATAATAATAAAGTTCATATGGATTCTAGAACATACTCTGACGTATCTTTCCGTAACGTTAAAGTAGATAAATTAAATTTGCTTTCTGAAGAAAATGATGGTGATTCTATTTTAGAAAAAACTTTTGATATTGCAAGAGTAGGCTTGGCTGCAGAAATGTTGGGTAGCGTTCAAGAAGCTTTTGAAATGACCATGAGTTATTTAAAGGAAAGGGAACAGTTTGGAGTTAAGATAGGATCTTTTCAGGCACTTCAACACCGTTCTGCTTTGATGTTTGGTGAGATTGAGTTATGTAAGTCGATTGTTTTAAAAGCGTTACAAGCTATAGATTCTAATGATTCTAATCTTCCTAAATTAGCTAGTTTAGCTAAAGCAAAATTAGGAATGACTTTTAAGCTTGTTAGTAATGAAGCTGTTCAAATGCATGGAGGAATTGGTGTTACAGATGATGCAGATATTGGATTTTTTCTAAAAAGAGCTAGAGTTATTCAGAGAATTTTAGGAGATTCAAACTATCATTTAGACAGATTAGCTAAAATTAATAATTATTAAGAATTTTTTTCTACTTGTTTTTTATAAGTACTTTCAAATATTTTGTCAGCATTAGAAGCTTCAAACCCATCCCTTCTGTGAATGGGTTTAATTTTTGTTATATTTCTATATTGAGGAAAAACCTTTCTTTCAGCAAATTCAACATAACTTCCTGAAATAAGTGAGCTACCTTCAATAAAATTCGCTTTAACTTTATTAGCTACTGAGCTGCTTTGAAGTAATAAACCATCTTTACTTTCTTTGATTAGACCTCCAGAGTCATTTAGTTTTATGCCAATTTTTACAATAAAAGCATTGAATTTTTCTAAAGTATTGTATTGGTCAATCAGTTCATGAACACTAATGGTGTAATGATTCAAATAGTATCTATTGTAAATAACCCAAGACCCATACTCTGTTTCATTTAATAGTTTATTGTAATCATTTAAAGAAGGCAAACTCCAAAGAGGCTTACTTAAGAAATCAATTACTTCATTTGGATTATTTAAATCTAATTTATCAACTGGATCTTCAGTTACTTGGTTTGTGTATTTAGAAATTATAGCTTTTGAATTTTCACCTAATTCTTTGACTTTTAATTCACTTATAAAAATTCTTGGCATATTTTCATCAGAATGTGAATACCAAAAAGCATTTAATTTTTTAGCTTCAAATGAATAAAAATCTTTTTTTACATACCCATGGTAAATAAATATTTTTTCTAACGATTGAATTCCAAGAAACTTAACACCCATAGTCCTAAATGCAATATGATCATTAACGATTTCAGACTGATTAGAAATTATTTTCTTTTCAATTAATGCACTAGTAATCTTCTTCACGTCTGGTACTCTTTTAGAGTAAGTGTCAAATAAAGATTCTAGAATAATGTTAATTGTTTTCTTTTCTTTAAATCTCATAGATTAAAGTTAATTCAAAAATAATTTTCCTGAATCAGTTTTTAAAAAATCTTCAAATGAAATTTCTTCTTGTTTAATAAATCCTTTATTTGGAAGTTTCCCATTGTTAATCATTTCAATTACAGCAACTAAAGATGCAGCTGTTGTCCATGAAATAGCTCTCCATTTATTTTTTTGAATTTCAATTGGATAAAATGCTTTAAAATATTCACTTCTAGATATTTTTTCTTTTTTCCATCCTTCAACTACAGCGTAAACATAAACAACATCATCTTCAACGGGTGGCTTAGCATTACTCAGTATTTCTTTTAACTTTGATTTGTCATTTTTTAAAATTAGCTCATACATTAAAAACCTCATTAGTTTTCCATGCCCTGGATACCTTATAGTTTTATAGTTTAAAGTATCAACTTTCCCTTCATAAGTATCGCACATGGTCCCTAAACCTCCTGAAGTTGCAAATGCTTCAAATTCTTGTCCTTCAATATTTATATATTCAAAACCATCCAATGATGGGACCATCTTTTTTACACCATTTTGAATTACTTGTGCATCATTAATATACTCATTAATAACACCTTCTGGTGACCAAGTGAATGAGTAAGCTAATTGGCCATTAGGATATCTTGGTAGAGCTCCAACTCTTAATTCTATATCTCTTAGCTTGTCAAACTTATTAGCTAGATTATTTCCTACTATTCCAATAAGTCCTGGTGCTAGTCCACATTGAGGTGCCATAACCTTATTTGATTTAATACTTAATTTTTTGATATAATCAGTGGTCTCAATGTCTTCTGTTAAATCAAAGTAATGTAGATTTAGTTCAAAGGCTAATTTAGCTATGCTTTTGTTTAAAAAAAAAGGAAGTGCAGATACAATTGTATCATATTTACTAAATATGGTTATAAGCTTTTTTTCATCTTTCACATCTGATTCAATCACCCTGAATGGTAGCTTAAAATCATAATGCGGCTTTTTTTGATCTAATCCAGTAACATCAAAGTTTTTGCTAAGCAAGACTCCTACTAATGTTCCAACTTTTCCTAATCCTAATACTAATATTTTTTTCATAGATAACAAAATAAGCTATTATTGTTATATTTATAACAACAACTTATATGTTTTATTAAATTTTTTTTAACACTTTAAAATAAAAAAAGCTCAAGAATAATGACCATAAAACTCTTGAACTTTTAATACATGTTGTTTGGGAAAACAACATTGCGAATGTATAATTATTAATTGGAATATTAATAAAATGAATATAATAATCTTTGATAAATTATAAACATGAATAAATCGTGTGAGTTTGACATCATAATTTGGGGAGCATCTGGGTTTACTGGAAGATTAGTTGCAGGTTATATATTTAGTAAATACGGCACTAATAGAGATTTAAAATGGGCAATGGCAGGCAGAAATTTAGCTAAGCTAGAATTAGTAAGATCTAAAGTTGCGGATAAAACAGTTCCTTTAGTTGTTGCAGATAGTAATGATGACGAAAGCTTAAAGGAGATGGTTAAACGTGCAAAGGTAATTTGCACAACAGTAGGCCCTTATGCGAAATATGGTTCTAAATTGGTGTCAGTATGTATAGAAAATAAAACTCATTATTGTGATTTGGCTGGTGAAGTACAATGGATTCGTAAAATGATTGATAAACATCATGAATCAGCAGTGGCTAATCAAACAAAAATTGTTAATTGCTGTGGATTTGATTCGATTCCTTCTGATATGGGAGTTTATTTTATACAAAAAATATCAAAAGCTAAAAAAGGTCAAATAGCTAAACAAATTCAAATGCGTGTTGCCGGAGCTAGTGGTGGTATTAGTGGTGGTACTTACGAAAGCTTAAGTCAAGTAAATGAAGAAGCGCATAAGGATAAAAATATTTTTAAAGTTCTGATTAATCCTTATGGATTAAATCCTGTTGGGGAACAAGAAGGTTTAGATAAATATGATTTAAGAACTATTGTTTATGATAAAGCTTCTAAAAGTTGGATTGGACCATTTATTATGGCAGCAATTAATACAAAAATTGTTCGTCGCAGTAATGCTTTAAGCGGTTATGCCTATGGAAAAGACTTTAGGTATGATGAAGCAACTTTGAGCGGCAAAGGTTTAAAAGGTAGAGTTAAAGGTTTTATTAGTGCGATACCAATTGGTTTAATGATGTCTGCTAAGCCTGGTTCTTTATTGAAAAGAATTATAGATAAAATTTTACCTAAAGCTGGAGAAGGACCTAACAAAAAACAAAGAGAAAATGGATTTTATAATTTAAGATTTTATATAACTTATGAAGATGGATCCAAAGCTTTGGCTAAAGTTATTGGAGATATGGATCCTGGATATGGATCAACATCAAAGATGCTTAGTGAAGCTGCTATTTGTTTAGCTAAGGATGAATTATTACATTTAGGAGGGGTTTTAACACCTTCAACTGCTATGGGTGATAAACTTTTATCTCGTCTTGAAAAGAATGCCGGACTGACATTTAGTTATAAATAGAGAGAAACAGTAATTTTGTTTTAAATTAGATTTATGAAAAAGTTAATTAATATTGCCCTTTTTGCAATTTTTTCGATTATTATTATTGGGTTTAATTATATTGATTTTGATATAACCAGTAATCTAAAATCAGAAAATGATCAATGGGAGTATTTATTTAATGGTAAAGATTTAGAGGATTGGAAAATAAAAATAAGAGGATATAAACTCGGATATAATTACAATAATACTTTTAAGGTTAAAGATGGTGCAATAAAAGTTTCATATGAAAATTATGATTCTTTTGATAATAGATTTGGTCATATATTTTTTACTAAAAAAAAATATAAAAATTATCATTTAAGCTTAGAGTACAAGTTTAGTGGAGTTCACTTAAAAGGCGCACCTGGATGGTCAATAAAAAATAGTGGGATAATGCTTCATTGTCAAAATCCAGAAACTATGTTAATTGAACAAGATTTTCCAATTAGTGCTGAAGTTCAATTGCTAGGAGGATTAGGTAAAGACAAAAGACCAACTGCAAATATTTGTACACCTGGAACAGATGTTGATATTGATTATACGATAGCTAAAGCTCATTGTATTAATTCCACTTCAAAAACCTATCATCACGATGATTGGGTTAAAGTTGAAGTAATAGTTTTTTCAAATAAGATAATTCATCACGTAATTGATAATGACACAGTTTTATCCTACACAAATATTAGAATTGGCGGAAATAAAGTTCCGAATAATTTTTTAGATAAAATTGGCATGCCCTTAAAAGATGGATACATTTCATTACAATCTGAAGGACATCCTGTAGAATTTAGAAACATAAAAATCAAAACATTATTAGATTAATAAGGAAATTTGCTTCAAGATATGATGTTAATGGATTAAGGCAATAGAATTATTATTTTTCCTATTTTAGTATATCTAAATAAAAATATCATGAAAAAATTATTATACTTTTTTACATTATGCTTACTTACATCTTGTAACAACACTGCTGTTAAAAAAGCAACAGCATTTTTAAACCCTGAACCTCAAATAATTGAAATAGAGGTTGAAAAATCTCAAATACAATTAGAGGAGAACCTAAAAATGTATAAATCTGTTTGGGATAAAGTAATTAACGATAGACAAATTGATCTAATTAATGAGACTAGTTTTGATGAAAATATTACTGCAATAGTTGAACCTGAAAACATAGTTGGAATTGAAGGTTTTAAAGCATATTACAATAATTATTTAATTGGATTTTCAGATGCAGAATTCACAATTATTGATGCCTTTGGTCAAGGAGATAAAATTGTAAAACATTGGAATTTTAAAGGAACTCATGATGGTGAATTTTTTGGAGTTCCAGCTACTGGCAATAAAGTTGATGTATCTGGAGTTACTCTTGTGATAATGAAAGATGGAAAAATAGCACAGGAACAGGATTTTATGGATTACTTGGACTTTTATAAACAACTTGGTTTAATGTAAATAGAACTTTATTTAAATATATTTTGCAATTGTAAACTTTCATTAGGCAAAACAGTATTGATGTCGTTGGCATAGTCTTTTAAATTTCCATAAAAAGAATCTACACTTATTGAAAATACTTCCTGGAATTTACTCTTCCAATTACTATCTGTAGGGTTAGTAATAGAAACTTCATCTCCTGAAGAATTTGGAACTGTATTTAGAGAGTTTAATAAGAGAGAAAACATCTATGGATTTGGTGATTTACAAGTAAAACGATTAATTGATTTACTAAACAGAGTGGAATAAAAAAACGTATGGTAACACCGTATAAAATTAATTGCTTTGTTTTAGCCTACTGACTAAACCATAGGCATATCAGATTCAGTTAATTCAGCAAACACACAGTCATCTATAAAAGGGGAATAATTCTTATATTTAGGTAAAATATTAATTATGAAAAAACTAATTCTACTATTACTCTTTATTCCATTTGTTTCTTTTGGGCAAAGAAATATAGTAACTCAAGAAAGATCTATTGAATATTATGATGGAGTGGTTGTATCTGGCTCTTTTGACGTTCAAATGACGAATTCATTAGAAGGAAAAATTCTAATTGAAGCTGATGAAAAAATTATTGACGATATTATAACTGAAATAAAAGGGAGTACGTTAATTATTCGAAGAACAACTAATGGAGTTATTGGAAGAAAAAGATTTTTATACAATAATGTTAATGTTCAAATTCCACAAAAATTACTTAAAGAAGCAATAGTTAGTGGATCTGGAAAACTTTATAACAGTACTAATTTTGAGACTTCAAATCTTAAGGCTGTGGTTTCTGGTTCTGGTGAATTGAATTTAGTTCTTACAGCAAATACTATAAAAATAATTAATTCGGGTAGTGGTAAAATTTCGCTTAAAGGATCTGCATATAAATTAATAGCGGAATGCTCTGGTTCTGGAATAAATAAATTAAAATATTTTAAAGCAGTTAATGGTGATTTAAAAATAAGTGGTTCTGGCAGTATAGATGTAGATTGTTCTGAAAATATAGATGTCAATATTTCAGGCTCTGGAAAAGTAAGGTATGTTCAAAACCCTTTGGTTAAAGTTTCTACTAAAATATCAGGATCTGGTTCGGTTAGAAACATTAGCTCATAATTAAAAAAACAACTAAACCATAGGCATATCTTCTTCTTTTAAAATTATTGTAAATTGTATGTATGAAACAAATTCTACTTATAATATTCCTTTCATTCTGTTTTAATTCTTGTGAAAATAATAACAATACGGTTAAAGTTTTTGGAAATATTAAAGGTCTTAAAAAAAGCACACTTAAATTGCTAAAATTAGATTTGGAGTCTAATGAACCTATTGTAATAGATTCCTTTTTTTCAATGTCAGGTAATTTTAATTTTACATTAAATAAAGCACCATCTTATTTGTATACTCTTGCTATTAACGATACACTAAAAATCCCCTTTTTTAGCGATACTAGTGATACTGAAATAAAAGGCGATTTAAGTTCACTTTCATCATTTGAAGTTGAATCTTTTTCTGAAGAAGATGTTTTTTTTAGGAAATATTCTCAAGATGATTTTTTTGAAAAAAAAACAGGGATGGAAATAATGCTAAATAATCCAAATAAAATTGTTTCCGTATTTACCGCATATTACCAATTTCAAATATTTGATATTCCTAAAGATACTATGGATATAATTATAAATCGATTTTCTAATTATTCTAAGCAGTCTATTTACTTTGATTATTTGAATAAATTATACGATAAAATTACTAACATAAAAAAAGGGAGTATAGCTCCTAATTTTTCATCAAAAACAAAAGATGGAGAATTAATATCTCTAAATGACTTTAAAAGGAAGTATGTCTTGCTTGATTTTTGGGCTTCTTGGTGTGCTCCTTGTATACAGAAATTTCCTTCAATGCTAGAAATTTATAGAAATGCAAATAAAGATAATTTTGAAATTTTAGGTGTTTCAGTAGATGTTAATCGAAAAAGCTGGGAAAATTCTATATCAAAAAACAACCTAACTTGGATAAATATATCAAATGTTAAGGGTTGGGATGAAATTTCTGATAGATATGGTGTTAAAGCAGTTCCTCAAAATTTCTTAATTAATCCAGATGGAATTATCATTAAAAAAAATATTGATATCAAAGAATTAAAATTATTTGTTAATTCATTATAACTAAACCATAGGCATATCTTCTTCTTTTAATTCAGCAACTTCACATAAGTAGGTTAAACAAGCTGTAATCGTCCAGTATGTATGATAATCATATTTTAATGAATGGAATAGTAGTGGTTAAATTCAATTAAAAAGGGTAAATAAAGCACTATAAAGTGTACAATAAAGTGTACAATAAATAAAAAAGGGAACAACATTTCTGCTATTCCCTTTGTGACCTCGGCAGGATTCAAACCTGCAACCTTCTGAGCCGTAATCAGATGCACTATTCAGTTATGCTACGAGGCCGTTAACAGAGTTAAATTAGGGTTTAAAAATATCTTAAAAATATTAATGTGTCCAACCAAGTGTCCAACTTTACTTTTGGATAGTTGATTTCTTTGAGGACAACCCAAATAAAATCTCGCTGCGAATTTAATGATAAATTACTTAAATCTCAATACTACTTTACCATACATTAATACGACATTTTTGTATAATACTGGACATTGATGCTACGAATTATAGATGACTGTGTGTTTGTATAGTACTGGGTTGTTTGTAGCTGCTTATTATAGCTTGTCTTGGATTGGGTATTTTTAGAATCATTATATTTGGTTTATGAAAAAGACACAAAAATCATTTTTCAGTTTTTTTCTTAGTGGCATTGCCAATATATTTTCTTTTAAGGGATACTCAAGAAGACGCAAAAGCAATTACTTTACAAGGAATAAATCATAGTAATGAAGAATATTCTTTTATTTTTTTTATTTCAATATTCTTTTGGTCAATTACACCATTCTACTATTTCTGGTCAGTCTAAATATAACTTTAAGATTAAAGGACTCCTTTCAAAAGATTCTTAATGAAAAAAGTTGTAACTATCTTCATTGCTCTAATTTTATTTCATTCTTATTCTCAAGAGAGAAAAAACATTGAAGCATATAGATTTAGTACACCTCCCTTAATTGATGGAAAATTAAACGAAAAAGAATGGCAGAAAATTAAACCTGCTAGTAATTTTGAAATATTCAAGCCTACTACTAGATTTGGAAAGAAGATACCTAAAGGTTATGAATCTTTTGTATACTTTGGATATGATGATAAAGCTGTTTATTTGGCTGCTGATTTTAAACATCCAAATCCAAAAGAAATTAGGAAGCAATTTAGTAAAAGAGATGTAATTACTGGATTTGATGCTGAAGGATTTTGGGTTTCTATAGATACTAACGATGATAAACAAAGTCACTTCACGTTTTTGGTGACAACTTCTGGAGCATTATCCGACCTATACGTTGACGGGCAATGGGATAACAGCAGCACAAATTATGACACTGTCTTTGATGGTAAATATCACATTAATGATGATGGTTGGACTGCAGAAATGATAATTCCATACAGTGCTATACGTTTTCCAAAAAAACAAATACAGGATTGGGGAATTAATTTCGGAAGAGATCTTTCAGGCGAATTAAACGAGGAGTATATGTGGAATCCTGTAGATTTAAAAAATGAATCATACGAAGAGTCAATGGGGTTGGTCAAAAATATTCAAAATATTAATCCACCGGTAAGATTATTCTTTTATCCTTATTTACAATCTGCAGTAAACATTCAAAAAAGTTTAAAGCCAAGCTCATCATATTCAGCTGGCTTAGACTTAAAATATGGACTATCTAATAGCTTTACATTAGACTTCACTTTAATTCCTGATTTTGGACAAGTTTCATTTGATGATAGAGAATTGAATTTATCCCCATTTGAGCAACAATTTTCTGAAAAAAGAGCTTTTTTTACAGAAGGAGCAGATTTATTTAAAAAAGCTGATGGAAGAGGATCAAGATCTGGTGGACCTTTTTTTTACAGTAGAAGGATTGGTCAAGAAATTAATTTTAATGAAAATGATTATCTGAATGATGATGAAGAAATTTTAAGTTATGATGAAAAACCGGACTTAATTAACTCATTGAAAGTAACTGGAACGACAGATGGTAAGTTAAGTATTGGCTTTTTAAATGCTGTAACTGCTAAAGCTTTTGCTTACATTAAAAACACTAATGATAATTCTACTAGAAAAGTTGAAATCAGCCCATTAACAAACTATAATGTAATTTCTTTAAGTCAACAATTTTTGAACGACTTTTCCTCTATAAGTTTTTTAAATACTAATGTTAACAGATCTTCAGGTCCTAATGCAAATAGCTCTGCAATAATATTTGATATTTATGATAAAAGGAGAAAATATAACTTTAATTCAAATATTTTTCAAAGTTATGCTCCTAGACTGTCAGAAAAGAAAGGATTTAGAGCTACTTTAAGTTTCAGAGAGCTGAAAGGAAAATTCAAATACAGTTTAATGTGGGGTGGTATGGATAGATATTACAATCAAAATGAATTAGGGTTATCAAGGTTTAATAATGTACAAAGATTTAATGTTACGTTAAATTATCAAATATTGAAAGAGAATCGTTTTTTTAGATCATACAATAGCTACTTATTTATAAATGAGAGATATAGATTTAATGAATTTTATAGAACTGGCGGTGGATTTAGATTTGGAAATAATTTTACCCTTCAGAATTTAACTAAGTTAGAGCTTGATTTTGAATATGCGGGAAGTGAAAAAGATTTTTTTGAGCCAAGAGTTAGGGATAGATTTGTTATAGATCCAGGAAATTTTGAAATAAAATTTGGCTTAAAAACAAATACAAATAACATTTTTTCATACGGATTTGAATATGAAAATAATGAGTTTAACAATAAACAATTTGATGAAAATAAACATTCAAATTCTATAATGCTTTCAGCAAAATATAGAATTTCTAACCAAATCACATTAAATATTTCTACTCAGAATGAGAATGTTTTTGATGATGTTGGATTTTTAAAAAAGAAAAATAAAAACATTTATTTTGGAAAAAGAAAAATTAAATCAATAGAAAACAATATAGATTTTGAGTACAACATAAATCCCTCAAAATTTTTATCTCTAAAATTTCGAAATTTTTGGAGTTCAGCTAAATTTGATGAAATTCTATATAACTTACTTGAGAATGGTAAAAGATCAATTATTGATTATGATTTACTTGACTATGATCCCAATACCAATTTTAATCTCTGGAATTTAGAATTAAATTATGAATGGTGGTTCTCACCAGGAAGCACTTTAACAGTTCAATATAAAAATCAAATTTTTAATAGAGATAATAAATCAGGCATAAACTACTACGAAAGTTTAAAAGAATTATTTGAAATACCTGTTGAACATCAATTTTCTTTAAGGGTAAACTACCTTATAGATTATAATAAACTAAGAAAAAAAAAATGAAATAAACAGTAATAGTAGAATTAGTTTTTTCATACTAAGAACCTTTTTCAAGGAATTCTTTAATCATTTGGTCTTTCAGGAATGTAAACAACATCAATTTCTATTTCATTTCCATATTTTACTATAATTGAACATAATACAGGAACACTTTTCCCATTGTGAATAGCAGGTTTCATCACAGGCATTTTTCTAAGCACTCTCAAGATCTCTGCTTGAATGGTTAGCTCTGAATTTCTGACTTTCATACCAGTCAGATTTCCGTTTTCGTTGATTATAAAAAAAGCTTCTACCCGCTTTGGTTCTGAAAGATTTAAATCTTTAGATACACTCAGGTTAAACTCCCGCTTTATAAATGTCGATACTTTATTATTAAAACATTTCTTTATTTCTTCTTCAGAAAGTTCCTCACAACCATTATAGACAGGCGCGATTTCTACATCTTTTAATATCATTCTATTATCAGGATTATAATTTGCTAATCCGTCATCATGTGACATAATGCTGCACAAACTTAACATTGCCTGTTCCTCATCTTCAGTAATATTTCCTTGTGCCATCACCTGTTGTTGAACAGCATAGATTTTCATTATCAATTCACTTTCTGTGTTTTTTTGCCCAAAAGAAACAAGTGGAATAAGTAATAATAGTAGAATTAGTTTTTTCATAACCTAAATATAAGAATTATCTAAACTTTATTCTCCCTTTATATAGGATTAGAAGTTGCTGAATTAAAGGAAGAAGATATGCCTATTCTTTATTTTTAGTGATTATAGACTTAATATCTATTTTAAAATCATCTATTAATTCTATTTCATGTTCCTTTAATAGTGGTGGACTAGTTTTAAGCCATTTGATTTTACTCCAAGCTCGTTCATGTAAAAAGTATAAAGTTGATTTTGTAAAGAAACCAATTCCACCAATTGTAGCTGCGGTTACAACAGCTTCCACAATGAATAATGAAATAATGAATGTATCTAAACTTCCAATCATCCGCCATGTTAAAGTTTTGAAGAAGCTTCGTTTAACTGTAAGCCCTTTCTTTTTTCGTTTGCTCCAAATCAACTCATGGATAAAGTACATAATCATTTTTGTAAATAAACCGATGCCACCAATCTTTAATGCAGTTTCAAAAGTGCCTGTAACAATGTATGAAACTACAAAAGTGTCCATGCTACCAATTAACCGCCATACTACAGTTTTTACTAAAGTTCTTTTTATAACTTTTTTCATAATTTAAATATAAGACTTATCTAAACGTTATTAAACTACACCCTTTATAGATGACTGTGTGGTTGTATAGTACTGGTTGTTTGTAACTGCTAATTATAGCATCTCGTGGGTTACTTATTTTTAATATCATATATTTATTCCTAAAGGATTTTCAGGTGTAGTATCTCCTATTACTAAATCATTTCCTGAATATATATGAACCCCCTGTACTTGACGTTGCTAGTTTTGTGAGACCATCGTAATACAAAATAATAGGTCCGTCATCTAATTATCTCTAGTTATTATATTATTTATGCTTTTGTTAGATTCTAGGACATACCAACCCCTAGAGAATTTACGAATGCTAAAACCCGAAGAGAGTTAGCCTATTCAATTTCTACTATTTAAGGCTGATTTAAACATTACTAAAGAAGTGTAGATT
>DUDG01000017.1 GCA_012959395.1 Flavobacteriaceae bacterium | reverse complement strand
GCGGACAAATCAAGTTATATTTATTTTATTATTTTCGGTTTTGTTACAATGTTAATTGGATCGACAATCTTTGCATTCGGAATAGTTCAATTAAATATGAATTTTGTTTTTTACTTGTCTTTAATTATTGTTGCTACTGGAACATATGCTATTCGTGCGTTATATTTTTCTATTATGCAGGAAGGACGTATTCCTCTAGTATTGACAGGTACTGCTGTTGGTTTGATTTCTGTCGTAGGTTATACTCCTGATATTTTTGCACCCCCAATTTTCGGTTATTTTTTAGACAAATACCCTGGCTTACTTGGTCATCAATACGTGTTCACCATTTTAGTTCTATTTTCCATTTTAGGCTTGTTAGCCTCAATTAAGTTTGCCTACTTAAAAAAAGAAGAGTTAAAACATTAAATATTCCAGTAATTATTTCAAAAACAAGATCTTTCCTTCATTTTTTTAATGGCTTGTAAGATGTTTCTTTTAAATAAATCTTGTATAGTTTTTTACACCTACCATAGTCCCAAAACAACCTAAAATCAAAGACAATTAGAATTCCTATATTTATTATAATTAAATGAATGAAAATATTTAAAAGCTTAATTTTGATTATTCTTTTTTTAAGCTCTTGTAATCAAGAACTTAAAAAGCCTAATATTATATTCATTTACACAGATGATCAAAGATTTGACACCGTTGGAGTCATAGGGAATAATCAAGTATACACTCCTAATTTAGATAAGTTAGCCTTTAATGGAGCTGTTTTTTCAAACACCTATAATATGGGAGCTTGGCATGGTGCTATATGTGTTGCATCAAGAGCTATGATGATTTCAGGCAAATCAGTATGGAGAGCAAAAGAAGAAATTAATTATTGGAAAAAAAATGATTCTATAACCCTTTCTAATACTTGGCCTATGATATTGAAAAGAAATGGTTATAAAACATATATGACAGGTAAATGGCATATAGAAGCACCAGTCGAAAAAGTTTTTGATGTAGTAAAAAATAAAAGACCAGGAATGCCAGACGATAATAGACATATTTTTGCCAAAAAATTAATTGAATGGAAGGAAGAATCTGGAGATTTAACTGAATTAGAAAATTTTACACCACCCGGATACGGAAGACCAATTGATGAGAAAGATCAATCATGGAGTTCTTATGACACAGTATTTGGTGGCTATTGGGATGGGGGTAAACATTGGAGTGAAGTTCTAGCAGATGACGCTATTGAATTTCTAAAGGATGCTAATAGTCAAGAGGATCCTTTTTTTATGTATTTAGCATTTAATGCACCACATGATCCAAGGCAAGCACCAAAAAAATTTATTGATTTATACCCTTTAAGTAGTATAAACTTACCAAAGAATTATTCTACACAACACCCCTATATGAATGAAATAGGAAACAGACCTGGTCTTCGTGACGAAGCGCTTGCACCTTATCCAAGATCTGAATATGCTGTGAAGAAACATATTCAAGAGTATTATGCAGTAATAAGTCATTTAGATGAACAAGTGGGGAAAATAATTGATCAACTTGAAAATGAAAAAATGTTAGATAACACATATGTTATTTTTACATCTGATCATGGTCTTGCAGTTGGTCAACATGGATTGATTGGTAAACAAAGAGTTCCTATGATAATTTCCGGCCCAGAAATAAAGAAAGGTAAAAAAATTAGCCATGATATTTATCTTCAAGATATTGTTCCTACAACTCTCGATTTAGCAGGCATAGAAATTCCTGAAAAGATAGATTTTAAAAGTTTTTATAGCTTAATCAAGGGTAGTAATAATAAGAGTTTATATGATGGAATCTATGGAACTTTTGGATGTTGTCAAGGCAATTATATAGATTATCAAAGAATGATAAGAAAAGAAGGGTTTAAGCTCATGTTGTTTCCTAAAAATAAGAGAATGGAACTTTATGATCTAATCAATGATCCATACGAAATGTATAACCTTGCTAATAAATTAGAGTATAAAGAAAAAGTAAAGAATCTTTTTAAGGATTTAACTTTTTTACAAAAAGAGGTTGGGGATACTTTAAACTTAAAACGAATCTTTACTCTCCAGTAATAAGTAGTCGAAGCATCAAATACCCCATTATTAGCAGCTACAATCAAACTTTAATTTATAAAATCTGTTATATTATGAGGGTCAATTCCCCAAATAAGTGGTAATAAAAAATAAACCATTAATGTTAAAAAAAATATTGAAAATAAATTCATCCATATTCCGCTCTTAACCATATCAGGAATTCTTAGATAACCTGAGCCAAAAACAACCGCATTAGGAGGTGTGGCAACAGGTAACATAAAGGCACAAGATGCTGCTACAGTTGCGCCAACCATCAAGATAAAAGGATGCACATCTATGACTAAAGATAAAGGTGCGAGGATGGGTAAAATCATAGCAGTTGTTGCAAGGTTAGAAGTGATTTCGGTTAAGAAATTTACCAGAGTAATTAAAAATAAAAGCAAGATAAAAAGAGATGCACCTTCTAATAAAGTCATTTGTCCCCCAATCCATTCTGCTAAACCACTTGTTTTAAATCCTTGTGCTAACGCTAAACCTCCTCCGAAAAGTAAAAGAATTCCCCAAGGTAATTTAACTGCTTCTTTCCAATTAATGAGTTTTCGGCTTTTCTCTTTTGATGCAGGTAAAATAAATAATATAATTCCTGCAATAACTGCAATAATAGTATCATCAATATTTGGAATGAATTTTTGCAACAAAAATGTTCTTGTAATCCATGCAAAAGCAGTACCAATAAAAATCAATAAAACCATTTTTTCTTCGTAAGACATTTTACCTAAAGATTTTAGTTGTTTATTGATTTCAGATTTTCCTCCTGGGAAAGCTTTTTGTTTAAATGAAAAAGCAAATTCAGTCAAATATTTCCAACAAATGGCTAAAAGAATTAATGAAACAGGTAAGCCAAACATAAACCATTTTAAAAAAGTAATTTCTATTCCATAGGTTTCTTGAACTATTCCAGCCAATATTAAATTAGGTGGTGTTCCTATCAATGTTGCCATTCCACCTATTGATGCGCTGTAGGCAATAGCTAACATTAATGCTTTTCCAAAAGTTTGATTTTCATTTTCAATTGTGTCTGGATTATCCCTTAGCTGGCTAATGATCGCCATCCCAATTGGGAGCATCATCACTGAAGTAGCCGTATTGGAAATCCACATGGAAAGAAATGCGGTAGCTATCATAAATCCTAAAATGATACTTTTGACATTTGTTCCGATTATTTGGATAATATTCAAGGCAATCCTTTTGTGTAAATTCCAACGCTGTATAGCGATTGCCAAGATAAAACCACCTATGTACAAGAAGATATATCGATGACCAAAGGAGGCTGTGGTCTCTGCTAATTCCAGTCCACCCGTTAATGGGAATAAAACTACGGGCAACAAGGAGGTAATTGCAATGGGAACAGCTTCAGTAATCCACCACACCGCTACCCAAAGCGTAGAAGCTAAAATGGCATTTGCTTCTTTGCTCAATCCTTCTGGATGAAACCACAACAAGGTCATTAAAAAAAGGGCTGGACCCAAAATTAATCCGATTTTCTTTACTTTCACTTTTTATTGATTATTAATTGTTTTGATTGATTTATCTACAAATTCTCTTAAATGTTTTCCAGTCCTACTCCACTAGACACTTGATATTTTTTCCATTCCAACATACCAGTAAGATGGATCCCCACAGAATAGCCTTTATTTTTTGATTCCACTACTTCAGCAACAACACCAGATTGCATTGGCTTGCCAACCTCAAAAGGAGGTACATATGATTTTACATCATTCATTCTTCCTCTTATATAAGGATCAACCGATACATACAAAGCCTTCAATAATATTTCTCCTTCGACAATTTTTGGTATTCCTTCAGTTTTAAGTAAAAAATTTTCTTTTGTAGGTAAGCCGTCTGGACGGCTATTAAGTATAATTGATTTGTTCATAATAAATCTAGGTTTAATTTTTTACAATTTAACCCAAAAAAGTAATACTTTTATTTAATAAATTGCCAAACTACCAAAAGAAAATATGATACTAAATAGAAGAAAATTTATTGAACAAATAGGAAAAGCTGGCGGGACGATATCCATCTCATCATTAATCTCATCAAGCGCATTTATTTCAGCCTGTGAGGCAACTAAAGAAAGTTCTGATTCCAAATTGAAAATTTCATTACAAGCCTTTTCATTTGCTCCCCTTTTGATGGCAGGAAAATTTAATCTTAAAGACTTTCCAGAAATGGTTAGAAATACTTACCAACTTGATGGTGCAGAATACTGGTCTATTGCATTCACAGGAAGGGAAAATAATGAAGCTTTTTTGAAAGAACTTAAACAAAAATCGGATGATAATGGTGTGAATAATACCATTATACTAGTCGATGATTTAAATTTTCTAACGATGGAATGGGGTTCTAGTTTAGCTTCATTGTCATCTGAAGAAAGGAGTAGAGCGATAGATTTTCATAAAGTATGGGTAGATACAGCATCAAAAATAGGCTGTCATTCTATTAGAATAAATCTTAATTCAAACGATGGTACCGCAGAAGAAGTTAAAGAAGTTTGTAGTGAAAGTATTTCAAAACTTATCGAATATAGTTCCCAATCCAATATTAGTATAGTAATTGAAAATCATGGCGGATTAACTGCTGACGCTAAATGGGTGACAGGTCTTATAAAAAACATTGATAGTGAGTTTATAGGCAGCTTACCTGATTTTGGTGATCATAATTTTTGTCTTAATAGAGAAAAACTTGATCTTGGGAATCTTGCAAAACCTTGTGAAATGCAATATGACAAGTATTTGGGAGTAAAGGAATTGTTACCCTATGCTAAAGGTATAAGTGCTAAATCTCAGCATTTTGATGAAAGTGGCAGAGAGACACAAACTGATTATAACAAAATGGTGGAATTAATAAAAAATTCGAATTATAGTGGGTACATAGGAATAGAATATGAAGGTGCCATGTTGGCTCAGTTTATAGAAGAAAGTGATTATTTATCTCCTCATGAAGGTGTATTAGCCACTAAAGCACTGCTGGAAAAATTAATTTAATAGCATATGATTTTATCTGGAATTGAAATTGAAAAAAGATTAGACCCAATTATTTTCAGCAATTTTTTTTCTAGTTAATAAATCTTTTTCGCCTTTCCAATGTTGTTCTAAACTACTTCCACTTACAGTTGATTGATATGAATTAATTGAAACCCCTTGTGATTCTGCCATTGCAGAGACTAACTCAGGCATATTCAAAAAAAAGTAAAACTATTTCCAACAAAAAGTATCTTAATCGGAGTTTTTTCTTGTGTAAAAATTGGATTTGATAATAAAAAAAAGTAAGTATAATTAATAACCTATTCATTCTATATAAATTAATTAAAATCAAAAACTTTATTAGAAAATCTTTGTGGTCCACCTCGTTTTATTTGCTCATTTGCAATATTTTCAAATTTGTCAAAATTCTCTCTAAAAGCATTGGATAATTTAAATGCCATTTTATAATAAGCTTTATCATTATTCCATGTAGCTCTTGGACTAAGTAATCTTTTTGGAATTCCTGGACATTCTCTTGGTTGTGCTAATCCAAAAACTGAATGAATGTGATAATCTTTATATGAATATGGGCCTAGTTCACCTGATAATGCAGCATTAATCATTCTCCTGGTATATTTTAACTTAATTCTCTTGCCAATTCCATAAGATCCTCCGGACCATCCAGTATTAACTAACCATACCTTTACATTTGCTTCTTTCATTTTAGAAATTAACATCTCTGCATAAACAGTTGGGTGAAGAGGCATAAAAGGAGCTCCAAAACAAGCTGAAAAGGAAGGTATTGGTTTAATTACTCCTGCTTCTGTACCTGCAACTTTAGCTGTATATCCAGAAATAAAATGATATGCAGCTTGACTAGGAAGTAATCTTGATATTGGTGGTAATACACCAAATGCATCAGCTGTTAAAAAAAATATATTCTTTGGTTTGTATCCAATAGAAGGTTTTTGAATATTTTTTATATAATTAATAGGATAACTAACTCTAGTATTTTGAGTTATAGATGAATCCATATAATCAACAGAATTACTATTTTTCTTGAAAACAATATTTTCTAGCAATGCACCCTTTTTAATTGCTCTATATATCTCAGGTTCATTTTCTTCCTTTAAATCTATAACCTTAGCATAACATCCTCCTTCAAAGTTAAAAATAACATTGTCTTTCGACCATCCATGTTCATCATCTCCTACAAGTTTTCTATTAGGATCAGCAGACAATGTAGTTTTTCCTGTTCCAGAAAGACCAAAGAAAATAGCCGTTTCTCCATTTTTTCCAACATTTGCTGAGCAATGCATTGGTAAAACATCTTTTAATTCCGGAAATAAAAAATTTAAAACTGAAAAAACTCCTTTTTTTACCTCTCCTGTATAACCTGATCCTCCTATAAGTATAATTTTTTTAGAAAAATTTATTATTGAGAAATTATGAGATCGTGTGCCATCTTTTTGTGGAACTGCCATAAAACTTGGTGCTTGAATTATTAACCATTCTGGTTTAAAACTATCTAACTCTTCTTCCTTTGGGTTCAAAAACATATTTAAAGAAAAAATATTTACCCAGGGTAATTCAGTAACTACTCTTAAGTTAACTCTATATCTAGGGTCAGAACATGCATAAGAGTCAGATATATAAAGTTCTTTATTTGAAATATGCTTGACAATTTTTTTGAGCAAATTGTCAAAATTATTAGAATCAAAAGGTAAATTAATATCACCCCACCAAATTTTATTCTTAGTTATTTTGTCTTCTACAATGAATCTATCTTTTGGAGATCTTCCAGTAAATTCACCTGTATTTACAACTAATGCTCCTGAATCAGCATAAATTCCTAAGCCTTTTTTAATACAAATTTCATTTAATTCATCTGAATTTAATCCATAATTTATTTTTGAATCTTTGATTCCGTGTTTTAATAGAAAACGGCTTATTTTATTTTTATTAGTCATTATTTATTTAATCAAATATTATTTTAATCTATAAATATTAACCTTTTACATTTTTATAATTATCATCACCATTATTAACTTTTGGATCTCCTGATTTTTCAACATATTTTGCTACTATCATGGAAACTGTTGCGTCTCCAGTTATATTAACTATTGTTCTACACATATCTAGAGGTCTATCTACAGCAAAGATTAATGCTAATCCAGCCTCTGGTATTCCTGCTTGAGATAATACAATAACTAATACAATAATACCTGCACTAGGTACTGCTGCAGCCCCTATAGAAGCAAGTGTTGCCGTAAGAATAATTCCAAGCTGAGCACCCAATGACAGATCTAAACCAAATGTTTGTGCAATAAATACAGCTGCAATAGCCTGGTACAATGCCGTTCCATCCATGTTAATAGTTGCTCCAATTGGAAGGACAAAACTAGAAACCTCTTCTTTTACACCTAAATGATTGTGAACTCTATCCATAGTAACGGGTAGGGTTGCTGCACTAGAGCTAGTTGAAAATGCAACTAGTTGGGCAGGAAGAATACCTTTTAAAAAGTAATTAGGCCCTTTTCCAGTAAAAATCTTTACAATTATTACATATAGTATTATTAATAACGATAATCCAAAAATAAGGGTAATAGAATACAATAATAGACTCTTTAGTAGATCCCATTGTGGAGCTTCTACGATTAATGTTGCTAATAATGCAAATACACCATATGGTGCAAACAACATTATTAGATCAATTATTTTTAGGATAACTTTATTTAGTGAATCAAAGAATTCTTTTATTGGTTTTGAGTTATTTGGCGGAATTAAGATCATTGAAATACCGAACAAAATTGCAAAGAAAATTACTTGAAGCATATTCTTATTATTAGATGCAGCATAAACTATATTTGAAGGCACAACATCTATTAGAGCTTGAAGAGGACCTGAATTTTTTGTATTTGCAGCTACTTCTCTTTTTTGATCTGCATCACTCTCATATGCACCTATTAATTCTATTCGTGTTTCTTCAGAAATTGAATCACCAGGTTTTATAACATTTACTACAATTAAACCAATGCTAACAGCTATAACAGTTGTTATTATGTATGTAACTATTGTAACTCCTCCCATTTGTGACAATTTTGAAATATCTTTCAAATCTGAAATACCCTTTACAAGAGATGCTAATATTAATGGAATTGCTATTAGCTTTAAAGAATTAATAAAAATTGTTCCAAAAGGTTTTATCCAATCAGATATGAAATCTTTTCCAAAATCAAAATTTGTCATTATAAAACCAAAAACAACACCTAGTGCCATTCCTATTAAGATTTTCCAATGTAATTCTAATTTTTTCATAGAAATATTTTTTATTTTTTTAAACTTTTCCTTTTAATTGACCAGTAAAATTATTTTTATCAATTATTAATTCCCCATTTATTATACTATAAATTAAACCTTCTGAATATACAAATGCATTAGAATAATCAGCTTTATCTTTAAAATACAGATTAGTTAGTTTCGCTGATTTAATATTTCTTTTTAAAATCTTTATTCATTAAAACCCAATAATTTGGATCAAGAATAACATTCTTTGGTTCCTTGTCTACATTAATTACAAAGAAATTTGATTTTGTTTTTATTTTAATTAATTCTATATGATCTATATTGGTTTCATAAACAATTCCTATTTCTATTGGCATTTCAAATAAACTATCATCAGTTTGAATCTGATTTAAGTCAATGATTAGCTGATTTTTATTATTGTCATAATACCAATTTCCTTTTAATTTTAGAATTCCTGGTTTATATAACCATTGATCAAAAAACAAACTTAAATCTTTGTTTGAAACATCCTCCATTATTTTTCTAAAATCAGATGTTGTTGCATTTAAATCTTTATATTTTTTATAATAAGCTCTAATTCCTTTCCAAAAAATTTCAGTGCCTAAAACACCCCGAAGCATGTGTAAAACCCAACTGCCTTTTTGATAAGTTTGTGAACTTGTCACGTTTTTCATATTCTTCAAATTATCATGAACAATTTGATAATTTGGATTTTTATTATAAAATGAATCTACTCTCTTTTGACTTGATTCAAGTCCTTTAATAAATTCGTTTTTCCCATACTCATTCTCAATAAATAACAAAGTGAAATACGTAGCAAATCCTTCACTTAGCCAAACATCATCCCAATCATATTCTGTAACTGAATTGCCAAACCATTGATGAGCAATTTCGTGAATAACCACATTCCTCCAACGTACATTACGATCACCTACAACAGATTTATCGCCATAAAGAATTGCTGAAGCAGCTTCCATACCTCCACCTACGCTGTTGGATTGTATGTTGGCTAGTTTTTCATATGAAAATGGCCCTATATAATTACTGTAAAATTCTAAAACTTTTTTTGTTGGTTCTGCAAAATCATAAAATCCAGCATCTCTATCTTGTTTAAACACCCAAGTTTGAATTGATTTACCATCAAATTCATCGACATATTGAACTGCAAAATCAGCAGCACCTAAAACAAATAACCATGTAGCAATTGGAACCGACTGCTTCCAATGGGTTATCCGTTTATTGTTATCCAAATTACTTTCTTCAACTTTAAGACCATTTGATACAATTTGATAATGATCTGGTGCTATAACTATAAATTCACACATAGCTTTATCATAAGGGTGATCAATAGTGGCAAGCCAATGACGAGTTAGGTTTGGCCAATTATCACTAAAAAAAGTACGATCTCCATATTTATTTTCACCAATTATAAGCCCACTATGTGGAATTCCTTTGTACTTAACTTTAAATTTAGAAAATTGATTTAATAAGGATGGTTCAGGTAAGTCTATTAAAAGTTCATTATTCTTATGAGAAAAACTTAATGCTTTACCATCAGAAGAAACCTCGCTAACAATCATTCCTTTATTTTCTAATTTATTAGAGGCATTTATTAAGTCTAATCGTAATATTTTTACACCTGATCCTAAAAACCTAATATCAATAATAACTTCACAAATAATCTGATCAGATTTATCCGACAATTCTATATTAAAAGCATAATTTATAGCATCTATTTTAGGATTTTTTGGATAATTATCTTTACTAGCAAATGTTTTAGTTGAAAAGCATAAAATTATAATTAAAAAAAATAGAAATATCTTGTTCTTTATTATTACCATAACCCAAATATTATTTTATAAACAGTTTTAATAAATCAATATGAATTTATTAATATTAAAAATTATTCATAAATTGTTATTAGATCAAGTTACAAATAAAAATAATTAAAAAAGATAATAATGCATTTCAAAAAACTTCTTTTTATATCAGCTATATTAATTATATCAAACAAGACTATTCTATTTTCTCAAGAAAAAAATTATTACCAAACCGACTTCACAATAAGTGAGTTTGAAGCAAGAAGGTCTAAAGTTTTTAACGAAATTGGAACAAATTCAATTGCATTAATTCAAGGAGGTGCAAGTGTTGCTGGTTTTAAAGTTTTTAGGCAAACCAACACTTTTTATTATTTGTCTGGAATTGAAGAGGGGCATGTATACTTGTTGTTAAATGGAAAAAACAAAAAGACAACCATTTATTTGCCTAGGAGGGAAAATAATAGAGAAAAAAGTCAAGGAAAAATTTTATCCTTTGATGATGCTGAATTAATTAAAAAATTAACTGGAATAGACAATGTTAAATCATTAGATCGTCTTGGAAATGACTTGGTTGGAACGGGTCTTATAAATGGTCCTAATCCAACATTATATACCCCATTTAGTCCAGCAGAAATGGGAAATGACAGTAGAGATGAAATATTACATGGACATGCTCGTGCTGCGGCTGACCCATGGGATTCTAGTACCACACGAGAATCAAGATTTATTAAACTAATTAAGGATCGTTTCCCTGAGTTTAAAATTAAAGATCTATCGCCTTTATTAGACTCAATGCGTTTAATCAAAAGTCCAAAAGAAATTGAAATTGTTAGAAAAGCTACAGAGATTGCAGGTTTAGGCATAATTGAAGCAATGAGATCAACTAAACCTGGTATTTATGAGTATCAACTTGATGCAGCTGCAAAATATATTTTCTATCAACACGATTCGCAAGGGGATGGATATCCATCCATAATTGGAGGTGGTTCTAATGCTTACATGGGACATTATTTTAGAAAAAAGGATATTTTAAAGGATGGTGATTTAGTGCTTATGGATTATGCCCCAGATTACCATAACTATACTAGTGATGTAACTAGGATTTGGCCTGTTAACGGCATTTATAACAAAGATCAAACTGCACTGTACAAATTTATAGTCGCCTATAGAGATGCTTTATTTAAATATATAAAACCAGGCACAAATTCAAATGAGGTGTTAAGTAAAGCAGCTAAAGAAATGAAAGAATATCTTAAAGGAAAAACATTTTCAAAACCAAGATATTTAAAATCTGTTCAAAACGCACTATCATTCAGAGGTCACTTTCAACATCCTGTTGGAATGGCTGTACATGATGTTGGAAGAGTTCATGGAATTGATCTTAAAGAAGGAATGGTTTTTACTATTGATCCTATGATATGGATTCCTGAAGAAAAATTATACATAAGAATTGAGGATGTAGCTGTAGTTACAAAAAACGGTGTCGAAAATTTAAGTGCTTTTGTTCCTTCTAAAATAAAAGAAATAGAAAAAACAATTAAAGAGAAAGGATTAACAGAATTTAGACCCTCAAAATCTTTGCCATTAGAATATTAAGACTCCAATCCCTCTTGTTTAATGTCATTTATTTTTTATTTGGGAAATCTCTATTCATTTCTAAAACATCTACTTCTGTATTTTCTTTACCCAATAAGTGCTTACTAAAGTAGTCTGCTTTTTTCCAAAAGAAATATTCAGTCATTTCTCCGTAGCCATGCCTTTGAGAAGGTAAAAGCAGGAATTCAAAACGTTTATTTGCTTTAATAAGAGCATGTGCCATCCTTATTGTTGCACCTGGATGTACGTTATTATCAACATCTCCAGTAGATAGCATCAAATTTCCTTTAAGTTTACTTGCTAAACTTTGGTTTACATCAATTTGATAGTTATAATTTAAATTCCCATCTTCTCCTATTTCTTCCATTACCCCATGGTGTGTTTCACTCCACCAACTATTATACATGGTATTGTCATGATTACCAGAAGATGAAACTGCTACTTTAAAAAAATCAGGATAAACTAACATTGCAGCAGTAGACATAAAACCACCACCAGAGTGGCAAAAATACCCACTTTATCTAAATTTATATAAGAATATTTATCAGCCAATTGTTCTGCTATTCTTTTTTTATCTGCTAAACCGTAATCTCTAAGGTTTCCATATCCATAATTATGATACCACTTAGAACGAGCTGGGTGCCCGCCCCTATTCCCTAATGTCACTACAATAAATCCAAGTTGAGCTAAACGATCCGTTCTATTCATTCTCAAAGAAAAATTCTTAGAAACTGCTTCAGTTTGAGGTCCTGGATAGACATACTCAATTAATGGATACTTTTTGTTTTCATCAAAATCATATGGGCGGTAAATCACACCATATATATCTGTAAACCCATCATCTGCCTTCATTTTAAAAGGTTCTGGAAACTTATATCCAGTAGACATAAGTTGCGACAAGTCTGCCTTTTCAAGCGATAATACCAATGCTCCAGTATTTGTTCTTAATTCTGATTTTGGAGTCATATTAACTCTTGAAAAATTACTCACAAAGTATTTGTTGGAATCTGACATACTTGTTGAACTTGTAAAATCACCTGAATTCAAGTTTCGTAATCCAGTTCCGTTAATATTAATACTATATAAGTGCTCGTAATAAGGATCTTTAGTATTATCAACACCATTCGCTGTAAAAAACAATACTCGTTTATTTTCGTCAATATTGACAAAGCTATTAGCATGGTAAGATCCAGATGAAATCTGATTCTTTAATCTACCAAAAGAATCATATAAGTAAAAATGTGCCCAACCATCTCGTTCAGACCAATGAATCATTTCCTGCTCATTATTAAACAATACTAAATTTCGTTGTTCTATATAAGTATTGAAACGCTCTTCAATAAGCACTTTTACTTTTCCAGTATTGATATCTGCAACATTAATATCTAATTTTTTACGATCTCTACTAATAGTGCTAAAGTATATTTTATCTTTTTTAGAAAGAAGTGTAGATGGTTGGAAATCATCATCTGCATTGGATAACTTTCTAGGAGATCTATAGACACTTAAATTAATTTGTTTGGTTGTATCTAATGCTACTTTAGTTATCTCTTTTGACGGAACATCAAAAATTAAAATTTCAGAAGATGCGTATTCTTGCTCTCCTGGCATATGATATTTATAGGTTTCTAATGTAGGACGTTTTTCAGCAACAGAGTTAATTACCCATAAATCTTTTAACATTCTTGTATCCGATCTTTGATAAACAAATTTCTTAGAATCGTGAGACCATACTACTCTAGCCCTTTTTCTATTGTCCTTGTTTTTTATTTCAGACTCATTATTTTCTCCTCTAGAACTTCCGCCATAACTGTAATTTTTAACTCCATCTGAAGTCCATTGATTCTCTACAATAGTACTGTCTTTCTCATTTTTGACAGCTTTCAAAAAATTGTCTTTATCCATCCAATATAAATTATAATATTTAGAGAACACCACAATGGAACTATCAGGTGCAATAGTAGCCCACTTTTTCCAGTCTTCTTTCAATTTCTTTTTAGTATCTACAATTCTAAGACCACTCCCCCCAATTTTGTATTCAAGATGGTAAGTTTTTTTTTCCATTTTGGGTTTTTTACTCTTTTTCTTAATATCAGTAGAATCGTTCTTAGTTTGTTTTATATCCTCTTCTGCTAGAATTTCTTCTGTAGAAGTGATCCTAAAACGTATAGCAGTTTCTTTATTAACAAACTTCAGATCTAATTTAGGTAAGTGCTTAGCATCATAGGGGTCCTTTGTTATTTCTGTAAGCCACTTAGCCATTTTTTCGTTATTAAACAATGGCGTTTTGCTCTTTTTATCTGCATCAACTAAGTAATAATTCACATCCTCAGTGGTCTTGTATTGATACCAAAAACGATTTCCATTTTTTAACCAATGAGGTCTTACAGATGTTGAATGAACTAATTTAGCTAACTGTTTAGGGGAATATTTAGCCGCTAATCTGTAATTAGGTAAAGGTGTGGTATTATTTTCGGATTCTTGACTAAAGCTAAAGGTCCAAAATCCAATAGTTAATATTATAAGAATAAAATGTTTCATGAGTTTTATAATAATATGATTATTAAGAAACTAAATGTAATAAAACTATCTTAAATTGGATGAGTTATTATAAATAGAAATCACAATTAATAACTAATATCATGATAATTAAAAACCTATAATAATGATTAAATTACATCTTACAAAAAAAGGGAGGGGCAAATAAATCAATATTTTGCTTAATTTAACCTATACAGAAGAAAATTAAATAAACTAATTTAGTAGAAAACCACTTATATTATGAAAAATAAATTAATTTTTTCATTTTTTTCATTATTCATTGTTTTCCTTGTTCTAGGGTGTAATAAAAGTAAAATAACTTCTCCTAACATTGTACTAATTATGATTGATGATTTAAATGATTATCCTGAAGAGTTTAATGGTCATCCTCAAGCAATAACTCCAAATATCAAAGCACTAACTAATTCTGGTGTTAAATTTAAAAACGCATACTCTAATGACCCTATGTGTGGACCTTCAAGATCAAGTATGATGACAGGTGTATATCCTCATAATTCATCTAATTTTTGGCAAAAGTCTTGGCTGAAAAATAAAGTGCTAGCAAATACTAAAACCATTATGGAAAAATTTAAAGAAAATGGATATAATGTAATTGGAAGTGGTAAAATTATGCATGTTAATAAAAAAGATATGTGGACAGAGTTTAAACATGAAGCAGACTACAGCCCAGTTGCTTACAAAGGTGAACATAAAAAAGGAAAAAGAGGAATTTCTCATCCTGATGTTCCTGCGCCATATAGAACTATTAAAGAATTAGACGGTTTAAACATGGCTGGGGGTCAAATTGACGGTTCTTATGGTCCATTAAAAAATTTAAATGAATTAAAAATAGATGGTGAGAAAATTTCATGGGCTTATGGAGGATCTAGAGCTTATAAAGAGTTTAGATACAATTCAGAGGATGATAGAGATCTAACTCCAGACGAAATTAATGCTAAATGGGCTGAAAACAGGTTAACAGAATTATCTAAATCTGATGATGATAAACCTTTTTTTCTCGCAGTTGGGTTTTTAAGGCCTCATACTCCTCTTATTGTTCCCCAAAAGTATTTTGACATGTATCCTCTTGATGAAGTTGAACTTGCAAATATTAAAGAAAACGATAAAGAAGATACTTATCTACATAAAGTAAGTCAGTTTGAAACGCCTGGAAGAAGTGTAAGATCTATTGAGATGTTTAAAAACTTAGTAAGCTCTTACGAAGATTCTAAAGAGGGTTTAAAAAGATTTACTCAAGCATATTTAGCATGTGTTTCAGCAGTTGATGATAATGTTGGACAAGTAATGAAAGCCATTAACAATAGTAAATTAAAAGAAAATACTATAGTTGTTTTAGTTAGCGACCACGGATGGACAATGGGTGAAAAAGATCATGTTTATAAAAATTCCCTTTGGGAGGAAAGTACAAGAGTCCCAATGACCATTAGAGTTCCAGAACTAACAAAACCTGGTTCGATAGTAGAACATCCAGTTTCTTTAATTGATATTTACCCTACTCTATTGGATTTAACAGGAATTGATAATAATACAACAAAAAATGAATTTGGAAAGCCATTAGATGGTCATAGTCTAAAACCATTTTTAGAAGATCCTAATACAATCAATTGGACTGGGCCAAAAGCAGGATTAAGCGTTGTATATTCATCTGATAAAAATGCTGAAATTCCATCAAATCATCACTATTCTGTAAGAACTAAAGATTGGAGATATATTATTTATAACACTGGAGAAGAAGAGCTATACAACAATAGTTCTGATCCAAAAGAGTGGAATAATTTATTATATAACCAAACACATCCTAAAAGAGATGAGATGGTGGCTATTTTAAAAGAAATGACCTATCCAATGGTTCCAAATGGTTTAAAATTCATTGACAAACATTAAACTATTTTTATATAACGTTTTAAAAATATATCTGATGAATAAATTTCTCTCTACTATCTTTCTTTTATTATTTCTAAATATTAATTCTCAAGATCTAAAACTTCCTTCAATTTTTGGTGACAACATGATTTTACAACAAAATTCAAGTGCTCCAGTATGGGGCTGGTCTAAAAAAGATAAAGATGTCACTATCAATGTTAGTTGGAATGATAAATTGTATAGTACTAAAAGTAACAGTGAAGGAAAATGGATGATAAATATTGATACACCAGAATATGGAGGACCCTATCAATTTTCCGTTAGTTCTATTAAACAAACAGTAACTTTTAAAAATGTTCTTATAGGTGAAGTTTGGATTGCATCTGGACAATCAAATATGGAAATGCCATTAAATGGCTTTAACAAAGAACCTGTATTTGGTTCTTTAGACATGATAGCTAAATCAACTAATTCTAATATTAGACTTTTTACGGTTGAGAAAAAAACCAGTAAAAATCCACTTGAAAATTTAAATGGTAAATGGTTAATATCAAATCCAAAAAATACATCAACATTTAGCGCAGTTGCTTACTCCTATGCTAATTATTTGAATGATGTTTTAGGGGTTCCTCTTGGTATCATCAACACTCCTTGGGGAGGAACTCCTGCAGAAGCATGGACTGATGAAAAAACTTTAACTACTAATTTTGATAAATCTGAGATTAAAAACCATAGAAACCTGCCTCAACATGAGCCTTCAAATCTTTTTAATGCTATGATCAATCCTTTAATTCCTTATAAGATTAAAGGGGTAATTTGGTATCAAGGCGAGGGTAATGTTGCAAGAGCAAACAATTATGATAAACTTATGAATAAAATGATTGAAGGATGGAGAAGGGAATGGAATCAAGATGCATTTTCTTTTTATTTTGTTCAATTAGCACCTTTTAAATATGGTGGTAATGACAAACCAAATTCTGCTTTTTTAAGAGAAGCTCAATTGAAAACTATGTTAAACACAGTTAATTCCGGAATGGTTGTTACGCTTGACATTGGAAGTGAACATACGATTCATCCTCCAGAAAAAATTCTTATTGGAAAAAGACTCGCATATTGGGCTTTAGCAAAAGATTATAAAATTGAAGGTATTTCATTTTCTGGACCTGTATATAAATCTCTAGATATAAAGGGAGATAAGGTCATAGTGAATTTTGATTATGCAGAAAGAGGAGTTACTAGTTACAATAATCCTATAATAAATTTTGAAATTGCAGGTTCTGATAGAATTTTTCATTCTGCAAATGTAAGAGTTATTAGAGGTTATGGAGGAAATAGATCAAAATTAGAAGTCTCTAGCAATAAAGTTAAAGAACCTGTAGCAGTACGATACGGTTGGAAAAATTTTTTAAAAGGAAATCTTTATAACACACAAGGTTTACCGGCATCATCTTTTAGATCCGACAGTTGGTAATATTTTTTTAAACTATGTTCTTTAAAAATTATTTAATTTAGAGTTATGAATAAATTATTTTATTTAATTATTTGTTTAATTATTATTTCTTCCTGTTCAAGTAGTGAACAAGTTCATAGTTGTATAAGAGAAGACCTAATTGATCCAGACACAATCTGTACTGAAGAATATGAGCCAGTTTGTGGCTGTAATAACAAAACATATTCTAACGAATGTTATGCCATTAAAGTTGGTGTTATTGATTTTGAAATGGGTGAATGCATTAATTAAATTCACTATATAATTAATAATTTTTTATTTTAAAATCACAAAAATTATCTAACTACAAAAGATTTATTTAGATCTTTTCCTCCTAAAACTTTTATATTGTAAAAATATTGACCCGAGGATAACTTTATTTTTGAATTTATTGATAATGGAAATGTATGCGTTCCTCTTCTAAGTATATTATCATAAATCAGTCCGTGGTTACGCCCCAAGATATCATAAATATAAATTTTAATATGATGGTCTCGATTTATTCTCAAATTTAGTTCTACTTTAGTTGAACCATAAACTGCTGCATGATAAGGAATTATATCATCATAGTTTATTATTTCATCATTACAGTTAATTCCTAATCCTAAAAGCGAATATTCACTACCTAACATAGCTTTATTAATAAAATTCTTATCTCCACATAACCAGTCCGTTAATATTGTAGTATAGATTGATCTAAAATCTAAAGTATATTTTAAATTTCCTCTATTATTTAAATCGCTTAAGCTTGGATGATCACCAACAAATCCATTTCCTCTTAAAGCTGGGCCAAACAACATTACAGGTGCAGCTGTTCCATGATCTGTTCCCTCAGAACCATTTTCAGAAACTCTTCTTCCAAATTCTGAAAAAGTTAATGAAAGTACTTTTTGATCTAAACCATAATATCTTAAATCATCATAAAACACTTTAACAGAATTTGACAAAGTGGTTAAAAGCTTTTGATGCTTTTCAGGTTGGCTGCCATGTGTGTCAAATCCTCCCAAAGAAACCATATAAATTTTAGAACCTAGCCCACCCTTAATAAGTCTTGAAACTAAACTAAGCTGTGTGTCTAATTTATTCTCAGCATCATATTGATTAAAATCTTCTGATTCATCATATGCATTATGTATAACTGATGCGTAATTAAAAGTAGCATTAGAAATTCTTCTAAGAAACTCGATCTGATCTCCATGCGTACAATCTGGTAAATTATTAGTGTCAAATAAAGTTCCATTTTCAGCAACTTTTTTTAATCGTTCCGGACTAGACACCGCAAAGGCATAAGTTGTTTTATCTCCATTAAATATTAAATTACCCCTACTTCCTATTTGAATTGCAATAGGTTTTTCAGGTGGATTAGTGAGATAATCTAAATATTTTTCGTCATAATATCTTCCAAGCCATCCTGTTGAAATTTCTTTATTATTTGTAGCAGAAGCCCATATATCTGATGATTTGAAATGAGATCCATTTGGATTTTCATAACCTACTCCATTTACAACTTTCATTTTCCCATCTTTCCATAAAGATTCAAGGTTACTCATATGATTTGGTATAGCATAACTATCATTTAGCTTAATCAAATTAGATTTAGGAATATGAATATTAGGTCTTTTGTTAACATAAGTATTAAAATCATATAAAGGAACAATAGTATTTAACCCATCATTTCCTCCTTTTAATCTTATTAATACTAATGATCTGTCACTTACGGATCCTGTTAATGCATTGGTTAAAAAATTTGAATTTAAAACTGACAAGGAATTATTTCCAAAAGATATAGCTCCAGCACCAGCAATCCCTAAGGTTTTTAAAAACCCCCTTCTTTCCCACTTGGAGTGCTCTGCTATATGCTTTTTCGAACTTAAATAATCCTTTTTTTTCATTTTTACTTTAATTGAAACTCAGGTAATGATATAAAATATGACATCAATTTAAAAACTTGATTTGGGACATTTTCATAATTCAACGTCCATGTTCCATCTTCAAAATAGTTATCAGGAATATCTCCTTTAAAAATATTAATAGCATCTATACGTTCCTCATCCTTAATATCATATTTACAAAACATATATTCTTTTAATTTATCCACAATTACTTTAGGATCCTTTTCATCATTACCTACAAGAGATTTGATAAAAGTTCTAAATTGTTCTTTATTTCCAGCCAAATGTCTATTTAGAATATAATCGATGAATTCCCATCGCATAGGCAAAGTCCCTGTACTAATCCAATCTTGATTTTCTTGCCAACCCGCTACATCAACAGGCTTAAATATTTCTTGCCCCATCTCAATACATCTAGCTCTCAAATAATCAGTATGATTTTTTTGAAAGTTCTCAGGAAATACAAACTCAAAATCATTTTGAATGAAAACAAATAAATCGATTGGACTTTTAATTAAAACATTAGAAGATTTTAAATCAAAAAAATGTTCACTTTTAAATAATTGATTGTAAACTGGAATTAATTCAAAGTTATTCGAAATAAAAGTTGATGCTAATTCAGATGTAATTTCTTTGTTTAAAACCGGGCTTATAAAATATTTATACAACTTTTCACAAATAAAATTTGCAATTAATTCTTTTTTCTCCTGAAACAAAATATCTACTACATCTTGATAACCCCAATTACCTGTTTTTCCAAAAATAGTTTTCTCTCCATTATCAAAGGTGTTTTGATTAAAAATAATAACACTTCCATTTCCATTTGAATATTTATTATATCCTGTTAACGCCCTTGATGTCTCTGTAATATCTGTTGATGTATAACCATTTCCTTCCCCAAGAGTAAATAATTCATAAAGCTCTCTTGCGTAATTTTCGTTTGGAGCTTTTTTTTTATTAGAGTAACCGCTTAAATACTTAAGCATAGCTGGTTCTAATCCAATAGCACTTACAAATTCTTTAAAATTTCCAAGTGAATATTGTTGAAGTCTTGAGTGATATTGATATAAATATTGTGATTGATTGTAATCATAATATTCAGTTACGAAATGGTTGCTCCAAAATAGAGTAAGCCTCTCTCTGAATCCATCTGATAAAAAATTTGAAAAAGCCTGTTTTTGCCATAATTTTTTATAATAACCTTGAGTGTAACCAGAATTATTAATCTCAGCATTATTCCAAAAACCCCATACTGGAGCAGATGTTAAAGGCAAGGATTTTGCTTCAACTATTATTTGATCAATTAATTCATCTGGAGTTTTATTAAGTAGAACTTCAGCTTTTTCATTTGAAATGCCAAAACCTAATCTTCTATATATTAATCTAATCTTTGAGAGATCCCAAGGGTTGGTGTTAGAATGAACATAAAGCTCCAATGATGAATCGTTACACTTATCCATGTTTTAATAAATAAATTTCTTAATTCATTTTAACTTAATTGTCAGCAGTAATTTAATCATTAAATAAATATGATAAAAATTAAATTATCATTTGAGGTTAAATTAATCAATACTACTGTATAATGAACTATTATACCTTTACATCTTGCTTTAAATAAATTAATTTTAAAAATACTACATCTTACTAATGAATAAAAAATTAATTAAAGAAGTAAAAGATAGTTTTTTAAATCAATTTAAAAAGAAACCAATTCTTGTGTTCTCACCTGGAAGAATAAATCTTATAGGAGAACATACAGACTATAATGAGGGTTTTGTGTTTCCAGCAGCTATTAATAAAGGGATTATTGCTGGCGTTCAAAAAAGTGACTCTACTTTTTGCAAGGCTATCGCACTAAATAAATCTGATTCGTATGAATTTAAATTAAATAATCTTAAGTCTTTAAAAAACGGAGGATGGAAAAATTATGTTTTAGGAGTTGTTTTTGAAATTCTAAAACTAGATTTAAAATTAGGAAACTTTAATCTTGTTTTTGCCGGAGACATACCAGAAGGGGCCGGAATGTCTTCTTCTGCTGCTTTAGAAAATAGTATTGTATTTGCACTAAACGAAGTCTTTCATTTAGGTTTATCTAAAAGAAAAATGATTATAATATCACAAAAAGCTGAACATAATTATGTTGGTGTGAAATGTGGTATTATGGATCAGTACTCAAGTATGTTTGGAGAAAAAAAAAGCGTGTTATTATTAGATTGTAGAAAAATTAATTCAATTTCATTTAAAATTGATTTCAATGATTACAAACTTATACTTATCAATACAAATGTAAAACATCAATTATCTGAAAGTGCCTACAACAATAGAAGAATTGTCTGTGAAAACATATCAAAATCTCTAAAAATAAGAGCTCTAAGAGATGCTACAGAAAATAATCTAAATAAATTGCTAAAAAAGATTCCTAATGAAGATTACAAAAAAGCACTCTACGTGATTCAAGAAAATAAAAGAGTTAAAGAAACTGTAAAAGCTATAAATAATAAAAACTTAAAAATGATAGGGCTTTTACTATACCAATCTCATGAGGGTTTAAAAAACTTATATAAGGTAAGTTGTGATGAACTCGATTTTCTTGTTGACCAAACAAAAGATAATCCGTATATTCTTGGAGCTAGAATGATGGGAGGCGGATTTGGCGGGTGTACAATTAATTTAATTAAAAAAAGTGAGGTAAAGAATTTTAAAAAAGAAACTTTAAAAGCATATTTAAAAGAATTCAACAAAAATTGTTCCTTTTATTCTATAAAACTATCTGAAGGCACTTGTCTTATTAAATAATTATTATGAATTTAAACATACAAAAATACTCTCATAAAAGATTTAATATTCTAACTGGAGAATGGGTTATAGTATCACCACATCGATCCAAAAGACCTTGGCAAGGACAAAATGAAGAAGTATTTGAAGAAAAAAAACATTCCTATGATTCTACTTGCTATCTATGTGCAAACAATACTCGAATTAACAAGGAAGTCAACCCTGACTATAAAGATGTATTTGTATTTGTAAATGATTTTGCAGCTCTTCAAAAAGACTCGAAGTCATTTAAGTTTAATCAAGGGTTATTAAAAGCTCAAAGTGAACAAGGTATTTGCAAAGTGATTTGCTTCAGTCCAAATCATTCCAAAAGCTTAGCTAAACTAGATGTTTCACAAATCAAAAAAATAATTGAAGTTTGGAAGCATGAATACCTTGATTTAGGCAAAAATCAAGGTATTAACTACGTTCAGATTTTTGAAAATAAAGGAGCTGTCATGGGATGTAGTAATTCACATCCTCATGGTCAAATTTGGAGTCAATCAACCATTCCTAATGAAGTTTTAAAAAAAGATCATGAGCAGGCCATCTATTTTAAAAAAAACAAACAATCTTTATTGCAAAATTATTTAAGTCAAGAATTAATACTTAAAGAGCGTGTTCTATTTGAAAATAAAAATTTTGTAATCCTAATTCCTTTTTGGGCAATTTGGCCTTTTGAAACAATGATAATTCCTAAAAAAGTTCAAAAAAATATTTCTGAAATGTCATTAAGTGAAGAAAAAACATTCGCTGAAGCAATTTCGTTAATTACAAAAGCTTATGATAGATTATTTAATTGCTCTTTTCCTTATTCAAGTGGAATTCATCAATCACCAACAGATGATAAAAATAACAATCACTGGCATTGGCACATGAGTTTCTATCCTCCTCTTTTAAGAAGTTCTACGGTAAAAAAATTCATGGTAGGTTATGAAATGTTTGGGTCTCCTCAAAGAGATATTACAGCTGAAGTTGCAGCTGATAGAATAAAAGAGTTGATTTGAATTAAAAAAAACAATATTGCAGTCTTTAATTATATATAGCTAAAAATGGAAAAAATATTATTTATTCAAATGACTATTAAACAATTAACCAATTGCATTGTGTTTTTAACAACTTTTCTGTTAAGTATAACTTGTGTTTCTCAAAACTATAATAAAAATCAATTATCATTAAATGGACAATGGGATATTATTTTTGATGACAACAATGAAGGTGTTCAAAAAAAATGGTATCTAGAAGAAAATTACAATAAAAATGTAAATAAAAAATTAATAAAAGTTCCAAGTTGCTGGGAAGAATACGAAAAAAACTATGAAGGTGTTGGTATATATAGAACTAAATTTAAAATCCCTGAAAATTGGGATAAAAAGATCATTGAATTAAATTTTGAAGCAGTAAATTATAAATCAGAAGTTTGGTTAAACGATCAAGTTGTTGGATTCCATGAAGGAGGCTATTCGCCTTTTAAATTTAGAATTGATAACCTAGCGAAACTAGGAAAAGAAAATACTTTAATAGTTAGAGTAATCAGTCCAATTATATTAACAGACAAATATATTGATGGATTAGGAAGGCAAGAAATGCCAATGTGGCGAGGTGCTATTACTGGAGGAATCTGGCAATCAGTTTCAATTTCAGCAAAAGGTTCTATTGGATTAAATGACGTATTTATTGAGCCTAAAATAACTACAAACACTGCTACTTTTAACATAGAAATCAACAACACAAATACTTATATAGATAAAGCTGAATTATCAATAAGTATTTTATCCAAAGATGGGGCTGAATTAATAAGCAAATCTGAATCGTTTAATGTATTACCTGGTAAAAACAAGGTCCAATGGCACATGCCAATTAAAAATGCAGAATATTGGTCTATTGAAAACCCTTATTTATATAATACTCAAGTCGTAATAAAAACTAACGGGTCTATTTCAGATAAATTTGAAACAAAATTTGGTCTACGTGAGTTTACTATAAAAAACAATGAATTTTACCTTAATGACAAACCACTCTATTTAAAAGCTACTTTTTTTGAAGGCTTATATCCTGTTGGATTAGCCTATCCGGATAGTAAAGAAATGGCAGTTAAAGAAATAAAATTAGCTAAAGAAGCAGGTTTTAATATGATTAGACCATGGCGTAAACCAGCATCTAAAATGTGGTTAGATCTGTGTGATGAAATGGGAGTTTTAACAGTTGGAAGTCTAGCTGTAGAATGCATGAAAAGACCAATATCTACACCTCGATTATCTTTTGTTGTAGAAAACGAATTACGTCAAACAATTATGAGTAATCGCAATAGGACTTCTATTGTACAATGGGAATTATTTAATGAGATTAACAGACCTATACTAGCACAAATGTTAAATTCAATGTCTGTTCTGGCTAGAGAACTAGACCCAACTCGAATGATATTAGATGAATCAGGAGGATGGGGAGAAGGTGCTAACATCTACTTGCCTTATGAAAAAACTCCTACTAAATTCAATGATATCCATCATTACAGTGGTTCTCAAATAGATGAAAAAGAGTTTAATGGATATCTAGCAACTGGAAAAACTAATGATGAATTAAAAGCTTTATCCTTAGAAAACACAAAAGGTTATGGGAAAAATGTTATTCCTGGGATTATGACCTTTATTTCTGAAATAGGCTACGGAAGTACACCAAATTTAACATCAAACAATAAAGTGTTTAACGAAATAGGGAACCCTATATTAGCTACAACAATTTATCATAAAGAGCTAGATGAAGGATATAAAAAGGCTCTAATAAAAGTTGGCTTTAATAAAATCTATCAAAAAACTGAAGACCTTTACATAGAGCAACAAAAAATGCATGGTATTGCAAATAAAAGAATGTTAGAAGCAACAAGATTAAACGAAACTATAAAGGGCTATTGTGTACATGCTTTAGTTGGTGGTGATTGGGTTTTAGGAGCAGGATTATTAGATTTATGGCGCAATCCAAAAACTTTAGCATATGAAATGACCAAAGAAGCTAATCAAAAACAAATTATTCCCATAAGAATTTTACCCAGAAACGTGTATGCCCAAAAAGGCACACAATTAGAAATTCATGGAGTCAATGAATTAGCGAATGAAAAAACAAACCTTAGTATTAGAATAATTTCCAAAAGTGGAGAAACAGTATTTGAAAAAAGTATTAAACAAACATTTAAAAGAGGAATATCAAAACTTTTTTCAACAAAAATAAATACACAAAATTTAAATGGAAATTATATAGTAAAGGTTGAATTAAAAAATGAAAATGGAAAGATTATATCTAATAACAATGAATCTTTTGATGTATTTAATGAGGAGCGCTTACTTTACCCAAAAAGCAAAATAGCAATTATTGATCCCGAAAAATCATTAACTAATTTTTTAGAACAACAAAACATTGAGTTCGTTTCATTTACAAATGAATTAAATCTAGATATTCCAGTATTTATTGGTAAATCGATTAAACAAAGTGATAAATACAAAAAGCTAGTAGAAATGGCGAAATCACATGTTAAGGCTGGTGGTTATGTTGTTATATTAGACGTCCCAGGTGAAAATGCTCAAAACTTGAATAGAGAGCTCAAAGAAATAAGTGAAGAAGTATTGCCTTTTGGTGTTAAGCTATTAGGAAAATGGGATTCAAGAGGTGGTTGGGCGGCAAAATCACATATAGTAACAGAACATCCTATATTTAATGGTTTACCTACTAATCAAATCATGCACGGTGTTTATGAAAATGTTCATCCAATAACCTCTATGTCAAAACAACAAGGATTATACATAGCAGGAATGATAGGTTATGATCACTTTCCTAATAAAGATATTATGGTACGTAATTATAATGGAATTGGAGAGGTTTGGTGGTCAGCCGATGTGCTTGAAGCTAATCTAGGTAATGGAAAAATGCTGTTATCAACACTTCAAATTATTGAAAACTTAGGAAAAGACCCTGTAGCTGATAAATTATTATTAAATATGATAAATTTTTCAACTAAAAATTAGTGACTTCAAAATGATTGTTTAATACAGTTACTCTAATTTGAGATTTTTGATGTTAGAAAAATTACTTCCTCTAATTTTAACAAATTTAGATATCATTTCTTTTAACTTTTCAGATTCTTTTAAAGCAAGATTATTTTCCTGTTTAGTGTCATACTTTATATTATATAGTTGAAATTCTAATGAATTACCTAACTCAATGTTCACAAATTTAGCTACTGCATCACCATTATATGGAGGAATCATTATCCAGTCTCCATTTCTATAAGCAGTTCTGGAAGTTGCTTCTAAAACAAGTTCTTCCCTTCCTTCCCCTTCATTGTTCATGATTAAATTTGAAAGATCTTGTCCGTCTGATGATTTTATATTGCTAGAAACAATAGTCGATATAGAGTTCAAAAGATCTATTTGAGAAATCATTTTGTTAGATACAGCAGAGTTTATTTTTCCTTTCCAGTAGGCAATAAAAGGAACCTTTGCACCAGCTTCAAATAAACTATACTTTCCTCCTCTTAACCCGCCAGAGGGGGTGTGGTCTCCAAGCTTTTCAACAGCATCATCATAATATCCATCATTTAATACAGGTCCATTATCGCTTGAAAATATAATCAATGTGTTATCTAAAATCCCTTCAGCTTCTAGAGTTTTATAAAGTTCTCCAATACACCAGTCAGCTTCTAATATAACATCCCCTCTTGGACCCATTCCAGATTTTCCTTCAAATCTAGGGTGGGGTGTCCTAGGTACATGAGGCTGCTGTAGAGCATAATAAAGAAAGAAAGGTTCATCACTATTATTTTTTATATAATCTTGTGCTTTTTCTAAAAAATGATCTGCCATGTCAATATCACTCCATCTAGCCTTTTTCCCACCTTTCATAAAACCAATCCTAGGAATTCCATTAACAATTGAACTATTATGACCATGGTGCCATTTCATAGTGGTTAATTCAGGATTTTTTAATCCTGTTGGAAGACCGTAATCATTCTTTTCTTTAAAGTTAACCTCAATTGGATCATTTTTATCAAGATTAACCACATCACCATTTTCTATATAAACAGATGGAACACGATCTTGAGTATCAGCCATAATATAAGAATAGTCAAAACCAATTTGATTGGGGCCGGGAGATATATTAGAATTATAATCTATTTTGTCTAGTCCCAATCCTAGATGCCACTTACCAACAATTCCTGTATTATATCCTACAGTTTTTAACATTTTAGGCAAAGTCATTTCGGTAGTGTCAATTATAAGTGAGGCTCCTGTTAATATTTTTGCTTTAGAATTTCTCCATGGATATGTCCCTGTTAATAAAGCATATCGACTAGGACTGCATGTTGCAGAAGAAGCATATCCGTTAGTAAACCTTATGCCGCCATTAGCAAGTTTATCCATATTTGGGGTGTTTAAAGCACCTTTATTGTAAGCACTAACGTCTCCATAACCTAAGTCATCTGTATAAATAACAATTATGTTAGGTTTGATTTCTTTATTGTTTTTTTTCTGAAGATCTGTACAAGCTATAAATAATAAAGAAAGTAACGTAATTTTGAGTGAGGAGAATATTGTTTTATTCATTTTATAAATTTAATATACCTTTTATTCGATTTATAGGTCTTTTAACTCATTTTAAGGGTTATAACATTCATAAAAATAAAATAATTCAATATCTAGAATAATTATTGTTAAT
>DUDG01000016.1 GCA_012959395.1 Flavobacteriaceae bacterium | reverse complement strand
TATGGAATTGTTGAGGGTAAACATATTGAGTTAAATTTTGAAGGTGGAGTTAGGGTTGTAGGAAAAATAATTACCGGAAAAAGAGATTTACAAGGAAAAATATTATTAATATCATTTAAGGACTGTAAAGTTACTTATAACGATAAAGTTTTATTTAAACCAGATTGGGGTATTTATGACATGGCAGTTGGTAAAAAGATCGTATCAGTATTTTCTGGTCCAGCATCTGACGAGTCATTTGATGAAATACATACTATTTCTAAGGTAAAAACAAAAAAAATTAAATATTCTTTAAAAGAAAAAGAGTTATTCAAATTATATAAGAAGGTTAGAAACATTAGGGAAAATAAAAAAACTAATTTTAAATCATTAGCTAATGTTTTTTCAGAGGTTAAATCTAAATATAAAAATGAGTGGCTTATTCTTATTGAGATATATGAAATAATACACGATTTAAAGTGTAATTTTAAAGAAGAATTATATGATTATTTAATAAAAATGAGTAAAGAAGATAATTATAGTGATCTAATAAATAATGGTTTAAAACTTATAAAAAAGTAATATGGAAACCTGGATTGATATTCCAAAAAATTCTGACTTTTCAATACATAATATTCCTTTTGGAATTTTTTCTACAAAAGATTCAAAAAAAAGAATGGGGACAGCAATTGGTGATATGATTCTCGATTTAAAATTATCATCTGATCTGGGTGTATTTGATAATTTAAATTTTGATTTCAATGTTTTTGAAAATGAACACTTAAATGATTTTATTTCTTTAGGAAAATCAATAACAAATAATGTTCGATTAATTATTCAGAAAGAACTGTCCGATTCATCTTCAGCTTTAAAAAACCAGAGTAATCTACTAATTAAGCAAACTGATGCTGAAATGCATCTTCCTTTAAAAATTGGAGATTACACTGATTTTTACTCTAGCATAGAACATGCCACTAATATTGGATCAATGTTTAGAGACCCATCAAATCCTTTACTTCCTAATTGGAAACATATACCAGTTGGTTATCACGGTAGGGCGTCATCTATAATAGTAAGTGGTAAAAATATAAATAGGCCAAAAGGTCAAGTTTTATTACCAAATCAAGAAACTCCATCTTTTCAAGCATCTGAAAAAATTGATTTTGAATTAGAAATGGGATTTGTAATTGGAAAAAAATCAAATTTAGGTGAATCCATTTCTACTAGCGAAGCAGAAGATTATATTTTTGGAAAAGTTCTATTCAATGACTGGTCAGCTAGAGATATTCAAAAATGGGAATATGTCCCTTTAGGTCCATTCTTAGGTAAAAGTTTTGCTTCTTCAATATCACCTTGGGTTGTACCCTTAGAGGCTTTAGATTTATTTAGGGTAGAAGGACCTGATCAAAATCCAAAAGTTTTGCCCTATTTAGAATGTAAAGGATTAAATAACTATGAGATTAATTTAGAAGTTGCTATTGAGCCTGATAATTCAAATGAATCCGTAGTGTGTTCCTCTAACTTTAAATATATGTATTGGAATATGAGCCAGCAATTAGCTCATCATACAATAAATGGATGTAATTTAAATGTTGGTGACTTAATGGCTTCAGGAACTGTAAGTGGAAAGGAAAAAGGATCTTATGGATCAATGTTAGAACTTTCATGGGGTGGCAAAAAACCCGTAATTTTAGATGATGGAAATAGCAGAGTATTTATTAATGACAATGATACAGTAATTATGAGAGGTTATTGTGAAAAGAATGGTAAAAGAGTGGGTTTTGGTGAGGTGAGAACAAAATTATTAGGATCAAAATAAAATAGATAAAATGAATAAGTTTACTTCCATTGACCCAAATAGCTTATCAACTAGCGAGTTACAGAAAATACTTTTATTGTCAGTTGCTCCTAGACCAATTGCATTGGCTAGTAGTATTGATGAAAATGGTAATGTTAATTTAAGCCCTTTTAGCTGTTTTAATATGTTTAGTGCTAATCCTCCTATACTTATTTTTTCACCTTCTAGAAGAGTAAGAAATAATTCAACAAAAGATACTTTAGAAAATATAAAAAAGGTAAAAGAGGTTGTTATAAATATTGTTAATTTTTCAATAGTAGAACCAGTATCTTTAGCTAGCACAGAATATGATAGTGATGTAGATGAATTTAAAAAGTCTGGGTTAACACCAATTGAATCAAATAAGGTTAGACCCCCAAGAGTAGAAGAATCACCAATTTCTTTTGAATGTGTTGTAGATAAAATAATTGAACTAGGAAAGGATGGAGGAGCAGGAAATTTAATTATTTCTAAAATAGTACATATTCATATTAATAATAGGTATTTAGATGACAATAGATCTTTAGATACTAAAAAACTAGATTTAGTAGGTAGAATGGGAGCTAGTTGGTATACTAGAGTAATTGAGGATAGTTTATTTGAAATTCCTAAACCAATTCATACAAAAGGAATAGGTGTTGATCAATTACCAGATCATGTTAACTCTACAGATATATTAACAAAAAATAATCTTGCCAGAATAGGTAATTTAGAAAAAATTCCGACTCAGCAAGAGATTAAAAAACACCACTTAGTTGATGATAATATTTTACAAATAATGAAAATTTCTGATAGAAATCAGCAAATAAAGGAAATTCATAAGCTAGCAAAAAAACAAATTAATTCAGCTAATTTAGATTTAGCAATAAAGACAATTTTTTCAATTTGATACTATAAATAAGTTACTTCTACTATTACTATTGAGATTTTTTAGGATTTTAGTACTACTGGCCGTACAATAATCGTACAAGTTTTAAAAAGAAAAACCCTAATCACTTGTTTATAAAGTAGTTAGGGTTTAACTATGCGGAGAGACGGGGATTCGAACCCCGGCGACAGTTACCCGTCGACAGATTAGCAATCTGCTCCATTACCACTCTGGCACCTCTCCATTACTCATTTAATTTAAATGAGCGAGCAAATTTAACTTTTCCAAGTCAATTCAACAAGGTTTAAAATAAAAATTATAGATTCTTAGTTAATTCCTTTATAATTCTATTTTCTGAAAGAAATTCCTTTCCAACAACCTTAAGTGCTGTATAGGTTGGAATTGCAGCAATCATTCCAATAGGTCCAAATAATAGTCCTGCTATTACTATTACTAAAAAAATTTCTAAAGGATGTGATTTTACACTATTTGAAAATATTAATGGTTGGCTTAAGAAATTATCTATTATTTGACCAAAAGCAAAACCAATGGTTACGTATATTGCTTTAGGTAGAATTACTGCACTAAAATCTTCGCTAATATGACTTGACATAGTAAGTAATACCATTAAAATTCCTCCAATAAAAGGACCAATGAATGGAATTAAGTTTAGTAAAGAACACAAGAATGCAATTACTACAGCATTAGGAGTGCCAATTATTAATAGAATGGTAGTGTAAATAATAAATAGTATGAAGATTTGTACAATTAATCCTGCAAAATATCTAGATAATAAAAATTTTATGGTATCGTATGATTTTTTAATTTTTTTATTTGATTTTTTAGGAAGAAGAATAAATAGACATTTTTGAATTATTTTTGAATCTTTAAGAAAAAAGAATGAAATAAACATCACAGAAAGAATTCCTATTGTTAGGTTTCCTAATGTTTTACCGATTGAGTTTAAAATTTCAGTGATAAAAGTAAAATCAATATTATTTAGCCAGTTTAAATTAAAAATAGTTTTATCTAAATCAATATTGAATCGATTTAAATAATTTGACATTTCAATATATAGGTATTTGATGTTATCTTGAAAAGAATCTATATCCAGAAGAGATAAGTTTTTACCTTGTTCTATAACAAGAGGAATAAACAATGAGATTATACCTATAATTAAGCCTAGTAAGATCAACATTGTTAAAATAGATGCAGAAGTATTATTAAGTTTTAATCTATTAACAAGAAACTTAACAATAGGTCTGCCAACAAGAGAAACTACCATGGCTATAATTATGTATGATACAAGAATTTTAATTTCATTAAGAAGATATAGACCTATTAAAATTCCAACAATTATAAGTACGGCTTTTAATATTCCTTTAGATATTTCATTTTTTGACATACACAAATATATTACATATTAACAATTGATACAGTATGGCAAGCTATAATACCAGCTGTTTCAGTTCTAAACCTTGAATCTCCAAGTGACACGTTCTTGAAACCTAGACTAGATATTGTTTCAATTTCTTTTTGAGAAAAATCACCTTCAGGACCAATTAAAATTAAATTTGATGATCTAGCATTAATTGAGTTTAAAAGAGGCTCTTTTTTAAATTTATCACAATGGGCTATAAATAGATCATCTTTGAAGTCATATTTTATGAATTCTTTTAAAGAAATAATGGGATTTAATTTAGGTAGATGAGATTTTAAAGATTGTTTCATTGCTGAAATAAGAACTTTTCTTAATCTTTTATCATTTATATATTTTTTTTCAGTTCTATCACAAACTATAGGCGTTACCTCAGAAATTCCAATTTCACTAGATTTTTCTAAAAACCATTCAAATCTTTCCATTGATTTTAAAGGAGATATTGCTATGTGTAAACTATATGATAGAGGAGTGTCTTTAATAACTTTTTCAATATCTACTTTACAGTGGCTTTTTGAAATTGAATTAATTGAAGCTTCAAAAAAATAATTAAGACCATTTGTGATATTTAACTTATCTCCAACGTCTTTTCTTAAAACTTTAAATAAATGTTTACTTTCTTCTTTGTCAAATTCTGCAATTTTATCATTTTTAGATAATTTAGGTAAATAAAATAGTTGCATATTAAAACTGATATTTTGCTTTAGCTCCATTTTCAATTGATGAAAAATCTTTATTCTGATATTTAAGATAACCAACCATAGCTATCATTGCTGCATTATCAGTTGTGTATTCAAATTTCGGAAAATATGATTGATAATTTTCTAAAGATTCATTTTCTTTAAACTTAGCGATAACACCACTATTACATGAAACACCACCACCAAAAACTATTCTCGAAATATTGGTTTGTTTTAAAGCTAAAATGACTTTTTCATAAAGTATCTCTACAATTGTTTTTTGAAGTGAAGCACAAAGGTTATTAAGTTCATGCTTAATGAAATTGTCATTTATTTTAGTTTCTTTTTCAATATACCTTAGAAAGCCCGTTTTTAAACCGCTAAAGCTGTAGTTTAGGCCTCCAACTTTAGGTTTGGTAAATGTATGTTTTATTGAATTTCCTGTTTTGGAATTTTTATCTATTATTGGGCCTGCTGGATAAGGAAGTCCTAATATTTTTCCACATTTATCAAAAGTTTCACCTATAGCATCGTCTAATGTTTCTCCAATTAGCTCCATTTCAAAATAATCTTTTACTAAAATTATCTGCGTATGCCCTCCTGAAATAGTCACGCCGATAAAAGGGAAGGAAGGTTTATAAGGACCACAATCTTCAATGAAATGTGCCAATAAATGGGCTTGCATATGATTAACTTCAATAAGAGGAATTTCTAATCCTATTGAAAGTGACTTTGAAAATGAAGAACCAACTAAAAGTGAGCCTAATAATCCAGGTCCTCTAGCATATGCTATAGCATTTAATTGATTTTTGTCGATATTTGCTTTAGAAATTGCCTGGTTAACAACTGGAATAATATTTTGTTGATGAGCCCTTGAAGCTAGTTCAGGAACCACACCTCCAAAAGATTTGTGGATTTCTTGGTTAGCTATAAGATTTGATAAGACTTTTCCATCACACAGAACTGATGCTGAAGTATCATCACAAGAAGATTCGATTCCTAAAATATAAGTAGGCACAGTATTTGTTTAATAACAAAGATAATACATATAAATATCAAATTTTTTTTAAAAAAATACAAAATATTAATTCTATCGCTGGTTACTATTGTAGTTTTAGTTATCTCAGTAAGTACAATAACTAGTTTTCAAACTTTTGTTGCTCAAAAAATAGCTAACAGAATTAATGATCAATATGGCACTGAATTAGAAATTAGTAGAGCTGAATTAGATTATTCTGGCAAGATTGATTTAAACGATTTTCTAATTAGAGATCATAAAAATGACACATTAATTTATTTTAAAAGTTTTTATTTAAGTCCAAAGAGTTTAGGCAAAATGCTATCGTCAGATTTTAATTTTAATTCAATTTCTTTAGATGGATTGACATTAAACATATATAAATATTTAGATGAAGACCAAACTAATTTAGACATCTTTATTGATAAAATAAATAATAAAAATAAAGCAGAATTAAATAATATAAATTTTAATTATTTAATTAAAAAAATTGAATCTTTAAACTCTACTATTAAATACAAGGATTTTAATAATAATAAAAAACTAGCTGTTATATCAGATTTAAATTTTCATTTAATTGATTTTGAGTTAAAAAATAATAATATAAGTGTTGAAATAAATAATTTAAGTTTAAAAAACAATCTCTCTGAAGATTTAAAGAACTTTTCATCTATTGTCACTTATTCTGAGAAAAATCTTTTATTAAAAGAGTCCAAAATTGAATTTGGTAATTCAAAGTTACGTGCAGATTTGAAATTTGATTTTTCTAATGTTGATTATCTGAATTATGACAAGCTTTTTGATTCTGTATATTTTGATTTTAGTTTTAAAGATTCAAAAATAATAACAGCTGACTTTAATTCTTTTTATAAGAAAATAAATGATTCATATAATGAAGAGTTGGTATTAAACGGTTCTATAATTGGAAATTTAAATAATTTAATTTTAAATGAAATTACCTTTACAAATGAAAACAATTATATAAAATTTAATTCTTCATTTAAAAATTTATTTAACAAGAATGCTGATTATGATCTTGCTTTAAGTTTTGATAAAATAAACACTTCATCACAAACAGTTAATTTGATTTTTCCACAAATTTTTGGCACGATATTACCTTCGTCATTAAAAAATATAGGAAGATTTAATTTAGAAGGATTAGCAAAAATTAATTCTAATCAAGTTGAATCAAGTTTTGATTTAAAAATTAATCAAGGGTCTATTCAATCTTCTTTAAAAATATCACAATTATCAAAGATTGATAATGCGGTTTATAAAGGTTCTATTAAAGCTCATAATTTAGATTTATCAAGATTTGTAAATATTGAAGGTATTGGCAAATCAAACTTTGAATTTGATATTAAAGGAAGAGGATTTACAACTGAGTATTTAAATTCTTCTATTATAGGAAAAGTAAGTGACGTTATATATAAAGATGAAATTTATGATCAAATTGAAATATTTGGAAAAGTTAAGGATAAGGTTTTTGACGGCAATTTAATTTCAAATGATAAAGATCTAAACCTTGTTTTTAATGGACTTGTTGATTTTAGTAACGATTTAATTGATTTTGATTTTAATACATCAATAAAAAGCGCTGATTTATTTAATTTAGGTTTTGATCAAAATGCTATACTTAGTGGACTAGTTACTGTGAAGCTCAGAGGAAGTAACATGAAAAATTTAATAGGAGATCTAACTATTGAAAATGCGAAGTATTCAACTAATGAAAAGACAATTGTTTTTGATAATTTTTATGCTCAATTAAGGAATAATGAGAAGACTAGAATTATTAATGTTTCATCGAATGATATTTTTACTGGTATTTTAATTGGTGAATACAATTTTTACAATTTAAAATCTTCGATATTTAACAATTTTGGCAAACACTATTCTAATTTTAATTTGATAAAGCCTTATGATTCTAAAAATATATCTTTTAGTCTAAATTTAAAACCTAAATTTTTAAAACTTTTAAGTAAAAGCCTTTTAATTGATGAAAATACTTTTGTAAAAGGAAAATTTGAATCTAATGGGTCTTTTCAATTGAATTTAGAATCCTCTTTAATAGAATACAATGATATTACTTTAGAAAACATACAATTAAATATTAATAATGAATTTGGATATATTAAAATAAATGATTTAAAATCTAAACTTGTAAATGGTAAAGATTTTAAATTAGAATCTAATTTTGTTAATGATACACTATTTATTTCTTCAACTTATAACTCTTTGAATCAAGATTCTAATAATTTAAAGTTTTTCCATACAATTAATAAAGAGAATAAATCTATAATTGGTTTTACAGAATTAGATTTGATTATCAATAATCAAGATTGGTCTTTGAATAAGAAAAATAATTTTTCAAAACCTAGACTTGTTTTTGATAGAAGTTTAAAAGATTTAGAATTGACTAATGTTAATTTTATTAATGACAATCAATTTATAGATATTGATATAATTGAAAACACGAATAGCTCTAATTACTCTTTCTCATTTAAGAATGTTAGTCTTGAAAATTTGACTTCAATAAAAAATAAAATTTTTTTTAATGGGAATATTAATGGTGATTTGATTCTTAAGAAGGAGTTGGGAATTTATAAAGGTAATTCTAGACTTACTTTTGAAAATTTAAAAGCAAACAATTATGATTTAGGAAGCGCTGTTTTAAACATTGAAGCTTCTAAAGATTTAAAAAGCTTTAATCTTAATTTTGATGTCATTAAAGAGTTTTCTAAAACTATAGAATTGAGCGGAAACTTTGGTGTTGAAGAAGAGTTTTTTCCTTTAGACATGAAATTAACAACAACTAATTTTGATATCAGTCCTTTTTCAAAGATTGGCAAGAATGTAATTTCAAATTTTGATGGACTTTTTAATTCTGACATTTTAATTTCAGGTTCATCTAAAAATCCTATTTTTTCCGGATTTATTAATACCGATAATGTAAGTTTTAAAATACCTTATTTGAATGTACAATATAATCTAATAAACAATCCTAGCTTTGTTTTGAAGGATCAATCATTTATTATAAATAAGTTTTCTTTATTTAATCCAGAATCACTTTCTGAAGGTATTATATCAGGAAAAATATCCCATGATAAGTTTAAAGATTGGGTTTTGAATTTAAAAATAAATTCTGATAATTTGATGATTTTAAATACTAAAGCAAGTCCCGATCTTCTTTATTTTGGAACAGCAATGTTTAATGGAGAAGCCGAAATAAAAGGGCCAGGCAATAATCTATCAATTAATTTAAATGGCTCTACTAATAAGAATACTAAATTATCTATTCCCATTAAAAAATCACAAAACACGGGAGATTTGAATTATCTTAATTTTATTAGTTCAAAAGATATTCAAAATTCAGATGAATTAATCAAAAAAAATGGTTTAAAAGTTGATCTTGAAATAGAATTTAATTCTAATGCAAATTTAGAAGTGATTTTAGATTCAGAATCAAATTCTAGAATAGAAGGTATAGGAAATGGTAATTTAAATTTTAAAATTAACACTTTAGGTAATTTTAACATCTTTGGAGACTTTGTAGTAGAACAAGGATCATATTTTTATAAATCTCTTGGAATTGTAAATAGGGAATTTATTATAAATAAGGGCTCTACTTTGATCTGGAATGGGGATCCTTATTTAGCAGACATTAATATAAATGCAAATTATGAAGTTCCTGGTGGTGCTAATCCAGCTATTTTAATTCAAAACACTAGTTTTAATAGAAAAATACCAACTAATGTCAATGTTTTCCTTTCTGGAAATTTGATTGAAATAAACACTCCAAGTTTTGAAATTAATTTTCCTAATACAAGTGGCCCAATAAAGTCAGAAATCGAATATTATTTAGTTGATAATGAAAAGAAACAAAAACAAGCAATTTCTTTGTTATATCAAGGAACTTTTATTAATGAAGTTTCCTTGTCTTCAGTTTCTTCTCAAGCAATTACAAATAATTTATTTCAAAAAGCATCTGGAATAATTGATGATATATTTACTAACTCTGATGATAAGATGAATATTGGGATTAATTACTTGAAGGGAGATAAAAATGCTGCATCCTCATTATTAAATAGAGATAGGTTAGGTCTTACATTAAAAACCGAAATAAGCGATAAGATTTTAATTAATGGTAAAGTAGGTGTTCCGGTTGGAGGTGTTGAAGAAAACATAATAATTGGTGATGTACAGATTGAGTTTCTTTTAAATGAAGAAGGTAATTTAAAAGCTCGATTTTTTAATAAAGAAAATGAATACCAGTACTTTGGTAATGATATTGGATATACACAAGGAATGGGGATTTCTTATGAATTAGACTTTGATAGTTTTAAGGAAATTTTTACAAAGAATTCTAAGCTAAAATCATCTAAAGCCAAATAAATATAATCCATATAATAATTAGTTTGTAATTTTACAATTTATATTTATGATAAAAGTAACTAAAATAGCAGTTCTAACTTCTGGAGGGGACTCTCCAGGAATGAATACAGCTTTAAGAGCAGTTGTTAGGACTTGTGCTTATAATAAAATTGATTGTATTGGCATATCAAGAGGATATCAAGGTCTAATTAATGATAATTTTAAACCATTAAATACAAGAAGTGTTAGAGGAATTATTAATAGGGGAGGAACATTTTTATTTTCAGCTAGATCTAATGCCTTTAAAACAAAGGAAGGTAGGGTTAGAGCTTATGAAAATTTAATAAAGCATAAAGTAGATGCTTTAATAGTTATTGGCGGAGATGGTTCTTTTACCGGAGGATTGATTTTTCAAAATGAATTTAATTTTCCAGTTATAGGAATTCCAGGAACTATCGATAATGACCTTTATGGTACTTCTCATACTTTGGGATATGATACTGCATTAAACACAGTGATGGAAGCTATTGATAAAATTAGGGATACGGCTATTTCTCATGATCGTTTATTTTTTGTTGAAGTAATGGGTCGAGATGCTGGTCATATAGCTTTAAATTCTGGAATAGCTGTAGGAGCACAAGAAATATTAATTCCGGAAGAAAATGTTGGAATAGAAGAGTTAATAGACTCTTTGAAAAAAAGTAAAAAAGCAGGAAAAACTTCAAGTATTGTTGTTGTTGCAGAAGGAGATAGAACAGGTGAAAATGTTTTTGAATTAGCCAAAAGTGTTGAAATAGAATTTCCTAATTATGAAATTAGAGTATCTGTACTAGGTCATATGCAAAGAGGTGGGAGTCCATCTTGTTTTGACAGGGTTCTTGCTTCAAGAATGGGTGTTAAAGCAGTAGAATCTTTATTAAAAGGAGATTCTGGTAAAATGATAGGTTTTGAGAATGGTAATATTAAATTGACTCCTTTAGCTACCGCAATTAAAGGGAAAACTAAAATTGACCCTGAACTTATTAAGGTGTCACAGATAATGAATACCTAAATTAGTTATCAATATCTCATTTATAATCTTTTATTTTATGAAATTCTTAAAACTATTAAAAAAACATATTTTAAATAATTAGTATTGGAGATTTTTTCTTTAGTTTTAAACTCGAAAAAAAAATAAAATGTCAAAAATTAAATTAGGAATTAACGGATTTGGAAGAATTGGTAGAATGGTTTTTCGTTCTTCTTTGAAAAGAGATGATATGCAAGTTGTAGGAATAAATGATTTACTTGAGGTAGAACATTTGGCTTATTTACTTAAATATGATTCAGTTCATGGTATTTGTGACGCTTCTATTGAAGTTGAAAATGGAAATTTAGTTGTAAATGGAAATGTAGTCAGAATTACAGCTGAAAGAGATCCTAAGCAAATCAGTTGGGATTCAATTAATGTTGATGTTGTTACTGAATGTACAGGTATTTTTACATCACTAGATAAAGCACAATTACATATTGATGGAGGCGCAAAAAAAGTAGTAATTTCTGCTCCATCTCCTGATGCTCCAACTTTTGTTATGGGAGTTAACCATAGAGATGTTAAATCAAATGATACAATAGTTTCTAACGCTTCTTGTACAACCAATTGTTTGGCACCTGTAGTTAAAGTTTTAAACGATAAATTTGGTATTTCTGAAGCTTTGATGACTACTGTTCATGCCACTACCGCAACTCAACTTACAGTAGACGGTCCTTCTAAAAAGGATTATAGAGGTGGCAGGAGTTCTCTGATTAATATAATGCCAGCTTCTACAGGTGCAGCTAAGGCAGTAACTAAAGTAATCCCAAGTTTAGTAGGGAAGATTACTGGAATGGCTTTTAGGGTGCCAACCGCTAATGTATCAGTAGTTGATTTAACTGTTAAACTAGAGTCTGAGACTTCATATGATATAGTAATGGAAACTTTAAAAGAAGCTTCAGAAAATGAGTTAAAAGGTATTTTAGGATATACTGAAGATTTAGTTGTTTCTCAAGACTTTATTGGGGATCCAAGAACATCTATTGTAGATTATAATGCGGGTATTGAATTAAATAGCTCTTTTTTTAAAATTGTTACTTGGTATGATAACGAAGCAGGATATTCTAATAAACTTATAGATCTAGCTTGTCACGTACATTCTTTATAAATATCATTAATTAGTTATGAAAATTATTGTTGATAGTGGATCTACAAAAACTGATTGGATTGCAATTGATGATGGTGGTAATAAATTGTTTGAAACACAAACTTTAGGTTTAAATCCTCAGGTTTTAACAGAATATATTTTAGAAGAAAGAATAATTAACAATTATGATCTTTATCAGGTTAGAAAAGAAGTAACAAAGATTTATTTCTATGGAGCAGGATGTGGAACAGAACCTCCAAAGCAACTATTAAAAAAAGTTTTTACCCCGATATTTGTTAACGCTGACTTAAATATTAAAGAAGATACATACGCAGCAGTTTATTCATGCTGCAAACCTGGAGAAAAAGCTATAGTTTCTATTATAGGAACAGGTTCTAATTGTAGTTATTTTGATGGAAACAAAATTCATCAAAAAGTTACTTCTCTAGGATATGTCTTAATGGATGATGCTAGTGGAAATTATTTTGGCAGACAGCTATTAAGAGATTATTATTTTAATATAATGCCTAAAGAGTTAGGAATTAAGTTTGAAAATAAATTCAACTTAAAAGCTGAGGTTATAAAAGACTCTCTTTATAAAAAACCTAATCCAAATACATATCTAGCAAAATTCGCGAAATTTCTTATTGAGAATAAAGACCTTAAATATTCAAAAGAATTAATAAAAAAAGGATTTACTTTATTTATTGAAAATCAAATTAATCAATTTGAAAATTCAAATGAAGTTTCTCTTCATTTTGTAGGTTCAGTTGGTTTTTATCTTCAAGAAAATTTAAAAAAAGTTCTAGAATCAAAAGGTTTAAAAATTGGAAAAGTAATAAAAAAACCTATAGATGGTTTAGTTTCTTACCATCAATCAATTGTTTAGTATATTTTTTTTGCTATTACAGATATTTCAATTTTAGCATTCTTGGGTAAAGCCGATACTTCAACAGTTTCTCTAGCTGGTGCAGTTTTATTATCAAAATATTCTCCATAGATTGTATTTACTCTGCTGAAATTATTCATGTCAGTAATGAATATTGTTGTTTTAATTATATTTTCAAAAGAAAAATCAACTTCTTGTAGTATTGCTTTAATATTTTGCATTACTTTTTTGGCTTCTTCTTCAATACTTCCTTCAATCATTTTCATACTTACAGCATCTAGTGCTATTTGACCAGAAATATAAAGTGTGTCATCAATTAGAATTGCTTGATTGTACGGTCCTACAGGCGCAGGCGCATTAGTTGTATTAATAATTTTCTTCATACTTGTTTGTAAATATAAATTTATACTAAATAACGTTATAATAAATAAAACTTGATTTTATAATCTTTTATCTGGCAATCTTCTTTTGTCGTATTTCAAATCACTAAGCAGACTGGATTTAATTCCTATAAAGAAATACCATGATGCTCGTGTACTAAACGGCACCCAATTAAAATTCATTTTCCAACTATCTAAATCTCTTTCAAATCTTAATTGGGTATAAGTCACTCCACTATTTTTAAAATCGTAACCAGATGACCCCCCAATTTTCCATTTTTTTGATAAAGAAATATTTCCTGAAAACATTAAAGAGTTATTTGTTATTTGCTTTTGTGCTTTGTTATTTGAATATGTAAGAGAATGTGCTAATCTAATATCCCAAGGCATTTTATTATTATAGAACTTTGAATCTTCTTTTTTACTATCTTCTTCATCCTCCTCTTCATCAAATGAACTATCTGCAAAATCATCTACCCTTCCAAATAAATCATCATCTCTTCCTCCGCTTCTTGTGTTATTCAATCCAGAGCTCTCAGATTTATCATCTTTAGAGTTTTTACTTGAAAAAGAAAAACCCATATTTATGTTAGCACTAGTCATTCTAAAAAGTCCTCCTTTATTATTTATATTAAATTTATTTATTCTAGATCCATTTTCATTAATAGCGTAGGGGTCAAATGTAGCTCCTAAGTTTATATTTAATTTATTGTCAAATAAGGTTGTCCCAGTAGTCATTCTAATTGGACTCCAGTTTAAAGAGTCGGCAGCAATGTTATAACTAGTTGATAAATTTAAATTATTTAATAATTTAATTTTTTTTGGTTCAATTATTGTGCTATCACGATCTTTAACTTTAGCTTCAAGAATATTACTTAAACCTAAACCCACTGCACTAGAAAAATTATTTCCTGGAATTCCAAAAAATCCACCTTCAAACCTAGTGTATTCACTTGTATTTCCATCAGCATCTATGATATATTGATCATAATATTTTTCAAAACTAGGATTTATACCATAAGTTACAGAAGGACGCATAACATGTCTAATAGACTGTATTTTTTTTCCTTCTTTAAAATTAAAAACTCCATAAATCGTTGTTCCTATACTAGCATTAAAGTTGTATTTACTAAACCTGTCAAATCCTTTTATGGTATCTTTTTTTCCTAATGATTGGGTTGTAATGTCAAAATCATTCTTTTTTATTGTTTGACCAGTCCAAACTTCTTCAAAACTACCACTTACACTTACGCTTAAATGTTTAAAAACTTTGAAGTTTGTGCTAATAGGAATAGAATGCTTCATTCCATAAGAAGCATCATTAAACATTTCTTTTTTTAAAAAAAGTGAATCTGATGTTTGAATCCTGTTTTCACCTCTAACGGTATATTGAAGGTTTATATTTTTAAAAAACCCTTTTTTTTGACCATTTTTTTTTACAAATGGGTATATCCTTTCCATATTGGCTGTTAGAGTAGGAAGGCTCATATTTACAGTTTGTGTTCTGGTATTTTGTGAATGTGAAGCAGTTAGTGATAGGTTGACAGAAGGGTATGATCTAAAAGTTTTTGAATATGAAACGGATGAATTTAATGTGTTATTTAAAAAGTTTGGAGTATTTAGTTGATTCACAGATTCCCTAAAATAATTACTACTTCCTAAATTAACAGAAGCTGAAAATCTACTATTTGGATTTGATTTAGAATCTTGACTATGAGACCATCTTATATTATAGATGTTGTTTTTAGAATATCCTGGCAATCCTCTTTCACCATTTATTAAATTTTCAAATCTTACACTTAAAGATCCATTAAAAGAATATCTTTTCTTATACTTTGACTCAGCTCTAAAACCATAACTTCCATTAGTATAATAGTCGCCAAGTAATGCAACGTCAAAGAAGTCGCTTGGAGCAAAGTAATAACCTCCATTTTGAATAAAATATCCTCTGTCGTTATTTTGACCAATACTTGGAAATATAAAACCAGTCCTTCTGTTTTCACTTAATGGAAAATAAGCAAAGGGTAAAAAAATTGGAGTTGGAACATTAGCTATATATAGATTACTTAATCCAGCTATAATTTTACTTTTAGGAATAAATTTCCCTTTTCTTATTCGTATGTAGTAATCTGGGTCTTCAATATTTTTTGATGTGGTTACTTTAGCCTCTTTAATAAAGTAAACAGAATCATTTTCTTTTTTAGTAGCTAAAGCAAACACATTCATACCATTTTGCTCACTTTTTGAGTTCCAAATAATAGCTTTTTTGGTTTTAAAATTGAATCTGATTGAATCAGGATTAACTTCGTTACCTGCCTGTTTAAAAAAAGGTGGTTGTATTAATTTTCCAGATGAATCTTTTATCCTTCCAGCAGCAACTTCATTTTTATTGTAATCTAAAACAATTATACCTGCTTTTAATTCAGTGTCTTGGTAGTATAGTTCAGCATTATCATATAAATACAATTTTCCTTCAGTTTTATCAATTTTAATATAACCTTTAGCATTCCTAGTTATTTTACCAAGTAGAAGTGGTTGTTTTGTAATGGAGTCAATAGAAACAATAGAGTCTTTTTCTTTAATATCTTGTGAATAATTAATTTTTAGATTAAACAATAGTATGTAAATAAAAATTAATTTAACATTTGAAGAGGTATATGATTTTTTTGTCTGCAAGAACAATCGAATTTAAAGGTAAAATTACATATATTTTTGGAGTCATAATTTTTTATGAATAATATAGTTACACATCTTGCTAAAATTCTATTAATAGTTATTGTGCTTTTCTGTAGCCCTAATAGTTTTAGTCAAGAAAATCAAGAAGTTTTCACTGTAGTTTTAGATGCTGGTCATGGCGGAATTGATCCAGGTAATACAGGTAATGGATATTATGAAAAAAAAATTGCACTAAACATTGCTCTTCAAGTTGGAAGAGAGCTTAGTAAAGACCCTTCATTTAAAGTAGTTTACACACGAACCAAAGATGTTAAAATTGATTTGTATAAAAGAGCAGATATAGCTAATAAAGCTAAAGCTAATGTTTTCATATCTATTCATTGTGATTCTCATCCTTCAAATGCTTATGGAGTAGGAACATTTGTTTTAGGATTACATGCAAACCAAAGAAATTTTGAAATTTCTAAAAAAGAAAATTCAGTAATTTTTTTAGAAGAAGATTATGAACAAAAATATGAAGGATTTGATCCTAATTCACCTGAATCGGTCATAAGTTTAGTGTTAATGCAAGAGGACTACTTGGATCAAAGTATTCTAATAGCTGATTTAATTCAAAACATTTTTGTTACTGATTTGAAAAGAAAAAACAGGACTGTTAAACAAGCTGGTTTTATTGTTTTAAAATACACATACATGCCTAGTGTTCTTATTGAAACTGGGTTTTTAACTAATCGAAATGAAGGTGCTTATTTGAATTCAAAAAATGGTCAAAAAGAAATGTCTAAATCCATTGCCAAGGCAATAATTCAATATAAAAATAATTTTTATTCAGATATTACATTTGAAAATATATCAATTATTGATGGTCTTGACAAACAATTTGTAGATGATTATATTCTAAAAATTCAGATTGCTTCTAGTTCAAAGAATTTACCATTAAAACCATATAATTTTAAGGGCCTTTCAAACCTTAGTGTAGAAAAATCCGGAAAAATTTTTAAATATTTTTTTGATAGAACAAATGATTATAGCTCTGCAAAAAAAATGTTATCTAAAGCAAAGAAATCTGGGTATAAAGATGCTGTTATAGTCGCATTTAAGAATGGTGTAAAGATTTCAATAGATCAATTTTTATCCTCTAATTAATTAATTTATGAAAAAATTATTCATAACTTTATATTTTAAAATATTTACTAAAAATTGAAAAATAAAAACGAAATAAAAACTGGTATTCTTGTAGTAATTGGTATCGGCTTGTTCGTTTTTGGATTTAGTTATTTAAAATCTAATGATATTTTTGTTGGTGATAGAACTTTTTATGCTGTTTACGATGATGTAGAAGGAGTAGTGAATGGAACCCCTGTTACTGTTAACGGTTTCCCAGTTGGCAGTATTCAAAATATTTCTTTTTTTAAAAATAATAATTTACTTGTTAAATTTCGTGTAGAAAATAACATTAGTTTTTCAATTAATAGCATTGCTCAAATTTATGAAGCTGGTCTTATTGGAGGAAAAGCTTTAGCAATCATTCCTGCAAATGATAATAGTAGAGTAGCTGTTTCTAAGGATACGTTAAAATCTTCAGTTGCACCAGGATTAACTGAATTAGTAAACGATAAACTTACTCCATTACAAGAAAATATTGAATCTATGATTTTAAGTGCAAATGAAGTATTACGTAAAGTAAGTTTGATTTTTGATGATTCAACAAGAACTAATTTAAAAACAAGTGTTTCAGATTTTACAGAAACTATTAGCGACTTAAAAGAAACATCAGCCATGATTAAATCTGTTATTAAGTCTAATAAGTTAAATATTGATCAAACAATTGATAATGTTCTAGATATTTCTACAAATTTTTCAGAAATTTCAAAGACCATAAATCAATCAGAATTAGATTTAATTATAAGTAATTTTAAAAATTCTTCAGATGATTTAGCTTTTATATTAAAAAAAGTTAGTGATGGTAACGGTACAATTTCTAAACTTATAGAAAATGACACTTTATTTCAGAATTTAAACGATGCTTCCAAGTCTATTGATTTGCTTCTAGAGGATATTAGACTGAATCCCAAAAGATACATTCATTTTTCTATTTTCGGAAAGAAAGACAAAGTATATCAATCAAAATCTAAATAATTCTTGATTTCAATTTTACCAAATATATTGTTTTCTTTAATTTTTATTTTTGCAATCTTTTATTTTTTAAGAAATGTAAAAAAGATTTATAGAAACATAAATTTAGGAATAAAAGAGGATCGTTCTGATAATAAAAAACAAAGATGGGTGCAAATGTTAAGAATAGCATTTGGTCAGTCTAAAATGATTGACAAACCTATTGTAGGCATTTTACATATAGTTGTTTATATCGGGTTTTTAGTTATCAATATTGAACTTCTTGAAATTGTAGTAGATGGGTTTTTAGGAACTCATAGAGTTTTTGCTCCATTTTTAGGATCATTTTATAATTTTTTAATTGCTTTTTTTGAATTTTTTGCTTTATTAGTAATCATTTCTATAATTTTTTTCTGGTCTAGAAGAAATATTTTAAAAATCAAAAGATTTTGGAATACTGAAATGAAAGGGTGGCCTAAAAGTGATGCTGATAATATTCTTTATATAGAAGTGTTATTGATGTTACTTTTTTTAACAATGAACGGAGCTGACTTATGGCTTCAAAATAATGCATATCAATTAAATTATGTTACAGCTGGATCATTTCCTGTTAGTCAGTTCTTAATCCCTCTATTTGAAAACCTCTCTGTTAATACTGTTTTTATTATTGAAAGAACAGCTTGGTGGCTTCATATTATAGGCATACTTTTTTTCTTAAACTATTTATATTACTCAAAACATTTACATATTTTATTAGCTTTTCCAAATACATATTTTGCTAACCTAAATTTTAAAGGCAAGTTTTCAAATTTAAAATCAGTAACTAATGAAGTTAAAATGATGATGGACCCAAGTATTGATCCTTTTTCAGCTCCTGTAATAGAAGAGGTTTCTAAGTTTGGCGCTTCAGACGTTTTTGATTTGTCTTGGATTCAGCTTTTAAATGCTTATACATGTACTGAATGTGGCAGATGTACAAGTGAATGTCCTGCAAGTCAAACAGGAAAAAAACTTTCGCCTAGAAAAATAATGATGGATACTAGAGATAGACTTGAAGAGGTAGGTAAAAATATTGATAAAAATAATGGGGAATTTAAGCCCGATGGAAAGCAATTATTAGAGAACCATATCTCTAATGAAGAGTTATGGGCGTGTACATCCTGTAATGCTTGCGTAGAAGCTTGTCCTATTGGAATAGATCCACTTTCTATTATAATAGATATGAGAAGATATTTAGTAATGGAAAAGTCTGCTGCACCATCTGAACTAAATAACATGATGACTAATATCGAAAATAATGGAGCACCATGGCCATTTAATCAAATGGATAAACTAAATTGGAAAAATGAACTTTAACTTCAAAAATATTTTATGAAAAAAGAGGATGTGGAGAAGCTTTTAAGCAAAAAGATAGAAGCTGGCGAACATATCAGTCCAATCTTACCTGAAGGAATAAAAAATTATCTTATTGATATAGACGGGACTATATGTGATGATATTCCAAATGAAGAACCTGAAAGAATGGCAACTGCAAAACTATATCCAGATGCTTTAAAAACATTAAATAAATGGTATGACCAGGGTCATATAATATGTTTTTTTACATCAAGGACTGAAGATCATAGAAGTGTTACAGAAGGTTGGTTAAATAAACATGGCTTTAAGTTTCATAGCATGGTAATGGGTAAACCCAGAGGTGGAAACTACCATTGGGTAGATAACCATCTTGTTAAGGCAACAAGATATAGAGGAAAATTCACTGATTTAGTTGATAAAGAGGTGACAATCCAAGTTTTTGATGACGGTAAATTTGATTAACTATGAAAAAGATAGAAATTCATACTTTTTCGGAATTATTATCACTGGGTAAAACACCTGAAATACTCTTTTGGGTAGGGTGTGCTGGTAGTTTTGATGAAAGGGCCAAGAAAATAACTAAAGCTTTTGCAAATATACTTAATCAAGCAAATGTTTCATTTGCTGTTTTGGGTAGTGAAGAAGGGTGCACAGGTGATCCCGCCAAAAGAGCTGGGAATGAATTTCTATTTCAAATGCAAGCTTTGTCAAATATTGAAATTTTAAACGGCTATAATATTAAAAAGATTGTAACTACCTGTCCACATTGTTTTAATACATTAAAAAATGAATATCCTGAGCTAGGAGGAGAATATGAAGTTATGCACCATACACAGTTTTTGAAATCTCTACTAAATGAAGGAAGGTTAAAAGTTAGTAGAGGAGCATTTAAAGGAAAGAGAATTACTTTTCACGACCCTTGTTATTTAGGAAGAGCTAATAATATTTATGAAGCTCCAAGGGATGTCCTTGAGAAATTAGATGTAGAATTATCTGAAATGAAAAGCTGTAAACAAAAAGGATTGTGCTGTGGAGCAGGAGGTGCCCAAATGTTTAAAGATGCTGAACCAGGTAATCAGGAGATTAATATAAAACGAACTGAAGAAGCTTTAGATACCAAACCTGATATTATAGCTGCTGGTTGCCCGTTTTGCAATACAATGCTTACAGATGGAATCAAAAATAAAAAGAGAGAAAAAAGTGTTCAAGTTTTGGATATTGCCGAATTGATAAATCAAGCTTCTGAATTATGATAAAACCTTTCTCTGAAATGCCGCTTAATTCTAGAATTTGGATTTATCAATCAAACAGAAAATTTATTAATCTAGAATTAGAAGATATAAATATTAAAATTTCAAATTTCTTAAAAAATTGGACAGCTCACGGTTCAGACTTATTTTCTAGTTATGAAATTAAATACGATCGATTTATTATTATAGCTCTTGATGAATCTCATAATTCAGCTGGTGGATGTTCAATTGATTCTTGTGTTCATTTTATTCAGGAATTAGAAAAGGATCATGAAATAAATCTTTTAGACAAGATGAACGTAACCTTTAAGCAAGGTGATTACATAACATATAAGTCTATAGCAGATTTTAAAATACTTATTAAAAATAAATCTATTTCTGATAAAACAATTGTTTTTAATAATTTAGTAGTTGACATTGAAGATTTAAATAAAAACTGGGAAGTATCTGCTGGAATGAGCTGGCATTCTAGATTTTTTTAATACCTTTTAAAGTGCGTTTAGTCTAAATTTTAAAGTCATCAATTTTATTATTTTCTATTTTAGAAAATAAAAAGAAAATTATTAATGAGACATAATATTTTATTATTATTTATTGGTTTTATTTCTTTTACCTCATTTTCTCAAAGCCCTTTAGTTACTTCCGATGAATTGGATCAAATAAAATGGGTTGATAGTGTGTATAATAACCTCACTGTAGATCAGAAGATAGGACAACTTTTTACTATATGGGTTTCTACAAAAGAAGGTCCTGAAAAGATGAAAGAAGTTTTGTCAATTATTAAGAAAAATCATCTTGGAGGTTTAATTTTTTCTCTAGGAAATATTAAAGATCAAGCAATTGCAACTAATGAGTTTCAGTCTATTTCAAAAGTTCCTTTATTAATTGGGATGGATGCAGAATGGGGGATAGGAATGAGACTAGATGATGCTTTTTCATTTCCATTTAATATGACTCTAGGAGCTATTGATGATAATTCTTTAATTTATAAAGTTGGAAAAAGAATTGGTGTTCATGCTAAAAGGTTAGGCGTTCATATTAATTTTGCTCCAGTAACTGACATAAATATCAATCCAAATAATCCAATTATTGGAAGCAGGTCATTTGGTGAAGACAAGAATAATGTCACTTTAAAATCTTTAGCGTATTTGAAAGGAATGCAATCTGAAGGAATAATGGGTTCGGCTAAACATTTCCCTGGTCATGGCGATACTTCAACAGATTCACACAAAGCACTTCCAATAATTAATTTTTCTTCAAAAAGAATTAATGATATTGAGCTTTATCCGTACAAAAAGTTAATAAAAAATGGTTTATCAGGCGTAATGGTAGCCCACATGGAGGTCCCTTCTCTAGAAAAAACACCTAAACTTCCTTCTACATTATCTAAAAGCATTATTACTAAATTATTAATAAAGAAACTAAAATTTAAAGGTCTTGTTATAACTGACGCAATGGATATGAAAGGTGTTATGGATTTTAATACGGATGAATCTGCTGATGTAAAAGCAATCTTGGCAGGAAATGATATTTTATTAATGCCTGATGATTTAGACCAAAGTACTATAAGTATAAAGAAAGCCTTAAATAATGGTACTATTACTAAAAAAAGACTAAGCCATTCAGTAAAGAAAATTCTCATGGCTAAATATAAAGCTGGATTAAATAATGTAAGTAAAATAGAAATCGAAAATCTTTCTGCTGATTTAAATACCGATGAAGATTTGGCATTATTTGATGAGCTTACTAAAAAATCCATTACTCTTATAAAAAATACAAATGAAAATCTCCCTTTAAAAAATTTATCTTCAAAAATCGCATATTTAAAGATGGGAGATTCTGATTCTGAGGAATTTTATAAGATGTTAAATCATTATACTAAGGTTGATAAAATAGATTATAATTTTAAATCTAGTAATTATAATAATGAATTATTAAAATTATTAAGGCCTTATGATTTTGTAATTGTAGGTTTACATAAATCAGATAAAAGTCCATTTGATCAATATAGATTTTCTTCTAATGAAAAAGAAACTCTAGAATTAATTTCAAAATCTAATAATGTTGTTTTAAATGTTTTTGCAAAGCCTTATGCTTTAATGGATGTTGATTTAAAAAATATTTCTTCTGTTATAATTTCTTATCAAAACAATAGTGTTGCTCAACAAAAGTCAGCTCAAATTATTTTTGGAGCTATTTCTTCTCAAGGAATTTTACCAGTTAGCATTAATGAAGATTTTCCTGTGCATACTTCTTTAAAAAGTAAAGTGTTAAAAAGACTAAGTTATGGTCATCCAATTAATCAAGGATTTGATCCGATTAAACTAAAAAGGATAGATTCATTGGTAAAATATTCTATAGACAATAAAATGACTCCAGGGTTACAAGTTTTAATCGCAAAAAATGGTGAAGTTATATACCATAAATCTTTTGGTTCTAAAACTTATGATAAATCTGAAAAAATCAAATGGAATAGTATTTACGATTTAGCTTCATTAACAAAAATTCTTTCTTCAGTTCCTTTATTGATGAATGAATATGAGTTAAAAAAAATAAATAATCAAACAACTCTTTACGATTTATTTCCTAATAGTGACTTAAAAGATAAAAATAGTCTTACATTAAAAGATATGCTAACGCATAACTCTGGCTTATTTCCTTGGATACCATTTTATAAGCAAACTATTGACAGTGTAACTAAGATGCCTTTAGCCAATTGGTATAGTAAAAAAAAAAAGTTTGATTACTCTATTAAAGTAACAGATGATCTTTTTTTGAAAAATTCTTTTTTAGATACTATAAGATTTAAGATAATAAATAGTGAACTTTCTAATCAAAGTACTTATTTATACAGTGATTTACCTTACTATTTTATTAAAGATTATTTAGAAAGTGAGTATAATGAAACTCTAGATTTTCAATTGAAAAAAAAACTATTATCTGATTTAGGAGCTAACTATACTACATATAATCCGACAAATTACTATCCTAAAAAAATGATAGTTCCTTCAGAAATTGATAACTATTTTAGAAATGACACTTTAAGAGGATACGTGCATGATATGGGTGCAGCAATGCAAGGTGGAATTGGAGGACATGCAGGTCTTTTTTCTAACTCTAATGATGTTGCTAAAATCATGCAGATGTATTTACAAGAAGGGTATTATGGTAATAAAAGATTTTTTTCTAGCTCTACTATTAATAACTTTAACACATGTTATTATTGTGATGATGGAAATAGAAGAGGTTTAGGTTTTGATAAACCACAATTAGATGAAAGTTCGGCAACTTGTGGATGTGTTCCAATGTCAAGTTTTGGTCATTCTGGATTTACTGGAACCTATGCATGGGTTGATCCAAAAAACAAAATTGTTTATGTGTTTTTATCTAATAGAACCTATCCAACAATGGAAAATAAAATGCTATCGACATATAATATCAGAACAGAAGTCCAAAGGATAATTTATGAATCATTTAATTAAAATATAGAATGAAAATAGCAATAGTTTGTTATCCTACTTTTGGAGGAAGTGGTGTTCTAGCTACTGAATTAGGTATATCTTTATCAAAACATGGTCATGAAGTCCATTTTATAGCATATGAGAAACCTGTAAGGTTAAATAAATTAAATGATGGATTATTTTTTCATCAAGTACAAGTTCCAAATTATCCACTTTTTAATTTTGCACCTTACGAATTAGCTCTTTCGACAAAATTAGTTGAGGTCGTAAAAACAAATTCTATTGATTTAATGCATGTCCACTATGCCATTCCTCATGCTTATGCTGCTTATATGGCAAAGAAGATGTTAAAAGATCAATCTATTAACGTGCCTATAGTAACAACCTTACATGGTACTGATATCACTTTAGTTGGTAATCACCCTTCATATAAAACGGCTGTAACCTTTAGTATAAATAAGTCAGATTTAGTTACTTGTGTTTCAAAAAGTCTTAGGGATGATACTTTAGATCAGTTTGAAATAACAAAAAATATTCATGTGATCCCTAATTTTATAGATATAAATAAATATAATATTCAGCAGGCAGCATGTTTAGAGGAAATTCCAAATATTTCAGATCAATTAACAATAACACATATAAGTAATTTTAGACCTGTAAAGAATATAAAGCATGTTATTAATATATTTAATAAGGTTCAAAAAGAAATAAATTCTAAGTTAATAATGATAGGAGAGGGACCAGATAAAGAAATGGCTGAACAATTTTGTGTAGATTTAGGTATTTCAGAAAAAGTAGAGTTTTTAGGAAACACAAATCAAGTAGAAAAAAAATTATGTCACTCAGATCTTTTTTTACTTCCTTCAAGAACGGAAAGTTTTGGTTTAGCTGCTCTAGAAGCAATGGCATCTAAAGTTCCTGTTATATCTTCAAATGCTGGTGGGTTATCTGAAATTAATATTCATGGAGAAACTGGTTATTTAACAAATGTGGATGATATTGAATCTATGTCTAACTATGCAATATCAATTTTAAAAGATCCGAAAATTTTAGAAGAATTTAAGCTAAGGGCATTTAAAAAGGCAGAGTCCTTTGATATTAACAGGATCGTTCCACTTTATGAAGAGCTTTACTTTAAGGCTTTAGAAGGTTTTAAATAGACTCTTTCATTGAATCATATACTTGAACTTTTTTCCAAAGATGCTTTGCTTGATCTATAAAAATTAAATGCGAAGGGTCATCTTGGTAAAGTCTCTGTTCCTTTAAAGAAGGGAAAGTAAAAATCATACAATAGTTATAAGAATTATCTACAACATCTCTTTTAGCAGTGCTAGCAGGTTTCCCTAAGTGCATTTTAACAGCTAATTTATTAGTGTTCATTAGTTTTTTTATTGCTTTTTCAAAAGCAAGAACATCTTCTTGATTCTCAGGGTTATTTAACCAAAAATAAACTACGTGAACTAACTCTCCTTTGATGATTTTTGAATTTTCTTTTTTTACAGTATTACAGCTTGTTATGCTAAATAAAATAATAGCTGCTAAAAATATCCTGGTTTTCATAATTTACTTTGGGTTATAGATTTTCTCGGAATTAATATAAATTTCTTCTTTGTTAAAAGTCATTTTTTTTGTTTTAAACTTCGAATACATTTCCATTTGATCATTATAATGTGGTGAATCTTCATGATCACTGCTTCCATAAGAAATTACTGATTCAATTTCTACTTTCCCATTTGAAAATTTCACCAGTTGAATATAAGATTCTCCATGAGTGATTTTTATTTTACCATCTTTGTAATTAACGCCTCTCATAGCAGTTATCACATCTGGTAATCCAAATATAGAAATTTCCTTATTTCCTCTAACCAATTTTTGATAATCTCCTAATTTTACATTAATAGATCCAAAAGATTCTATCATGTTTTTTTTAACTTCTTTTAGACATTCTGCTAGCATTTCTTTACTAAAGATATTGTCTTTTTTAAGTTTATTGTAATATTTCCTTAAATTATAATACATCATAGCATATGCACCAGCTCCATATGAGTCTGCATTAGCTACTCTATCCCATTTTTGAATTATAGAAAGTAGGTCTGAAATTTTAGGAAAATCATTAGGATTCATTTCAAATAACTGATTTAGATCAGCGAAATTATAATTTAATGGAGTAGGCAGGGTTCTATCGTATTTTATTTTTTTAAAATCTTGGTAATCAATTTTATCATATGACTTAATTAGATTGTAAAGCCTCGTGCTTCGATTGTTGTCATATAATTCATACCCCATGTTTTTAGAAAAATTTTCAGCAAGTGGATTTTCATCTATTGAAGTGGATTTAAAAGGACTGTGATTAGCATTGTATATGTATCCCGATTTTGGATTGATTACTTGTGGAAGTTCTTCAGTTTTATAGTAACTATTCCAAAGTGTTTTTTTAGTGTTTCCTGGAACTACTTTTCTCCAATCATATTGGTCATTTCTTTTTGGAATAATCCCATTTGAAATATAAAAAATAGTATCATTTTTATCTGCATAGCCAATATTATATCCGGGTAGATCATTCTTTTTAAGAATATTATAAAATTCAGTAAATGAATTGGCTTTATTCATTCTCCACCACTGCTCTAAGGACTTTATAGTGAATAAACTAGGAGTTCTTACAGAATAAAAACCATTTTTATTTTTTAATGTAGGCCCATAAATACTAGTAAAGTATTTTTTATTAATCTTTATTCTAATACCTAAGAATTTAACAAATAGTTTTGCTTGTTTTTTTTCTAGTTTATAAGTTTTTCCATCGACAAGGTAATGCCATTTCTTAGTTGGATGCATTTCTAGTTCAAAAACATCTGCTTTGTCTGGGAAATTTACTGTATGAGCCCATGCAAGATTTTGATTAGCTCCAATTAAAATACAGGGCGCTCCAGCAAAGGTTGCTCCTATGATATTAGTACCTTCTTCACTAATTAAATGCGCTTCATACCAAGATGTAGGCCCGTCTAAAGGCTGGTGTGTGTTTATTGCTAAATAGGTTTCTTTTTTACCAGTTTTATTAGAATTAAAAGCAAAGGTGTTAGAACCATTCATTTCCGCTTCAATAGGATTAGGTCTAGGAACATTATTTGAAACTATAGAACTAACTAAGTTGCCTGCTTCATTTGAAATAAATAATTGTAAAAATGAGTATCGTAACATCTTTTTTACAGTGACAGGAAATAATGACTTCTCAAGAACTTCTTTAGGATGTAATTCAGCATATTTGTTAATTCCTTCTGCATAACCTTGTGCAATATTTATAAAATCTGAACTTAAAGTGCTATAAAGCTTATTAACTGTTTCTTTAGATTCAATTAACTGAGTTAAAAAATCAGCACCAGCACCCTTTAACCCTATGTGTTTACTCAATAAGGCATTTCCAGCTAGATAACCTTGTTGAATTGTTTTAAAATCATCTTCTGAGTGAGCCCAAGCCAGTCCGTAAGCTACTTCTGCATCTGTTTTGCCATATATATGTGGCACACCATAATTATCTCTTACAATCTCAATGTTTTTTGGATTGATTTGAGAAAAATTAATATTTATAAATAAGAATAAAATTATTAATGTTACAAACTGTTTTTTCATGTTTATTAAAGCGCAATAATCATACCAATAAGTTTAAGAATTCAATACAGTATCATTCGTTTCAAATATTAAAATTAATTATATATTAGTAATAGTTAATTTTTTATGTTAAAATTTATTACAGGGAGAACAAAAGCTATTTATTATTCAATAAAAGGTGCTTTTCATTTAGTTAAAACTGAACATTCGATTCAAACTCAGTTATTTATATCTCTTTTTTTTGTTTTAGCAGGTTTTTATTTTAATCTCTCTAACATTGAATGGCTGTTTGTGGTATTGGCTATATCTTTAGTTTTAACTGCTGAGTCGTTGAATTCTGCAATTGAAAAAGTGGCAGATTTTATACATCCAGATTATAATAAGAAAATAGGATTAATAAAAGATATTGCTGCAGGTGCTGTTTTTTTTGCATTTCTTTTTGCTTTTGCAGTAATTTGCGTAATATATATTCCTAAGATATATTAAGATTGTTTAGTTTTTGATATATTCTTTTAGCTAAATTAAAATCTAAATTAGTGAATAGAATGGTCCTTTTTATTTTCATTTATTGCCCATTTTTTATCAATTAATTTTAAATTATTATTTATCTCTAATTTATCCATATTTAAAAAATAAAAAAACCCGCATAATTGCGGGTTTTTTAGTAAATATCTTGGTTAGTAAAAGAAATTAGTATCCGTAATTTTGAACCATATTAGGGTTTGCATTTAATTCTGATTGATAGATTGGGAATGCAGTGTTATAATCTCCAAAAGCAGGAGGTGATCCTGTTTTAAAAGCATTCAATTGCAAAGTAACATTAATAAGTGGCATACCTTGACCAGTTCTTAATAGGTCATCATAACGATATCCTTCAAAGTAAAATTCTTTTCTTCTCTCTAAAAGAATATTATCAAGAGTAGCAGAAGCATAGTAACCTGCTCCTAATCCTCTTATCGCAGGAATCATATTTAGATATGTTAGAGCAGTTGCAGCATCACCAACTCTTAGCATTGCTTCAGCATATATTAAATACGCTTCTTCAACTCTAAAAGGAGTAATGTTATCTGATCCATCCATTGTAGGGTATTTTCCTAATACAGTAGGCCATCCTTGAGCTGTGCCAATCATATCAGCAGCGAACCTTACATCAGTAGCATCAAAAATATCATACAAGTCAGGATTAGATCCTGTGCCTGTTAATATCCTAACATCACCATAAGAAGTTCCTCTTAAAATATATGCACATCCATTAATTCCTCTAGAGTCAGTACCTGAGAAAGCAAGTTCAAAAACTGAATTAATAGCATTGTCAGTTTTATATGAAGCAGAAAAACCTGCAGCGCTAACTGGACTTCTTCCAGAATTATCAATAACCCACTTAGCAGCAGTTCCAGCTGTAGAATACAAACCAGAATCAAGTGATCCAGCATATAAGGCAGCTCTAGCTAATATAGCATAAGCTCCAGCTACAGTCATATAACTCGAAGAGCTATCTAAAGATCGACTCATCATAGCAATTGCAGTAGTTAAATCAGCAACTATATCTCCAACATTTGATCCCACTGTATCTCTAGCAGGCTCAAGGTTTTCAGGAACCTTATATGTTTTCACATATGGAACCCCTAAACTTGCACCACCACCTTGACCAGAAATAAAATGTTGACCATAACCTTTCATCAAATCAAAATGAGCTAATGCTCTTATAGCATAAGCTTGACCTTGAGTGTGAGCTATAGCAGCTTGACTTCCTTCTAATGAAGCAGCATCTGCATTAATAACTATATT
>DUDG01000015.1 GCA_012959395.1 Flavobacteriaceae bacterium | reverse complement strand
TGCAAAGCATGTAGAACAATCTATTAATAGAGTTTATTCAGGATCTGGATTAGAATTTTCAACATACGTTTCAAAAATAAATGATCGGGGAGTAGAGATAATTGAAAATAAATAATAATTGTTTTGCTAATTTTTTAATTCCATTCTTTCGGACCTATATAAAACATCTGTTTGCCCCCAACCAGGTTTATTTCCTCTATTTGTATTTTTAAGAAAAATAGTTGCTTCAAAAACTTCTTTATTATCTTTTGGAGAAATTTCAACAATTTTTGCTTTGTGTACGTTTTTAGGGCTTATAAAACCAGAAGTCATTAATATATTTTTTGTAGTTGGAAGAAAATCCACATCACTTACAATAGTAGAGAATAATTCAACTCCTCTGCTTTTCCCATATTCCCAAACTTGCTTAAAAGTTTTATCAATTTCATTTACTTCATATTCTACTGCTCTCGAATAATTATTCTCATTGTTATAATTTCTAAAAGGACCATTATCAAATACAATAATATTCCCATTAGGTAGCAAGGAAGGGGCATGTGGTCCCCAAGGAAAATCAAAATCATTAGCACTTTTTATACCATTTTGGACATCTTTGTTATAAGGCTTGTCTTCTTTATTGAGAGCGGTAAGTAAATAAGGCTTTGTATCATATCCTTTACCTTTTCTACCTGACTTCCCCCAATTTTGTTTTGGAGACATAATCCATTTCAATTTATCATCCCAAGTTATTTTCACCAATCCTTGGTTTCTTCCAGAAACAATAATGGTACTATCTCTCTTATCAAATTCTAAGGCATTCATATGGAACCAATCTCCGTCTCGAAAGAAATTCAAATCATCTCTGTTAACATCTAAATGTTTTGCTAAGTCCCATTCTTTTAAAATTTTAGATTTTTTTTTGTCGAAATGTATTATGAAATCATTGTCAGATAAAACACTTTTGCCATCTTTTTCCATATAAGCATCTCTTTTGCCAACACAAAGCAATAAATCTTCATTAGGTAATTCTAGGATGTCATGATGAATGCCATAGTTGTTGTCGATTTTTATCATTACAAGCAGTTTTCCCATCATATCAAATTCATAAATAGTTCTTCTGCCTGAAACTAAAATATTTCCATTTTTAATTTTTTGAAATGGCCCAACCATAGCTCCATGAAAACTTAAATCTAAATACCATCTTATATTACCATTATCATCAAAAATTATTGGAGCAGAACGAAATTTACCGAAATTTGCAAAATGAATATCCAAAGCATGCATACCTGATTCCATTTTATCTTTTTCTAATTTATTTACCTCAATATCTGGAAAATAATTTGGAATTTCTGAAGTCTGAATTTCAATTACATCTATTTTTTGCCCACCCTCATAATCTAAAGTTATTTCAACTTGGTTAAGTTTATTAGGATAGAGCCCTAAAACAGGAACATTTAAATCTGTACTTGACTCTTCAAAAGATTGTTCTACAGAAATATCTCCTAAGACTTTTACTGTAGCCTTGCAAGGTATATCAGATGTTATATTTAAGATTGCCGTAAGAGGTGAAATTTTATTTGGGTTTAAAACAGTTTCAATTGTATAATCTAACCCTGATTTATTACAGCCAGTTAGAAAAAACAAAAAGCAAAGCAAAGAGAAAACTGTTCGTTTAATTAAAGATATTTTAGTATACATTTTTTATTTATTTTCATATACAATATACATTTATTTTTTGCTTAGTTAAAATTTATAAAAATCAACAATTGAAAAACTCTCTTTTTTCTAGTATTAATCATCATTAAAAAGATAATTAATACTTTTGATCTCATGCATAAAGCTGGATTTGTAAATATTATAGGTAATCCAAATGTTGGTAAATCAACATTGATGAATTCTTTGGTAGGAGAAAAACTTTCAATTATTACTTCAAAGGCTCAAACTACAAGGCATAGAATTTTAGGAATCGTCAATGGAGAGGATTTTCAATTAGTTTTATCAGACACTCCTGGTGTAATTAAACCCTCTTATGAACTTCAATCTTCGATGATGGATTTTGTTAAAACTGCTATTAATGACGCAGATATTATAATATATATGATAGAGATTGGAGAATCAAGTTTAAAGGATGAAAATTTATTTAATAAAATAAAATCTTCATCTATCCCTGTAATATTATTAATTAATAAAATTGATCTATCTAATCAAGAAGAATTAGAGAATCAAGTTGACGAATGGAAAACAAAACTTCCAAATGCAGAAATATTTCCAATTTCAGCTCTTAAAAAATTTCAAGTTGATAATCTTCTTCAAAGATTAATTGAATTATTACCAGAATGCCCACCGTATTTTCCTAAAGATCAACTTACTGATAAACCAGAGCGGTTTTTTGTAAATGAAATAGTTCGTGAGAAAATCCTATTAAATTATAACAAAGAAATTCCTTATTCTGTTGAAATATTAACTGAAGAATTCAAAGAAGACGAAAAGATTATAAGAATTAGATCAGTAATAATGGTTGAGAGAGATAGTCAGAAAGGAATAATAATTGGTCATAAAGGGAGTGCATTAAAGAAAGTAGGAATCAAATCAAGAAAAGATTTAGAAACTTTTTTTGGCAAACAAATTCATATAGAATTATTTGTAAAGGTTAATAAAAATTGGAGAAGTAATCAGAATCAATTAAAGAGATTTGGCTACAAATAATATTAGTCATTTAAATCTACTCTTTTTTTTTTAAATTTAATTTTACTACTATCTTTGCACACATTTTAATAATATGAGTAATATAATAGCCATAGTAGGGAGGCCTAATGTAGGCAAGTCAACTTTGTTTAACAGAATTGTAAAACAAAGAGAAGCTATTGTTGATTCAGTTAGTGGCGTTACTAGAGACAGAAACTATGGAAAAGGAGATTGGAATGGAAAAGAATTTTCATTAATTGATACTGGCGGTTATGTTGTTGGCAGTGATGATATATTTGAATTAGAAATTGACAAGCAAGTTGAATTAGCAATAGATGAAGCTGATATAATCATTTTTATGGTTGATGTTGAGTCTGGAATAACTTCTATGGATATGGATATAGCAAATATGCTTAGAAAAAATAACAAACCTGTTTATTTAGTTGTTAATAAGGTCGATAGTTCAGCTAGAATTAATGATGCTACTGAGTTTTATGAATTAGGAATTGATAAATATTACCCAATTGCAAGCATTAATGGATTTGGAACAGGGGATTTACTCGATGATATTGTCAAGGATTTTTCAGAAGATATTGACCTTTCAGATGATCTACCAAAATTTGCTGTTATTGGAAGACCTAACGCGGGAAAATCTTCATTTATTAATGCATTAATTGGAGAGAACAGAAATATCGTAACAGACATACCAGGCACAACAAGGGATTCAATTAATACAAAATATAAGAGATTTGGATTTGAGTTTAATCTAGTTGATACTGCTGGCATAAGAAGAAAATCAAAAGTAAAAGAAAATCTTGAGTTTTATTCTGTAATGCGTAGTGTCAGGGCTATTGAATATTCTGATGTCTGTTTATTAATTTATGATGTTAGCAGAGGATTTGATTCACAAGTAAAAAATATTTTTTGGCTATGTGAAAGAAATAAAAAAGGAATAGTAATTATTGCTAATAAATGGGATTTAATTGAAAAAGACAATAAATCAACAAAGAATTATGAGATTCAAATCAAAAAAGAAATTGAACCTTTTGTTGATGTTCCAATAATTTTTGTTTCAATAATAAATAAGCAAAGAATATATAAGGCAATTGAATCTGCAGTTGATGTATATACTAATAGGTCTAAAAAAATTAAAACTAGAGAATTAAATGATATTTTATTACCAATAATTGCTAAGTATCCACCACCAGCAATAAAGGGAAAGTATGTTAAGATAAAATACATTACACAACTTCCTACTTCACATCCACAATTTGCTTTCTTTTGTAATTTGCCTCAGTATATAAAGGACCCTTATAAAAGATTTCTTGAAAATAAAATTAGAGAAAATTTTGACTTATGTGGAGCGCAAATTGATATATATATGAGAAAGAAATAAGTTAAAGTTGTTCTTTTATCTTTATTAATCTAGATCTAATTTCTTTTAGTTTATTTATTATACCAAGTGTATTTAGAGATTTCTTTTTATGCTCTTTTATATATGTTTTTGCACCCTCAATAGTATATCCTCGTTCTTTTACTAAAAAATATACGTGGCTTAAATTTTCAACATCTTGCGTTGTAAATTTTCTATTACCTTTTGCATTTTTTTTAGGATTTAAAATTGAGAATTCAGTTTCCCAGAATCTAATTAGTGAAGGATTAACATCAAAGGCATCAGCTACTTCACCAATTGAATAATATCTTTTTTCAGGTAGATCAATATTCATTAGTCAAGTGATTGATTTACAACAGAAGTTTTCTTTAGCAATTCATCAAATTCTTTAGCAGTTAAATTACCATAATAGAAATTAACAGGATTAATTCTAACCTTATCTTTAAATATTTCATAGTGAAGATGTGGCGCATTAGATCTTCCAGAACTTCCAACATATCCAATTAGGTCACCTCTTTTTATTTTTTGATATTTTTTTACGTTGTATTTGTAGAGATGTGCATATAAACTTGTATATCCATAGCCGTGATCAATTCTAACATGTTTTCCATATCCAGACGATCTGCTATCGACTCTCCTAACAATACCATCACCAGTTGCGTATATAGGTGTTCCTCTAGGAGCTGTAAAATCCATGCCATAATGGAATTTTAAAACTTTTGTAAATGGATCTTGTCTTTCACCAAATCCAGAAGCTATTCTAGTAAGATCATTATTATTTATTGGTTGAATTGCAGGAATTGATTTTAATAATTTTTCCTTTTTAGAGGCAAGGTTTCTTATTTCATCAAGAGACTTGGATTGAACAATCATTCTCTTTTGTAAAACATCAATTCTTTTAGCACTTTCTTTAATTAAGTTTGAGTAATCATACCCATCATATTTTTTATAACGATTTACACCACCAATACCTGCTTTTCTTTTGTCTTCACTTATTGGATTAGCCTCAAAGTATATTCTGTATATAGCATTATCTCTTTCCTCGATATTTGACAATACACTTTCTGCATTATCCATTTTTTTATTTAAAACTTCAAATTGCATTTGTAAATTTTGTAGTTCTCGTGTTAGAGATTTTTCTTTTGGGGATTCAAAATACTTACTTACAATTAGAATAAATAAAAATCCAAACAATGCAGAACCCAAAAGGTATACTGAAACGTATTTTAAAACAGTTCTTTTAGTTGTTTTAATTTTTTTATA
>DUDG01000014.1 GCA_012959395.1 Flavobacteriaceae bacterium | reverse complement strand
ATCCATATATCTCTATTAAAATCAATTATGATTGTATTAATTCTTTTTAAGCAGTCAAAAAGTGAAGCTAAATGATCGTAATGTTCAATTTGTGTAGTAGGAAAAGAATGGTGAAGTCCTAAATTATTAATTAAGGATGTGCTAAACTTTTTCCAATCAATTTTTGGAAATGCTACGTGATGAGCATTAAAATTACCAGTAGCACCTCCAAATTTAGCTGGAATTGGAATTGTATAAAGAAATTTTAACTGCTCTTCAATCCTGATTTTAAAAACATCAAACTCTTTACCTAATCTTGTTGGAGAAGCTGGTTGTCCATGGGTTCTTGCAAGCATAGCTATGTTAGAATATTCTTCACTTTTTTCTTTCAATAGATCATTTAATTTGATAAGGTTCGGAATGTAAACTTCTTCTAAAGCATTTTTAATAGAAAGGGGAATGGCAGTATTGTTGATATCCTGGGATGTTAGTCCAAAATGTATAAATTCTAAATACTTGTCTAATTTTAGTTCTTTAAATTTATTTTTTATAAAATATTCTACTGCTTTAACATCATGATTAGTCTCTTTTTCAATTTTTTTAATTGAAACAGCATCCTTATAAGAAAAATTTAAATAAAGTTTTTGAATATCAATAATTGATTCTTTTGGAAAATTTGAAACAGATGGAATATTTGTTTTCGTTAATGCAACAAAATATTCAATTTCAACTAAAACTCTGTAATTTATTAAGGCTTGTTCAGAAAAAAAACCTCTAAACTCTTTTGTTTTATCATTGTATCTCCCGTCAATTGGAGTAATAGCGTTTAAGGAATTGAGTTGCATATACTTTCTTTAGAAAGTTTACAAAGTTAATCTTTTTTAAATTTAATAGAGATATTTATTTTCTGTTAAGTACTTTAAATTCTTCATAACACCCACTAATAGCATCTAATATTTGCAAATCATTAGCAGAAATTATAAAGCTGTCAGAATAGTTACAGTTTCTTAATATTTCGTCAATATCAATTTTTTCAACTTGTAATAATTCTACTAGAGTTTCTCTATCGAACTTTGAAGATAATAACTCTCGAATTCTATAATCTTCCTTCATTTGTTGAAGTTTTTTGAGTTGCTTTGGCTGTTTTCCAAATAGATTATACAGAAAATCAGCTGGATTAAAAATTGCGTTAACAACTTTTGAGAATGCTCCAGAATTTCTAGATCCTCCTTCATATCCTCTGGATGGTAGACCAGGTATGCTATACCTGTATGATTTGCTTATTGGGACATTTTTTGCGTCAATTTCTAGATAACCAGTTAGTTCATATGGTTTAATAATTACTTCTTCTAAAGCATATGCCAATTCAGTTAATTGAATTTTTGAATTCTTGAATTTCAGTAAATCATTTGTCACTCTAACTTTAATTGATTTAAATCCAAGGTAGGAAAAATATAGAGTGTCATTCAATTGTGCTTGTATTTCAAATTTACCAGCTTTGTCAGTTATTACGCCAATCACTTGAGATAAATTTATTACATGAACACTAGATATAGGCGAATTATCAGCTGCATTTTCTACAAAAGCTATTAAACTTTTATTCTGAGCATTAATAAAGTTTATTGATACACTAAGTGTTATTAAAATAAAGAGACGTAGTAATAATTTATTCATTGGCAACGAAAATACAAACTAATAAAATCATTATTATTATATTATTTAACAATTTTTTTAAAATCAATTTAATTGTTTGGAGATAAAGCTTATTAATTTTTTCACAGCAATTGATCTATGACTAATTTTATTTTTTTCATATAAAGATAGTTCTGAGAATGATTTACTGTATCCTTCTGGCACAAAAACAGGATCGTATCCAAATCCTTTATTTCCTTTTGAAGAATGTGAAATAAGGCCATTAACAATTCCTTCAAATTGATAAAGTTTACCGTTTAAAATTAAAGCAATAATTGTTTTAAATCTTGCCCTTCTGTTTTTATTGTTAATTAGGTTTTTAAGAAGTTTTTCTATGTTTTTATGTGAGTTACATTCTTTACCTGCATATCTGGCCGAATAAACACCTGGTTCTCCATTTAGCGCCTCAACTTCAAGTCCAGTATCATCTGCAAACACATTAACGTTAAATTTGGTATGAATAAATTTTGCTTTATAGATAGCATTACCCTCAATAGTTTTTTCATTTTCAGGAATTTCTTCATTAAAGTTAAGGTCTTTTAAATTATTTAGATTAATATCTTTAGGTATCAAGTTTTCAATTTCTTTTAGTTTATTTAAATTGCTAGTAGCAAAAATTATATTCATGATTTACTAATTGTGATAAGGACTTATTTTTTTAAATTATTTCAAAAGTTATATAGTATCTTATTCTTTTTACATAATCTTTAATTAAAGATAGTAAAGTTGTATTTGAGGTCTTGCCAACAACTAGTAACTTAATTTTCATTAACTAAACAATTGGATTAATTTTAATTTATATTTAACTATAAATATATGAGTTTGATTAAAAACAACTTTATAATTAATTCCGTTATTGATTTTTTTAAAAAAATTAAATTAAAAAGTTTGTATGGTTTTTCACTTTATGAATTATTTAACCTTTATTTTATTGGTATTATTAAAGGGGCAATTTCTACTAGAGCAAGTAGTATATCTTTTAGTTTTTTTATGGCTTTTTTCCCATTTGTTTTGTTTGTGTTAAATCTGATTCCTTTTTTTCCTATTGACAATTTTGATGAAGTATTTTTATCTTTATTAGAATCTTTATTGCCAAATGAATCTGCTATTTTTTTTCACGACATATTTGTTGATATTAATAGTAATAAAAGAAGTGGGCTGTTATCTACTACTTTAATATTTTCAATAATTTTAATAGGTAATGGAGTAAATGCTGTTTTTGGAGGCTTTACAGATTCTTATCATGTTCAATTTTCAAGAAATTTATTTAAACAATATCTATATGCTATTTTGGTAGGGTTTATTTTAGTGATAGTTGTATTATTTGCAACAGTTTCGTCTATTTTTTTTGATTTTTTAATTACCCAAAATAATAGTTTAGTTTCTTTCATGTTTATTTATTTAAAATATATATTCTTAATATTAATTTCACTTATTTCATTTTCCTCACTATACTATTTTGGGACAATTCAAGGAAAGAATTTGAAATTTATTTCACCTGGATCAATAATGACTACCATTCTTTTATTTTTGTCAACCTATTTTTTCGGTCTATATATTGACAATTTTTCTAATTATAATGAACTTTATGGCTCTATTGGAGCCTTAATTATAATGATGTTGTATATATGGATTAACTCAATATCATTATTACTTGGATTTGAGTTAAATGTTGTTATTTACAAACTAAAAAATTATTAACAATGCATTACTTAATTGATGTAATTGTCCCTCTTCCTATTGACACTTTGTTTACATATAAAGTAAATAAAATAGAATATGATTTTTTAAAAAATGGATATAGGGTTATAGTTCCTTTTGGAAAATCAAAACTTTTGACAGCAATAGTTGTTAAAAAACATAATATTTTACCAGAGTTTTATGATGCTAAACATATAGAATTTATTATTGATGAAGAACCAATAATTAATGATTTTCAAATTAAGTTCTTTAACTGGATGTCTAATTATTATATGTGCCCAATTGGTCAGGTAATAAAAGTTTCAATTCCAAGTCTTCTTCTTTTAAAAAGTGAAAGTGAAATTGTATTATATGATGAATTGAAAGAAGATATGAAGTTGACAGATAGTGCAGATTTATTATATAATAATTTACTGCTAAATAAAAAATTAACATATCGTGAAGTTATTTCAATTTTAAAGAAACAACATGTTACTAAAACTATTAATGAGCTATTAAATCATTCTATTATTAAGCTTAAAGAAGAAGTGTATGATTATTTTAAACCTAAAAAAGTCATTAAAATTTATTTTAATAAAAAATTAGATAACAATGCTTTTGATTTATTATTAGATGAGTTAAAAACAAAAAAATCTCAGCAAAAAGTACTTAAAAGCCTTTTTTCACTTTCTAAAAATGTTAATCCAACTATTCAAGAACTGATAAATTATTCTGGTGTTTCAAGAGCTACCATTAATACTTTGGTTGACACAGGTATATTAGCAAAGAAGCCTGAAATAATTAATAGAATTCAATTTCAAGTGGATCAATTAATAAAACCTAAAGATCTAAGTTTCGATCAAAAAAACGCATTTGAAAATATTATATCAAGTTTTAAAGATAAAAATGTTTCTTTATTACATGGCGTCACATCATCTGGGAAAACAGAAATATATGTTAAATTAATTGAAAATGAAATTAAAAAAAACAAACAAGTCTTGTACTTGGTTCCAGAAATAGCATTAACTACACAGTTAATTAATAGATTAAAAAAATATTTTGGTAATTTATTGGCTGTATACCATTCTAAATATTCTATAAATCAACGAACAGAAGTTTGGAAAAAAGTTTTGAAAAACGATAAAAATGCTAAAATTATTATAGGGGCTAGATCTTCCATTTTTCTTCCTTTTAGCAAATTAAGTTTGATTATAGTAGATGAAGAGCATGAAAATGCTTACAAGCAATTTAAGCCTGCTCCAAGATACCATGCAAGAGATTCTGCTATTTATTTAGCAATGTTACATAAAGCTAACACTCTTTTAGGTTCTGCTACACCCAGTTTAGAATCTTATTTTAATGCAATTTCAAATAAGTATGGACTTATTAATCTTAACAAGAGGTTCGGAGATATTAAACCTCCAAAAATTATTATTAAAGACTTAAAACAAGCTATTCTTAAAAAAAATATAACTGGTAATTTTTCTAATTTATTTCTTGAAAAAATTAAAACTACAATTGAGAACAAAAAGCAAGTTATTATTTTTCAAAACCGTAGAGGATATGCACCTTATTTAGAATGCAGTTCTTGTGCCTATGTTTATCAATGCATTAATTGTGATGTTAGTTTAACTTATCACCAAGTTTCAGATGAATTAAAATGCCATCATTGTGGTTATTGTGTAAAAAATAAAACAATTTGCCCAACCTGCGCAGGAAATACTGTTATCAAAAAAGGTTTAGGCACACAGCAAGTTGTTGAAGAATTAAAAGAGTTTTTCCCTTCTTTAAAAATTGAAAGAATGGACCATGACTCAACAAGAAATAAAAATGCTTTTAGTTATATTATTAATGATTTTGAAAATAATGAATTTCAAGTTTTAGTAGGTACTCAAATGCTTACTAAGGGGCTTGATTTTAAGAATGTTGATTTAGTTGGAGTTGTTAATGCAGATAGTTTGATATATTTTCCAGATTTTAGGTCTCAAGAAAAATGTTTCCAACTAATTCAGCAAGTAGCAGGAAGATCAGGGAGATCAAAGAAACAAGGAGAAGTTATTGTTCAAACTTTTAACCCAAATCATCAACTAATGAAAAAAATTGTTAAAAATGATTTTTTAGGAATGTTTAAAGAACAGTTAAATGAAAGATTTTTGTTTCAATATCCTCCTTATTCAAGATTAATTAAATTAACCTTGAAGCATAAAAATTTGAATATTCTTCAAAAAAGCTCCAGATGGTTAGCAGATGCTTTAAAAAATCAATTTAAAAATCAAATGCTAGGTCCTGAATCTCCTCTTATTTCAAGAATTAATAATAAACATATTAAAAATATTTTAATTAAAATTCCTAATAATAGCAATCTTAAATTTTCTAAAACATGTATTTCTAAAATATTAAAAAGTTTTAACACTATTTCTGCTTTCAGAAATGCTGATATTTCTATTGATGTTGACCCATATAATTAAAATAATAAACAAATTTTGTTAGTCAATATTATTAATGTATTTTTGCGACCAATTTTTTAATAAGATTTATGAATCATTACGAAGCTGTTTTCATTTTAAATCCCGTTTTATCTGATGATCAGGTAAAGGAGACAGTAAAAAAATTTGAAGACTATTTAACAAGCCAAGGATCCGAAATTATTTCAACTGAATATTGGGGATTGAAAAAATTAGCATATCCTATCCAAAACAAACAAAGTGGGTTTTATAACTTAATTGATTTTAATGCTCCTAACACTATAGTTAACGCTTTTGAAACTGAATTGAAAAGAGATGAAAGGATCATGCGTTATTTAAATGTAAAACTTGACAAGTATGCTGATGCTTGGTCAATTAAGAGAAGAGAACGTAATAATAAAAAAACATAATTATGTCATCAATAGAACAAGTAGGAAAATCAGGAAATCAGGGAGAAATTAGATATCTAACTCCTTTAGATATAGCTACGAAGAGTGGCAAGAAATATTGTATGTTTAAAAGATCTGGTATTAAGTATCTTGATTATAAAGATCCAGATTTTCTTTTAAGATTTATTAATGAACAAGGGAAAATTTTACCAAGACGTTTAACAGGCACATCTTTAAAATATCAAAGAAAAGTTTCCGTTGCTGTTAAAAGAGCAAGACATTTGGCACTTTTACCTTATCAAGCAGACATGTTAAAATAATTATTATGGAATTAATTCTTAAAAATGACGTACCTAACTTAGGTTTTAAAGATGATATAGTTTCTGTAAAGAATGGATATGGTAGAAATTTCTTAATTCCTCAAGGATTAGCAATTTTAGCTACAACATCTTCAAGAAAGGTTTTAGCTGAAAATATTAAACAAAGAGAATTTAGAGAAAAAAAATCTATTGAAGAAGCTCAAAAATTAGTTAAAAAATTAAGTAAGTTAGAAATTAAAATATCTGCTAAATCTGGCTCAGGAGATAAATTATTTGGTTCAATTTCTAGCTCTGATCTAAATAGTGAATTGGCTAATGCAGGTTTTGATCTTGATAAAAAAATTATCAAAGTTCAAGGTGGAACAATTAAAAGACTTGGTTCTTATTCAGCATCACTTAGGTTACATAGAGATGTAATTCATGAAATTTCGTTTGAAGTAGTTAAATCGGAAGACTAAGTTAATTTCCTAAATCTTTCTGATACTAATTTCTAGTTTCTTCTAAAAAGTTAGATATTTGTTGTATTATTAATGAATTCATGTCAAAAACACCTTCAAATCCAAAAGGAACTAGAGATTTTTTACCTTCAGAACTATCTAAAAGAAACTATATTTTAGATATTTTAAAGAAAAATTTTCAACTTTTTGGTTTTTCTCAAATTGAAACTCCAGCTCTTGAAAAAAACACAACCCTTTTAGGTAAATATGGTAGTGAAGGGGATAGGCTTATTTTTAAAATATTAAATTCAGGTGATAAGGTAAAGAAAGCAGATTTAAATGCTTTAAAAAAGAATAAACTTTTGGAGTTTACTAATTCTATTTCTGAAAAAGGTTTAAGATATGATTTAACAGTTCCTTTAGCTAGATTTGTAGCTCAACACCAAAATGACATTATTTTTCCTTTTAAACGCTTTCAAATTCAAAATGTTTGGAGAGCTGACAGGCCACAACATGGTAGGTTTCAGGAGTTTACTCAATGTGATGCTGATGTAATTGGAAGTAATTCAATAATTCAAGAAATAGAATTAATAAAATTATACGATAAGGTTTTTACAGAACTAGGCTTTAATGATATAGTATTTAAGATTAATCATAGACTGATATTAAAAGGACTAGCAGATTATATTGGTGCTGAAAATAAATTAAATGATTTTATTTCTATAATTGATAAGTTAGATAAGACAAGATTAGATTTAGTTATTAAAGAGATTAAAGATTTAATAGAAGATGTTTCTGTTTCTAAGCTTAAAAATTTGCTTGAAGATAAAACTATTACTATTGATAAGTTGTCAATTTTTTTTATTGACTTTCCTGAAGCTAAAAAAGGCTTAAATGATTTAAGTTCAATTTTGGAATTTATTTATTTAGATAATTCATTAAATAATGAAATTAGATTTGATTTAACATTAGCTAGGGGAATAAATTATTATACCGGTACTATAATTGAAGTATCTTCTAAATCTAATAGTAGAATTGGTTCTTTAGGAGGTGGAGGTAGATATGATGATTTAACTACACTTTTTAATATGAAAAATACAAGTGGAGTAGGTATTTCCTTTGGGTTAGATAGAATTTATCTTTTGATGGAAGAAAAAAACTTATTTCCAGAATATTTAGAGAATAGTTTTGATATTATTATAATCAATTTTGGAATCAAATATTTGAAAAAAATATTTCCAGTTATTGATATGTTTAGAAAAAATAACAAAAAAGTATTTGTTTATCCAGATGAAGTGAAACTTAATAAACAATTTTCTTACGCTAACAAACATAATGCTTCTTTTGCTATTATAATGGGGGAAGATGAGTTTAATAAAGATGAAATTTTAGTTAAAAATTTGACTGAAGGCAGTCAATTAATTTATCCAATAAGTAAATTAGATTCAATTCTATTAGGATTAAAAAGGGATTAAACCAACGGATACTTGATATAATCCCCTTAAAGTAGCGAGAGGGAGATTTGAACTCCCGACCTCCGGGTTATGAATCCGACGCTCTAACCAACTGAGCTATCTCGCCATAACAAAATGCGCGTAAATATATAAACAAATTAACTACGCTCAAACTCAGGATAAAAATTATTTAAAATTCTTTTTTTACTTCAATTTAATCTATATATTGCCATTTATGGATTTAAAATCAAAGTTTGAATTAGAGTTTCCAATTCAGGCATCCCCTCATATGTTATATCAATATATTTCTTCAGCTTCTGGGCTTTCAGAATGGTTTGCTGACAATGTAAATTCAAGAGGAGAAATTTTTTCATTTTTTTGGGATGGTGCAGAAGAGAAAGCTAAATTAATTTCCAGTAAATCAAATTTATTTGTAAAATATAGATGGCTAGATGAGAGTGACGATCAGGATAAGTGTTTTTTTGAAATACGAATAGTTGTTGATGAAATTACTAAAGATGTTTCATTAATAGTAACTGATTTTTCTTTTGATGATGAGATTGAAGAATCAAAAATGTTATGGGATAATCAAATTTCAGATTTAAAACAACTTGTTGGCTCTACTTAATTGTTCATGATTAATTATAATGGAAATTTTATAGATCAATCTAACACTGATTTAATTAATAGGGGATTTTTATTTGGAGATTCCATTTTTGACACTTTAAAGATTGTAAATAACAATATTCTATTTTGGGAAGAACATTATCTTAGGTTAATGTCTTCAATCAGGATTTTGAGGATGGATATTCCAGATATGTTTACTCCAGAATTTTTTGAAAAAGAAATTTTAAAAACTAATCTAAAAATTGAAAATTTTTTTTCAGGAAGAGTTAGGTTGTCAATATTTAGATCTGGTGGTGGTCTTTATTCTCCAGAATCATCTCTTCCAGTTTATGTCATACAATCTAAAAAGTTTGATGAAAAAACCTTTAAAATCAATGACAAACCTTTTAAAGTTGATTTATTTAAAGAATATTTTATCCAACCAAACTTACTTTCTAACATAAAAACTAATAATAAAATCTTGAATGTTATTGGAAGTATTTATGCTAATGAAAATGAATTAGATAATTGTATTTTACTTAATGATAAAAGAAATGTGACCGAATTTTTAAATGGTAATATTTTTATAGTTAATGAAAAAAAAATCAAAACGCCTTTATTATCATCTGGTTGTTTGAATGGAATTATGAGAAAAAAAATAATTGAGCTAATTAAAACAAAATCAAATCTAGAAATAGAAGAAATAGTTATTTCCCCTTTTGAATTAATGTCTTCTGACGAAATTTGGTTGACTAATTCCATTTCTGGAATTGTAGCAGTTTCCGATTATAGAAAAAAGAAATTTTCAAATGAAATTGCTAAAGAATTTGTTAGATTTCTTAATATAGAAATTGAAAATATTTAATTATGATTAGGATTATCAGGTGAATTAGACCATATTAAATACTCTCCTCCTAAATCAATTAATTTTTCTTTCCAAACATTACCACTATTACTAAAAACTAAATTTCTGTTAATTTCATCTTCTTCTAATATCCAAGAAGCTGAATCAATTTCAGACTTTAATTGAGTTTCATTCCAACCAGAATATCCTAAAAAAAATTTGATTTGATTTGATTTGATTTCTTCATTATTAATTAATTCAATAATTCTATTAAAATCTCCACCCCAGTATATGTTATTTATAATTTTCAAGCTATTAGAGATTAGTTCTGGAATACAATGGATAAAATATAAATTTTCTTTTTCAACAGGTCCTCCATTATAAATGGGGAAATTATATTTCAAATCAGGGATTAATTCAGAAGTTGAATAATTTAATTTTTTATTTAAAATAAAACCAACGGATCCTAATTCGTTATGATCCACAATTAAAACGACTGATCTATTAAAATTAATATCTTCAATAATTGAAGGCTCTGCAATAAGTAAATTTCCTTTTTTCAAGAACTTTAATATATTTAACTTAATAATTGTAATTAATTTAAGGTATTTAAATGAATTATAAAAGATGTTTAGAATTGAAATTTTTGTATCCATTTATAAATTCCAAATTGCTCATTCTCTTTTTTCCTTCAATCTGTAATTCTAATACATCTAAATATCCATCTTTAGTTATAATTTTAATAGTATTCTTGTCAATTTGAATTGTTCCTGCGTGATTAATTTTATTAGTTTTTGATTTTTCAAATTTAACACTATGTAATTTTAATATTTTCCCAGATCTTTTCTCTTTTGACCAAGCAGAGGGATAAGGAGATAGTCCTCTAACAAAGTTGAATATATCTTTACCTGAGTCATTCCAATTAATCCTAGTATTAATTTTATTGAGCTTTGGAGCTAATAGAAGTTTACCTGAATTAGTTTGTCGTGTTGACTGAAAATTATCATTGTTTATTATTTTAAGTGTAGAAATCAGTAATTTACTTCCATCTTTTTTTAATTTTTCATATAACTCGCCTGTATTTTCAATATCTCCAATTTTTACTTTAGATTGTTGAATTATATCACCAAAATCAATTTTTTTATTAATAAAAAATGTTGTTACACCAGTTTCTTTTAATCCATTAATTATTGCCCAATGAATAGGTGCTGCTCCTCTAAGTTGAGGTAAAAGTGAAGCATGTAAATTTATTGTTCCTTTTAAAGGAATTCTCCAAACTAATTCAGGTAACATTCTAAATGCGACCACGACAAAAATATCAGCATTAATTGATTTTAATTCATTCACAAAATTTTCATCTTTTAATTTTATGGGCTGTAATAATTTTAAATTATTATTAATGGCATACTTCTTAACTTCTGAATGGGTTATTTTCTTTCCTCTTCCAGCTTCTCTATCTGGAGCAGTTATAACTGCTTTTATTTGGTGAGAAGAATTCATTAAAGCATCCAAGCAGCCTACTGCAAAATCAGTAGTACCCATGAAAACAATTTTTAATTTATTCATATTTATTTATTTATGAACTCTAATATATTTTCAATTCTTTGATCAATTGTAGCAGTTTTTAAAATTATTATTTTCATTTTGAAAAAATTATAAATTTTGACTATTTCATCATGAATTTTAACAGATTCATTAAAACTTTCATATCTAATTTCATCTTGCCTATAGATATCTTTCCAAGGCGGGAGTATAAAAACCTTATCGTATTTTATTTTTTCAGCTTTTTTCGTTAATATATGATCGTATTTAACTTTAATATAGTTTAGATAGGCTAATACATCATGAACACCTCTGTCGTAAAATGTATTTTCTGATATTTGTTTTTTATTAAATTGACTAATCCTTAATTCTAAAAGTTTTTCGCTGAATATCAATGGGTCTTTTAAAAATATTTGATCAATTCCATTTCCCTTCCCTTCTAGGGTTAAATTTCTAACAATTTCATGCTCGCAATTAAAATTTCTATTTTCAAGTGCATTTATTAAAGCTGTTTTTCCTGAACCAGGACCTCCAGTAATTAATATTTTATTAGAGTTATTCATGTCATGCAAATTAAGCAATTAATAAAACTTTATATATATATTTGAACTCATGTTAAAAGATAGCGAAGAATTTTATAATAGATTAGAAAAACAACTCTTAGAATCATCTAGTTGGCCATCTGTTTATATATATAAATTCATTCTTAAATCAGAAGAAAATAGCATAAAAAACCTTAAATCTTTATTTAATGGTATAGATGCAAATATTTCTATAAAACTCTCATCTTTAAATAAATTTACTAGTATAACTATAAAAGCAAAAATGAAATCACCATCTTCGATAATAGAAAAATATAAACTAGCTTCTAAAATTAAAGGAATAATTTCTTTGTGATTAAAATTTATTAAATTTGTCTAACTTCATAACTAAATCACCCATATTTTGATTGAAAATTTACAGTATAATACAGAACGCACTAAATTAATTATTCCAGAGTATGGAAGACATCTTCATAAAATGATTGATCAGGCACTTGCTTGTGATGACAGAAATGAAAGAAATAATATAGCAAAAGCTATAATTGGAGTTATGGGAAATATGAATCCCCATTTAAGAGATGTGCCAGATTTTCAACATAAATTGTGGGATCAGTTATTTATTATGTCTGATTTTACTCTTGATGTAGATTCTCCATATCCCTTCCCATCTAAAGAAGTCTTTTTAGAAAGACCTGATAAATTAAATTATCCTCAAAATTTCCCAAAATATAGATTTTATGGAAATAATATTAAAAGAATGGTTGATGTTGCAGTTAATTGGGAAGAAAGTGAAATGAAAAAAGAATTAATTTACGTGATTGCAAATCACATGAAAAAATGTTTTTTAAACTGGAATAAAGATACAGTTGAAGATGATGTTATTTATAATCATTTATTAGAACTTTCAGATGGTAAAATTATTTTAACATCAAAGGATAAACCATTGTCTGAATCTCAAAGTTTGATTAAGTTAACTAATAAAAAATTTACTAAATCACCTATTAATAAGCATAATAAAAAACCGTATCGTAATTTTAAAAAGCGCAACAATAAGTAATAATTATTATAATGGGGACTTTTTCAATTCAAGGCGGATTTAAACTTAAGGGTGATATTCATCCACAAGGAGCTAAGAATGAGGCTTTACAGGTTATTTGTGCATGTCTTTTGACTAGTGATGAAATAATCATAGATAATATTCCCCAAATTATAGATGTAATAAAATTGATTGATTTACTATCTTCTCTTGGAGTTAAAGTAAATAAAATTTCTAAAAATAAGTATTCATTTAAAGCTGATGATATTGATGTAGATTTTCTTCAATCGAAATCATTTAAGTCAAAAGGAAGTGGTTTAAGAGGATCAATAATGATTGTTGGCCCTTTATTAGCTAGGTTTGGTAAAGGTTTTATTCCCAAACCTGGAGGAGATAAAATAGGTAGGAGAAGATTAGATACCCATTTTCTTGGTTTAATTAAACTGGGAGCTTCATTTAGATATAACAAAGAAGAGCATTTTTATGGTGTTGAGGCTACTAAATTGAAAGGATCTTTTGTTTTATTAGATCAAGCTTCTGTTACAGGTACTGCTAATGTTCTTATGGCTTCCACTTTAGCTGAAGGTAAGACTGAAATATATAATGCAGCATGTGAGCCCTATATTCAGCAACTTTGTAAAATGTTAGTTTCCATGGGGGCTAATATTTCAGGAATTGGATCAAATTTATTGGTTATTAATGGAGTCGAATCTTTAAAGGGTTGCTCACATAAAGTTCTTCCAGATATGATAGAAATTGGAAGTTGGATTGGAATGGCAGCTATGACAAAAAGTGAAATTACAATTAAAAATGTGAGTTGGGAAAATTTAGGTCAAATTCCGGTTATTTTTGGCAAATTAGGTATTGAAATTAAAAGAAAAGGAAATGATATTTATATTCCTGAGCACAAAGATGGATATGAAATTCAAAATTATATAGATGGATCGATATTAACTATTTCAGATGCTCCATGGCCTGGTTTTACACCTGATTTGATAAGTATTATACTTGTTGTTGCTACTCAAGCTAAGGGAAGTGTTTTAGTTCATCAGAAAATGTTTGAAAGTAGGCTGTTTTTTGTTGATAAGCTAATTGATATGGGAGCAAAAATTATTCTTTGTGATCCTCATAGAGCTACAGTAATTGGTCATAACTTTAATTCTGAATTAAAAGCCACTACTATGGTTTCTCCAGATATTAGAGCTGGAATTTCTTTATTAATTGCAGCACTTTCTGCTAAAGGCACAAGCATTATCCATAATATTGAACAAATTGATCGTGGATATGAAAATATTGATGAGAGATTACGTCGATTAGGAGCGAAAATAGAAAGACTCTAAGTTCTTTTCAGAAAGAGTGTTTTTAATTCAAGCTTGGTTGTAAATAATTTTAGAATGCTTAGTTTTTCTTCATTGAACTCTTTTAATTATTATTTTAATCCTAATAAAATAGATTTAATACATTTGAACATATAAAACATCTGTTATGAAAAAATATTTTATCACTTCATTTACTTTTCTATTAATTTCCTTTATTTCTTTTTCTCAAATTCAAACTCCTCAGCCTAGCCCTTCCTCAACATTAATTCAAAAAGTTGGACTTGTTGACGTGAAGATTGAATACTCAAGACCTTCAATGCGTGGAAGACAAATTTTTGGTGGTCTTATTCCTTATAATGAAGTTTGGAGGACAGGTGCGAATCAAAACTCAAAAATAACCTTTAGTGATGATGTAAGAATAGGGGCTTCAAAACTTTCTAAAGGAACTTATTCAATATATACTAGACCATCTTTAGATTCCTGGGAATTAATATTGTATAAAAAAACAGATAATTGGGGACTTCCATCTAATTGGGACGAAAGTCAAATTGCCTTAAGTACTATTGCATATTCATATGCTTTACCTTTTCAAATTGAAACTTTTACAATTGCTTTAAATAATTTGAATAATAACGGAGCTACTTTAGACTTTTTTTGGGAAAATACTTTAGTTTCATTTGGACTCAATACATTAACTAAGGAAAAGACAATATCTAGTATAGAAAAGACATTAGATGAAAGCACAAATTCCCAAGATTATTATAAAGCAGCTGTTTTTTATTTGGAAGAAAATTTAGATATAAATATGGCTAAAAGCTGGATTGACAAGTGTTTTGAACTTAGAAAAGACCCTCCATATTGGATGTTAAACCAAAAAGCTTTGATTTATTTAGCTTTTGGTGACAAAGAAGGTGCTTTAAAAACAGCTAATCAAGGACTAGCTATGGCTAAAGAAACTAAACTTAAAGATTCTATTAAGACGTTAAGTGATACTGTTGAATACGTCCTAAATAATTAATTATTTTTCGAGTTTATATAGTTGAAAAAATATGAAAATATTGTGGTTAATAATGCTCCAATAAAGTTTAGCCACAAGTAACCAATATCTGTAAAGCCATATATTATAAATATGAGTGTTTGGGACATGCAAGCTGCCCAGAAAACATCGTTGCCTTTTATTTTTTTTATAAAGAAAGCTATTAAAAAAATACCTAAAATTGTTCCGTAAAATATAGAACCAATTAGATTAACTAATTGTATTAAATTTTCAAATAATGTTCCAAAACTTGCAAAAATAATTGCAATAATTCCCCACATTAAAGTAAACCACTTAGAAGCCTTTAAGTAATGTTTGTCGCTTTTTGGTTGTATATGATTTCTCTTATATAAATCTATTACAGTAGTTGTTGAAAGCGCATTTAATTCAGATGCTGTAGATGACATTGCTGCACTTAATATAACAGCTAATAGTAAACCTATAATTCCTTTTGGAAGGAAGTTTAAAATAAAATAAATAAAAACATAATCTTTATCATTTGTTTCTATACTCGAATTATTTTGAGTTATAATTTCTTTAATTTTTTTTCTACTATTTTTTTCTAATAATTGTAATTCAGTAATTTGTTTTTCAATTTGAAAAGTTCTATTTCTGTCTCCATTATTTTTTGATTTTATATAACTAAACTGTAAATCTTTTTTTTGATCTCTAATTTTTAAATAGTTTTCTTTTTGACTTAAATAATCAGCATTATTATTTTGCTCTAAGTAATTAATTACTTGAGGGTTGAAGTTAATTGGAGCAGAGTTAAATTCAAAGAATACAAATACCATTACACCTACTAAAAGAATAAAAAACTGCATTGGAATTTTTAATACAGCATTAAACATTAATCCTAATTGACTTTCTTTTATAGATTTTCCCGAAAGGTATCTTTGGACCTGACTTTGATCTGTTCCAAAATATGAAAGAGCTAAAAATAATCCTCCGGTAATTCCACTCCAAAAAGTATATCTTTCATTTAAGTCAAATGAAAAATCCAAAACTTTCATTTTACCACCTATTCCCGCTATATCAATTGCATTGTAAAAGTTAATATTTTCTGGTAATGAATTCATTATTATAAAAAAGGCGATGAACATCCCACTCATTATAACAAACATTTGTTGTTTTTGAGTAATATTAACAGCTTTTGTTCCACCGCTAACAGTATAAATAATTACTAAAATTCCAATTGAAAGGTTTAGTAGTTTTAAATCCCACCCTAATACAGTAGAGAGTATGATAGCAGGTGCGAATATTGTAATTCCAGCTGCTAATCCTCTTTGAATTAAGAATAATACAGCAGCTAGTATTCTAGTTTTAAGATCAAATCGTTGTTCTAAAAATTCGTAGGCAGTATAAACTTTTAGTTTATGATATATAGGTATGAAAACCATGCAAATTATAATCATAGCAAGTGGAAGTCCAAAGTAAAATTGAACAAATCCCATACCGTCATGAAATGCTTGACCAGGAGTAGATAAAAAAGTAATAGCACTTGCTTGAGTGGCCATAACAGATAGTCCAATTGTCAACCAGTTTGAAGAATTACCACCCTTTAAATGATCTTTTATTGAATTTGAGCTTCGTGTTTTAATTACTCCGTAAGTGACAATAAAAATCAACGTCCCTGATAATACTATCCAATCAATTTCTTCCATTTTTTAAGAGAATTTAATTGTCAGAATCAAAAAAAATAAAATATATATAATATTTGTTACAATTATGATAGTATAAGATTTATTCCAGTTATACATTTTTTATAATTTCATTTGAGTAATTGTTTTACAAAATAAACTTGTAGGAAAACCTAATACGTTATTATAACTCCCCTTTATTTTAGAAATACCTAAATGTCCAATATAATCTTGTATACCATAACTACCAGCTCGATCTAATACATCTGATTTTGAAGAGTAATATAATATATCATCATCACTTAATTTATTAAAATACACTTTAGTTGATTCATTAATTATTTTTTGAGTTTTATTAGTGCTAATGCAGACTGATGAAATTACTTCGTGTGAGTTATTGCTCAAAGATTGTATCATTTTAAATGCTTCTTCTCTGTTTTTTGGCTTTTTTAATGGAAAATTATTAAACCAGACAATAGTATCTGCTGTAATTAATAATTCATTTTTTTTTAGTGATTTTTTTAGATAACTAGATTTTTTTTTTACTAAATAGTTTGTAATTTCTTGTTTTTTAAGGTGTTTAGGATATGTTTCGTCAACATTTTGTGAAACAATTTCAAAATTAATTTCAAGCCCTTTTAATAGTTCATGTCTTCTTTTGGATCCAGATGCCAGTAAGACTTTATATTTTTTTAATTTTTTGAAAAACATATATTAGATATTCGGATTAGATTCTTCTAAAATCCATTTTGCTTGAATTTTTAGAGTTTGTTCAATAATATCTCTAACACAGCCTTGGCCTCCTTTTAAACCTGAAATATAATCACAGATATTAATAACTTCAGGAGCTGCATCATATGGACAAGTTTTTAATCCAACAAGATTCATAGGTCCAATATCTGGAAGATCATCACCCATATAAACAGTTTCTTCTAATATGATATTTTTATTTTTTGAATAGTTAAGTAGATCTTTTGTTTTGTCTTTAGACCCTAGAAATACATTTTCAACACCCAATCTATTTAATCTAGCACGAATTCCTTCATTATTTGCTCCTGAAATTACAGCAATATTATAACCAAGTTCAGTTGCAAGTTTCACGGCAATTCCATCTTTAGTATTAAAGTTCCTAGATTCATTTCCATCTGTGTCTACAACTATTATACCATCTGTAAACACACCATCTACATCAAATATGAAGTTTTTAATATTGGTTAGTCTTTCTTTATAATTCATTTTTTGATTTTATTATTTCTTCAGTTAATGTTTTATATATATCAAAATACTTAGTTTGTTTTAATAAATTTAAGTGTTTTTTGATTGTAATTTGATCATTTCTAATTGCAGGCCCAGTTTGTGCTTCTTTGGATTTTAAAAATTGTATTTTTTTTGATGTTTCATGAATTAATGGTTTTAATATGTCGGAATCAATATTGTTAATTTTTAGGATTTCTTCTGCAATTACATTCATATGATTAGAAAAGTTATTAGCAAAAACGGCAGAAATATGAACTGACAATCTTTTTTGACTATCACATTCTATTATTTCATTTGAAATAAGATTGCTTATTTCTTTAATTTTATCTAAAACTAAGTTAGTATTTGCTTCAATTATAATTGGAATGGAACTAAAATTGACTTCTCTATTGTAGCTAAATGTTTGAAGAGGATATAATACGCCATGTTTTTTATGTTTTGACAAGTAACTAATATTTATTGAGCCAGACGAATGAACAACTATACTTTTTTCACTAACATTTAACTGGTCACTAACTATACCGATTGCATCATCAGACACACATATTAGGTAAATATCTGCGTATTTAATTTTTTTTAAATCATTAGAGTAAGAAATGTTTTTGTTAAAATAATCAGGAATATTTCTTCCTCTTCCATATATTCCTATTAATCTAAGACCATTTCTATTTGAAATTACTTTGCTAAAATGAAATGAAACATTTCCAGTTCCTATAATTATGACATCTATCATTCTATAAAAATACAAATAATGTATTATGATGATAGACTAGAATTTTTTATTAGGTTTGCACAAAAAAATAATGAGCAATAGAACTTTTACAATGATTAAGCCTGATGCTGTTGAAAATGGACATATAGGAGCAATTCTTGAAAAAATTAATTCAGCAGGTTTTAAAATAATTGCTATGAAATACACTCAACTTAGTTTAGAAAAAGCTGAAAAATTTTATGAAACACATAGTGATCGACCATTTTTTAACGAATTAGTTACTTTTATGAGTAGAGGACCTATTATTGCTGCTATTTTAGAAAAAGATAATGCAGTCGAAGACTTTAGAGAATTAATAGGATCGACAAATCCTTCTGAAGCAAAAGAGGGAACGATTAGGAACTTATTTGCTACATCAATGGGTGAAAATGCAGTTCATGGATCGGATAGCGATGAAAATGCTAAAATTGAAGAATCTTTTCACTTCACATCTGAAGAAATTTTATCTTAAAACTATTTTAGTTATAATTTCATTTCCTATTTCTTTATTTATTAGGTCTACAATTTTTTGTTTACCATAACTAAGTTCTTGTCTTAGCACTGATGATGATAGACTTACATACAAAGTTTTATTTTTTAAAGTAATCTCTTTAGTATAAGAGTTTACGTTAGAGCCCATAGTTTCTTGCCATAATTTTTGAACTTTAATATTGTTTAAACCAGAGTTTAGAGATTTTGAACCTGTAATTAAATTATCTAAAATTATTTTTATACTTTTTGACTCAAAATTTCTTTTCATAGTTTAAACATTTTATAAGAAGAGTCAATTTTACTAATTATCTTTTCAGTTCTATTATAATCTGTATCAGAAATAAACAATTGTCCAAATTCATCTTCATTTACCAATTGTATAAGTTGTTTTACTCTATTATTATCTAATTTATCAAAAATATCATCTAAAAGCAGAATAGGAGATGAGTTTGATTCAGTTTTTAAATAATCAAACTGAGCTAGCTTTAATGCTATTAAAAAAGTTTTTTGTTGTCCTTGACTACCAAACTTTTTTATTGGGAATTTATCAATTTCAAAAATTAAATCATCTTTATGAATCCCGCAACTTGTATATTGAACTATTCTGTCTTTTTCTAAACTATTATTTAATAGGTTATTTAAGGATTCAAAGTTAAGTTGACTATCGTAAGAAATATTAACTGTCTCTTTGTTTTGACTAATTGAATTATATCTTTTAATAAATACTGGAACAAAATTTTTAAAAAAATCTAATCTTGTGTTATGGATAGGTATACTTAGTTCTGAAAGTTGATTGTCATAAACCTTTAAAATATCAATATCAAAAGTTTGTTTTTTTTTGAAAAATTTTAATAAAGCATTTCTTTGAAATAGTATTTTCTGATATTTTATTATTTGAGTTAGGTATGTTTTATTAGTTTGAGAAATTACATTATCAGTAAATTTTCTTCTATTAGAGCTGCCTTCTTGAATTAAATCTCTATCATAAGGTGAAATCATCACTAAAGGAATTAGACCAATATGGTCTGAAAACCTTTTATAAATTTTACCATTTCTTTTAAGTGTTTTATTTTGTCCTTTTTTTAAACTACATATTATATTTTCATTTTTAATTCCTTTTGTAAAATCTCCTTCAATTAACATGAATTTTGCATTATGATTTATTGTTTGCGAACTTAAAGAATGAAAATAGCTTTTACTCATAGCAAGGTGATAAATAGAATCAAGTACATTAGTCTTTCCAACACCATTATTTCCTACAAAACAGTTTATATTACTATCAAGCTCAAAATCACTTGAAAGAATGTTTTTGTAATTAATTAAAGATAGTTTGTTAAGAATTAAAGAATTCATTATTGATTTTCAGTAAAATTTTACAACTAGATGCAAATTATATAAAAATAATTAGTTTTTTCTCCTAAATCATTGGAATAATATTTTATTTTTACCCAATTATTAAAAATAGACCATGGCAACCTATAAGAAAAAAGGATTTAAATCTAAATCAAATAAGTTTAATTCAGATAAAAATGCAAGCACAACTGCTGAAGTTTTTGAAACACTTGATCAAAGTGCTTCTAGGACTGAGCAATTAGTTTCAAAATATCAAAACTATATTATTAGTTTTGTTGGTATTACCGTTATAGTTGTTTTAGGCTATTTAGGTTACTCAAAAATGATTCTAGATCCTAATTCTGATGAAGCAAATAATGAATTATTCACTGCTCAATACTATTTTAGTCAAGCATTAATTAATACTGAACAAAGTGATTCTTTATTTTTATTATCTCTTAATGGGGCTGACGGAAAGTATGGTTTTTTAGATATTATAAAGAATTATAGAGGAACGGATGCTGCAAATATTTCTCTGTATAGTGCAGGTATGGCATATTATCATTTAAATGATTTTAAAAATTCAATTGAGTATTTAAATGATTTTGATAGTGAAAATGAAATTTTAAAGGCTCTTGCTTTGGGAGTTATCGGTGATTCATTTGCAGAATTAGACCAATTAGAAGATGCTTTAGATTCATATGATGATGCAATTAATTCAAGTACTAATGATTTTACATCTCCAAAATTTTTACTTAAGGCTGGTAATATTGCCTCTTTCTTAGGTAAAAAATCTACAGCACTGGATTATTATAAAAGAATTAAAGAGGATTATTCTAAATCTTCAGAATCTTTTCTAATTGACATTCAGATTGAAAAAAACTCTTTGAAAAATTAAAAATGTCTTCAGAATTTAACAACCTTAACAATATTGATTTAAAAAAAATCCCTGATGCATCTAATTTTAAATTTGGTATTGTTGTTTCAAAATGGAATAGAGAAATTACTGATAACTTACTTAAAGGATGTATTGACCTTCTAAAATCTAAAGGTGCTTTAGATATAAACATCAATATTTTAAAAGTTCCCGGAAGTTTCGAACTTATTTATGGTTGTAAAAAAATGCAACAGGAAGATGTAAATGCTATTATTGCTATTGGAAGTGTTATTAGAGGAGAAACTAAGCATTTTGATTTTATTTGTAATGCTACTAGTAATGGAATTAAAGATTTGAATCTTTCTGGTAATATTCCTGTAATTTTTTGTGTTTTAACTGATGAGAATATGGAACAAGCGATTGACAGGAGTGGAGGTAAATTTGGAAATAAAGGTACTGAATCAGCTATTGCAGCTATTGAAATGGCAGCTATTTAAAATATCTTTTAAGAACTATTAACATTGGTTTAAAATACTAAATTGATTAAAGTGATATTTAGTATGAAAAAACATTAACCTTTTAAATAGTTTGGTTTTAATCTTTCCATAAAGTTGGTGAGTAATTTGTTTAGAATAGATTTTATCCAACATATCTATGTTTTTGATTAATTTATCTTTTTGATTTTCAAAATTAATGGATATTGGAAAAGATTTGAATGCTTTTAATGTTTTAGAATTTTTTAAAAATCTATTAATATTAAAATCTATTGATATTAAATATTTCAAATATAATTTTCCAAAAATCTTTCCCAAAATCTTAGTTGTAAAACTGATTTTTTTCTTACCTATTGAAACTTCGATAAAATTATTGCAATGACATAGCATTTCAGTAGATGACATTGTACCCCATTTAGGATTAGTATCTTTTTTTAATTTATCCAAACAACTTTTTAATTGAGAAAAATTTAGTTCCATTTTTAAATATAAAAAAACCTCGCTAAAAGTGAAATTAAAAATGTGCGCACGAGAGGATTTGAACCTCCACGAGATATTAATCTCACTAGGCCCTCAACCTAGCGCGTCTACCAATTCCGCCACGTGCGCAAAGTAAGTAGTGACCTGGCTGGGGCTCGAACCCAGGACCCTCTCCTTAAAAGGGAGATGCTCTACCAGCTGAGCTACCAGGTCTAAGTGATTTGGCTGGGGTTCGAACCCAGGACCCTCTCCTTAAAAGGGAGATGCTCTACCAGCTGAGCTACCAAATCTATTAATTAGATTTTAATGGCTGCAAATATAGGTTCAATAAATTTATTAATCAAAGAGAATTTCTTATAAATTTGTGGAATTATATTTATCTATTTTGAAAACATCTACTCGTACAATAAATTCACATGTTATTATTTTAGGATACATGGCTAGTGGTAAGTCATCTCTAGCAAAATATATAGGTAATTTAATAGGATTAAAATATATAGACCTTGATGATTTTATAGTTAATAAACATGGTATGAGTATTTCAGACATGTTTAATTTTAAAGGAGAAATTGAATTTAGAAAAATTGAACATACTAGCTTAAAAGAACTATTAAATTCAAAAGAGAAATTTATTATTTCTTTAGGTGGAGGCACTCCTTGTTATTCTAATAACATGAAATTAATAGTAGAAAATTCTAAAAAAGTATTTTTTATCAATACTCCTAATAACATCTTGGCCAAGAGATTATTTTATGAAAAAAAGAAAAGACCTTTAGTATCTTCAATTGATTCTATTAAGGATATGTTAGAATATGTATCTAAACATCTTTTTGAAAGATTTCCATTTTATAATCAAGCACACTATAAAATAAACGTTAATGAAAAAAGTGTTTCAGAAATTTCAAAAGAAATTATAGAAAAGATTAATCTATAAAAGCATAGGAATTGTTTTTATCAAAAACCACACTTACATTTTCTTTTATTGAAGTTGACAAGGAAAGGCCTTTAAAATCAATTTTAATAGGGTATTTTTTATGATTTCGATCAATCAAAACGACGGTGTTAAAATTAGCCAAGGGAACGTCTAATAAATATTTAACACAATGAATTAAGGTTTTGCCAGAATTTAAAACATCATCAATTAGAACTAATGACTTGTTTTTTATTTTATTTAAATCACTACTAAGTTCAACGGAATCTAAAGGGCTTTTTTTATTAACTTTTATTGATAATAACTGAATTTTTGATTTACTTATTTTTTGAAGTTCTTTTTCAATTAAATTAGATAAAATAAATCCATTTTTTAAAATCCCAATCAATATAATTTCTGATTCATTTTGATTTTTTTCATGTATTTGAAAAGCAATTCTTTTAACAATTTTGTTAATGCGATCTTGCCCCAGTATTTTATGCTTTGAATTCAATATTCATTTTTTTATATCATATAAAGATAGTTATTCATTTAAATAATCTTGTATATCCCTTCTTTCTTTTTTGCTTGGTTTTCCTTTGAATCTAAAATTATTTTTATTGTTTTGAATAATTTCTTTTTTTTCTAATTCAGTTTTGGGAGTTAAATTGACTATATAGATTTCAACTATTTTAGCACCAACTCTAGATAATGGTAAATCAATTATTTTAAATTGATTTAAAATTTGATTTTTTTTAACAACAAAGGTCATGTTTGGATAAACTTCACTTGATGGTTTTAAAGATTTAGAATCAATTTTAACATGCCCCTTTTTACAAGCGTTACTAGCAAGAGTCCTTGATTTATATATTCTAGTATACCATAAATATTTATCGATTCTCATTTTATAATTATATACATATTAATTAGATCAAAAATATAAGAAAATTGTATCTTGCGCCATATTTATTTAATTTATGAGAAATTCTTTCAAATTTATTTTTTATAATTTCTTTTTAATTTTGGTTATATATTCATGTTCCAAAGATAGTTCGTCAATTGAAGAAATCCCTTCTAATGATATTGGTCCTCAATATGTTTTAGAGAATGATTCTATTGTTGAGTTTCTTCAGACACATTTTTACAATTATAAAGATTTCGAAAATTTATCTAGTAATAATACTGTTGAGTTATTGATTGATACAATTTCTGGAGATAATAATGATAAGATTTCTTTATTTGATCAAGTGTCAATTCTAAGTATAGATATAGAGGATGATAATAATGAAATGATTTCACATAATATGTATTATATCATTAACAGAGAAGGAAATGGGGATAGTCCGACTGTTGCTGATTCTGTTTTTGTGGCATATAAGGGTATGACACTAGGTAACACTACTTTTGATAATAGAAAAAACCCTACTTGGCTAGATAACACAACTACTGTTAGAGGATTTAAAGAATTTACGGCCTTGCTTAAAAGAGGTGATATTTCTACTAATAATGATGGCACTTACTTATTAAGTAATTATGGAATAGGAATGACTATTATGCCTTCTGCTTTAGGTTATTATAATAACTCAACTATTTCTATCCCTGCTTATTCTCCATTAATTTTTCAAATTAATTTAACTACGTATAATTCTACTGATCATGATCATGATGGAATCAATTCTATCGATGAAGATTTAAATGGAGATCATATTTTTAGTAATGATGATACTGATGAAGATAATCTCCCTAATTATAGAGATGCAGATGATGATGGTGATGGGGTACTTACTATTGATGAGTATGATGCAGATGGTGATGGTGTAGTGGATGACACAGATGGAGATGGTATTCCTGATTATCTAGATAACGATAACGAATAGTTTTCTACAAATAAAATGATAAGGCTAACAGGTAAATTTTACCAATTGAAGTAATATATTGATTTTTGGATCCTATGGCATCTTTCAAGTAATTTATTTCATTTTTTTCAAACCCTCTTTCAACTCTCAAATCTAATTCAAATTTATAGAATTTCACTCCTACACCATATTGAAGACCTATTTGAAAATCAGTATTTAGATCACTAATACTCAAATTATTAAGATCTTTTACTTTTTTATTATATTCAAATCTCGGACCTGCAAAAATATTTAAATATTTAAATGGTTTATATCCTATTAGTACAGGAACATCAATTTTTGTTTCATTAAAATCAGTAACAACATCACGTTTAGGCACTAAAAATAAATCATAACTATTTTTGATTCTTGTATAATTAATTTCAGGCCTTAAATAAAATTTATTAAAATTAATTTTAAAAAATAAACCAAAATGTTCGCCATTTCTTGATTCATAATTATTTGTTGGAAATCCTAAATCTAAAGATTCTATCTCTAAAGCGACATTTAGATTACCATTAAAATTTATTCCACCTTTTATTCCATATTCAAATTGAGAATATATATTTAGTGTGATAAAGAAAAATAAATAAGTAATTTTTTTCAATTATTTTTTCTTTCGATTACTTTAATTGATGATTCTACTATAGATTTATAATTGAGTCCGTACTTTTCCATCAATTGTTGTGGTTTACCAGACTCTCCAAATGTGTCATTGGTAGCAATGAATTCTTGAGGAGCAGGATTATTTTTCACTAACACTCTTGCTACACTTTCTCCTAAACCACCTAAATAATTATGTTCTTCAGCAGTTACTACACATCCAGTTTTATTTATAGATTTCAAAATGGCATTATCATCTAACGGTTTAATAGTATGAATATTTAATACATCTGCAGAAATACCTTTTTCATTTAGAGCTTTAGCTGCTTCTAAAGCTTCCCAAACTAAATGACCAGTAGCAATAATGGTAACGTCTGTTCCTTCTTGCAATTGTATAGCTTTCCCTATTTCAAAGGTTTGGTTTTTGGGTGTGAAAACTGGTACTGAAGGCCTTCCGAAACGTAAATAAACGGGTCCTTTGTAATCAGCAATAGCTATGGTCGCAGCTTTGGTTTGGTTATAATCACAAGGATTTATAACAACCATACCAGGAAGCATTTTCATAAGACCAATATCTTCCAATATTTGATGAGTAGCCCCATCTTCTCCAAGCGTAAGCCCTGCATGTGAAGCACATATTTTAACATTTTTATTTGAATAGGCAATTGACTGACGAATTTGATCATAAACTCTTCCAGTAGAAAAATTTGCAAAAGTTCCGGTAAAGGGTATTTTGCCTCCAATTGTTAATCCAGCAGCAATTCCCATCATGTTAGCTTCTGCAATTCCTACTTGAAAAAAACGCTCTGGATTCTCATCAATAAATTGATTCATTTTTAATGAACCAACAAGGTCTGCACATAGGGCTACTACATTTGGATTTTTTCTTCCAAGTTCTGCTAAACCAGCTCCAAAACCACTTCTTGTATCTTTTTTTTCAGTGTAATTATATGTTTTCATATTGTTAAAGTGATTTAGAGTTAATAATCCCCCAAAGTTTCTTTATTTTGAGCTAAAGCAGATGCTAATTGTTCGTCATTTGGTGCTTTACCATGCCAAGCATGAGTATGCATCATAAAATCAACTCCATTACCCATCATAGTTTTAAGTAAAACACAAATAGGTTTTCCTTTTCCAGAAAGAGCTTTGGCTTTTTCCATTCCTTCCAAAATTTCTTTTAAATCATTCCCTTTTTCAATTTCTACAACTAGCCAGTCAAATGCTTCAAACTTTTGTTTAATACTACCCATAGGTAAAACATCATCTGTTGCTCCGTCAATTTGTTTTCCGTTTAGATCAATTGTAGCGATTATATTATCTATTTTTTTTGCAGAAGCATACATAATAGCTTCCCAGTTTTGACCTTCTTGTAGTTCACCATCTCCGTGAAGAGTATAAATTAAATTAGGGTCATTATTAAGCTTCTTGCCTTCTGCGGCACCAAGAGCTACAGATAACCCTTGCCCTAATGATCCTGAAGCAATTCTAACACCAGGAAGTCCCTCGTGGGTTGTAGGATGTCCTTGTAATCTAGAATCTAATAATCTAAAAGTATTTAACTCTTTAACGTCAAAGTAGCCAATTCGCGATAAAACACTATAAAAGACAGGGGATATATGACCATTTGACAAGAAAAATAGATCTTCCCCAATTCCATCCATTTCAAAACCATCTTTACGATTCATAATTGTACTATACAGTGCTACTAAGAATTCAGTACAACCCAATGAACCTCCTGGGTGACCTGAATTAACTTTGTGAACCATTCTTAAAATATCCCTTCTTACCTGGCTAGTAAATTCATCTAATGTAAAATTCATTAGTAATTTTAATAACAATAAATTTAATTATATGCATAATTATTACAAACTAATTTTAATAATTAAATACATTATTAGTTAACAATTTAAAATTGAATTCATAATCGTAATAGATGATTATATTTGAGTTTTTATTATATGATTTTCAATTTAGATTCTAAAGATTTAAATACTAAGGCAAGAGCAGGAACTATAAAGACTGAACATGGAGTAATCGAAACTCCTATTTTTATACCAGTAGGCACTGCTGCCACTGTAAAAGGTGTTCATCAAAGAGATCTTGAAAATGAAATAAACCCAGATATTATTTTATCAAATACTTACCACTTATTTTTAAGACCTGGAGCTGAAATTATTAAGAATGCAGGAGGCATACATAAGTTCATGAGTTGGAATAGACCTATTTTAACTGATAGTGGAGGGTATCAAGTCTACTCTTTATCTGCTAACAGGAAAATTAATGAAGAAGGTGTGGAGTTTAAATCTCACATAGATGGTTCTTATCACTTTTTTTCACCCGAAAGAGCTATAAAGATTCAAAAGTCTATTGGAGCAGATATTATTATGGCTTTTGATGAATGTACTCCATATCCTTGTGAATACAATTATGCAGAAAAATCAATGCATATGACTCATAGATGGCTTAAAAGATGTTTTAAAGAATTTAATAATACACCATCTGTTTATGATTATTCCCAAACTTTATTTCCAATTGTACAAGGAAGTGTATATAAAGATTTAAGAGTTCAATCAGCTGAATTTATTTCTAGCATTGAAGCTGAAGGAAATGCAATTGGTGGCTTATCTGTTGGTGAGCCTGCTGAAGAAATGTATGCAATGACAGAGTTGGTATGTGACATTTTACCTAAAAGTAAGCCTAGATATTTGATGGGTGTAGGAACGCCTATTAATTTGTTAGAAAATATAGCTCTAGGGGTTGATATGTTTGATTGTGTAATGCCATCTAGAAACGCAAGAAATGGTATGTTATTTACTTCTATGGGAACTATTAATATAAAAAATGAAAAATGGAAAAATAATTTTGAAGTAATCGATTTAGATGATCATTGTTTTGTTGATTTAAATTATTCAAAAGCTTATTTACGTCATTTGTTTACAACAAAAGAAGCTTTAGGAAGACAAATAGCAACAATTCATAATTTAGCATTTTATATTTGGCTAGTTAGAGAAGCAAGAAAACAAATAATAAGTGGTAATTTTTCAAAATGGAAAATCAAAATGGTAAACAATATGAATAATAAATTATAAAATGCGGATTCTAGATAAATATATTGTATCAAAATATTTAACTACGTTTTTTGTAATGTTATTATTATTTATTCCTATAGGAATATTGGTTGATCTTTCTGAAAAAATTGATAAACTAAAAGAGTTTGAAGTTCCATTAAATGAGATAGTTGATTATTATTTGAACTTTGTTTGGTATTTCGGAAATACTCTCTATCCAATTTTTGTTTTTTTATCTGTTATTTGGTTTACTTCTAAAATTGCTAATAACTCTGAAGTTACAGCAATCCTAAGCTCAGGAATATCATTCAATAGATACTTAAGACCATTTATGTTAGGCGCCACAGTTATTGCTTTATTCGCTTTTTATTCTGGTATGTTTATTGTTCCTGAAAAAAATAAACATTACAATGAATTTCAATATAAATATTTAAAGAAAGGAAAAAAATCAAGAGAAACATCTAAGATTTATAAACAGGTTGGAGATAATGATTTTGTATATGTTAGTAGTTACAACCCAACAAGGGAAATGGCTTATGATTTTTCTTTTGAGCATTTTGAAGGCAATACTTTAAAATATAAAATTTACGCTAGAAACATTAGATGGGTAAATAATGATAGTATCTATAGATTAACAGATTATTTTAAAAGGAGTTTTAGTAATGACAATCAAATAATAGAATCTAAAAAATTAGTAGATACTCTTTTCTCCTTTAAAATAAATGAGTTATCAACTCTTAATTATATGGCAGAAACGCAAAACTTTTTTGAGCTTAATAAATTTATAAAACAAGAAAAGGAAAGCGGTTCTCCTTTAATTAATGCTCACTTATTAGTTAGACATAAGAGATGGAGTCTTCCTTTTTCTACTTTTATTTTAACCTTACTAGCTGTTTCATCTTCATCTTTTAAAAGAAGAGAAGGTATGGGAGTGAATTTAGCATTTGGAATAATTACTGCTTTCACTTTTGTGTTTTTTGATAAATTTTTTACTGTAATGGTCAGTAAATCTAATTTATCACCTTTTTTAGGGGCATGGATTCCAAATTTTGTTTTTCTTTTATTAGCTTTTTATTTTTTAAGACATGCAAAAAAATAAAATAAAAAGCTTAATTCATTTTCATTTTATTGTTTTTATTTTTGGATTTACAGCAATATTAGGATCATTAATTTCTATTGACTCAATTGAACTTGTTTGGTATAGAATGACATTGGCTTCAATAGTGTTATTATTGTATGCCTTTATTTTTAAAAAAAGAATAACTGTTTCGAAATCCTTAATGTTGAAATTGTTATTTTCTGGAATGATTATAGCACTACATTGGATTACTTTTTTTAAAGCTATAAAAGCCTCAAATGTTTCAATAACTCTTTCTATACTTTCACTGGGAGCTTTTATTACTTCAATTTTAGAACCACTTTTTTATAAAAGAAAAATTATTTTGTATGAAGTTATTTTTGGTTTAATTATTGTGATTGGAATGTCACTTATTTTTAACTCTCAGTATCAATATATAGAGGGAATTATTTATGCGTTAATATCTGTTTTATTAAGTGTTTTTTTTGGATTAATTAATGGTAAATTGATTAATAAGGCATCTTCACTAGTAATTTCTATATATGAGTTAATCGGTGGTGTTTTTTTAATTTCATTATTATTATTGTTTAGCAATGATTTTAATAATGAATTTTTTAAATTAAGTGAGGATGATTTCTTTTGGCTATTAATTCTAGCAACTGTTTGTACTGCTTATGCTTTTGTTATTTCTGTAGACGTATTAAAACATTTAACTCCTTATTCCCTTATGATTTCAATTAACATGGAGCCTGTTTATGGAATAATTTTAGCAATTGTTTTTTTAAATGAGTTTAATAATCTTTCATTTGATTTTTATTTAGGATTTATATTGATTTTTACTTCAGTATTACTTAATGGTATATTTAAGCTGAAAGAAAAAAAGACCTGATTATAAATTATTATTTATCTTTGATTTTCAATAATTTGTTTTATGGAATATTTAGATTTTGAAACACCTTTAAAGGAACTTGAGGATCAACTTAGAGACTGTAAATTGATTGGTGATAAGAGTGATGTTGATGTTTCTGAAACTTGTAAAAAATTATCTGAAAAAATTGAATTAACAAAAAAAAAGATTTATAAAAATATTTCTCCATGGCAAAGAGTACAGCTTTCTAGACACCCTTCAAGACCTTACACTCTAGATTATATAAAAGCACTTACAAATGGTTCTTTTTTAGAACTTCATGGTGACAGAAATATTTCTGATGATAAGGCAATGATTGGTGGTTTTGGAAAAATTAATGATCAAACTTTTTTATTTATCGGACAACAAAAGGGTTATAATACAAAAACAAGACAATTTAGAAATTTTGGAATGTCTAACCCAGAAGGTTATAGAAAGGCTTTAAGGCTGATGAAATCCGCAGAAAAATTTAATATTCCCATAGTTACCTTAATAGATACTCCAGGAGCTTATCCAGGTTTAGAAGCTGAAGAAAGAGGTCAGGGTGAGGCAATTGCAAGAAATCTTATAGAAATGTTTCAGTTAAAAACTCAAATTATATGTATTGTAATTGGAGAGGGCGCTTCTGGTGGAGCATTAGGTATAGGTATTGGAGATCACGTTATGATGCTAGAGAATACATGGTATTCTGTTATCTCTCCAGAATCTTGCTCTTCCATTTTATGGAGAAGTTGGGATTTTAAAGAAAAGGCTGCTGAAGCTTTAAAACTAACTCCAATAGACATGAAAAAAAATAAGTTAATTGACAAAATTATTTCAGAACCTCTTGGTGGAGCTCATAACGATAGAGAAAAGATTTTTAATAACGTTAAAAATGCTATTTTAAATTCATTCAAAACTCTTTCTTCTAAGAAAATTGATGAATTAATAGTTGATAGAATGAACAAGTTTACGTCAATGGGTGTTTACAGTTCATAAATCATTGATATTAACATTTTTTTTAGTTTATTAACAAAAAGTTGTTTGTTATAAATCTTAAAATTTTTAATAATTCCTTTTTACTTTTCATAAATTAGTTTTATGGAAAAATTACAACCCTCATTTGAAAGATCAAATAAAAGGCCTCAAGTAGTTTCTTTTGAAAGAGGCAAGCTACCTCCTCAAGCAATTGATTTAGAAGAAGTTGTTTTAGGAGCGATGATGATTGATAAAAAAGGGGTTGATACTGTTATAGATATTTTACATTTTGAAGCTTTTTATAAAGAGTCTCATCAATTTATTTTTAAAAGTATTGTTAAATTATTTGAAAATACTGAGCCAATTGATCTACTAACTGTTTCTGCAAAATTAAAATCAGATGGCAAATTGGAAAAGGTTGGAGGTGATTACTATTTAATTCAATTAACTCAAAAAGTTTCTTCTTCAGCTCATATTGAATATCATGCTAGAATAATATTGCAAAAATATATTCAAAGAAGTTTGATCAAAATTTCTACTGAAATAATTGAAGATTCTTATGATGAGACTAAAGATGTTTTTAGTCTATTAGATTCTGCAGAGTCAAAACTTTATGATGTTACCCAAGGAAATATTAAAAAATCAACTGAAACTGCTCAAAGTTTAGTTATTCAAGCTAAAAGAAAAATTGAAGAAATCTCAAATAAAGATGGACTGAGTGGAGTGCCTTCTGGTTTTTCAGAAGTTGATAAGTTAACATCTGGATGGCAGCCTAGTGATTTAGTTATTATTGCATCAAGACCAGGAATGGGTAAAACTGCCTTAACATTATCTATGGCTAGAAATATGGCTGTGGCCAAAAAAATACCTGTCGCTTTTTTTTCCTTAGAGATGTCGTCAATTCAATTAATTACTAGGTTAATTTCATCTGAAACTGGTTTATCATCTGAAAAGTTAAGAACAGGTGATTTAGAAAAGTTTGAATGGGAACAGCTTAATGTAAAAGTTTCAGCCCTTGAAAATGCTCCTCTTTATATTGACGATACTCCAGCTTTATCAATTTTTGATTTAAGAGCTAAAGCAAGAAGATTATCTTCTCAGTTTGGTATTAAACTTATTGTCATTGATTATCTTCAATTAATGAGTTCGGGTGGTTCAAATAAAACCGGTAATCGAGAACAGGAAATTTCTACTATTTCTAGGAACTTAAAAGCTTTAGCTAAAGAGTTAAATATCCCTGTTATTGCTTTATCTCAATTATCAAGGGCAGTTGAAACTAGGGGAGGAAGTAAAAGGCCAATTTTATCAGATTTAAGAGAATCCGGTGCTATTGAACAAGATGCAGATATAGTTTCTTTTATTTATAGACCTGAGTATTATAAGATAGATGAATGGGACGATGAAGAAAGATCTCCTTCAGCAGGTCAAGCTGAATTTATTATTGCAAAGCATAGAAATGGCGGTTTAAATAATATCAAACTTAAATTTGTATCTAATCTTGGAAAGTTTGAAAATTTAGATAATTTTGACACTCCTTTTGAATATCAATCAAAATTAAATCAGGAAAGTCCTAAAGTTAATCCAGATCAAGCTTTTGAAAGTGGGGGATATAGAAAAGAAAATGAAGATATGCCTTTCTAAAGCTATTTAACTTTATTTACTATTTCAGTAAAAGCTTCAGGATTGTTCATGGCTAAATCTGCAAGCACCTTTCGGTTCAGAGTTATATTATGCTCTTTTAGCTTACCCATTAACTCAGAATATGACAAACCGTGAAGTCTAGCTCCAGCATTAATTCTAACTATCCAAAGAGCTCTAAAGGTTCTTTTTTTGTTTTTCCTATCTCTATAAGCATATGTTAATCCCTTTTCAACTGCATTTTTAGCTACAGTCCAAACATTTTTCCTTCTTCCGAAATAACCTTTTGCTTGTTTTAATATTTTTTTTCTTCTTTGTCTAGATGCTACTGAATTTACTGATTTTGGCATAATTTAATTTTTTGGATTAGGCGTCATTTTATGAACTTTAAAGCCTTTTTCCTGGTTGAACTTATTTATAAACCGTTTATTTTAAACGTAATTGTTTTTTTATGTTATCACTATCGCTATCACTGACTAATCCTGAATGAGTAAGTTTTAACTTTCTTTTTTTAGATTTTTTAGTCAAAATATGACTTTTAAAAGCATGTTTTCTTTTAATCTTTCCTGTCCCAGTTACTTTAAACCTTTTTTTAGCACTGGATTTTGTTTTCATTTTAGGCATAACTTTTTACTTCTAATTTTATTTCTTTGGGGCCACAAACATAATCATTTTTTTTCCTTCCATAGTAGGTAATGACTCAACTTTTCCATATTCTTCTAATTCTTGAGCTAATTTTAATAATAATATTTGTCCTTGTTCTTTAAATATGATAGATCTTCCTTTAAAAAATACAAATGCTTTTAATTTTGCACCTTCTTTTAAAAATTTTATTCCATGTTTTTTCTTAAACTCATAATCATGCTCATCTGTTTGAGGACCAAATCTAATTTCTTTTACTATAACTTTAGTTGATTTAGCTTTTATAATTTTCTCTCTCTTTTTTTGTTCGTATAAGAATTTTTTATAATCAATAATTTTACATACTGGTGGAATTGCTTTAGGAGATATTTCAACTAAATCTAGTTCTAATTCATTAGCTAATTCCATAGCTTTTTCCAGAGAATAAATACCGATTTCTACATTATTACCAACGACTCTTAATTCATTAGCACGAATAGCCCCATTTATTTTATGAGGATTTTCCTTAATTATTCGAGCAGGTTGTCTGCTTCTTTTTCTTCGAATGCCTATAACTTTAAATTTAAATTATTAAAAATCTTTTATTGCTTCAGATGATTTTGTTAAAATAAAACTTTTTAACTCGTCAATTGACATTTTTCCAAAATCTTTTCCTCCATGCCCTCGAATTGAAAATGAATTACTAGCAATTTCTTTATCACCTAAAATCATCATGAATGGAATTTTGTTTAATTCTGCTTCACGAATTTTTTTACTTACTGTTTCATTTCTAGAATCAACAAGGGCCCGAATTTCGTCATTTTCTAGTAATTTTAAAACTTTTTCACTGTATTTTTTATGTTTATCTCCAACTGCTATAATCATTAATTGATTAGAAGTTAACCATAATGGGAAATTACCACCTGTATGTTCAATTAAAATAGCAATGAATCTTTCCATACTTCCAAAGGGAGCTCTGTGTATCATTACAGGCCTTTGAACTTTATTTTCACTATCAATATAACTTAAATTGAATCTTTCAGGAAGGTTATAATCAATTTGAATAGTTCCTAATTGCCATTCTCTTCCCAAAGCATCTTTAACCATAAAATCTAATTTTGGGCCATAAAATGCAGCTTCTCCGTACACAATTTTATAATTAATATTTTTTTCTTGTGTAGCATTAATAATAGCTTTTTCAGCTTCTTCCCATATTTCATCACTACCTATATATTTTTCTTTATTTCCTAGATTCCTTAAAGAAACTCGAGCTGTAAAATTTTCAAAACCTAAAGAGTTAAACACATAAAGCACTAAGTCTATTACATTTTTAAATTCTGAGTTTAGTTGTTGTTGTGTGCAGAAAATATGAGCATCATCTTGAGTAAACCCTCTAACTCTTGTTAAACCATGAAGTTCTCCACTTTGCTCATATCTGTAAACTGTTCCAAATTCTGCAAATCTAACAGGGAGCTCCTTATAGCTCCATTTCTTTGAATTAAATATTTCACAATGATGAGGACAATTCATTGGTTTTAATAAAAACTCTTCACCTTCCGATGGAGTTGTTATAGGCTTAAAACTATTTTCTCCATATTTTTGATAGTGCCCAGATGTTTCATAAAGTTCTTTATTACCAATATGAGGAGAAATGACTTGTTGGTATCCAGCTTTTTTTTGAGCTTTTTTTAGAAAAGCTTCTAATCTTTCTCTTAACTCAGCTCCTTTAGGAAGCCAAAGTGGAAGACCTTGTCCAACTTTATTCGAAAAAGTAAATAATTCAAGTTGTTTTCCTAATTTTCTATGATCTCGCTTCTTTGCTTCTTCAATTAATTCAAGATACTCGTTCAGTTCCTTTTGTTTTGGAAACGAAATCCCGTATACCCTTGTAAGCTGTGTTTTGCTTTGATCTGCTCTCCAATATGCTCCAGCTACGCTTAAAAGTTTAACAGCTTTAATAAACCCAGTATTTGGTAAATGACCTCCTCTACATAAATCAGTAAAATTGTCATGATTACAAAAAGATATAGTTCCATCTTCTAAATTTTCAATTAGCTCAATTTTATATTCATTTTTATGATTTTTGTAGAAATCAAGAGCTTCTTTTTTTGATATAGATTTTAATTTAAATAAATGTTTTTCTCTTGATATTTCTATCATTCTTTTCTCAATCTTTGGAAAGTCTTTTTCAGACATTGTATGATTGCCAAAATCAACATCATAATAAAAGCCGTTAGAAATTGCTGGTCCAATAGTTAATTTAATTCCTGAATATAATTCTTCAAGAACTTGAGCTAAAACATGGGCTGATGAGTGCCAAAAAGCTTTCTTACCTTCTTGTTCATTCCATGTATAGAAAATTAGCTTACCGTTTTCTTTTAATTGAGTAGTTGTTTCAATTGTATTGCCATTAAAACTAGCAGAAATAATATTTCTAGACAAGCCTTCACTTATTGAATTTGCAATATCAAAAGGAGTTGAGTTAATTTCGTAGGATCTTGATACTCCGTCAGGAAAAGTAATTACAATCATTATTAACTAAAAAATATTTAATTACAAAGATAAGATCATTGGATTACTTAACAACATTACTTTCTTTTTTTTTAAAAATAGCATTCATGATATTTTTTAGCCCTTTAATTCCATAAAACAGGGATAGAATACAAATTATAATACTAATAATTAAAACAGGAATAAACCAAGGGTGATCCTCATTTTTAAAAGACTGAAATAGTAGGGTAGGACCCAAAAACATTAAAAAAAATGAAATAATTATTTGTTTAAATCCTCTTATTAAAAATTTTTCACTCATTTCATATAGTTTTTTATAGCGGATCTAACGCTTTTGTGTTTGTTTAATAGTTCAGTAGCTTCATTCTCATTAACCTTTATTGAATCCATTACCATTTTTGTGGCTCTATTAATAAGTTTATCGTTTGAAAGTTGCATGTCGATCATTTTATTTCCTTCAACTCTTCCAGTTTTAATCATTATGGCACTTGATATCATGTTTAAAATCAATTTTTGAGCAGTTCCTGCCTTCATTCTAGAACTTCCTGTTATCACTTCAGGTCCTACTACTATTTCAATTGGAAATTTTGAAATTAATGAAAGTGGACTTCCAGGGTTACATGTGATACATCCTGTTGGAATTTGTTTTTTATTGCAGCTATCTATTGCTCCAATAACATAAGGAGTTGTTCCAGAAGCTGCAATTCCAATAACAAAATCCATAGAGCATATATTATGTTTTAAAAGATCTTCCCATCCTTGATTTAAATCATCTTCAGCATTTTCAATGCTTTTTCTTATAGCTTTGTCTCCCCCCGCAATAATACCAATAACTAAATCAGGACTTACTCCAAAAGTAGGTGGGCATTCCGAGGCATCAACGATTCCAAGTCTTCCGCTAGTACCAGATCCAATGTAAAAAAGCCTTCCTCCATTGTTAATTTGAGAAATTACTTTTTTAATTAATGTATTTAGTTTAGAAATTTCTTTTTTAACAGAAAAAGCAACAGTTTGATCTTCTGAATTAATAATTTCTAGTAATTCTTTGATAGACTTTTCCTCTAACTTATCGTAATTAGAATCTGACTCAGTAATTTTGTCAAAGCTCATAAATGATTTATTATAGAAATTGTAATTAGATTATTACAATAACAATGTCAAAATAGATTGTAAAACTACTGAAGTTTTGCTTCTAAATTAACCTTAATACTATCTAAAAATTCTTGAGTATTTAAGTAATGTGATCTGTTTAATTTTTTTCCATGAATTAGAAGAGCAAGATCTTTTGTCATTTTTCCACTTTCAATAGTTTTTATACACACTGATTCAAGTGTTTTACAAAAATCAACTAATTCTTGATTGTTATCAAGTTTCCCCCTGTGTGCTAGCCCTCTAGTCCAAGCAAATATTGAAGCTATTGGGTTAGTTGAAGTTTCGTTTCCTTTTAGGTGTTCCTTATAGTGTCTAGTGACTGTTCCATGAGCTGCTTCTGCTTCCATAGTATTTCCATCAGGAGTAACTAAAGCTGAGGTCATAAGACCAAGAGATCCAAAACCCTGAGCAACTGTATCTGATTGAACATCTCCATCATAATTTTTGCAAGCCCATACAAATCCACCATTCCATTTTATTGCAGCAGCAACCATGTCATCAATAAGTCTGTGTTCATATGTTATTCCAGTTTTTTCGAATTTATCTTTAAATTCATTTAAATAGACTTCTTGGAAGATGTCTTTAAACCTTCCATCATATGCTTTTAAAATAGTGTTTTTAGTAGATAAATATAGAGGCCAATTTTTAGTCAAAGCTTGATTCATACATGATCTAGCGAAACCATATATTGATGAATCTATGTTATACATACTCATAGCTACACCATCTTCTTGAAAATTATAAATTTCCCATGTTTTAGCTTCGCTACCATTTTCAGGTGTAAAAGTCATAGTAAGTTTCCCTTTTCCTCTAGTAACAATATCAGTAGCCTTATATTGGTCTCCAAAAGCATGTCTCCCTATACATATTGGTTTTGTCCAACCTTGAACATACTTTGGAACATTATTCATAATTATTGGTTCTCTAAATACTGTTCCACCGACAATGTTTCTAATAGTTCCATTTGGAGAACGCCACATTTTTTTAAGATCTAATTCTGTGACTCTATCTTCATCAGGAGTGATTGTTGCACATTTTATACCTACATTATATTTTTTTATAGCTTCAGCAGAATCAATAGTTATTTGATCATCAGTCACATCTCTGTTATGAACACTTAAATCATAATATTTAATATTAAGATCAAGATAAGGAAGAATTAATTTGGTTTTTATAAAATGCCAAATAATTCTTGTCATCTCATCACCATCGAGTTCTACTATAGGACTTTTAACTATAATTTTTTTCATAATTTTTTAAGTAAATGTAAAATTAGTGATTCTTATTGAAGACTTAAAAAGATTAAAATGAGATTTAATGTTATCTCTTTACTTCTTTAATTCTAGCTTTTTTACCTCTAAGTTCTCTGAAATAATATATTCTAGATCTTCTAACTTTTCCTCTTTTGTTAATTTCTATTTTTTGAATAGCTGGTAGATTGAAAGGAAATATTCTTTCTATTCCAATTGTTCCAGACATTTTTCTAATAGTAAAAGTTTTTGTTAGTCCTGTTCCTTTGATTTGTATAACAATACCTTTAAAAAACTGAGTACGGACTTTTTCTCCTTCTCTAATTTCATAATATACAGTGATTGTGTCTCCGGATTTGAATGTTGGGATTTCTTTTATCGAAACAAATTCATCTTGTACGAATTTTATTAAAGATTCCATTATGTAAGATTTTAATTTAATTAATACAACATTCACGATTATCGTCAGCGGTTATATTAAATTGGATGCAAAATTACATTTTTTTTTTAATTTCAAAAAAAAAATTTAATTAAATATGTTAGGTCTTAATTTTTTTGTTCTTTCGACGGCTTTTTCTTCTCTCCATTGCTCAATTTTAGCTGTATTCCCAGAGAGTAATATTTCTGGCACTTTTAAGTTTTCAAAATTTGCAGGCCTTGTATAAACAGGAGGAGCGAGCATACCATCTTGAAATGAATCTGAAAGTGCTGATGTTTCATTTCCAAGAACACCAGGAATTAATCTAATAATAGAATCGCATAAAACTGCAGCTGGTAACTCTCCCCCAGACAAAACGTAGTCGCCAATAGAAATCTCCATGGTAATTAACTCATCTCGAACTCTTTGATCAACTCCTTTGTAATGTCCACATAAAATAATAAGATTTCCATCAATTGATAATTTATTGGCAATTTTTTGATTAAGTATTTCTCCATCAGGCGTCATATAAATAATTTCCTTATAAATCCTTTCGTTTTTTAGCTGATCGATACATTTTTTTATTGGTTCAATCATCATAACCATACCTGATCCACCCCCAAACTGATAATCATCAACTTGCTTCCTTGTATTTGAGGCATAATTCTTTAAGTTATGAAAATGGACTTCAATTATTTTTTTTTCAATTGCTCTTTTTATAATTGAGGCATTAAATGGGCTTTCAATCAGTTCAGGTAAAACACTTATGATATCAATTCTAGTCATTTAAGGTTCTTTTAATCATTGCTTTCTCCTTTATTCAAATATTAATCTTTCTTTTTCTCCTTCTGGACTTATAAATGTCATTTGATTGATTTTAGTATCACTATTAAATTCCGATAAGTCATTAGTACTATTAATATTCTTACCATTAATTTCAGTTAATACATACCCTGGTTTAATACCCATTCTGTATAATGAATTATTTCTGTGATTTAAAACCTTAACTCCATTTTCAATATTAAATTTATCTAACTCTTCACTAGACATATTTTTTAGTTGCATACCTATAAACTCAATATTTTTATTTTTTTCAAGTTTAACTTCTAGGTTAAGTTTAATTGCATTTCTAATTAAACCCACTAATACAATATCTCCAGGTCTTTTTGTACTTAAATAACCTGATAAATCTGAAAATTTCGCAATTTTTAATTTATCTAAACTCAAGATCACATCTCCTTTTTCTATTCCAGCTTTTGCAGCACCCATATCTGGCTCAATATCATTAACGTAAAAACCTTCAGTTAATGAAATATTTAATTCATCTGCTGTTATAGAGTTGAGTCCAAATCCTGTGACTCCTAATAATCCTTTTTGCACATTACCGAACTCAATAATATCTTCAAATACTTTTCGCGCAACATTACTTGGAACTGCGAATGAGTATCCAACAAAACCACCTGTCACACTAGTTATTGCAGTATTTATTCCAATTAAATCTCCATTAGTATTAACAAGGGCTCCACCACTATTTCCTGAATTAACTGCTGCATCAGTTTGAATAAAAGATTGATTTTTAGAGTCATAATCATTTAAATCTCTTGATTTTGCGCTAATTATTCCTGCAGTCACTGTTGAAGTTAAATTAAATGGATTTCCAACTGCTAATACCCATTCTCCAATTTTAGTTTGATCAGAATCTGCGAATCTTATATACGGGAAAGATTCTTTACCCACTATTTTTAAAACTGCTATATCAGAAACTTCATCACTTCCTATTAAATCTGCTTGATAAGTTTTGTTATTGTTTGTAGTTACTTCAATAGAAGAAGCATTCTCAATAACATGCGTATTTGTAATTATATACCCATCTTTTGAAATGATTACTCCAGAACCCATTCCTATACGAGTATTGTTACCTTGATTATCATTGAAATAGTTCCATAAAGATGATGGATTCTTTGAAACACTTGTGTTTTTGACATGAACAACAGAATGAATTGTTTTATTCGCAGCTGCAACAAAATCTATTGAAGAAGTGTCTATTGTATTTACATTTTGCGTGTAAGATATGTTTGCTAACTTATTATTCTGAAATTCATCGATTTCCTTAACATGGTTAAAGTTCAAATTATGGATATATAGCGCTACAAAGCCTCCAAGAATAGAAACTAAAAAAGGTAAAATAATTTTTTTCATTTTTAATTTATTTAGATTTTAATCAAAATTATATTTTTTAAATTACAGAAGAATATAATTTAACTACTTTTTAACATCATTTACTTTTTTACATATATTCGTACAATTAAATGAAAATTAAATTTCAAAAATATCAAGGTACGGGAAATGATTTTATTATTATAAATAATAGCTATCTTAATTTTCCAGAAAAAAATAAAGATTTAATTACTCGTTTATGTGATAGAAAATTTGGAATAGGTGCAGATGGTTTGATACTTATAAATCCATCAAAAAATACTGATTTTGAAATGGTATATTTTAACTCAGATGGATTAGTTGGGTCTATGTGTGGGAATGGAGCAAGATGTTCTGCCCATTTTGCAATGGATAATGGAATTTCTAAAAGCAATACTTTGTTTAATGCTTGTGACGGAAATCATTCAGCTGCTATTAATGATGGGGTTGTGTCTCTTTCTATGAAAAATGTAACTAACATAAAAAGTTATGATGATGGATTTTTTATTGACACAGGATCTCCACATTTTATTAAAATAGTTGATGATTTAGAACAATATGATGTGTATAGCGAGGGTAAGAATATAAATAATAGTCTAGTTTTTAAAAAAGATGGTGTTAATGTTAATTTTGTTCAAAAAATTTCTAATTCAGAATTTATTATCAGAACCTATGAAAGAGGAGTAAATAATGAAACTCTATCTTGCGGTACAGGTGTGACTGCTGTAGCATTAGCTATGTATAAATTAAGTAAGACTTCATTAAATGATTTAAAAATTAAAACTCTTGGGGGGGATTTAAGTGTTAGTTTCAGTCCAAGTGATATTGGTTTTGAAAAAATTAGTCTATCTGGAAAAGTAGAATTCATTTTTAAAGGTGAATTTCAATTATAATAAATGAAAAATATAATTGTAAAAACAGGATTTTTAGGATTTTTATTTTTAGCTTTTGGGTTTTCATATAATTACTATCAAATTTTTTATTCTAAAAACACAAATTTTCCTAATGAGATTGTTTATTTATATATTTCAACTGGATCAGGATTTGACAATTTAAAATCTAATATATCACCATATTTAAAAGATACTATAAGCTTTTTTAAAGCAGCTAAAAAGAAAGAATATATTAATATTAAACCGGGTAAATATGCTATAAAAAAAGGTTATTCTAATAATGACATAATTACTTCACTTAGATCAAATAATATACCTATTAAGGTTATTTTTAATAATCTTGAAAGATTAGAAGATCTAGCTGATAAAATTTCAAATTTAATTGAGTCGGACAGCTTAGCACTTATGAATTCTTTTACAAATGACAAGTTTTTAAAAGAAAATAATTTAACTAAAGAATCTGTTTTTGCAATTTTTCTTCCAAATACTTATGAATTTTATTGGAATACAAATGCCAATCAATTTAGGGATAAGATGTTAAAATACTATAAAATGTTTTGGAATTCCTCTAGGATTGATAAAGCAAAGTCTTATGGATTAAATCCTGTTGAAGTTTCAGTTTTAGCCTCAATAGTTCAAAGAGAAACTCCTAAAATTGATGAAAGACCTACTATTTCAGGTGTATATTATAATAGACTTAAAAAAAGAATGAAATTACAAGCTGATCCTACAGTTGTTTATGCTATAAAACAAAAAAAAGGGTTTGATACTAAAATTAGAAGGGTTTTATATAAGGATCTTAAAATTAAATCACCCTATAATACTTATAGAAATAAAGGTTTGCCACCTGGGCCAATATATATGCCTGATTTATCTTCCATTGAATCGGTTTTGAATTTAGAAAGCCATAGTTATTTATTTTTTGTTGCGGATGTTAAAAGCCCTGGATATCATATGTTTTCTAACACTCTTTCACAACATAATAGAAATAAAAGACAGTATACCTCCTGGTTAAGAAAAAACAAAATAAAGAGATAAGTATCTGATTTATAGATATTTAAAATTTTATGTATGTTTGTGCATTATTTTAAAAATTATCTTAATTAAGTTAATGGTGAAAAATTACAGGTTTTATAAGTTTTTTTCTTTTCTTATTTTTTTCTTAAACAGTTCTTTTTTAAATCCTGTATTGAAATTAAAGCATAATGCTTTTAGTGAAAAACTAAACTATTCTGTTGAGCTAGAAAATTATAATGTTCCTACAAATATAATTTATTTAATCAATGATTTTAATGGCTTTAAAGAAAGTCTAGCCTTTAAGGAGTCTGGAGGTCGTTATAATATTATTAATAAATTTGGTTATTTAGGTAAATATCAATTTAATTTAAATACTTTAAAAATGTATAAAATTAGAAATACTACTCATTTTATTAATAACCCTATGCTACAAGAGATGGTGTTTTTAATTAATGTTCAACGAAATAAATGGATATTAAGAAGGGATATTAAATGGTTTGTTGGAACTATTATTAATGGTGTTGAAATTACTGAATCTGGAATCCTTGCTGCTGCTCATTTATCTGGAGCAGGAAATGTTAAAAAATATTTGAGAGAAAATGGAGAAGATGATAAAAAAGATGCCTTTGGAACATCAATATCTTCATATATGAATTATTTCAGTAATTATGACTTGTCTTCAGTTAGTGCTGTAAGAAAACCTAAGGTTGATTTGATTGAATTAAAAAAATAGAAGGTCTTTTATTAAAACTATATTTTTCTTTTTTCCAATTGCTAATTGTATCAGATTTAATAAGTTCAGATTCTAATGTTATATCACAAGCAATACATAATTTTGTTGATGGTTTTAAGAACTTAATTAAATCATTTAATAAATTATCGTTTCTATATGGTGTTTCCATAAATAGTTGAGTAGTTAGTAAAGATTTTTTTTCTAGTAATTTAATTTTTTCTTTTCTCTTTGTTTTATCAATAGGAAGATATCCGTTAAATTTAAATTCTTGACCATTCATACCTGAAGCCATAAGTGCTAAAAATATTGATGAGGGTCCAACTAATGGAATAATTTTGATATTCAACTTGTGAGCTTGGCAAACTATCACTGCTCCAGGGTCAGCTATTCCAGGACAGCCAGCATCTGATATTAAGCCTACGTCATGTCCATTTAAACACGGATTTAAGAAGGTTTTTATAGAATCGCTAGGGGTTCTCTTATTAAGAATGTTTACAATTAATTCAGACTGTTTTTTGTCAGGACAAATTTTTTTTATAAATGCTCTTCCAGGCTTTTGATTTTCAAAAATATAATATTGAATTTTTTCAATTAATATTTTTTGAGATTTAGGTAATTTATATTTTGATGAAAGTCCTAATAGATTAGGAATTAAGTATAAATTTCCTTTACTCATTTATTAAATATAAAAACAAAATTGTGATTAAATCAATCTAGACGGTGAATTTTTTAGATAGATCTTCTACGTATTTTCTAAATTGTTTATCAGTAAAAGACAAGTTATCTACAGTCTTACAAGCATGAAGAACAGTAGCATGATCTCTTTGTCCGATTTTAGAACCTATACTAGCTAATGAAGCTTTTGTGAATTTTTTAGCAAAAAACATAGCTAATTGTCTTGCTTGTACAATATGACGTTTTCTTGTTTTAGATTGAAGTGTTGAGACATCCATTTGAAAATATTCAGAAACAATTTTTTGAATGTAATCTATAGACACTTCTCTTTTTGTGTTTTTAACAAACTTGTCAACTACATTTTTAGCTAAGTCTATTGTTATTTCTTTTCTGTTGAATGAGGATTGAGCTATTAAGGAGATAATTGCACCTTCAAGTTCTCTAACATTAATTTTAATGTTTTTAGCAACATAATCAATAACTTCCTCTGATATTTCAATTCCATCTCTAAAAAGCTTGTTTTTCAATATGGAAACACGAGTTTCATAATCAGGTCTTTGAAGTTCAGCAGACAACCCCCATTTAAACCTAGAAAGAAGTCTTTGTTCAATATCTTGCATGTCAACAGGTGCTTTATCAGAAGTTAGAATGACCTGTTTTCCATTTTGATGTAAGTGATTGAAAATATGAAAGAAAACATCTTGTGTTCCTGTTTTTCCTGAGAAAAATTGAACATCATCAATAATTAGAACATCAATAATTTGATAAAAATGTATAAAATCATTTCTATTATTTTTTTTAACTGATTCAATATACTGTTGTGTAAATTTTTCAGCAGAAATATATAGTACTGTTTTTTCAGGAAATTTTTCTTTTACATTAACTCCAATTGCGTGTGCAAGGTGAGTTTTTCCTAAACCAACTCCTCCAAAAATAAGTAAAGGATTAAAAGAGGTTCCTCCTGGCTTGTTAGATACCGCTAAACCTGCTGATCTTGCAAGTCTGTTAGCATCTCCTTCAAGAAAATTGTCGAACGTATAATTTGGATTTAATTGTGATTCTATTTTTAAATTTTTAATTCCAGGTATAATAAAAGGATTTTTTAATTCAGTTTGCAAATTACTTAAAGTCATATCAACTTGTTGAGAAGGAATATTGATTTTATATTGACTAGGGATTTTTTCAGTAAAAGGTTTTAAATTTCCAAAAGTATTTTCCATCTTAATAACATAGACTAATCTAGCATTTTCACCAAGTTCTTTTGTTAAGGCTAATTTGAGTAATATAACGTAATGTTCTTCAAGCCATTCGTAGAAGAATTTACTTGGAACTTGAACACTTAAAATATTATCTTCAAATTTAATTGGTTTAATAGGCTCAAACCATGTTTTATAGGCTTGAATCTGTATATTGTCTTTTATGAATTTTAGACAGTTGTTCCATACAGATTCTGAAGTTATCATTTATTTTAGTGTATTTTTGGTCGTTGAAACAATCAATAATAGTTAATAATTTTTACTGATTCATAATCATTAGCAAATATGTGCAAATATTTATTAAAAAAAAATCATTTTGCTATTGAATTTTAATTTTTTTTTGTTCATATTATAGACTTAGTTTTTTGAACTTAAAAAAAAATATAATTTGGAAGATGAAATAGAAATTTTGGTCAGGTATAGTGAAACTGACCAAATGTCTTTTGTTTATCATGGAAATTATGTTAAATATTTTGAAATAGGCAGAATAACATGGTTGAAAAAATTAGGTATTTCTTATAAACAGATGGAAGAAGATGGAGTTATGCTTCCAGTAATTGAATTAAAAATTAATTTCAAACAACCAGCTTCATTCGATGACAAATTAATTTTAACTACTAGGCTTAAAAGTATGCCATCCTACATGATTGAATTTGATTTTGAAATTAAAAGAGATGATCAAATAATAACTATAGGGTACACTAAATTAGTTTTTTTAAATACCAAGACTAATAAACCTATGAGATGCCCTGAAAGTATTCTTAAAGAGATTGCCAAGGTTTCATAACAATAATAATATCATCTCCTATACTTTCTTCTGAAACAACTTTTCCATTAATTTTCGGCGCTTTAATTCCTTCCTTTATTATGATTTTACTTTTAAATATTCGCGCTTCATTCCAGTTACCATTATTTATAAAATCGTCTAAAGTTTTTTTTCCACCTTCAACAATTACTGATTGTATTTTCTTTTTGTATAGAAAATCACATATCTCATCAGATATATTTTTTTTTGAATAACCTATCTCTTTTTTGCTAATTACTATTGTCTTCGATTGATTATTAAAGACTTTATGATTTTTACTTAGAGCGTTTTCTCTATCTATTACTATTCTTGTGGGATTTTCTCCACTGAAATTTCTTACATTAAGAACCGGATCATCTTCAATAACAGTATTATACCCAACTAAAATACTATGCTCTTCAGACCTCCATTTGTGTACCAATTGTCTGCTTTTAATATTACTAATCCAAAACGGTTTTGATTCTAGTTTATTTTTTGGTGAAATATAATTATCGTTAGACTGTGCCCATTTTAAAATTATATAAGGTTTATGTTCTTTATTGAAATGTAAAAAGTTTTTATGCAATGCCTTGCATTTTTTTTCTAAAATCCCAACAATTACCTTAGTTTCATTTTTTTTTAGATGTTCAATGCCTTTTCCATTTACCTTAGAACTATTATCAAGAGTTCCTATAACTACATTAGGAATTTTATGTTTCGTTATTAAATTACAACATGGGGGAGTTTTTCCAAAATGAGAACATGGCTCAAGAGTTACATATAAAGTTGAAGATTTTAATTTGTTTTTGTTTTCAACCATATTAATTGCATTTAATTCTGCATGAGGCTCTCCATATTTACTTGAACATGCTTCGGAAATTATTTTTTTATTATGAACTATAACACATCCAACATTAGGATTTGGATAAGTCCTGCCTTTAGCTTTATTAGCAATTTCAATGCACCTTGACATGTAAAATTCATATGTTTTTTGATTACTCATAAATTATAAAATATATTTTCTCAATTACATATATAATGTATCTTCACAAAGCAAAAATAATCTAAAATATGGAAGTGAATTTAGATTACTTAATTAGAAAAATAAAAAAGTCTGATAATTTAAAATTAGAAGCGGTACTAACTAGTGTCATGAGGGAATTTAATGTTCCTGATAATGGTACAGCTTTAAGTGATTTAGAATTGAAAGATATGTTTAATGCCTATCATGATAAATCAAGTGTTTATTATGTAATTGAATTTGAAGATAAAATTTTAGGTGGAGCAGGAATATCTAAATTAAAAGATTCGAATGAAAATACTTGTGAGCTTCAAAAAATGTATTTTTTGAATTCAGTAAGAGGAATTGGTTTGGGTAAAAAAATGATAAAAAAATGTATTAATAAAGCAGTAAGTTTTAATTATGAAAAATGTTACATAGAAACAATGTATAACATGAATTCTGCACAAAAATTATATTTATCTCAAGGTTTTAAATATATAGATAAACCACTAGGGAATACAGAACATTCTTCATGTCAAGTTTGGATGTTAAAAACTTTAAAATGACGTTGGTAAAATATAGAAATGATTTTTTTACAATTCTAAAATCAATAATTGAACAAAATGAAATTGAACAGTTTTTTTTCTGGATAATAGATCATTATTGTGGAATTAGTCGAATGGATTACATAGTAAACCCTGATTTAAAATTAAGTAACGATCAAAAAGAAAATTTAATGAATGCAGTTTCATTGCTTAAAACAAATATGCCAATACAATATGTTTTAGGAGAATCTGAATTTATGAGCTTAAAGTTTAATTTGAATTCTAATGTTTTAATCCCAAGACCTGAGACTGAAGAATTAGTTTCTTGGGTTATTAAAGATGATAACCATTATAAAACAATTTTAGACATTGGAACAGGAAGTGGTTGTATTGCTATTGCATTAGCAAAATTTATTAAAAATTCTAGAGTTACTGCTTGGGATATTGATGAAAAAATTCTTTCTGTTGCAGAAAAAAATGCTTTAAAAAATAAAGTGACAGTTTTATTTGAACTAAAAGATATTACTACAATTAAATCTAATAATAAATTTGATTTAATAATCTCTAATCCACCTTATATTTGTAACAGCGAGAAATTAGGAATGCAAAATAATGTACTTTTATTCGAACCTCATTTAGCATTATTTGTTAATGATAAGGATCCTTTATTTTTTTATTTAAAGATTATTGATTTTGCAAAATCAAATTTAAATGACAATGGAAAGATTTTTTTGGAAATTAACGAGAATCAATCAATAGGGGTTGTTAAACTTTTAAATAATGCAGGTTTTTACGATATTGAATTAAAAAAAGATTTCAGATTAAAAAACAGAATGATTAAAGCTTCTTTTAAATGAATTTAATTCAGAAAAATATAGAAAAATTAAGAGATGAATTACATCAACATAATCACTACTATTATGTATTAGACAAACCTTTGATAAGTGATTTTGATTTTGATATGAAATTAAAACAGCTTAATGATTTAGAAAATAAATTTCCTGAATTTAATGATGATAATTCACCTACTAAAAGAGTAGGGGGGTTGGTTGTGAAAAGTTTTAATTCAATAATACATAAATACCCTATGTATTCATTAGACAACTCTTATTCAAAAGAGGATTTGGAAGATTGGAATCAAAGATTAAATAAAAATTTAGAAGTCACAGATTTTAAATTTTTATGTGAATTAAAATTTGATGGGGTTTCAATTAACTTAACCTATGATAATGGTGTTTTAATTAAAGCAGTTACTAGAGGCGATGGTATACAAGGAGACGATGTAACAGAAAATATAAAAACTATTAAAACAATTCCTCTAAAATTAAAGGGTTCATATCCAGATAAATTTCAAATTCGTGGTGAAATAATTATTGATAAGAATGATTTTATTAAAATGAATAAAAACAGAATAAGTGAAGGTCTAGAACCATACATGAACCCTAGAAATACAGCTTCAGGCAGCTTAAAACTACAAGATAGTTCGGAAGTAGCAAAAAGACCTTTGAAGTGTTTTTTGTATCAGATTGTTACAGAAGAAAATAATTTTAAAACTCAAAATGAATATTTAATAAATGCGTTAGATTGGGGTTTTAATATTTCTAATACTTATAAACTTTGTAATAATTTAAATGAAGTTATAAAATTTATAAATTTTTGGGAAAAAGAACGATTAGAATTAAATTTTGGCATTGATGGTATTGTTATTAAAGTGGATAATTTAAATTTTCAACAACAATTAGGATACACATCCAAATATCCTAGATGGTCAATAGCATATAAATACAAGACTGAACAAGTTTCAACTAAACTTTTAAGTGTTTCTTATCAAGTAGGAAGAACAGGAGCTGTAACGCCAGTGGCTAACTTAGAATCAGTTCTTTTGGGCGGAACTTATGTTAAAAGAGCCTCTTTACATAATCAAGATCAAATAAATAAACTTGATCTGTATTTTGATGATCAAGTATTTATTGAAAAGGGTGGTGAAATTATTCCTAAGATAGTAGGTATAGATTTAAACAAAAGAGACCCATCTTCCAAAAAAATAAAATTTATCAAAAATTGTCCTTCGTGTGGTCAAAATCTTATAAGAAATGAGTCTGAATCTCAGCATTATTGTTTAAATATAAATTATTGTCCTACTCAGATAAAGGGAAGAATTCAGCATTTTATTTCTCGAAAAGCTATGGATATTAATGGCATAGGTAATGAAACTATTGATTTATTATATAGCAATGGATTGATTTTAAATTGTGCTGATCTTTATGAATTACAAAGAGAGGATTTGATTTCATTAGAGAGAATGGCAGATAAATCAATAGATAATATATTTATTGGTTTAGAAGAGTCTAAAAAAATAAATTTTGAAAGAGTATTATTTGCTTTAGGAATTAGATATGTAGGGCAAACTGTAGCTAAAAATTTAGCAAGAGAATTTAAAACTATAGACCTTTTAATTTCAAAGACTTATGATGATTTATTATTGGTTGATGAAATAGGGGAAAGAATTTCTGAAAGTATAATTGATTTTTTTAATAATGAATTTAATATGGAATTAATAAATAGACTTAGAGAATTTGGCATACAATTTCAAATCAATGTTATTGATGAGCCTACAAATGATGTTTTATCAGATTATATATTTGTTATTTCAGGAGTGTTTGAAACTAAATCTAGGGATGAACTTAAAAAAATAATTGAAAAAAATGGAGGAAAAGTATCAACTTCAATTACTTTAAAAACAAATTTTTTATTAGGAGGAAATAATATTGGTCCAAGTAAAATAGAAAAAGCTAAAAGCATAGGATTATCAATAATTTCTGAAAATGATTTGAGTAATCTTATTGAATCTAAACTTTTATAGTTTCAGATTTTTCTGAAACAGAATTTTCAGATAAATAAAAATCAATTTTTCCTAAATTAATACCAAAACATCCAACTTGATTTATTAGCACTTTTTCACCAATTAAATTATAAACTTCAATTGGTTTTTCCATGAATGTGTGAGTGTGACCTCCAATTATTAAGTCAATATTTTTTGTTTTTTTTGCTAAAATTAAATCGCAAATTATCTCTTCTTTTTTATTATAATTATAACCTAAATGAGATAAGCATATAATGATGTCACAATTATAATAATTTTTTAATTTGTTAGTTATATCCTGTGTTATTTCAATTGGATCTAAATATTTAATTCCATTATAGAGATTTTTTTCAACTAATCCATCTAATTCAATTCCTAAACCAAATACACCAATTTTCACCCCATCTATTTCAAAAATCTCATATTCTTTTATTTTATTTTCTAGAGCAGTGTTTTTTAAGGTATAATTAGAATTTAGAAATGAAAAATTCGCATGTTTTAACGATTTAGCTAATTTATCTAATCCACTATCAAATTCATGATTTCCAAGTGTAGAAGCACTATAACCCATTTTACTCATTAATTTCAACTCAATTTCTCCTCCAAAGAAATTGTAATAAGGGGTTCCTTGGAATACATCACCAGCATCTAAAACAAGAGTATTAGGGTTTTCTTTTTTTAAAACATTAATTAAGTTAGCTCTTGGAATTACACCACCTCCATTTGGATTTAATGGATCGTTTTTTGGAAATGGATCAATATGACTATGGACGTCATTTGTGTGTAGTATTGTAATTTTTTTTAATTTTTTTTCAAATTTTCCAAAACTTAGTAATGGGTATGATAAACCTATTATTGTGGTAGACTTAACCTTGTTTAAAAAATATCTTCTTTTCATTTAATTCTTTTAATTCTATTATCAAGTTTACTAGAAATCATTTTTTTATTGGCTATGTGATAGATTAATACATCCCTTATATTTAAATTTAAATCATGAAGTTCTTCAGGTTCTTTAAAAAAAATCATTTTATCCCCTCCTTCTTGAAGAAAATTTGAAGTCAAAACATAATATGACTTATTAATATTAAAATCTTTACCATTTATAATTGCCTTTATTTCATTCTGATTAAATTCTATGCTAATACCAGAAATTGGATGAGCGATATTTTCTAGATTTAGATATTCTAATAATTCTAAAATTTTATTTCCGTTTAGTTTTACAACTATTGCAATATTTTGAAATGGCATGATAGTAAATAAATCATGTTGGGTAATATTACCTTTGTTCATAGTTCCTCTAATTCCACCATAATTAAATAAAGAAAAATCAATGTTTTTTGTTGTAAGATCATTAAAAACCGGATTACATTCTTCAATTAATATGTCTGCAATTAAGTTACCTAAGGTAGATTCTAGTTCACCATCTCTTATACTTAAGGATTCATTAGAATATCCAATTACTTTTTCAAGCTCTTTTATTTCATCTCTAAAAGGTGAAATTATAGACTCTAACTCATTGTTTACACTTAAGCTATCAGCAATTTTGATATTATTTACTTTAATTTCTTTAATTATATAAGTCACCTCTTTACAAGAGGTTGTCATTATTGTTATAATTATAACAAAAAGTTTAAAGTTTATATTATTCAAGTATAATGTAGTTTTCAAAGATGAAATATGTAATTTTACACAACTTTTAAAGATATGATTTTTAAATCACTACATGAAAAGCTTCTAAAAAAAAAGATTAATAAATCTTTAGTTGATCTTGGTAAACAAAATAGAATTAAACCAAACCCAATAAAATCTTTAGGGTGTATTATAGATCCTTCATTTCCTATTTCAGTGGATGTATTTATTGATTTAGCTGATTCAATCGGGCTCAAAGAAAAGGATTTAAAAATTATTACATTTCAGGAAAATAAAAATGTATTTAATGTTTTTTCAAGTATGAATATTACACCTGAATGTGTTTCTTTTTATGGTAACCTAATTGGAAATGACTCTTTAGAATTTATTTCAAATGATTATGACTTGTTAATTAATTTTTTTAAATCAAATTCTTTATTAATCTTGTTATCTTCCAAAACCAAAGCTAAGTTTAGGGTTGGTTTTGAATCTGTAGACTATAAACTAAATGATTTGATTTTTTCAAACAAGATTAAAAAATTTAAAAATTTTAAAATTGAATTAATTAAATATTTAAAGCTGATTAAATGAATAGTATTTTAATCAAATTCAAAGGAACTGGTGTGGCAATTGCTACCCCCTTTAAAACGGACTTATCTGTTGACTTTGACTCTATTAAAAAAATGGTTGATTTTTTAATAAAAAATGGAATTAATTATATAGTAGTACATGGAACAACTGGAGAGTCTTCTACTTTAAGTGAAAAGGAAAAAATTATTTCAAGAAATGCTTTTATTGAAGCCAATAATAATAGAGTTCCTTTAGTAATTGGTATAGGATCAAATGACACACAGTCACTGTCTGAATATATTATTAAATCTGATTTAAAGGGATTTAGCGCTATTCTATCTGTAACGCCATTTTATAATAGACCTACACAAAATGGTTTGTATGAACATTTTTCAGCCATATCCAAATCATCTCCATTACCAATAATTTTATACAATGTACCAACTCGAACTGGCTGTAACATGGAGCCATCTACTTCAATTAAATTAGCTAAAAATCACAGAAACATAATTGGAATTAAAGAAGCAAGTGGTGATATGAATCAAATAATGAAACTAATTTCTAATAAACCAGATGACTTTTTAATAATATCTGGAGATGATGATACTGCTTATCAAAGTGTTTTAAAGGGTGCGGATGGTGTTATTTCGGTAGCAGCAGGTTGCATCCCTAAGCATTTTTCAAATATTATAAATTTTGCATTAGAAAATGATGAAGATAATAGTAAAAAACAATATGATAATATTCATGAATTGTTAGTTCTTCTTTTTAAAGAAGGTAATCCAACAGGTTTAAAAGCTGCATTATCAATTAAAAAATTATGCCAAAATCAGTTAAGACTTCCTTTGGTCTCAGCTTCAAATGAATTGTATTCAGAAATTAAAAATTTTCTTTTATACAAACTTCATTGATACTTGAACTAAAGCTAGTAATACAGTCTTAATATTTATAAACTTTAATGAGAAAAAAACATTAAATTTGACAAATGTTGAAAAAAAATAAATTATTACTATTAGGTTTTTTTCTAATCACCTTATCATCTTGTAATGAATTTCAGAGAGTGCTTAAGAATGAAGATATAAAAGTTAAGTACGATATGGCAGAAAAGTATTATGAAAATCAAGAGTTTAGGAGAGCTAGTAGACTTTTTGAACAAATATTACCAAAATATAGAGGAAAACCTCAAGCGGAAAGAATCACTTTTTTCTACGCCAATTCTTTACTAAACATGAAGAACTATATGTTGGCCGCTTATCAATTCGAAAGTTTTTCTAAAGCATATCCTTTAAGTCAAAAGGTTGAAGAAGCTAATTACTTATCCGCTTATGCTTATTATAAAGTTTCACCTGTTCATAGTTTAGATCAAAAAGAGACTGCAGAGGCTATTGATAAATTACAAGAATTTATAAATTTTTATCCTGATTCAGAAAAGATGTCAGATGCAAATGATTTTGTTCAAGAGCTTAGATTGAAATTAGAATTTAAAGCATTTGAAATAGCCAAACAATACAATACCATTAGAGATTATAAATCTGCTATTATAGTTTTGGATGATTTTATTTCTGATTATCCTGGCACACCATATAGAGAAGACGCGTTATATTACTTACTTGACTCTTCCTACGAATTAGCTGTAAATAGTATTAATTCTAAAAAGCCTGAAAGACTTGATAAAGCCAAAAAAATTTATAAAGAATTATTGAGCACATACCCTGAGTCTAAATATATTGATAAATCAAATAAATTGATTGAGATAATCGATCAAGAAATTACTATATTTGCAAATAATTAAATTTAGTAAAAAAAAATATGGATTTTAAAAAAACCAATGCTCCTCTAGATACTATTACTTACGATAGAAACGTTGTAGATGCTAAAACTGATAATATATATGAGGCAATATCAATTATTTCTAAAAGAACTATTCAAATTAATGAATCTATTAAAAAAGAACTATTAGATAAGCTAGAAGAGTTTGCTAGTCCTACAGAAAGTTTAGATGAAATATTTGAAAATAAGGAACAAATAGAGGTTTCTAAATTTTACGAAAAGCTACCTAAAGCTCATGCTATGGCAATTGAAAATTGGTTGTTAGAAAAAATATACTACAGAAATACTGAAATTAAAGAGTAGACATGTCTATTCTAAATGGAAAAAATATCCTATTAGGAATTTCAGGAGGAATAGCAGCTTATAAATCAACATTTTTAGTAAGACTTTTAATAAAATCTGGAGCTAACGTTCAGGTGATTATGACTCCTAGTGCTAAAGACTTTGTAACACCTTTAACTTTATCTACTCTTTCTAATCGACCTGTTCTATCAGAATTTTTTAATAAGGATAATAAAAATGAATTATGGAATAACCATGTTGAATTGTCTATATGGGCTGATTATATGATTATTGCTCCAGCTACAGCAAATACTTTATCAAAAATGGCTTCAGCTAGAGCGGATAATTTATTATTAGGTACTTATTTATCTTCAAAATGTCCTGTTTATTTCGCTCCAGCTATGGATTTAGAAATGCATAAGAATAAAGCTAATCAGTTGAATATTAAAAAATTAATTAATTTTGGCAATATACATATCCCTGTCAATTCTGGTTTTTTAGCTAGTGGTTTAGAAGGAGAAGGAAGAATGCAAGAGCCAAATCAAATTATTGATTTTATTATAAATGATATAATTAAAGGATTAAAACTTTATGGAAAAAAAATTTTAATTACTGCTGGCCCAACTTATGAACCTATTGATGCTGTTCGTTTTATAGGAAATTATTCAAGTGGTAAAATGGGATTTGCACTAGCGAATACTGCATCTTCATTAGGTGCAGAAGTGGTATTAGTTACTGGTCCAACCAGTTTATCAATAAAAAGCAATAATATAAAGGTTGTTAATGTTGTGACAGCTGATGAGATGTTCATAAAAACTAAAAAATTTTTTCTTTCAGCTGACATCTCAATCTTATCCGCAGCTGTTTCTGATTTTAAACCTAAAAAATCAATTTCTAATAAGATAAAAAAGGATGATAAAATCAATTTATCTATTAATTTAGTTCCTAATATCGATATTTTAAATCATCTAGGTAAAATTAAAAAAAAGGATCAACTCTTAATAGGTTTTGCTCTAGAATTTGATAATGAATTAGAAAATGCTATTAAAAAAATTAAAAAGAAAAACCTTGATGCTATCGTTTTAAACTCTTTGAAGGATGAAGGGGCTGGCTTTAGTCATGATACAAATAAAATCACGTTTATAAATAATAAAAGTCAAATTACAGAGTTTAAATTAAAAAGTAAACATGAGGTTTCTATCGATGTATTCAATAAGATTATTCAGTTAATAAATGAAATTGTTTAGATTTTTCATACTATTAATTTCCTCTAACATTTGCTTATCTCAAGAAATAGATAGTAAAGTAATAGTTAATTCTGATTTTATAAATCAGACGAATAAGTCTGTATTTAATAATTTAGAAAAGTCTATTTCAAACTTTATTAATTTTAATTCATGGACTGATAATAAAATGTTAGATTTTGAAAAGATAGATTTAAACCTGTTAGTTACTATAACTAGTTATTCTGATAACAAATTCATTGCAAATTTTGAATTTCAAACTTTAAGACCAGTTTTTAATTCAACCTATCAAACCCCTATGTTTAATTTTGTAGAAAAAAATTTTCAATTTGAATATATAGAGTTTGAACCATTGTTTTATACTGAAAATCAATATCAATCTAATATAGTTTCTTTACTTTCTTTTTATATAAATATAATATTAGGTATTGATACCGATTCCTACATTAAAGAATCAGGAAAAATTTTTTATAATAAATCTCAAGAAATATTAAATTTAGCCAATCAAAGTACTGGAAATGGTTGGGGTTCAAGTGATTCTGGAGGAAGAATTAATAAATTTTGGTTAATTGAAAACCTTAATTCTTCAAATTCAAATGAATTTAGAGAAATGTTATATAATTATCATGTTAATGGACTTGATTTAATGCATAATGATATATTACTTTCTAAAAAAAATATTTCTAATTCCATTATTTCTTTGGAAAGAATGAATAGAAGAGTCCCCAATTCTATGTTATTAAAAATATTTTTTGAAACCAAATCTGATGAAATTGTAGATGTGTTTTCTGCTGGCCCTGATTTCAATACTGGAATCCTTTTTAACCAATTAAATAAAATGGCTCCTTTTTTTTCTAATAAATGGTATAATATTAGATAATTAATTATTTTAAATCATTGTTTAATCTAGTTATATTTGATTTTAATAAATTAATATTTTGCTCACAAAAATTTCTATAAAAAATTTCGCATTAATTGATAAAATAGAAATTGATTTTTCAAATGGATTTTCTACAATTACTGGTGATACTGGTTCAGGCAAGTCTATTTTGTTAAATGCACTTTCTTTACTTACTGGTAAGAGAGCAGATCATAATTCATTAAAAGATAATAATATTAAATGTATTATAGAGGCTGAATTTTGTTTAAGTAAACTCAATATAAAACATGTTTTTGATGAAAATAATTTAGATTATTTTGATCAAACTATTTTAAGGAGAGAGATATTGCCTAGTGGAAAATCAAGATCTTTTGTAAATGATACTCCAGCAAATTTAGAAATAATGAAATCCATTGGAGAAAAATTAATTGATATTCATACACAACATGAATCTCTGATGCTTTCGAATGATTATTTCTTTTTTTCTTTAATTGATAATTTGTCAGAACAACAGAATATTGTAAAAAATTTTTCAGAGAATTTACTATTCTACAAGGAACAATCTTTAGAATTAGAAAAACTAAATAGACTTAATATAAGTTTAAAGAATGACTATGATTATAATCTTTATATATTAAATGAATTACTAAATTCTAAACTTGTTTTAGGAGAACAGGAAGAAATAGAAAGCAAGCTTAAAATGCTAAAAAATTCTGAAGAAATAAGGACATCTTTAGAACAAATAGACTCTTTATTATATTTAGATGAAAGTAGTATTGAAAATAAAATAATAGTCTTGAATTCTATTATAAGTAATATTTCTAAATATTCTGATAATTATTTAGAAATAAAAGATAGAATTGAAAGCATATTAATTGAGCTAGATGATATAAAAACAGAATTAAACACTCCAACTCTTGACTTTAGTAATGATTCTTCTGAATTAGAGAGAATGGAGCTTAGGATAAATATAATTTATAACCTGCAAAAGAAACATTCTGTTAATTCTGTTGCTGAATTAATTAAAAAAACTAATAAACTTCAACTTCAATTACAAAAAAATGAAAATATTGAAATAGATATTGAAAATTTACAGAATGAAATTGTTTTAAAAGAATCTTTACTGGATGAACAATCGAAGAAGATATCTATTTCTAGAAAAAAAATATTACCAAAATTAAAGTTAGATATAGAGTCTATTTTAAATCATTTAGGAATGGAAAATGCTTCTTTTAATTTTAATATAAATGATGCTAAAGACTATAATAAGTTTGGAAAAAATACGATAGAAGTCATGTTTTCTTCAAATAAAGGAATAGAGTACGCTCCTTTATTTAAAGTTGCTTCTGGAGGTGAGCTTTCAAGAATTTTACTCTCAATTAAATCTATTTTATCATCTCATTTAAAATTACCAACTATGATTTTTGACGAAATTGATACTGGAATTTCTGGAGAAATGTCTAATGCTATGGCTAACATTATGTTGGGAATGAGTAAAAACATGCAAATTATTGCGATAACACATCTTCCACAAATTGCTGCTAAAGGAGACCATCATTTTAATGTATACAAACACGATAATTTTGGCATCACTAATACTAAAATAAAAAAACTTAATTTTAATGAAAGAGTCGATGAAATTGCCAAAATGCTCTCTGGTGATATTCTTTCTGATTCTGCATTAGTTCATGCAAGAGAGTTACTTAATTAATATTATATTTATCAAAAACTATATTATGTCATATAATCTGTTAAAAGGAAAAAAAGGAATTATTTTTGGAGCTTTAGACGAAAATTCAATTGCATGGAAAACAGCAGAAAGAGTTCACGAAGAAGGTGGTCAATTTGTTTTAACTAATGCTCCTATTGCTCTTAGAATGGGGCAGGTTGATGAACTAGCAAAAAAAACTAATTCTAAGCTTATTCCAGCTGATGCTACTAAAATAGAAGACTTAGAAAATTTAATAAACCAAAGTATGGAAATCTTTGATGGTAAAATTGATTTTGTTTTACATTCCATAGGTATGTCTGTTAATGTTAGAAAAGGAAAGCACTATACTGATTTGAATCATGAATGGACAAGTAAAGGATGGGATGTTTCAGCAGTTTCTTTTCATAAATTATTACAAAGTTTATATAAACTTGATGCTATGAATGAATGGTCTAGTATTGTTGCTCTTTCTTATATGGCTGCTCAAAGAGTTTTCCCTAATTACAACGATATGGCTGATAATAAAGCTTATTTAGAATCAATTGCTAGAAGTTTTGGTTATTTTTTTGGAAAGGATCGTAAAGTAAGAGTTAACACAATTTCACAATCTCCAACACCAACTACTGCGGGGAAAGGAGTTACTGGTTTTGATGGATTTATTATTTATGCTGAAAAAATGTCACCCTTAGGTAATGCTACTGCTTTAGATTGTGCAAATTATACTATTACACTTTTTTCAGACTTAACGAAAAGAGTTACCCTTCAAAATTTATATAATGATGGCGGCTTTTCTAACGTTGGTGTCAGTCAGGAAATAATTGATATTGTTTCTTCTTCTGACTAGAGTTTTATAATTTACCTGTACTTAATTTAAAATTTATGACTGCATTACACAAGTTTATTTTTAACTAAATTGCTTTTTAATGAATAAGTTTTTAATTAGTAAATGAAAAATATAGGACTTACTGGTGGAATTGGTTCTGGAAAAACGACTGTTTCAAAAATATTGATTAAAAATGGTATACCAGTATATGATTCAGATTCTAGAGCAAAGTTTCTTATGAACAATTCTTCTGACTTAAAAAGTAGTATAATAGAAAATTTTGGTTTAGAATCTTATAAAAACAATAATTTAAATAAGAAATATATTTCTAGAGTAGTTTTTAATGATAAGCTTGCATTAAAAAAAATAAATAACATTGTTCATCCTTTTGTGTATAAAGACTTTTTAGAATGGAAAAAGAAATTCTTTTTTAAATATGTTGTTTTTGAGTCTGCATTAATTTTTGAATCGGGATCATATAAGAAAAATGATTATAATATTTTAGTAACTTCAGATTTAAATGAAAGGATAAAAAGAGTTGTTAAAAGAGATAAAGTTGACAAAGAGAATGTTTTGATTAGGATTAATAATCAATGGAAAGATGAAAAAAAAATTCCTTTAGCGGATTATATTATTAATAATGATTTTATTTCAAAAACTAATAAAAGTGTTTTAGATTTAATAGATACTCTGGATAAACTTTTTAAATAATAATTAGATTCTATTTTAGACAATGAATAAAAAAATATTTTTCCCTCTAATTATCATAATGAGTATAGCTTTGATCGGAATAATTTTAGTGCAATCTTTTTGGATTAAAACAACTTTAGATAATAAGGAAGAACAATTTTCTTTAAATATTAATCAAGCTTTAAAGTCAGTATCTGAACAAATTCAAAGCAGAGAACTCAGAGATTATTTAGCAGTTTATCAAAAATTAATTGATAGTATAGGATCGCCTAAAGAAGCTCAATTAACAGCTGTTTTTAAGTATGTTGATAGAAATGTAAACACTAATCAAACCTATATATATTCTCATGGTATTTTAGAAGAAGATTATAATATTTCTGCAAAACTATTTGAGCCAAAATCTGAAGATTCATCTTCAATTCTTGAATATAAGGGTATAAAAACTACAACAATTATTGATGAAGCTTTTGATAGAGAAATGAAAAATATGAGTAGTATTGAAAGACTTCAGCGTGTTGAAAGATTATCTTTGATGGATAAAGCCAAATATGCCTCTGTATTTATGGAGTTGGCAGCATTAAAACCAATACATAGAAGACTTACGAATGTTGAGCTTGAGCTTTTGTTACAAAGAGAATTAAGGGATCGAGATATAGATATTCCTTTTCAGTATAGAGTTTTTAATGGAGATTTAGCAACTAAAGTAGGCTCAGATAATTATACCAACTTAGAAGGTTTAAAAAAATATAAATCACCACTATTTGTTAATGAAAAAGGTGATAGTGATTTTGCATTAGTTATAGCTTTTCCAGAAAGAATTTTTTTTTTAAGATCTTCATTAACCACTTTAATATTGCTTTCATTGTTATTTACTATCACAATAATTATAACTTTTACATCAACTATTTATCAAGTTTTAAGACAGAAAAAAGTTTCTGAAATGAAATCGGATTTTATAAATAACATGACCCATGAATTTAAAACACCTATAGCAACAATAAAACTTGCTTTAGATGCCATTAAGAATAAACAAGTTAAAAATAATTTATTAAAAAGAGATCAGTATTTAAAAATGATAAGAGATGAAAATGAAAGAATGAATTTTCAAGTTGAAAATATTTTAAGAATATCTCAACTTGACAGAAAAGAAAATATTATAAAAAAATCAGTTTGTGACTTACACGCTGTAATTAATGAATCTTTATTGCATTTAGATTTATTACTTAAAGATAGGAATGTACAAGTTAAATTGGATTTTTTATCTATGAATAGTAAAATCGAAATTTCAGAGGACGATTTTGTAAATGTTTTTGTAAATATTTTAGAAAATGCTATTAAATATTCTGGAGAAGAACCTGAAATTAGAATTATTTCTGAAGACAAGAACAACTCTATACTAATAAAAGTTATTGATAATGGTATAGGTATGACTTCTGATGTAAAAAATAAAATATTTGATAAGTTTTATAGAGAAACTAAAGGGGATATACATGATGTAAAAGGACATGGTTTAGGATTGTCCTATGTCAAGAAAATTATAGATTTACATAATGGCACAATTTATGTAGATAGTGAAATAGGTAGGGGCAGTGCTTTTATAATTACACTACCTTTAAGTATAAAAAATAAATCTAAATTGTAAAATTATTATAAAATTATTAATTATTAATAATACATGAAAAATAGTGATAAAAACATATTATTAGTAGAAGATGATATTAATTTCGGTGCAATTTTAAATGATTTTTTAAAACTACATTCTTATAATGTGACTTTAGCTAAAAATGGAATTGAAGGTTTAGAAAAATTTAAAAAAAATGATTTTGGATTGTGTATCCTTGATGTGATGTTGCCATATAAAGATGGATTTACTTTAGCTAAAGAAATTAGAGAAATTAACAAGGATGTCCCTCTGTTTTTTCTTACTGCAAAAACATTAAAGGAAGATGTTTTGAAAGGGTATAAAATAGGTGCTGATGATTATTTAACTAAACCTTTTGATTCGGATATATTACTTTTAAAAATTAAATCAACTTTTAAAAGAAAGCAATTATCAAAACGCAAAGATGATTCACAATATGAATTTGATTTTTCAAAATTTAAATTTAATTCAAAATTAAGAACTTTACAGTTTGAATCCGAACAAATTATAAAGCTTTCTCCAAAAGAAAATGAATTACTTAAAATGCTTTTAATTCATTTAAATGATTTAATGTCAAGAGAACTTGCATTGGTTAAAATTTGGAATGATGACAATTATTTCACATCTAGAAGTATGGATGTTTATATAGCAAAAATTAGAAAATATCTAAGCAAGGACGAAAAAGTAGAGATTGAAAATATTCATGGAGAAGGTTTTAGAATGATTGTAAATTCTTAAGGTTTACATTTTTGTTCTTGGATGGAATTTCATCATCGAATCTATTAAGTGTTTTTTAGTTACATGTAAATACCTTTCTGTAGTAGTTATATTTTCATGACCAAGCATGTTTTGTATTGTGATTAAGTCTGCTCCATTTTCTATTAAATGGGTAGCGAAAGAGTGTCTAAATGTGTGAGGACCTATTTTTTTTTTGATATTAGAACTAATGCTTAGTTCTTTAAGAATTATAAATATCATAACTCTTGAAAGACTGCTTCCTCTTTCATTAAGGAATAAAGTATCCTCAAAGTTTTTCTTTATTTTTTTAAAACATCTTATATCTTTAATATAATTATTAATATATAATTGAGCTTGGGTGCTTATTGGAACGAATCTTTCTTTATTTCCTTTTCCAGTAACTTTAATTAATGATTCCTTAAAAAATAAATCTGATATTTTTAAATTTATTAACTCTGAAACTCTTAATCCACAGCTATAAAGCAGTTCTACAATAGCAATATTTCTAACTCCTGTTTTTGATGTTAATTTAATGCTTGAAATAATATTATCAATCTCTTGAATAGTTAATGTGACAGGAAGGTTAATTCCAATTTTTGGGGTCTCAATATTTTGAATAGGATTTGTCGCAATTATATCTTCTAAAATTAAATAGTCATAAAAACGTCTTAGACCTGAAATAATTCTAGCTTGGGTAGGAGACTTTACTTTCTTTGATAGATCATAAATAAATTCTTTTGCTATAGTTTCAGTAAGTTCTTCAGGTTTGATTTTTATTTTACTTGATTTTAAAAAATTAACTAATTTTTTTACGTCAAATAGGTAACTTTCAATTGTGTTAATTGAAAGATTTCTTTCAATTTTTAAATAATTTTTAAAATCATTTAAAAGTTTATCCCATTTCATGGTTAATTATATAGCATTAATTAAATGTTATTTTTATATTTTTATAAAAAATATTTTAATGAAATTACAAATTATAAATGGTCCCAATCTAAATTTATTAGGGATAAGAGAAAAAAGTATTTATGGCGATCAAAATTTTGATGAATATTTTAATGATTTAAAAATAAAATACACAAAATTAGATCTTCATTATTTTCAATCTAATATTGAAGGAGAGTTAATTGAAAAAATTCAAGAAGTTGGTTTTGAATTTGATGGGATTATCATTAATGCTGCTGCTTATACTCATACTTCAGTTGGTATTGGCGATGCAATTAAATCAGTAAATAGTCCAGTAATAGAGGTGCATATTTCCAATACATATACAAGAGAAGAATTTAGACATAAATCTTTTTTAAGTGCTCATGTAAGGGGTGTTATTTTAGGGTTTGGCCTAAAAAGTTATGATTTAGCTATAGAAAGTTTTTTGGATTAATCATAAATGAATTACTTCACCATATGCAGCAGCAACTGCTTCCATTACAGCTTCACTCATTGTTGGATGAGGGTGGACAGCTTTTAGTACTTCATGTCCAGTAGTTTCTAATTTTCTTCCTAATACTGCTTCTGCTATCATATCAGTAACTCCATCTCCAATCATATGGCAACCTAACCATTCACCATACTTTGAATCAAAAATTACTTTAACAAATCCTTCACTTTTTCCAGATGATTGAGCTTTTCCAGATGCACTAAATGGAAATTTTCCAACTTTTATTTCATAACCTTTTTCTTTAGCTTGATCTTCTGTAAGTCCAACTGATGCTATTTCAGGTGAAGAGTAAGTGCATCCAGGAATATTGTTATAATCTAAAGGACTTACATCAATTCCTGCAATTTTTTCTACACATAATATTCCTTCAGCTGATGCTACATGAGCTAAAGCTTGTCCTTTTACTACATCCCCAATTGCATAATATCCTTTAAGATTAGTTTCGTAGAATTCGTTAACTAAAATTTTATCATTTTCAGTAATAATCCCAAGTTCTTCTAATCCTATTTTTTCTATATTACTTTTAATACCTACAGCACTTAGTACAATCTCTGTATTGATAGTGCTTTTATCTCCTTTAATTGATTTTACATGAATCTCAACTACTCCATGTTCATTTACATTTGCTTTTTCAACTTCAGAAGATGTTATGATGTTAATTCCTTTCTTTTTTAAACTTTTTTCTAATTCTTTTGAGATTTCATGGTCTTCAACCGGAACTATTCTATCTAAGTATTCAACTATTGTAACATTAGAGCCCATTGAATTATAAAAATATGCAAATTCTATTCCTATTGCTCCTGACCCAACAATAACAATATCTTTAGGTTGTTTTTCAAGATTCATAGCTTGTCTGTAACCAATGATATGCTTGCCATCTTGTTTTAATGATGGTAGTTCTCTAGATCTAGCTCCTGTAGCTATTATTATTTTATCAGATGAAATAATATTTTCTTCATTATTTTCATTCATAATTTTAATTGTATTGTTAGAATTTAGCTTTCCAAAACCATTAAACACAGTAATCTTATTCTTTTTCATAAGAAAGTTTACTCCTTTACTCATGGTTTCAGCGATTTTTCGGCTTCTTTTAATAACCTTATTAAAATCTTTATCAGCATCAGTTATATTAATCCCATAATCAGCTGCATGTTTTATGTATTCAAAAACCTGAGCAGATTTTAATAATGCTTTTGTAGGAATGCATCCCCAGTTTAAACAAACTCCACCTAAACTTTCTTTTTCAACAATAGCGGTTTTTAATCCAAGTTGAGATCCTCTAATTGCAGTTACGTAACCACCTGGTCCGCTACCTAAAATTATTAAATCGAATTTTTCCATATTTTATTTTTTATCAAATGTTAATGCGGCTGAGTTTATACAATATCTTTTTCCCGTTGTTTCTTTAGGTCCATCATTAAAAACATGTCCTAAGTGACCATCACATTTTGAACATTTCACTTCAATTCTATTCATATTCTGGGAAAGATCTTTAATGTAAACTATAGAGTTTGGAATTGCTTGATCAAAGCTAGGCCATCCACAATTACTTTCATATTTATTAGTACTTGAAAATAGAAGTTGATTACAGCCTTTACAATTATAGGCTCCATTTTCAAAATGCATGTTATATTCTCCTGTAAAAGGTCTTTCGGTATAAGAATTTCTTAAAACTCGATAGCTTAGATTATCAAGATCATTTTTCCATTCAGAATCAGTTTTTTTAATTTCATTTTGTTCTTGAGAGTAGCTGAAATTTGTCATGATAATATTTATTATTAGAATTAAGAAAATTTTTTTCATTTACTGTTATTTATAGATTTAAAAAGTAATGCATTTTTGGTCACGCAATGCCTGTTGCCTGTTGATTCTTTAGGTCCGTCGTTCCAAACATTCCCTATGTGGATTCCACAGTTTTTACATTTTAATTCAGTTTTATTATTACTAGCCCTATAATCAACATCATATTCAACATTATCTTCAATTGATTTGTAGAAGCTTTCATTATTGTCGTTTGAATCAAGTTTATTAGTAGAACTATATAATTTTGAATTACACTTTTTGCAATAATATATTCCTTTATTTAAGTTAATTGTTTTATCTAAATTAATATTTGATTTTGTTTTAGATATATTTTTTTTGTTTAAAGTGTTAAATTCATTACAACTTATTAATAAGAAAGTAAAACTAATAATTAAATAAAATTCTTTCATTTATGATTTTAAAATTTTTACGAAATTACTTAATAATTTTAAAATAAGAAGCCAAAATGAATTAAGTATATTGCATAAATAATAAAACAAGTATTAATGATGTCAAAACTTAACTACAAGAAGGGAGATAGTAAAGTATTAAATGCTTGGGCATTTTATGATTGGGCTAATTCTGTTTATCCTTTAGTAATATCCTCTTCTGTGTTTCCAATTTATTATGGAGCTATGTTTATCGATGATTTGTATATTAATGTTTTTGGTTTTGATTTTAAAAATACAGCTTTAATTAGCTTTTTAACAGCATTTGTTTTTATAATACTTTCTTTTATAACCCCAATACTTTCTGGAATTGCAGATTATATGGGAAATAAAAAAAGTTTTCTTAAGTTTTTTTGTTATATGGGCTCAATATCTTGTATGGGGCTTTATTTTTTTGATTTAGAAAATATTTATTTGGGTTTGTTTTTTTATTTTTTTGCTCTACTTTCTTTCTGGGCAAGCTTGGTTTTTTATAATTCTTATCTTCCAGATATTGCTTTTAAAGAACAACAAGATAAATTAAGTGCTAAGGGTTATGCAATGGGCTATATTGGTAGTGTTATTTTATTACTATTCAATTTAGCTATGGTTATGTCACCTGAATCTTTTGGAATAGTAGGTGATAAACCTGAACTTATGGCCATGAAATATTCTTTTATTTCAGTTGGATTATGGTGGATGATTTGTAGTCAGTATACTTTTTATTATTTGCCAAATCTAACAGAGAAAAGAAAAATTATTAATCATGTGTTTTTTAATGGTTTCAAAGAGCTCCAAGAAGTTTGGAATGAATTAAAAAGAATTATAGTTATAAAAAGATTTTTGATTGCATTCTTTATTTATAGTTCAGCTCTTCAAACGGTTTTACTTATTGCCACCTATTTTGGTGAACAAGAAATTAACTGGCCTAAAGACGAAAAAACTATTGGTTTAATTGTTAGTATTCTTTTAATTCAATTGATCGCTGTTTTTGGAGCAATGTTAACTGCAAAAATTTCTGAAAAAATTGGTAATATCTATACTCTTATTATTTTAAATTTTATTTGGGCATTTCTATGTATGGGAGCCTACTTTATTACTACTCCTATGGAATTTTATATTGCTGCTGCAATGGTAGGTATGGTAATGGGAGGCATTCAGGCACTTTCTAGATCAACTTATTCTAAAATGATTCCTGAAACTGATAATACCACTTCTTATTTTAGTTTTTATGATGTCTCTCAAAAAGTTAGTATAGTTTTTGGAATGACATTGTTTGCATTTGTTGATCAGATTACTGGCAGTATGAGAAATTCAATTTTAGTTTTCATATTTATTTTTCTTCTCGGAGCAATTTTGTTAAAGAGAATAAAAATTAAAAATTATTAATTTTTATGGCATGAATGTTGAATTATTTGAATTGTATAATCTAAAAAGGTAGTTTAACCCTGTAATTACATATTTATCTAGGTTTGTTTTATAAGGATATGACACTTTGACTTAATTATTTTTTATGTCTAAAACAAAATTATTAAATCTTGACATGATGTCATTACAAAATATAGATGAAGATTCAGATTTAATTCCTCTAATGACATCTGATGATGAAGAAGCTATTTCGAAAGAATCTTTGCCTGATACTTTACCTATTCTTCCATTAAAAAATACTGTTATGTTTCCAGGTGTAGTAATTCCTATTACCGCTTCAAGAGATAAATCGATTAAATTAATTAAAGATTCTAATACTAAAGAAAAGCTTATAGGAGTTGTTTCGCAAAAAGATCCAAAAGTTCAAATGCCTACTTTAAATGATATTCATTCAACGGGAACTGTTGCTAAAATATTACGAGTATTGCAAATGCCAGATGGTAATGTAACTGTAATAATACAAGGCAAAAAAAGATTTTCAATTGAAAAAGTTCTAACAGAAGATCCTTTTATTACCGCTCAAATAAAAGAAATAAATGAGGTTAAACCTGAAAAAGATAATAAAAAATTTAATGCTACTATAGAATCGATTAAAGATATTGCCCTTCAAATTATTGAAGAAAATCCAAATATTCCTAGTGAAGCTTCATTTGCAATTAAGAATATTCAAAGTGATTCATTTTTAGTGAATTTTGTTTGTTCAAACATGAATTTAAGTATTGAAGAAAAATATAAAATTCTCACTACAAATGACCTTCATGAACGTGCTTTAATGTGTCTTAAAGAAATGAATATTGAGTTACAAAAATTATCATTAAAAAATGATATTCAATCTAAAGTTAGATCTGATTTAGACAAACAGCAAAGAGAATATTTTCTACATCAACAGATGAAAACTATACAAGAAGAACTTGGAGGTGTTTCATATGATGGAGAAATAAATGAAATGAGAATAAGATCAAATAAGAAAAAATGGAATAATGAAATAGCGGATCATTTTAAAAAAGAATTATCCAAACTTCAAAGAATGAACCCACAAGTTGCAGAATATTCTATTCAAAGAAATTATCTGGATGTTTACCTTGATTTACCATGGAATGAATATTCTAAAGATAATTTTAATTTAAAAAGAGCTCAAAGAATATTAGATAGAGATCATTATGGTTTAAACGATGTTAAAAAAAGAATAATTGAGCATATGGCTGTTTTAAAACTTAGAAATGATATGAAGTCCCCAATTTTATGTTTTAATGGACCTCCTGGAGTTGGAAAAACTTCTTTAGGAAAATCTATCGCTGAAGCTTTAGGAAGAGAATATGTTAGAATTTCATTAGGTGGTCTTAGAGACGAATCGGAAATTAGGGGGCACAGGAAAACTTATATTGGAGCTATGCCTGGTAGAATAATTCAAAGTTTAAAGAAAGCCAAAACTTCTAACCCAGTTTTTGTTTTAGATGAAATAGATAAACTGTCAGTTGGAAATCAAGGTGATCCATCTTCGGCAATGTTGGAAGTATTAGATCCAGAACAAAACACTTCTTTTTATGATAATTTTATTGAATCTGGTTATGACTTATCTAAGGTGATGTTTATAGCCACTTCAAATAATATTGGAAATGTACTACCTGCACTTAGGGATAGAATGGAGATTGTGAGTGTTTCAGGCTATACAATTGAAGAGAAATGTCAAATTGCTAAAAAACATTTATTACCTAAGCAAATCATAGAACATGGTTTACCTAAAGATATAATTAAACTTAATATGCTTTCAACTGAAAAAGTAATAGAAGGTTATACTAGAGAATCTGGTGTAAGAGGATTAGAGAAACAAATTGCTAAAATTATTAGGCATATCGCAAAATCTATTGTATTAGATGAATCTTTTTCTAAAGAAATTAACTCAATAGATATAGAAAAAATTTTGGGTATATCTATAACTAAAGATCAATACGAAAATAATGAAATTGCAGGTGTTGTTACTGGTTTAGCATGGACTCAATTTGGAGGAGATATATTATTTATTGAATCAGCTTTATCTAAAGGAAAAGGGAATTTGTCAATCACTGGAAATTTAGGAAAAGTGATGAAAGAATCGGCTACAATAGCTCTTGAATATATAAAGTCAAATGCAGGAAAACTCTCAATTGATATTGACATTATAGCTAATCATAATATTCACATTCATGTACCAGAAGGCGCTACACCAAAAGATGGCCCAAGTGCAGGAATTACTATGTTGACATCTATAGTTTCATTACTAACTCAAAGAAGAGTTAAAAATAAGTTAGCTATGACAGGAGAAATTACTTTAAGAGGAAAAGTTTTACCTGTTGGAGGTGTGAAAGAAAAAATTCTTGCTGCTAAAAGAGCCAAAATAAAAGAAATTATCCTTAGTAAGGATAATGAAAAAAACGTATTAGATATTGATAAGAATTATTTAAAAGGTCTTACATTCCATTATGTTTCTTCTATGGAGGAAGTAATTGAATTGGCAATAACTAAACAAAAAGTTAAGAATTATAAGACATTTTAATGAGAGATAAAATTATTATAACAATTGATGGAACTTCATCTACTGGAAAAAGTACTATTGCTAAACGTATAGCAAAAAAATTAGATTACATATATATTGATTCCGGAGCTATGTATAGGGCATTGACTTATTACGCAATTACCAATAACTTAATGTCAAAAATATTTTTTAAAAAAACATCATTAATTAATGATTTGTCAAAAATAAAAATTGATTTTAGAAAAAGTTATTCTAATAATAATTTAGAAGTTAATTTAAATGGTATTTCTGTTGAAAATAAGATTAGGTCATTAGAAGTGTCTGATTTAGTCAGTCAATTAGCTGCTATAGATGAGGTTAGAATCTTTATGGTTAAAATTCAACATTCTTTAGGTAAAAATAAAGGCATTGTAATGGATGGAAGAGATATAGGGACAGTAGTATTTCCAGAAGCTGAACTAAAGTTTTATTTAGAAGCTTCAGCTGAATTAAGATCTGAGAGACGATTCGAGGAGTTAAAAGAAACAGATAAAAATATTTCTTTTAATGAGGTTTACAATAATATTAATTTAAGAGATACTCAAGATATTAATAGGTATAATTCTCCTTTAAGAAAAGCTTCAGATGCAATTTTAATTGATACTGAAAAGTTAACTTTAGATGAGGTTGAGAATAAAATCTCATATTACATTTCCACAACCTTATCAAATTCTTAATAAAAAATTTGTTTATCGATTAAAATGCGCTTATTTTCGCGATCCTTTTGATAGGTTAATATAGATACTCAAAAGATTAAAATTGATAAACAACTTTTAATTTATTCCTTAAAATCTATAGATAAATTAAAATACAAATTTTAAGATATGCCTACAGAAAAAAAAGACAGCAAACCGAAAAAAGCTGTAAAAAAATCTACAAAATCTTCTAAAATCATTAAAGCTGTAAAAGCAAAAGATTTAGATAAAGTAATTACTGAATCAATTATCCCAAATGAAATTATTAAAGAAACGATCATTGAGCAAGATTTAATAGTTGAGGAAAATATAACTAAAGAAATATCTTCAGATCAATTTTTAAAAGATTTTGACTGGGATAATTTTGAAGAAGGAATTGAAACTGTTAAAGATGATAAACTTTTAGAATTTGATAAGTTAATTAAAGAAAAGTTTGTTGACACATATAATGAAAGTGTTATAGAAGGTGTAATAATTAACTTGACAGATAGAGAAGCAATTATTGATATTAATGCAAAATCTGAAGGAGTAATTTCATTAAATGAGTTTAGATATAACCCTGATTTAAAAGTTGGAGATAAGGTTGAAGTTTTAGTTGATATTCAAGAAGATAAAACGGGACAATTAATCCTCTCTCACAGAAAAGCTAGAACCATCAAAGCTTGGGATAGAGTTAATGAAGCTCATGACAAATCTACTGTTGTTAATGGTTTTGTTAAATGTAGAACTAAAGGGGGAATGATTGTTGATATTTTTGGATTGGAAGCTTTTCTTCCAGGTTCTCAAATTGATGTTAAGCCAATTAGAGATTATGATCAATATGTTGATAAGAATATGGAATTTAAGGTTGTTAAAATCAATCATGAATTTAAGAATGTTGTAGTTTCTCACAAAGCTCTTATTGAAGCTGACATTGAATTACAAAAAAAAGAAATTATTGGGCAATTAGAAAAAGGTCAAGTTCTTGAAGGAACTGTAAAAAATATTACTACATATGGTGTATTTATAGACCTTGGAGGTGTTGATGGATTGATACATATAACTGATCTATCTTGGAATAGAATTAATCATCCTAGTGAAATTTTAGAATTAGACCAAAAACTAAATGTTGTGATTCTTGATTTTGATGATGATAAATCCAGAATTCAACTTGGAGTTAAACAATTAAGCGCTCACCCTTGGGAATCTTTAGATTCAGAACTTAAAGAAGGAGATAAAATCAAAGGGAAAGTTTCTGTTCTTGCGGATTACGGAGCATTTATTGAAGTTGTTGATGGAGTTGAAGGGTTGGTTCATGTTTCAGAAATGTCATGGTCAACTCATTTAAGATCTGCTCAAGATTTTGTTAAAGTCGGTGATAAAGTAGATGCAGTTATATTAAATTTAGATAGAGAAAATAGAAAAATGTCTTTAGGTATTAAACAACTTAGTTCTGATCCTTGGACTGATATAACTAATAAATATCCAGTTGGATCTAAACATTCAGGTATTGTCAGAAACTTTACAAACTTTGGTATTTTTGTTGAATTAGAGGAAGGTATTGATGGATTGGTATATATTTCTGATTTATCTTGGACAGTTAAAGTAAAACATCCCTCTGTATTATTTGCAATGGGAGATTCTATTGATGTTATTGTTCTTGAACTAGATTCGGAAGCAAGAAAATTAAGCTTAGGTCACAAACAAACTAAAGATAATCCTTGGGATGTTTACGATAAAACATTTGCTGAAGGAACCTCTCATAATGCAACTATATCAGACTCTAATGATAAAGGAGCTACCATTATTTTTAATGATGATATTATAGCTTTTGTTCCTAATAGACATCTTGTAAAAGAAGATGGAAATAAATTAAGTAAAGGAGATACAACAGATTTTAAAGTAATAGAATATAATAAAGACTTTAAAAGAGTAGTGATGTCACATACAATTCTATTCAATGAAGAAAAGAAGAAAAATGTAAAAAAATCTCTTAAAAAAGTTAATATTAAGGAATCTGATAAATCTACTTTAGGAGATTTAGATGTTTTGGCGGATCTTAAGAAAAAAATGGATAATAAAGACAAATAACAGTTTTTACTAATATTTAAAAAAAAGCATCTATTTATAGATGTTTTTTTTTATTTCAATATTTGATTAGATAACCAATCTCCAATTTCACTAGTTTTATAAGATTTCCCTCCATTAGACAAATCTTCACTAACTATCGATTCTTCTAGTGATTGGTTTACAACATTCCTTATTAAATCAGCTTCTTTTTTTAAATTAAAAGCATCTTCGAACATCATTGCAGCTGATAATATAGTTGCTATTGGATTTGCAATATTTTTTCCAGTTGCCTGAGGATATGATCCGTGAATTGGTTCAAATAAAGATGTTTTTAAACCAATCGATGCAGAAGGCATTAGCCCCATCGAACCTGATATTACAGAAGCTTCGTCAGTTAAGATGTCTCCGAATAAATTTTCCGTGATTAAAACATCATAAGAATTTGGCCATTGAATTAATCGCATAGCTACAGCATCTACAAACTCATAGGTGACAGTAACTTCTGGATAATCTTTTTCCATTGATTGTACTGTCTCTCTCCATAACCTTGAAGATTCTAATACATTAGCTTTATCAACACAACAAAGTTTTTTTGATCTATTCATAGCTAATTCAAATCCTTTTTTTGCTAATCTTTTCACCTCTTCTCTTGTGTATGTACAGGTGTCAAAAGCTGTATTTCCATTATCTTTTCTTCCTCTTTCACCAAAATAAATCCCACTAGTTAATTCTCTTAAAAAAACCAAATCTGTCCCTTCAATTCTTTCTCTTTTTAATGGAGATTTATCAATTAAAGACGGAAAAGTAAATGTTGGTCTAACATTTGCAAATAATCCTAAATCTTTTCTCATTTTTAGCAAGCCTTGCTCTGGTCTAACTTTTGCGAAAGGGTTATTATCGAACTTAGGATGACCAATTGCTCCAAATAAAATTGCATCAGCATTAAGACAAATCTGATGTGTTTCCAATGGATATGGATCTCCAACAGCATCGATTGCTGCCGCTCCTGTTAAAGCTTTAACCCAATTGATTGAATGATTGAATCTATTTGCTATTGCATCGGATACTTTTACTGCTTGGTCTATAACTTCAGGACCAATTCCATCTCCTGAAAGAAGAGCTATATTTAATTTCATTATTTATTTGATATAATGTTTAACATTTTTTCTGTGGCTTTAATAGCAGAAATAGTCTGATCTGAATCAAGTCCTCTAGTTATAACTTCTTTACTATCTAATTTCCATGTAATAAAGGTTTCACAAAGTGCATCAGAATTACTTCCTGGTGGAATAGTTACTGTATAATCTATCAGTGAAGGTAAAGTAAGTTGATTATTCTTATATATTTTTTTTATAGCATTCATAAAAGCATCAAATTGACCATGGCCAGAACCTTTTCCTTTAAATACCTTTCCATAAATTTCTATTTTTAATTCAGCAGATGGATATAATCCTTTAGTATGCTTTAATTCATAAGTTTTTATTTTTATATTATTTTTAAAATTCGAAGAATTTAGCACATCAGAAATAATATAAGGAAGCTCATCAACTGTGACTTTTTCTTTATTATCTCCAAGCTCTATAATTCTATTAGTTACTTTTTTTAAATCTTCTTTATTTAGTGTAAGGCCTAATTCTTGTAGATTTTTTATAACATTAGCTTTTCCAGATGTTTTACCAAGTGCATATTTTCTTTTTCTTCCAAATCTCTCTGGAAGCAAATCATTAAAATATAGATTTTTTTTGCTATCTCCGTCTGCATGAATTCCTGCTGTTTGAGTAAAAACATTTTCACCTACAATTGGTTTGTTGGCTGGAATTCTAAATCCTGTAAATGTAGAAACTAATTTACTTACTTTATAAAGAGATTCTTCTTTTAGATTGATATGAATGTTAGGTAAAAAATCTTTAATTACAGCAGCAACACTAGCCATTGGAGCATTACCAGCTCTTTCACCCATTCCATTAACAGTTAAATGAATTCCGTGACACCCAGCATTTAAACTTTCTATTACATTTGAAACACTAAGATCATAATCATTATGTGCGTGAAAGTCAAAGTGAATTTTAGGATACCTTTTAATAATATCTGAAAGAAAAGTAAATGTTTCTTTAGGGTTTAAAATTCCTAGAGTATCAGGGAGAATAATTCTTTTAATTGGTAATGTATTTAAAAAATTTAAATAGTTATATACATATTCTTTTGAGTTACGCATGCCATTACTCCAATCTTCTAAATAGACATTTGTTATTATACCTTCTTTTTGTGCATTTAAAATAGATTCTGAAACCTTTTTAAAATATTCTTCTGGGAATTTTTTTATTTGATAAATAAGGTGATTTAATGATCCTTTAGTTAATAAATTTTGAACTTTTGCCCCCGATTTAATTAACCATTTAAGAGAAATACCATTATCTAAAAATGTTAAAATTTCTATTTTACCTAAGTAGCCATTTTTTTTTGCCCAATCAGTAATGTTTTGAACTGCTTGAAATTCTCCTTCTGAAACTCTTGCTGAAGCAACTTCAATTCTATCAATATTTAATTCTTCTAATAATAACTTTGTAATTGTTAACTTTTCAGTAGAAGAAAAAGACATTCCAGAAGTTTGTTCTCCATCCCTAAGGGTAGTGTCCATTATTTCGATAGTCCTTTTACTCATTACTGTTTAAGAATAATTATTTAAAGTGGAGTGTTTTTAGCAAATTCAATTATAGAATCTTTGATATTCATTAAATAATCGATATCATCATAGCCATTAAGCATATTTTCTTTTTTATATTTATTTATATTAAAAGATTCTGAAATACATAAACTAGGAATACTTACATTTTGATTTTTTAAATTTACTATCAACTCGGTCTTAGGATTTTCAAATACTGAATTAAAAATTTTATCTAAAAATTCAGGTGAAACTTGAACAGGTAAAACACCAATATTCAAACAATTCCCTCTAAATATATCGGCGAAAAAACTTGAAATTACACATCTAAAACCGTAGTCATAAATGGCCCATGCAGCATGTTCTCTTGAGGATCCAGAACCAAAATTTTTCCCACCTACTAGTATTTTTCCATTATAGGTGTCGTTATTTAACACAAATTCTTTTTTAGGGGAATTGTCTGGGTTGTATCGCCAATCTCTGAATAAGTTATCACCAAACCCAATTCTTTCCGTTGCTTTTAAAAATCTAGCAGGAATAATTTGATCTGTATCTATATTTTCGATAGGTAGAGGAACTGAAGTGCTTTTTAATTTATTAAATTTTTCGTATCCCATTATTTAGTTTATTTAATATAATTTCTAGGATCTGTTATTTCACCTGTTATTGCTGCAGCAGCAGCAACAAGGGGACTTGCCAATAAAGTTCTTGATCCTGGTCCTTGTCTTCCTTCAAAATTTCTATTAGAAGTGCTAACAGCATATTTTCCAGCTGGCACTTTATCATCGTTCATTGCTAAGCAAGCTGAACATCCAGGTTCTCTTAATTTAAATCCGGCTTGTTTCAATATTTTTAAAATTCCTTCATTTTTTATAGCTTTTTCAACTTTATGAGATCCAGGAACTAGCCAAGCTGTTACATTAGAGGCTTTTTTTCTTCCTTTAACAATTTTTGCAAACTCTCGAAAATCTTCGATTCTTCCATTAGTGCAACTTCCTAAAAAAACAAAATCTATTTTTTTACCTATCATACTTTCTCCTTCACTATAATTCATATAATCAAGTGATTTTTTGTAAGTATTAATACCTGTATCTTGATTTTCTGCTTTTGGAATTCCTTTAGAAATGCTAATCCCCATTCCAGGATTGGTTCCATAAGTAATCATTGGTTGAATACTATTGCCATCAAATATTAATTCTTTATCAAAGACTGCATTCTCATCTGTGTTTAGATTAGACCAATATACCATTGCTTTATCCCAATCTTTTCCTTTCGGAGTAAATTCTCTATTTTTTATATAGTCGAAAGTTTTTTTATCTGGGGCAATCATTCCTCCTCTTGCACCCATTTCAATACTAAGATTACATACAGTCATTCTACCTTCAATAGACATTTCTGTGAATACTTCACCTGCATATTCAACAAAATATCCTGTAGCTCCTGATGTACTTAATTTTGATATAATAAATAGTGCTACATCTTTTGAGGTTACACCTTTACTGAGTTTACCATCAACGGTAATTCTCATTTTTTTTGGTTTAGGTTGCATTATACACTGAGTGGATAATACCATTTCTACTTCTGAAGTACCTATTCCAAATGCAATTGCACCGAAAGCGCCATGAGTTGAAGTATGTGAGTCTCCACAAACTATAGTAGCACCTGGCTGGGTAATTCCATATTCAGGTCCAACAACATGAACAATACCATTTTTTTCATGTCCTAATCCCCAATAAGAAATATCATGTAAATTCGCATTTTTTTCTAATGCTTTTAATTGATTAGCTGAAAGAGGATCTTTTACAGGAAGATGTTGATTAATTGTTGGAGTATTATGGTCAGCAGTTGCAAAAGTTTTTTCTGGAAATAGAACTTTTATATTTCTATTTTTTAAGCCTAAAAAAGCAACCGGACTAGTTACCTCATGTACCATATGCCTATCAATAAATAATACATCTGGTCCATTATTAATTTTACTAACAATATGTGAATCCCAAACTTTATCAAATAAAGTATTACTCATAATTTTATTAAACTTATATAGATTTTTTTATAATTAATAGAATATCTTCATCCTTGATTTCTTTTTTAGCATCAGCAAATTTTAAGAATTCTAAATAAACGAGATCAAGTTCGTTTTTTGTTAGTTCAAAACCAATCTTTTTTGCTCTATATGCTAATGCAGCTCTTCCACTTCTAGCGGTAAGAACAATTGCCGATTCATTAACTCCAACATCACATGGATTAATTATCTCGTAGGTTTCTCTATTTTTTATAACTCCATCTTGATGAATTCCAGAGCTGTGAGCGAATGCATTCGCACCTACAATAGCCTTGTTTGGTTGAACTGGCATTCCCATATTTTCTGAAACCAGTTTACTTGTATCAAATAAAAGTTTCGAATTTATATTTGTGTCTAAATTTAAATTAGGATGTTGTCTCATTATCATTACGACTTCTTCTAAAGATGTGTTACCAGCCCTCTCTCCAATTCCATTAATTGTACATTCTATTTGTCTAGCACCATTTATTATTCCAGCGATGGAGTTGGCGGTGGCTAGTCCTAAGTCGTTATGGCAGTGACAAGAAATAATAGCCTTATCTATATTTTTAACATTTTCACAAAGAAATTTAATTTTTTCACCATACTCAGATGGTAAACAATAACCAGTAGTATCAGGTATATTTAGCACAGTAGCTCCAGCTTTAATCATTTTCTCACATACTCGAGCAAGAAACTCATTGTCAGTTCTGCCAGCATCTTCTGCATAAAACTCTACATCATTAACGAAGGTTTTAGCATACTTAACAGCTTCATAGCCAATTTCAATAATCTTTTCTTTGGAAGATTTGAATTTATGTTTTATATGAGAATCTGAAGTTCCTATTCCTGTATGAATTCTTGGAAATTTTGCATTTTTTAGTGCATCTGCTGCAACTTTAATATCGTTTTTTACTGCTCTTGTTAGACCACACACTGTTGCGTTTTTCACAAGTTTAGATATTTCTACAACAGAATTAAAATCTCCTGGACTAGAAACTGGGAAGCCTGCTTCTATAATATCGACACCAAGCTCGTCTAATCTTTTGGCAATAACTAATTTTTGAGAAGTGTTTAATTTACATCCTGGGACTTGTTCACCATCTCTTAAAGTTGTATCAAATATTTTAACAATTTCTTTACCCATTTATTAGGTTTTATTTTTACAGAAAAAACTAATAAGTAAAAGTAATAAAATCAACTAAATAAATCTATTATTATCTCATATTAAGACACAGATTCCAAATTTTATTTTTAGGGGGATTTGCAATTATTTTTATTTGTTTTTTTGAAACAGGGTGTGTGAAATTTATCATTCTTGAATGTAAATGAATGCTTCCGTCAGAATTAGGTCTTGAAAAACCGTACTTCAAATCTCCTTTTATAGGCATGCCAATATAGGATAATTGAGTCCTTATTTGATGATGTCTACCTGTTTCAAGTTTAATTTTTAACAATGAATAGTTTTCTAAATTTAAAATTGACTCATAATACAAAATAGCTTTTTTAGCTTTTTTGTTTGATGAATTAGTTATGTAAGATTTATTTTGTTTTTGGTTTTTAAGAAGGTGATTTTCTAATTTTCTTTTCTCATTCTCTGGTATTTTCTTTACAATTGCCCAATACGTCTTTTTGATTTCATTGTTTTTAAACATTTTATTTAGTCTAGAAAGAGCTTTAGATGTTTTAGAAAAAATAATTAACCCACTAGTAGGGCGGTCTAGTCTATGAGTAATTCCTAAAAAAACATCTCCTGGTTTATTATATTTTTTTTTTATATATAGTTTAACTTTATCTCCAAGGGTTTGATCTTTTGTTATATCACCTTGAGTTAATTCACCAGGTTGTTTATTTATTATTATAAGATGATTATCTTCAAAAAGAATTTCTAACACAAGATTTATTAATACTGTTCGTCTTTATTTGGAAAGTCTAGACTTTTTACGTCTTTAATGTATGCTTTTATCGCATTTGACATTATCTCATCAAGGTTTATATATCTTCTCAAAAATCTTGGATTAAATTCTGAATTTAATCCAACTAAATCATGGGTTACTAAAACTTGTCCGTCAACTTCGCTTCCTGCTCCAATTCCTATAATAGGTGCAGTTACAGAATTAGTTACTTTTTTAGAAACTTTAGCTGGAATTTTTTCTAATACTATTCCAAAACATCCAAGTTTATCCAAAAGTATCGCATCTTCAAGTAATCTTTTAGCTTCACTCTCTTCTTTTGCCCTTACACTGTAAGTTCCAAATTTATATATTGATTGTGGTGTTAATCCTAAATGCCCCATAACTGGTATTCCAGCGTTAAGTATTTTCACAATAGATTCTTGAATTTCTGATCCCCCTTCCATCTTTACAGCATGAGCTCCTGACTCTTTCATAATTCTTATAGCTGATCTTAAAGCTTCATTTGGATCAGATTGGTAGCTCCCAAAGGGAAGATCAACCACTACTAGCGCTCTTTGAACACCTCTAACAACTGATGAAGCATGATAAATCATTTGATCAAGAGTAATAGGTAAAGTGGTTTCGTGTCCGGCCATAACATTTGAAGCTGAATCACCGACTAAAATTATATCTATTCCTGATTTATCAATTATTTTGGCCATTGAATAATCATACCCAGTTAGCATTGATATTTTTTCTTTACGAGTTTTCATTTCCAATAAAGAATGAGTGGTGACTCTTTTGTATTCTTTTTTTGACATGATTTATTTTTTTACAAATATAAATGTAATTTAAAATTAAATACTGACATACTGTCAGATGCATTTAAATGGCACAATCATTGAAATAAAGGTTTTATAAATTGATAAATTTAAAAAAATGAGTAAAATAATTGGAATTGATTTAGGAACTACAAACTCTTGTGTTTCTGTTATGGAAGGAAATGAGCCTGTAGTAATACCAAATGCTGAAGGGAAAAGAACAACTCCTTCTGTTATCGCCTTTGTTGAAGGTGGTGAAATCAAAGTTGGTGATCCTGCAAAAAGACAAGCTGTGACTAATCCTACTAAAACTATTGCATCGATTAAACGATTTATAGGTAGTAAGTATAGTGAGTCTAAAAAAGATGTTAATAGATCTGCATATAAAGTAGTTAAGGGAGATAATGATACTGCTAGAGTTGATATTGATGGGAGATTATATACACCTCAAGAATTATCTGCAATGATTCTTCAAAAGATGAAAAAAACGGCTGAAGATTATTTAGGTAATTCTGTTTCCGAAGCAGTTGTAACTGTTCCTGCCTATTTTAATGATTCACAGAGACAAGCTACTAAAGAAGCTGCTGAAATAGCAGGATTAAAAGTTCAAAGAATTATAAATGAACCAACTGCCGCCGCTTTAGCATATGGATTAGATAAGTCTGCAAAAGATCAAAAAATTGCTGTTTATGATTTAGGTGGAGGAACATTTGATATTTCTGTCTTAGAACTAGGTGATGGAGTTTTTGAAGTTCTTTCAACTAATGGAGATACTAGGCTTGGTGGAGATGATTTTGATGAAGCTATTATTAAATTTTTAGCTGATGATTTTCAAAAGAAAGAAGAGATTGATTTAAGAAAAGATCCAATGGCCTTACAAAGGCTAAAAGAAGCTGCTGAAAAAGCTAAAATAGAACTTTCATCATCTGCACAAACAGAAATAAACTTACCATATATAACAGCGACTTCATCTGGACCAAAACACTTGGTAGTTTCTTTAACTAGATCAAAGTTTGAACAACTTTCAGCTGATTTAGTTAAAAGGTCAATGGAGCCTGTAAAAAAAGCAATGGATGCTGCTGGATTAAGTGTTAAAGATATTAATGAAGTTATTTTAGTAGGTGGTTCTACAAGAATTCCTATTATTCAAGGTCAGGTCGAAAAGTTTTTTGGAAAAAAACCATCTAAAGGGGTTAATCCTGATGAAGTAGTTGCAATTGGTGCAGCTATTCAAGGTGGAGTGCTTACAGGTGATGTTAAAGATGTTTTATTATTAGATGTTACCCCTTTATCTTTAGGTATCGAAACTATGGGTAGTGTCATGACAAAATTAATTAATGCTAACACTACTATTCCTTCTAAAAAATCTCAAGTATTTTCAACAGCAGCTGACAATCAACCTTCTGTTGAGATTCATGTGCTTCAAGGTGAGCGACCAATGGCAAAAGATAATAATACAATAGGAAGATTTCATTTAGATGGTATTCCGCCATCTCCAAGAGGAGTTCCTCAAATTGAAGTGACTTTTGATATTGATGCTAATGGATTGATTCATGTTACAGCAGCTGATAAAGCAACTGGAAAGACTCAAGATATTAGAATTGAAGCTTCTTCAGGTTTAACAGAAGAAGAAATTGAAAAGATGAAAAAAGAAGCGGAGCTTAATGCTGAATCAGATAAGAAAGTAAAAGAAGAAGTAGATACACTTAATAGTGCTGATGCTATGATATTTCAAACAGAAAGTCAATTAAAAGAGTTTGGAGAAAAACTTTCAGATGATAAGAAAAAGGTAATTGAAAAATCTCTTGATGTGTTAAAAAAGGCACATGAATCAAAAGATATTGAAAGTATTAAGACAGCACTTGAAGGTATTAATGAAGCTTGGAAAAATGCTTCAGAGGAGCTTTATAAAGCTCAAGCTGAAGCCCAACAAGCCGGAGGGGCAGCTAACCAAGCTGACAATACTCAAGCAGCAGATTCAAAAGATGAGTCTGATGATGTTCAAGATGTTGATTTTGAAGAAGTTAAATAATTAATTTTATTTTAAATAAAAAAAAGTATCAAAATATTTGATGCTTTTTTTTTGTTTTATACATTTAAATTATGGATAAAGAAACAATTTTAAAAAAAATAAATTCTGTCAATAAAAATTCCTTAGAAGAAACATTAGGTATGGAGTTTATTGACATTGGAAAAGATTTTGTAATTGCCAAAATGGAAGTTACTCCAAAAGTTCACCAACCTGATGGAGTCTTACATGGAGGAGCCACAGTAGCTTTAGCTGAATCAGTTGGTAGTACCGCATCATATTTATCAGTAGATCATGAAAACAAAACGGTAAGAGGAATAGTTATTTCTGCTAATCATTTAAAGAGTGTCAAAGATGGTTTTATATATGCTAAAGCTACTCCAATTCATAAAGGAAGAACCACTCAATTATGGGAGATTAAGGTAACTGATGATGATGATAACCTGATTTCACACTGTAAGCTTTCTACTATGATTTTAAATAAAAAATAGAAATATGTATATAGAAAACGCATTAAAAGTTAAAAATGATTTGTGGAGATATATTATTGGGTTTATTATAATTTTTATATTCACTCAATTAGGTTCTATTCCTTTTGTTATAGCAATTTCCTCAAAAGTTGGTTTACAAGTTGCTTCTAATTTAGATCAATTAGGAATGATGACCGTTTTAGAAGATAGTAATTTAACTTTATTTTACTTTTTACTCACATTTGTATTTGGTCTTTTAGGACTTTTTTTAGTTGTAAAGTTTATACATAAACAAACATTTTTATCATTAACCACATCTAGATCAAAAGTTGATTTAGATAGGTTGGCAACGTCTTTTATTTGTATTTCATTGATAACTTTTTTATACACTGCTATTAATTACTTTATTTTTCCAGAAGATTTCATTGTAAATTTTGATCTATCGTCTTTTATTATATTATTTTTTATAGCTGTTGTTTTTATTCCAATTCAAACAAGCATGGAAGAATACATGTTTAGAGGTTATTTAATGCAAGGATTAGGAGTTTTTACTCGAAACAAATGGCTTCCATTAATTATAACCTCATTTTCTTTTGGATTTTTACACTTTTGGAATCCTGAAATTACTAAGCTAGGACCTATAATTTTAATTTATTATGTTGCTACAGGACTATTTTTAGGAATTATAACTCTTATGGATGAAGGAATGGAGCTGGCTCTGGGTTTTCATGCTGGAAATAATCTTATAATAGCTTTATTAGTTACCGCTGATTGGACAGTTTTTCAAACAAATTCAGTTTTAAAATATATTTCAGATCCGGATGTTTTATATTCTACATTATTTCCTCTTCTATTCATTTACCCAATTCTATTGATTTATTTTTCTAAAAAGTATAAATGGGTGAACTGGCGTGAAAAACTTTTTGGAAAAGTAAAATGAAAATTTATATGTTTTTTAACATATTCATTTGTTATTTATTCTGATATTGCATTTAACAACAAGAATTTATTATGGGATTGAATAAAAATGGAATTTTTGGAATAGCTTCCCTAATATTAACTATACTTGGAATTGCTCTAGTGCTACTTGGGGTGCTAAAATATCAAGATTATGCAATTGGATTCTCAGTAGTAGGAAGTGGTTTTATAGCTATTGGATGGGCTTTTAATGCTTTGAAAGGAAGAGTTTAATTACTATCACCGATCATTTTTTTAACATCGACCCATTTGTCAAATTCTTCTGAACTAGCATATCCTAATTTAACCGTAGCTTCTTTCAGTGTCATGTCATTTGTATGAGCTAGATTAGCAATTTCAGCAGCTTTATAATAACCAATTTTACTATTTAAAGCAGTTACAAGCATAAGGGAATTGTTTACTAATTCTTCAATACGTTTTTCATTAGGTTCAATTCCTTTTATACAATTTTTATTAAAACTTTCAACACTATCAGAAATTAATGTAGCTGATGCTAAAACATTTGCTGCCATTAATGGTTTGTAAACATTTAATTCATAATGCCCTTGCATTCCTCCGATTGTAACTGAAACATCATTTCCTATAACTTGAGCACATACCATAGAAATCGCTTCACATTGAGTTGGATTGACTTTTCCAGGCATTATTGAGCTTCCTGGCTCGTTAGCTGGAATAGAAATTTCTCCAATACCTGACCTAGGTCCAGAGGCCATCATTCTTATATCATTTGCAATTTTATTTAAAGAATTTGCAATAAGTTTTAAAGCCCCATGTGATTCTACTAAAGCATCATGAGCGGCAATTGATTCAAATTTATTTTTTGCAGAAATAAAAGTAATACCAGTAAATTTTGAAATAAATTTAACAGATAATTTAGCATATCCATTAGGAGTATTAATACCTGTTCCAACGGCAGTAGCTCCTAAAGCCAATTCCGATAAATGTTTTAAAGAATTTTTTAATGAATCTAATCCATGTTCAATCTGAGAGCTATATCCTGAGAACTCTTGTCCAAGAGTAATAGGTGTCGCATCCATTAAATGAGTTCTTCCTATTTTAATAATATTTTTAAAATCAGATGATTTATTTGTTAAAGTATTTTTAAAATCTTCAAGACTTGGAATAGTGTGGTCTACAAGCTTTTTATATATAGCTATATGCATAGCAGTAGGGAAGGTGTCGTTGGAAGATTGAGACATATTAACGTCATCATTTGGAGCAAGAAACTTTTCACCTTTACCCAATTTTTTTCCTTGTAAAACATGACCACGATTAGAAATGACTTCGTTTATATTCATATTGCTCTGTGTTCCTGATCCTGTTTGCCAAATTACAAGCGGAAATTGATCATCGTGTTTTCCATCTAATATCTCATCACAAACTTTAGAAATTAAATCTCTTTTTTTAATTTCTAAAACACCTAACTTATGATTAGAATAGGCTGCTGCTTTTTTTAAATAAGCAAAACCATATATAATCTCCAATGGCATTGATCCTGGGTTACCAATTTTAAAATTATTAATTGATCTTTGAGTTTGTGCCCCCCACAATGAATTACTAGAAACTTTAACGTTTCCAATAGTGTCTTTTTCAATTCTATAATCCATAATCTTTAATTGTTATACAAATTTACTACAAAACGATTAGATATTTATTTATTATGATTTGTTAAAAATAATTTTATTGGATGATATCTTTAATTATATTTGTAAAATCAAATAATATATATGTTTGAATTCGATCAATATTTAGGTTTTATTCTGTTTTTAGCAGTATTTACAATGGGCTTTTGGCTACTTATACTTTTATTAACTTTTATAGTGCCTTACTGGGTAGGGGGTTCGCTATTAGAAAGGTTAAAAGAATTAAAAAAAGGTAAGTTAAAGAAATAGTTTAAGAGCCAAATCCTTCACCTTCATAGTCTTCATAACTTGGCTCTTGCTTTTTTTGATTTTTCTTTTGATTAAATCTGTAGATTAGATTTAATTCAAAACTTCTTCCGCCTCTCCAATTACTTTCACTATAACTTTTGTAGGATTCGTTAAAAGATTCAATTCTCCATTTGCCAGTTTCGAAAATATCATTGACCTTAAAGGTTAATGTTATTTTATCTTTTAATAGATCTTTACTAAATGCAGTATTTGTATAAATAGATGCTTTTCTTTCAGAAACAGCAGTTTTTTGAGGAGCTCTATATCTAAAACTTGTTTGCCAATCGATACTTGAAAATAAATTTAGATAATTATTTAATCTACCCGACCATGATAAGTTTTTTGAATCATATACTATTCCCTTGTATTCACCTATAGTTTCTGATTCATAGAAATTAAAACTTCCTCTTAATCGCCATTTTTTAGACTGACTAAAGTTTGCACTAAATTCTACACCTATTTGTTTGTTACTTGCTAAGTTGATTGGTGTTCTTCGTAATACTGGAACTAATATATCGTTTACAAGAACAGAATCTCCTGTATCTTCACTAATAAAAGTAAATTCTCCGGTTGATTTTCTATAGTAGACAGATCCATTTAAAGTTAGTTTTTCATATCTCTTTAAATAGCCTAAATCTATCCCATTTGAATAAGTTGGGTCTATATTTGGATTACCTTGAAAAATATTTGTTGCACTTGATTTTGAGGGAAAAGGGTTAATAAAATAAGATCTCGCTCTTCTAATTCTACGATTATAGCCAAAAGTTATAGTTTCATTTTCTTTTATTTCATAAGCTAAATTTAAAGTAGGAAATAAGTCATTATATTTTTTTATATTATTTGTATTATTTGCTAATTGTTTAACTGTAGTTTTAGACTCTTCATACCTTAATCCAAATAGATATGAGAATTTATTTTTTTTATTACCATATTGAGTATAAAAAGCATTGACTTTTTCATTATAAAGTAAATTATTGCTAAGGTTTGTATCATTGATGAAATCTCCCTTGGAGTCTTCATTTTCTACTAAATAATCAATATCCTGATGTTGATTGCTTCTTCTAAAACCAAATTCAAATTGACCGTCTTCTCCAATTGGCAAAACATAATCTATTTTAAATAGTTCACTGTCTTGAATTTCATCAGTAGCTACCTTTTCACTTAAATATCTTGTGTATATTGGTTTTAATTGAGAATTTGAAATAAATCCGCTTTCATTTTCTGAAGATTTTTCTTTTTGATAGTCCATCGTTAATACATGTCCTTTTGCATTAAACTCATGTGTTAGGTTAAGTGAGAATTCATTTGTATCATCTGTTTCTGTTTCATTTTCTAATCTTTCAGAAAATTTTGTTGTTCCATTAAAATTTTGATCAATATTGTTAGTATTGTTTGTGCCTCCATCACTTTTTCTTGAAACATATGAAGCAACAAAACTAGTTTTGTCTGAAATAAAATATTCAATTCCAGTATTTAAATAATTTGAGTTTCTTTCTGATTCTCTAATACCATTTTCATTTAAAAAATTATTAATGGCTTGATCTGTATAGTATTCGGTTTCATTTAAAAAGCTACCTTCAGTTGCTCTTGTATTGTAACCAATATTATTAAAAAAGTTTATTTTTTTTGTTCTAAAATTAATATTAGCTGAAGCACCATACCTTTTTGGATCTCCAGTGTTTAAGGCTAGGGAACCATTTAATCCTGCCAACTTGCTTCTTCTTAATATAATATTGATAATTCCTGCAGTACCTTCCGCATTGTATCTAGCTGATGGGGAGGTAATCACTTCTACTTTTTCAACACTTTCCGATGGAAATTGTTTTAATGCTTCGTTACTGCTTATTCCAACAAGTCCGGAAGGCTTCCCATTTATAAGGATCCTTACGCTTTGATTTCCACGTAAAGACACATTTCCTTCAATATCCACTTCAATTGATGGTAGGTTGTCTAAAACATCACTAACACTACTTCCTTTAAGAGTTAAATCTTTACCAATATTATAAACAGTTTTATCTAGTTTAATTTGAATTTCTGTTTTTTCTCCGATTACTTCCACTTCATCTAGAATATTTTCATCAATAGATAATTCTATTATTCCAAGATCTAATGAATTAGATATATCGACGTTTTTTAATAATTTTTGTTTGAAAGAAATGTATTCAATTTTTATATCAAATAAGCCTCTAGAAACCTCTAAGTTAAAATTTCCATCCAAGTCAGTTATTCCACCATATAAAATTTTACTGTTATCCGAACTTAAAACGCTTATTGTAGCATATTCCAAGGGAATGCTAGATTCTGAATCAATAATGACCCCTGTTATTATAAATAAAGAGTTTTGTTGAGCTGTGTTGTAAGTTGAAACAATTAATAAAAATAAAAAGAATAGTTTTTTCACGTTTGACCTATAAATTCTGATTTGAAGCAGAGTTTATATTCAGACAATGGATTGATAAAAAGGTTTAGTCTATAATTTTCTCTTGTTAATTATGTAATAAAAAGTATTTTTTAGAGGTCAATTCCTATTTTTTTTAAATCTACTAATAATTGATCAGGCGATTTAAATAGAATGCCTTTTATTCCACAATTAATTGCTCCTTCTATATTAGATAATCTGTCATCTATAAAAACACACTCAGATGAATTTAAATCATATTTAATTAGCGTGTATTCGTAAATTTCTTTAAAAGGTTTTAACATTTTTATTTCACCTGAAACGACAATTCCATCAAATAATTTTAAAAACGCAAATTTTTTAACAGCTACAGGAAATGTTTCTGCACTCCAATTAGTGAGAGCTATGAGTTTAAATCCTTTGTTTTTTAGCATATGTAATATGTCTACTGTACCTGAAATTTCATCTTTCAACATTTCTTCCCACCTTCCATAAAACATTTTGATTAGTTTTTTATATTCTGGAAATAATTTAATTCTTTCATTTGTAGCTTCTATCATTAATTTGCCCCTATCTTGTTGTTCATTCCATTCTGAAGTACATATGTTATTAAAAAACCATTTCATTTTTTTTCTATTACCATTAAATTCTTTTAAATAAACATATTCTGGATTCCAATCCACTAATACTCCTCCTATGTCAAAAATTATTGTTTTCATATTTAATTTGCCATTAAAAAAGCTTTTAAAAAAGGATTTAATCCTCCATTCAATACATTCTCGACATTATTTGTTTCATATCCAGTTCTAACATCTTTTATTAATTTATATGGGTGAAGTACATAATTTCTAATTTGAGAGCCCCATTCAATTTTCATTTTACTAGACTCAATTTTTTCTCTTTCTATCATTTTTTCTTTTAACTCAATTTCATATAATTGAGACTTAAGTAATTGTAGTGCTTTTTCTTTATTTTCTAATTGAGACCTTGTTTCAGAATTTTCAATAACAATTCCTGATGGTCCGTGTCTTAATCTTACGGCTGTTTCAACTTTATTTACGTTCTGACCACCTGCTCCACTAGAACGCATAGTTTCCCATGAAATATCCGATGGATTTATATTTATTTCAATAGTATCATCAACTAAAGGATAGGCATAGACAGATGCAAATGAGGTGTGTCTTTTAGCATTGCTATCAAAAGGAGATATTCTAACAAGTCTATGAACACCATTTTCTCCTTTTAGCCAACCAAATCCATACTCACCTTCAATTTCGAGCGTAACAGATTTAACTCCAGTAACTTCACCTTGTTGAAAATCTAATTCTTTTACTTTGTAGTTATTTTTTTCAGCCCACATTATATACATTCTCATTAGCATAATAGCCCAATCACAGCTTTCAGTCCCACCAGCTCCTGCAGTAATTTGAATAACTACACTCATTTCATCTCCTTCATTTGATAACATGTTTTTAAATTCTATATATTCAATATGTTCTTTACATAAAATAAAATGAGAATTTAACTCTTTTTCAGATGTTTCACCTTCTTTAAAATATTCGAATAGAACTTCTAAATCTTCAGTTAAAGATTTGGCTTTCACATAATCTTTAACCCATTGTTTAAGAGATTGAAGCTCTCTCATGATTTTTTGAGCTTTTTTAGAATCGTTCCAGAAATTAGGATCAAAAGTAATCTCTTCTTTATTGGAGATTTCTATATTTTTTGAATCTACGTCAAAGATAGCTCCTTAACGCCTTTGTGCGTTCAAGGAGATTCTTGATTTGATCAGCAGTTATCATTATTTAAAAAATAAAAAACAAAAATACATTATAAAATCACTAAATATTCACTTAATTAATTTTTATATTTAAATAAAATTGAATTTATGAAGAATTATAAAATATTATTTTCTCTTTTTTTTATTTTATGTATTTCTAAAATTAACTCTCAGAAATTAGATATTAAAGAAAAAAATTTTTCGGGATTTTTTGATTTTAGTTATATAGAATCTTCTGATAAGATTTTGCTTAAAGTAAATAAAATAAATCAAGATTTTTTATACGTCAACTCTCTAGCAACGGGTATTGGATCTAATGATATTGGTTTGGATAGAGGTCAGTTAGGTAAAGAACGAATTGTTAAATTTAAAAAGTTTGGCAATAAATTATTACTTATTCAACCAAATCTAAAATATAAAGCAAACTCTAAAAATAATTTAGAAAAGACTAGTGTTGAAGAGGCTTTTGCGAAATCTGTAATTTTTGGTTTTGAAATAAAAGAAATGGTTAATAGTTCTTTTATAATTGATTTTACTCCGTTTTTAATGCAAGATTCTCATGGAGTTTCTAGAAGGTTAAAAAGTTTAGATCAAGGCTCTTATAGTGTAGATTTAACCAAAAGTGCATTAAATATGGAAAGAACTAAAGCTTTTCCTAAAAATGTAGAATTTGAAGCTTTGTTAACATTTAAAAATTCTGGAGATAATGGAAGAATGATTTCAAGCGTATCTCCAGACGCTTCATTTGTAAGCGTGATTCAACATCATTCTTTTATTGACCTCCCTGATAATAATTATAAACCTAGAATATTTAACCCTAGAAGTGGAGGAATTCCAATTTCTTTTATGGATTATGCTTCGCCTGTAAATGAACCAATAACAAAAAGATTATTAATTAGACATAGGCTAGAAAAAATAAATCCAAATTTAAACTACAGTGAAGTAAAAGAGCCAATAGTTTATTATTTAGATCCTGGAACTCCAGAACCAATTAGATCTGCTTTATTGGATGGTGCTAATTGGTGGAATGAAGCTTTTGAAAATATTGGTTATAAAAATGCCTTTCAAGTAAAAATGCTTCCTGAAAATGCTGACCCAATGGATTGTCGTTATAATGTAATTCAGTGGGTACATAGGTCTACTAGAGGATGGAGTTATGGAGCTAGTATTGTCGATCCAAGAACTGGTGAGATAATCAAGGGACATGTTAGTTTAGGAAGTCTAAGAATAAGACAAGATTTTTTAATTGCTCAAGCTTTAATAAACAAGCCTTTTGAAAATGATAATAATTATAAACCTATGCTTAATATGGCTTTATCTAGAATTAGACAATTAAGTGCCCATGAAGTGGGTCATACTTTAGGTTTTACTCATAATTTTGCTTCAAGCGCTAATGATAGAGCATCAGTTATGGATTACCCACATCCTTTAATTTCATTAAATAACGATCAAATTGAATTAAGTGATGCATACGCTATTGGAATTGGTGAATGGGATAAAGTAAGTGTTTCTTATAGTTATTCTGAGTTTGATTTAAATAAGGAAAAAATGGAATTAGAGAATATTTTGAAAAAAGCTGATTTAAAAGGATTAAGATTTATCACTGATAATGATGCTAGATCTCAGGGAGGTGCTCATGTTTCTGCTCATTTATGGGATAATGGAAAAGATGTTATTTCTGGCTTAGATGAAATTTTTAAAGTTAGAGAAAAGGCAATTAAAGATTTTTCAGAATTTAATATTAAGAATTCAGAACCATACTCAGTTCTTGAAGACGTTTTTGTTCCTTTATATTTTATGCATAGATATCAAACAGAAGCTGTAATTAAATTAATTGGTGGCTTAGATTACAACTATGCTGCTAGAGGAGATGGTCAGCTAATTGTTAAAGATTTGGATTTAGCAACACAAAATAAAGCCTTAGTATCAGTACTTAAATCAATAGATGCTAATAATCTTGCAATTCCTAGAGATAAATTAAAATTATTTCCTCCTAGAGCTTTTGGATTTCCTAGATCTAGAGAATCTTTTAAAGGAAAAACTGGAATTTCTTTTGATCCATTTAGTGTAGCCTTAACTGCAAGTGAGATGACTTTTTCTTTACTATTTAACCCTGAAAGATTAAATAGAATAATGGTTCAGCATAGTTTAGACAATTCCAATATGAGTATTAGTTATTTACTAAATGGATTGATCTCTAGTTCTTTTAAAAAAACACATAAAGATTCTTATGTTAGTGAAATTCAACATCTTATTAATACTAATTTATTAATTCACATTTTAAATTTAACACAAGAAAACGATGTTTTTATGCAATTAAAATATGAAGCTAAAATGGCAATTAATTATATAAAAAGATTGATTTTAAGGTCAAAAAAAATAAATACATATAGTGATGAATACCTATACATAATTGAAAATTTTAATGATAAGCCAGAATTATATAAAACTAATAAACTATCAAGGATTCCAGATGGATCTCCTATAGGAATTAATAACTGTTCTTTAAATTAATAAATGGTATGATAATCAACTTAATTAGTGATACTTTAACAAAGCCATCTGATAATATGCTTAAAGCTATGCTAGAAGCTGAAGTAGGAGATGATGTTTTTAAAGAAGATCCAACGGTTAATAAATTAGAAGAAATTATTGCCAAAATGTTTCATATGGAATCTTCATTGTTTTTTCCGTCAGGAACCATGGCTAATCAAACGGCTATAAAACTTCATACTAATCCTGGTGATCAACTCATTTGTGATAAATATTCACATGTGTATAATTATGAAGGAGGTGGTATCAGTTTTAACAGTGGCGTATCTTGTAAGTTAATAGATGGAAATAGAGGAATGTTTACAAATAAACAGGTTTTAAATTCAATTAATCCTCCAGATTTTTATCATAGCCCAAAAACATCTTTAGTATGTATTGAAAACACTACTAATAAAGGAGGAGGAGCCTGTTGGGATTTAAATGAACTTAAAAAGATAAGACAAACATGTAATGATAATAATCTTTCATTTCATTTGGATGGAGCACGTATTTGGAATGCTATGATCAAAACAAAGCAAAAACCTAAAGATTTTGGTTTATTATTTGATTCTATTTCAGTATGTCTTAGTAAAGGTTTAGGATGTCCATCTGGTTCATTATTAATTGGCTCAAAGGAATTGATTAATAGAGCAATTAGAATAAGAAAAGTATTAGGAGGAGGCATGAGACAAGTAGGTTATTTAGCAGCTTGTGGAATTTATGCTTTGGAAAATAATATAGAAAGGTTATCACAAGATCATATTAAAGCTAAAGAAATAGAGTCAACGCTTTTTAAACTATCATTTATTAAAAAAGTTGAAAAAGTTGAAACTAATATTGTGATATTTGAAATACAGGCGAATGTTGATTCAGAACTTTTTTTAAATATTTTAAACAATAAAGGAGTTAAGTTAATATCTATGGGAGATAATAAGCTTAGACTAGTTACCCATTTGGATTATACTGATCAAATGCATAAATCATTTTTAAAAATTTTAAATGATTTAAACTTTTAATTTATGATCAAATCCTCCCGATTTTTAATAGTATGTATTATGTTTGCGGTTTCTTGTAATAATAATATGAAAACACCATTAAAGAATTCTATAATTTCTCCAAAAGCAGATAAGAACCCTATTTCTTTTAAGAAATTTGATGATTTAAGAATTGATAATTATTACTGGTTAAACGAAAGGGAAAATCCTGAAGTTATTGATTATTTAGAAAGAGAAAACGATTATTATGAGAAAATGACTGCTCATACTAAAGATTTTCAAAAGGAATTATTTAAAGAAATTAAAAGTAAAATTAAAGAAGAAGATGAATCTGTACCCTACTTTATAAATGGCTATTGGTATGTTACTAAGTATAAAAAAAACAAAGATTACCCCTTATATATTAGAAATAAAGACTCTGTAAATGCAAAAGAAGAAATTTTATTTGATTGTAATGTGTTAGCTAAAGATCATGAATATTTTAATTTGTCAAACATTCAAATTAGTCCTAATAATAAATATGCTGCTTTTAGTATCGATACAGTGTCTAGAAGGCTATATACTATAAAAATAAAAAACTTAGAGACTGGGGAAATATATGATGATGAAATTAACAATTCATCTGGCAGTTTTGTTTGGGCTAACGATAATTCAACTTTATTTTATACTAATAGAGATTCTAAAACTCTAAGAAATGATAAAATTTTTAAACATAAACTTGGTACTAGATCTGTTGATGACCAATTAGTTTACAATGAAAAAGATAATACTTTTTATACTAGTGTTTCAAGATCAAAATCTAATAAATTGATAATAATATCTTCATACAGTATTTTAACTTCTGAATTTCAATTTATTGATGCTGATAACCCTGATAATGAATTTCAGTTATTCAGTAAAAGAGTTAGAGGTGTTGAATACAGTATTAATCATTTTGAAGATTATTTTTATATAATTACTAATAGAGATAATTCTAAGAATTATAAATTAATGAAGACTCCTATTAAAAATACTGAATATAATAATTGGGAAAATGTAATAGAGCATAGGGATGATGTTTTAATTGAAGGAATAGATATTTTCAAGAATTATTTGGTTGTTAGTGAAAGATCCAATGGTTTAAACAAAATCAATATTAAAAGGTGGGATGAATCGGAAAATTATTATTTAAACTTTAATAGTGATACTTATACAAGTTATACTACATCAAATATTGATTTTAATACAAATATTTTAAGATATGTTTATAATTCAATGACGGATCCTTATTCAGTAATTGATTTTGACATGGAAACCAAGGAGAAAATTGTTAGAAAAGAGCATAAGGTCATTGATGATAAATTCAATAAAGAGAATTATGTTTCTGAAAGAATATGGGCTAAGGCAAAAGATGGTACAAAAATACCAATTTCTTTAGTTTACAAGAAGGGAATTAAAAAAGATGGTAATAATCCTTTATTGCTTTATGGGTACGGTTCTTATGGAAATACAATAGACCCTTCTTTTTCAATAAGTAGATTAAGTCTTTTGGATCGTGGTTTTATATATGCAATTTCACATGTAAGGGGAAGTGAATATTTAGGAAGAGAATGGTATGAAGATGGTAAACTTTTTAATAAAATGAACACATTTACTGATTTTGTTGATTGCACTAAGCATCTTATTTCAGAAGGTTTCACAAGTTCAAAACATACTTATGCATATGGAGGATCAGCTGGAGGGCTATTAATGGGTGCTGTTATAAATCTTGCTCCTGAATTATATAATGGAGTTATAGCTGCTGTCCCATTTGTTGATGTTGTAACAACAATGTTAGATGAAACTATACCATTAACTACTAGTGAATATGATGAATGGGGAAATCCAAATAATAAAAATTATTATAAATATATGATGACATATTCTCCGTATGATAATGTAAAAAAAATTAATTATCCTAATTTACTAGTTACTACAGGACTTCATGATTCACAAGTTCAATATTGGGAACCTGCAAAATGGGTAGCCAAATTAAGGGAATTGAAAACAGATGAAAATAATTTATTTTTAAATACCAATATGGAAACTGGCCATGGAGGTTCCTCTGGCAGATTTGAATCTTTAAAAGATTTAGCCAAAGAATATGCATTTTTGTTTGATCTAGAAAATATTTATAATTAAATTTAAATTTGGTGGTATTAGGTTTTTTTAATTAATTTGCTGACTTCAATTCAAGTTGAAATTTTAAATGAAAGGAAAAATAAAAGCTTACAATAACATCCTTGAATTAATAGGTAAGACTCCTCTAGTTAAACTTAATAAAATTGTTGAAGATATTCCTGGGAATTTTTATGCAAAATTAGAAGCTTTTAATCCAGGTAATTCTAATAAAGATCGTGTTGCTTTACATATTTTAGAATCTGCAGAAAAAAAAGGCCTTATTAGTGAGGGGACTACAATAATTGAAACTACATCTGGAAATACTGGTTTTAGTCTAGCTATGGTTAGCATAATCAAAGGTTATAATTGCATTTTAGCAGTATCTTCAAAGTCATCTCCTGATAAAATAGATATGCTTAAATCAATGGGCGCTAAAGTTTATGTTTGCCCAGCTCATGTTAGTGCTGATGATAAAAGATCTTATTATCAAGTTGCAAAGAGACTTCATGAAGAAATAAAAGATTCATTTTATATAAACCAATATTTTAATAAATTAAATATTGAGGCTCATTATAAAACAACTGGCCCTGAAATTTGGAAACAAACTTCAGGAGAAATCACTCATCTTATTGCAAGCAGTGGAACAGGTGGAACAATTTCAGGAATAGGCCAGTATTTAAAAAAACAAAATCCAAATATTAAAATTATTGGGGTAGATGCTTACGGATCTGTTTTAAAGAAATATCATGAAACAAAAGAATTTGATGAAGATGAAATATATCCTTATAGAATAGAGGGACTTGGTAAAAATTTAATTCCTACTGCTACTGACTTTGATATTATCGATTTTTTTGAAAAAGTAAGCGATGAAGCAAGTGCTCACTCTTCAAGAGAAATTGCTTTAAAAGAAGGAATATTCGCAGGTTATACATCTGGTGCAACTATGCAAGCCGTAAAACAATTATCAAAGCAGAAAGTTTTTTCTAAAGACAGTAATGTAGTTTTGATATTTTGTGATCACGGATCAAGGTATATGAGTAAAATATATTCAGATAAATGGATGAATGATCAAGGCTTTTTTGATTCTGAAAAAACTGACCTTGAAAAACCTATTGAACACATAAAATAAATATTATTTTTACACTTTACTTATTTCTATTTTTTAATGAAAGATTTATTTGATAAAATCATAACCAATAAAGGTCCATTAGGTAAATATGCTGATATAGTTGAAGGTTATTTTGCATTTCCAAAACTTGAAGGTCCAATTGGAAATAGAATGATTTTTAATGGTAAAAAAGTAATTACTTGGAGTGTTAATAACTATTTAGGTTTAGCTAATCACCCTGAAATTAGAGAAACTGATTTAGAAGCAGCTAAAAAGTATGGATCTGCTTATCCAATGGGGGCTAGATTAATGTCAGGACATACTGAGTTGCATGAGAAACTTGAATGTGAATTAGCTGATTTTGTATCTAAAGAAAAAGCGTACTTGTTAAACTTTGGATATCAAGGAATATTATCAACAATAGATTCTTTAGTTTCTAAAAATGATGTTATTGTATATGACATGGATTCACATGCATGTATTGTTGATGGTGTTAGATTACATATAGGCAAAAGATTTACCTATCAACATAATGATATGGAAAGTCTTGCTATAAACTTGGGAAGAGCAACTAAAATAGTTGAAAAAACTGGTGGAGGAATCCTTGTTATTTCTGAAGGTGTTTTTGGAATGAGAGGAGAGCAAGGTAGAATTAAAGAAATTGCAGCTCTTAAAGGTGAATTTAAATTTAGATTATTAGTTGATGATGCACATGGTTTTGGTACTCTTGGAGCAACAGGAGCTGGCACAGGTGAGGAACAAGGTGTTCAAGACCAAATAGATGTATATTTCGCGACATTTGCTAAATCTATGGCTAGTACGGGTGCTTTTATAGCTAGTGACTCTATGATCATCGATTATTTAAAATACAACATGAGATCTCAGGTCTTTGCTAAATCTTTACAAATGCAATTAGTTGTTGGAGTATTAAAAAGATTAGATATGCTTAAAACAAGGCCAGAATTAAGAATCAAGTTATGGTCGAATGCAAATGCTTTACAATCAGGCTTAAAAAAACAAAATTTTGACTTAGGAACTACACAAAGTTGCGTAACCCCAGTTATTTTAAAAGGTTCTTTCTATGAAGCACTGGTAATGGTTAAAGAACTTAGGGAAAAGTATTTTATTTTTTGTTCCATTGTAGTCTATCCTGTTATTCCTAAAGGCATGATTTTATTAAGATTAATTCCAACTACTTCTCATGACATGGTCGATATAGATGAAACTTTATATGCATTTTCTAAAATCAGGTCTAAGCTGTATGATGGTACATATAAGAAAATAGCAGAAAAGCTTAAATTATCTTAAGTATTATTTTTTTTCATCTTCTATCTGGTATTAAGACCAATATTTTATAATAATCTATATATAATCAAAAAAAGTCTTAATTTTGAAAACAAATAAGCGTGATGACTCCAAAAAAAATACTGAACGCTAATGAATTATCTATAATACTTCATCGTCTATCTTATCAATTAATAGAAGATCATGGCGATTTTTCAGAAACAGTTTTAATAGGAATTCAACCTAGAGGTATACTTTTGGCAAATAGATTATTTAAGTTGCTAAGTAATAACAAAGAGTTTAAAAATGTTGATCTAGGTTTTTTAGATATTACTTTTTTTAGAGATGATTTTAGAAGAAGTGAAAAATCATTAAAAGCGAGTACTACGAATTTAGAATTTTCTATTGAAGATAAAACAGTAATTCTGATTGATGATGTTCTATTTACAGGTAGAAGCATTAGAGCTGCATTAAACGCTATACAGTCCTATGGTAGGCCTAAGTCAATTCAGTTATTAAATTTAATAGATAGAAGGTTTTCAAGGGAATTGCCAATACAACCTGATTATTGTGGAATTCAAGTTGATTCTAGATTAAATGAGAAAGTAAAAGTTAATTGGCAAGAAAATGATGGGGAGGATTCAGTTTATTTAATTAATAATAAAGAATGAGTAGTTTAAGTGTAAATCATTTATTGGGAATAAAATATTTGAATCTAGATGATTTAAAATTGATATTTGAAACTTCTGATCATTTTAAAGAAGTGATAAATAGAAAAATTAAAAAAGTTCCTTCATTAAGGGATGTGACCATTGCAAACCTTTTTTTTGAAAATAGTACTCGAACTAAAATTTCATTTGAATTAGCTCAAAAAAGACTTTCAGCAGATGTAATAAATTTCTCATCATCAGGTTCATCAGTTTCAAAAGGAGAAACATTAATAGATACTGTTAATAATATTTTATCAATGAAAGTTGATATGGTTGTAATTCGTCATCCAAGCCCTGGTGCAAGTGTTTTTCTTTCAAAAAATGTTGATTCATGTATAATTAATGCAGGTGATGGAACACATGAGCATCCAACACAAGCTTTACTAGATGCTTATTCATTGAAAGAAAGAATAGGTAGTTTAAAGGGTAGAAAAATATTAATTGTTGGAGATATTTTACACTCTAGAGTTGCACTTTCTAATATTTTCACTTATCAGAAATTAGGTGCTCAAGTGACTGTTTGTGGCCCTAAGTCTTTAATCCCTAAACATATTGAATCTCTAAATGTAAAAATTGAAACTAACTTTATAAAAGCTTTAAATTGGTGTGATGCTGCTAATATGCTAAGAATTCAGAATGAAAGAATGTCCGAGAGTTATTTTCCTTCAACAAGAGAATATGTTCAGCAGTTTGGTTTGAATAAAGAAATTTTAGACTCACTGAACAAAGAAATTATAGTTATGCATCCTGGCCCAATAAACCGTGGTGTAGAAATAACAAGTGAGGTTGCTGATTCTGATCAAGCAATAATTTTAGATCAAGTTGAAAATGGAGTTGCAATAAGAATGTCAGTTATGTATTTATTAGCTTCAAAGCTTCGTTGACATGGTAGTTACTCTTATTGAAAATTCAGTTTTATTGAAATTAGAAATTGAACGTGATCTAAATATTATATGAAATTAACAATACTTGGTTGTTTATCTGCCGCTCCAAATAAGAGTTCTTTTCCTTCTGCACAAATATTAGAAATTAGAGGAAGCTCTTTTTTAATTGATTGCGGAGAGGGAACACAAATTCAATTAAGAAGATGTAGTGTTAAATTAAATTCAATTGAACATATTTTTATTTCACATTTACATGGAGACCATTTTTTTGGACTACCTGGGTTAATTTCTTCTTTAAGATTACTTGGAAGAACAAAACCTTTAAATATTTATGGTCCAGTTGGAATTAAGAAAGTAATTACTTTAATGCTTAAAGTAGGTGATTCATGGACAAATTACCAATTAAATATAAATGAATTAAGTTCATCTGAATCTATTGTTTTATTAGAAAACATAAAATTTAAAGTAGAGACTATTCCCTTAAATCATAGAATATATACTAATGGATTTTTATTTACTGAATACATAACTGAAAAAAAATTAATATTAAAAAATGCTATTGATTATGGAATAGATAAGACACAATTTTCTGGAATTAAACAAGGTAAAGATGGTATTTCTTATAAGGGGGATATAATTAAAAACTCTTTGTTAGCAGAGCCTAAATTGGATAATAAGAAGTATGCTTATTGTAGTGACACATGTTTTTATCCTGAAATTATTCCAACTATTAAAAACTCAAGTGTTTTATATCATGAATCGACATTTCTTGAGTCTCATAAAGAACTTGCCGCCAAGACTAAACATTCTACAGCAAAACAGGCAGCTGAGATAGCAAGATTAGCTAATGTTAAAAAATTGATTTTAGGTCATTTTTCCTTAAGATATAAAGATCTTAATATTTTTAAAAGTGAAGCTAAATCTGTTTTCAATAATATTGAGTTAGCTTTTGAAGGAAAAAAGATCATTATATAGTTTATAATATATAATTTTGTTTATATGTCTAAAGATTTAAGTAATTACAGAAAAAAATATTCAAAGGGTAAACTAATTGAAAATATTATTCCTAAAAATCCAATTGATTTATTTTTAAATTGGTTTAATGATGTTGAGCAAAACAAATCTGAACAAGAACCCAATATAATGTCAATTTCAACAGTAGATGAAAATAAGATGCCTAGATCACGAATTGTATTACTAAAAAAGTTTTCAAAGTCTGGATTTGTTTTCTTTACTAATTATAATAGCAGAAAGGGTTTGAATATTAATTTGAATTCAAATGTGTGTTTATCATTTTATTGGCCAAATTTTGAAAGACAAGTAATTGTTAATGGCAAGGCAACTAAAATAAGCGAAACTGACTCTGTTGAATACTTTGACAGTCGACCTAAGGGTAGTAAAATAAGTGCTATAATATCAAATCAAAGTAAGGTTATTGAATCAAGGGACCTTCTTGATAAAAAGTTTTCTGAATTATTAAAATCAGGCATTCCTTTAAATAAACCTGATCACTGGGGAGGATATTTAGTAAAACCAACTGAAATTGAATTTTGGCAAGGAAGAGAAAATCGATTACATGATAGGATTATTTATAAAAATGATGATAAAGATTGGAAGTTTTATAGATTATCTCCTTGAAAAAATTAATTATTATTAGACATGCAAAATCTTCTTGGGATTATAATGTAGAAGATTTAAAAAGACCATTATCCAATAGGGGTTACTCAGACTCTCAATTAATGTCAGGGATATTTAATAATCTCGATATTAAAGTTGAAGCTATTTTTTCAAGTCATTCTAAAAGGACCCTTCAAACAGCCCAGATATTTTATGATAATTTAATTGACTCTGCTAATTTAAAAATTATCTTATCACCAAATTTATATGATTTTTCAGGAAATAATGTTGATGGATTTATAAAAAGAATGAATAACAAATTAAATAATGTTATGATTTTTACTCATAACAATTCTTGTAATAAACTGATATTTGATTATGGTAGAATATTAAACTTACATGTTCCTACTTGTGGAATTTTAATTTTTGATTTTGATGTATATTTATGGTCAGAAATTATATCAGGAAAATGCAATTATTATTTTCCTAAAACATTTAAATGAATACTACTCAAAATAAATTTATAAATAGGGAAATAAGCTGGCTCGAATTTAATCAAAGAGTTTTACAGGAAGCCAATGATTCAACTGTTCCTTTAATTGAAAGAATTAGATTTTTAGGAATTTTCTCTAACAATTTAAATGAATTTTATAAAATTCGTTATGCAACAATAAAAAGAATTGCAGTTAGTTTTAATACAGGAAAAAAATTATATAGAGACAGAACAGCAAAAGAGCTTTTAAATGAAATAACTAAAAAAGCAATTGACGTTCAACAAAAAAGTTTTAAAATTTTAGCTCAAATAATAAAACTTCTAGAAAATGAAAAAATATTTTTTATTAATGAAAATAGCCTACATACAAATCAAATTAAGTATGCTCAAGAATATTTTTTTGAAAAAGTAAGTCCATCTTTAGGTGTAATTGTTCTTAATAATTTTAGAAAAATGCCAAAATTCAAAGAAAACATATCTATTCTTTTTGTTAGTATGGAGCTTCAAAACAAGACAATTCAGAATAGTATAATTCATATTCCAAAAGATCTAGACAGGTTTGTAGAATTACCTTCTAAAGGTTCAAATCGATATATAATGATGGTAGATGATTTAATTCGATATCACTTGAATGATATTTTTAAAATTTTTAAGCCTATTGCTATTCAAGCTAATATGATTAAAATTAGTAGAGATGCTGAATTAGATTTTGATGATGATATTTCAAAAAGTTTTTTAGATAAGATAGCTCAGAGTGTTAAAGAAAGATCTTCAGGTGATCCTGTTAGGTTTATTTACGATAGTGATATTAGAATTGATAGCCTAAAGTTTTTATTAAATAAGATGCAAATTGATGATGAAACTGATAGTATAATTCCTGGAGGAAAATATCATAATAGGCGTGATTACATGAAATTTCCAAGTCTGAATAAAATTAATTTATTATATAAACCAATTAAAGCTTTAAATATTAAAGGGTTTAATCTTGGAGAAAATACTTTTAATAAACTTAATGATAGTGATTTTATTCTTCATACTCCATTTCAAAAGTTTTCTTTTATAATTAGTTTTTTGATGGAGGCTTCTATTGATCCTAATGTTAAAAAAATATCTATTACTATTTATAGATTATCAAAATTATCTAAAGTTGCCAGCGCACTAATTAATGCTGCTAAAAATGGAAAAAAAGTTATAGTTCAAATTGAGCTTCAAGCTAGATTTGATGAATCGGCAAATATTAGGTACGCAAAAGAAATGCAATCCCATGGAATTAAATTGATTTTTGGATCTCCTAACCTAAAAGTTCATAGTAAAATATGTCTTATTGAAAGATTTGAAAATAATATTTTAAAAAGATATGGATTTATAAGTACAGGTAATTTTAATGAATCTACTGCTAGGATTTATACAGATTTAACTTTGTTTACTTCTAATGTTAAAATTCTTGATGAAATTTCGTATGTTTTTAGTTTTTTTGATGCTAATTATAAAAAATATAATTTTAAAAATCTTTTAGTTTCTCCAATAAATACCGAAAATAAAATTAAAAAATTAATAAAGAAAGAGATTGCTAATTCTAAAAATGGTAAATCAGCTTGGATTAAAATTAAATTAAATAATCTTACAAGCTATAGTATGATCAAGATTCTTTATGAAGCAAGTCGCGCTGGCGTTAAGATACAAATGATAGTTAGGGGGATATGTTGTTTGGTTCCTAGAGAAATCGGGATGAGTGAGAATATAGAAGTCATTAGTATTGTTGATAAATTTTTAGAACATACTAGATTTATGATATTCTGTAATGATGATGACAATCAAGTATATATTTCTTCTGCAGATTGGATGACAAGAAATTTGGATAATAGGGTAGAAGTTACTTGCCCTATATATCAGCAGGAATTAAAAATAGAGCTTTTGGATATATTTAATATTTACTGGAAAGATAATGTTAAGGCTAGGTATGTAAATCATTTAATAGTTAATAAGTATAAAAGAAATAATAAATCAAATTTTAGATCTCAGGAAGAAATTTATAATTATTATAAAAATTGATTTGAAGAAGTTTGATAAAATAAAAAAGTACGCAACTATTGATATTGGTTCAAATGCAATTAGATTATTAATCTCAAATATTATAGTGCTAAATAAATCAGCACCTATTTCAACAAAGAATTCTCTAGTTAGAGTTCCTATTAGACTAGGACAAGATGCTTTTACAATCGGCGAAATTTCTAATGAAAACATTGAAAGATTAGTTGATACTATGCTGTCTTTTAAACTACTTATGAAAGTTCATAAAGTCGAAAAATATTTAGCTTATGCAACTTCAGCACTAAGAAGTTCATCAAATAAAAAAAATATTGTTGATTTAATTTTGTCTAAGTCAGGTTTGAAAATTCAAATTATAAATGGTAAAAAGGAAGCAGAATTAATCACTAACAATTCAATTTTTAAATTTCAAGGAAATCATAAAACATACTGTTTTATCGATGTTGGCGGAGGAAGTACTGAATTAACTTTATTTAAAAATAAAAAAGTTGTTATATCTAAATCGTTTAAAATAGGAGGAGTTAGACTTATCAATAACTTAGTTTCAAATAAAACATGGGAATCATTTAGAGAATGGATAAATATTAACTTAAAAGATCAGGGAGAGATTGATGTTATTGGTTTAGGAGGAAATATTAATAAACTATTTAAATTATGTGGAGTTAAGATTGGCAAGCCATTGACATTAAAGGAAATTGACTCTACGCTTTCTGATTTAGAAAAAATGTCATATTCAAAAAAAATACTATTATTAAAATTAAATCCTGACAGAGTAGATGTAATTGTACCAGCTGGAAAAATTTATCAGTATTTACTTAAAAATATGGGCTCAGATGAAATTATTGTTCCTAAAATTGGGTTAGCTGATGGAATGGTCTATGAGTTATTGAAAAGCTTATAAGTTTAGTTTAAAGTCTTTTCGCATTTTTTCAATACTTGGATTTATAGATTTTAACTTTTTATACTTTTCAGAAGGAGTGTATAATTTTGTTTTTTCATTTATTTTATCGACATTAATTATTAGTTGTATTCTGTTATTTTTTAAATCTGTTTTAAGAAAATTAATAAGTTTGTTTTCGATTTTTTCTAATTCTATTTTATTGATATTGTTAGTTAAAGTAAAATGAACTTCATTTTTATTTATTATTTTTGGACTATCAATTAATAAGATACTAGCTAAGTTTTTTCTTCCTTTATTTATCAGTTCTGTATAAAATTTTTTCCAAGAAATTATTAATTCGTTATCAGTAAAATCATTTGTTAAATCTTCTGAATTGTTAATTAAGCTTTTTTGTTTGTTGATGATAGTTTCTATATCTTTTTTAACTTTTAAGCTTGAAAGAGACAGTCCGGAAACTGATGTGTTTTTAATTATATTTTTTTCTTTTAGATTATTGACTTTTTCTTTTGATAAAACCTCTTTAGTTTTCTCCTTTTTAAGTTGCTTTTTACTAGAAATTGAATTACCTGGTTTAGGTATATCTTGATTAGATAGAATCGTTATTTTTTTTTTTAATTCAATTGTAGAAATTGAACAAAGTTTCATTAAACAAATTTCAACTAATAGCCGTTCATTTTTACTGTTTTTATATCTATAGCTACAGTCCTCTGCTATTTCAATAGCTTTTAAGATGAAATCTATTTCTTTTATTTTAGATTGTTTTAGATACTTTTCTTTAATAGAATCGTTTTGTTCTATTAATATATGACTTTTTGAATTTTTTGAAACTAATAAATCTCTGAAGTGTGAGCAAAAACCATCAATAAAATGTTGCCCGTTAAATCCTTTTTCTAAAACATTATTAAATAGTAATAATATGTTAGTAATATCGTTTTTTATTATAAAGTCAAATGCGCTAAAATATACATCATAATCTAACACATTAAGATTTTTATAAGCCAAAGTCTTTGTTATATTACCTTCTGTATAATTTACTAACCTATCAAAAATAGACAGTGCATCTCTTAGTGCACCATCACTTTTTTTAGCAATTAGATAAAGAGCTTCATCTTCATATTTAACTTCTTCTTTTTCAGCTATTAATTCTAAATATTTCTTAATATCATCTGTGTTTATTTTTTTAAAATCGTATATCTGACACCTAGATAAAATAGTAGGTATAACTTTATGTTTTTCTGTTGTAGCTAAAATAAATATAGCATAAGATGGTGGTTCTTCTAATGTTTTTAGAAAAGCATTAAAAGCTTGGCCAGAGAGCATATGAACCTCATCTATTATATAAACTTTGTATTTTCCAGTTTGAGGAGGAATTCTTACTTGGTCAATTAAATTTCTAATATCGTCAACTCCGTTATTTGATGCTGCATCTAATTCAAAAATATTATATGAAAAATCATCGGAATTATTTTCGGTATTTATTTTTTTTGCTAATATTCTAGCACAAGTTGTTTTTCCAACACCTCTAGGACCACAAAACAGTAAGGCTTGCGGAAGTTGATTTTGACTTATTGCATTTTCTAGTGTTTTAGTTATGGATTTTTGCCCTACAACATTATCGAAATTATCTGGTCTATATTTCAAAGCCGAAACAACAAAATTATCCATACAACAAATATAAAAATTGAGGTATTTATTTCAACTATATAATTGTTTAAATAAAATTTTTTATCAACATAATTTTTAACCTATTTTTGCATTGCAGGCCACCTTATCGCTTTTATTTAATAAAAGAGGAAAGTCCGGACACCAAAGAGCATTATAGCGGGTAACACCCGTCACTATTTAATAAATAGAGGACTAGTGCAACAGAAAGAATGTACAGTTAGGCTGTAGTGAAATCAGGTAAACTCTATAAGGTGAAACGTCACGTAGACCAGCATTTGAGAACGGCTCGTTCAAAGTTGGAGGGTGGGCGGTTTGAACAAAATAGTAATATTTTGTCTAGATAAATGATAAGGCACGACAGAATCCGGCTTATGGCCTGCTTTTTATTTTAGGAAACTTATACTATTCGGACCTTCGTTGAAAATTAGGTCTATTATACTTAAATTATTTATAAAACCATTTTTATTAGAAAATACTTGAGTATATTTTTTAACATTATAAAGGTCAGAAACTTTATTCTCTGTTAAATTTCTAAGATCTTTTTCTGTAATATAATTTTTTTTATAATCTTTTGTTAAATTAAAATCAAAACTCATTTCTAACCATCCACAGACTAGTTTTATTAAATCAATATTGAAATCCAATAATTTTATATATTTTTTTGAATATATTTCTTTTATAGAATCTTGATAATAGATGAAAAAAGGGGATGATCTGTATGCTGATTCTATTGATTTCCAGTGATCTTTTTGCCACTCAAAATCATTTTCTATTAATGCATTTTTTAGAATAAATTTTTTCTTTGAATGTTTTATTGGAATAGTAAGTTTTAATACGCCATTAGGGCTATGAATAAAGGTTCTATTTCTTAATGTTTGTTTATTAAAATTCTGATAAATATCCCAAATTATTTTTCCATTTATGATTTGAGCCCAATGTGAAATAGGAGCTAAATAAGCTGGCGTCATAATTTTGAAAATTTCTTTCAAAACCTATTTATTTTTATTTTTTATTTTTTTATTTATTTCGGAGTATCCTATTATAATAATTAATCCTATTAAGAAATACCATCTATAAGACTTGGGCTCGCCATCTAAATTAACAGTTGAGAAAACTCGTTCCCATCTAATTTTCCAATTTTTGATTCCATCATTAATTCCATCAATGCTAAACCAAATAAAAACTGGCTTTCCAACTATATGATCTTCTGGAACAAAACCCCAAACCCTGCTATCTTCTGAACGATATCTATTGTCACCCATCATCCAATAATAATCTTGTTTAAAAGTATATTCACTGACTGGTTTGTTATTTATTTTAATAATCCCATTTTCTAATTTCAATTCATTTTTTTCGTAGTCCCTGATTAGTTTTTTGTAAAGCGGAAGATTTTCTGAATTTAAATTTACTTTTGCTCCTTTTTTTGGTATAATTATAGGGCCAAAATTATCTTCATTCCAGTCATATGTAATGTGATTAGGGAAAAAGGATGTGTTGTAAGATTTAATAGTTTTGTATGATCTTTTAAGACTATCTAAAATATTGCTTTTAATAACTAATTCTGCTTCCTTTTCAGTTAGTAATAGGTCTCTAGAATAATCTGTTAATTCAGTCATTATTATCCTTGCTTTAGATCTAACATCATAAGGAATACCTTTTGAATTAGCAATTACTACAAAATTATTAGGATTATTATCTACTATTCCTAAAATATAAGGTCGAATTTGTTCAAATTTATTTTGAGTTATATCTGAAATTTTAAATTTTCTTTGAAGATCGTTTAATCCAAGTTTAATTAAACTTGACGAAGAAACTCCTTTAGAGCTATGGGCTTTGTATGAATAGATAGGTTTTGCTCTATATGGCATTTTACTTATTTTACCATTTATATGAATTATTCCATTAATAATTTCTAAAGTATCAGATGGTATGCCAACACATCTTTTAACATAATTTGATTTTTTATCAGTAGGTTTTTTTACTCCTTTTTCTTTAACAAAGAATTGTCTTACAGTATCAGCAGGCCAACTAAAGGTTACTATTTCATTTCTAGTAATTTTTTGAAAGCCTGGTAGTCTAAAATAAGGTATTTGAGGTTTATTTAAATAAGATCTAATACCTGTCCCTACTATTGTGTCATGAACCATAGGGAAAGAGACAGCTGATTGAGGAACCCTTGCTCCATAATGAAATTTACTTACAAACAAGAAATCTCCGATTAATAAAGATTTTTCTAAAGAACCCGTAGGTATTATATAAGGCTGTATAAAATAGGTATGCACTAAAGTTGCTAATACAATAGCAAATATTATTGAACTCACCCATTCTCCAAGAGCTGTTTTAGGGTTTAAATTTCTGTCTTTTATATAATTTAATTTTGAAGAATAATTTATTGAGTAAATGAATAACCCAAAAGTTATAATTGTAAGCAAAGTATCTAAACTTGTGTCTTTTCCAAAGCTTCTGGATGTTTCAACCCAAATTACAGGAAATATTAAAAGATTTATAATTGGTATAAAAAGTAAAATAATCCACCAAGATGGTCTATTTATAATTTTCATTAAAACTATTCCATTATAAATAGGTATAAAAGAATAAATAGGATTGAACCCAGCTATTTTATAAAGTTTCCATGTTCCAAAACCATGAATTAATTGAATTGCCAGAAAAAATAAAAACCACTCTGTATAAGTCATATTTAAAATTTAAAATCATTAATTACATCTTTCATACTGAAAACACCTTCTTTATTTAATATCCACTCAGCAGCAATTACTGCACCTAACGCAAAACCTATTCTGTTATTAGCTACATGTTTTATTTCTATCGAATCAATATCTGATGAATATTTTAGAGTGTGTGTTCCTGGAACTCCATCAATTCTTTTAGATTCCATTTTAATAATATTATCAAAATCATTATCAAATGACCATTTTTTGTAATTACTATTTTTTATTACATCTTCTGCTAGGCTAATAGCTGTTCCGCTTGGTTTGTCTAATTTTTCTTTATGATGAACTTCTTTAATATTTAATTTATATTGATTATGATTTTTCATCATTAATGCAAGTTTTTTGTTTAATTCATAAAACAAATTGACACCTAAGCTAAAATTAGAAGAATATAAAAAACTGGTGCATGTTTTATTTGATAGCTTAACAACCTTATTAAAATCATTGAGCCACCCTGTTGTCCCGCAAACCACAGGAATAGAGCTATTAAGCCCTAAAGATATATTTTTAAATGCAGTTTCAGGCGTACTAAAATTTATAGCTACATCTACTCCATTTAATTTATCGATTTTAGAATCTTTATCAATTTTATAAATTACATTATGCCCTCTATCTATAGAAATCTGTTCGATTTCCTTTCCCATTTTACCATATCCTAATAGTGCAATATTCATTTTAAAAATTCAAATTTAAGGATAATCCAACAGAATCTGACCCAAAATTATATCCCTGATCTATATAAGGGTTTAATGTTAAAGATTCATTTACATTATACTGTTTTAAGTGTGCATCTATATTAGCGTCTAGAATATTTAAAATATAAAACCCAACAATAAAAACCATTGATAAGTCTTTGTTTTTTCTATGAAAATCTGCTCCATCTAAAAGCCTATTATCATCTAAGATTAAATTTTGAAACTCATCGTTTGAGTACCCTGCTTTTCTGCTCTTATAAGCGTTCCTGTAATTCCAATATTTTTTTTTGTTAAAATCGTAAGAATATATGGATGTTCCAATAGCAGCATAAACTAATGGAATTTTCCAATATTTTTTATTGTAAGCTTGTCCAGCTCCAGGAAAAACAGCTGAAAAGAAAGCTGCTTTTGAAGGACTTAGAGGATCTAATTCATCAAAAGAAAGGTCTTTTTCTTGACTAAAATTATTAATTGTAAATAATATAGCAATTAATAACAGTAATTTCTTAATCACTATTAAGTTTTTTATTTAAGGTTTTATAATCTTCAATATTATTAAATGGAATTATAATTGATCCTTTTTTATTACCGTTTAACGTTATTTTAACTTCTGAATTAAATATTTTTTTTAATTTATTTAAATTAGATTTAAAAGGTTCAGGCAATTTTTTTTTGACTATTAAAATTTCTTTTGAATCACTTTTCAAACGATTTCTTATATTTTCAGTTTCTCTCACTGATAGTGAATCTGAAAGAATTTTTTTATAAATTTTTAGTTGATCGTCTCTATTTTCGATTGTTACAAGAGTTCTTCCATGTCCCATGCTAATGAAACCATCTCTTATACCTGTTTGAATTATAGGATCTAGTTTTAATAATCTTAAATAATTTGAAATTGTAGATCTTTTTTTTCCAACTCTTGAGCTCATTTGTTCTTGAGTGAGCTTTACATCATCAATAAGTCTTTGATAGCATAAGGCAATTTCTATAGGATCTAAGTTTTCTCTTTGAATATTTTCAACTAATGCCATTTCTAAAGATTGTTGATCATTAGCTATTCTAATGAAAGCCGGAATAGATTGTAGGTTAAGTAAACTTACCGCTCTAAATCTTCTTTCACCAGATATAATTTGAAATGATTTAAAACCAGTTTTACGTACAGTAATGGGTTGAATAATACCTAATTGTTCTATAGAATTAGCAAGCTCAGAAATTTTTTCATTTTCAAAATTAGTTCTAGGCTGAAATGGGTTTAATTCTATTTGATTAATAGGTATTTCTATTATATTACCAATAACTTGATCTGCATTTTTATCTTCTGCAGAGCTAATATCTTTTATAGGATTGTTTAATAGGGCAGAAAGACCTCTTCCAAGAGATTGTTTATTATAAGCTTTTGCCATTTATTTGTTTTTATTAATTAATTCATGTGCTAATTTAATATAGTTTTTAGCTCCTTTACTTGTTGAATCGTAATCTATAATGTTTTTTCCATGACTTGGGGCTTCCCCAAGAGTAACATTTCTTTGTATTATAGTTTTGAAAACCATTCTATTAAAATGCTTTTTTACTTCTTCAACTACTTGATTTGATAGTCTTAGTCTAGAATCGTACATAGTTAATAGCAATCCTTCAATATCTAATTCTGAATTATGAATTTTTTGAATACTTTTTATAGTGTTTAATAATTTACCAAGTCCTTCTAAAGCAAAATACTCACATTGAATAGGTATTATTACTGAATTAGCTGCTGTTAGGGCATTTAATGTAATTAGACCAAGAGATGGAGCGCAATCAATAATAATATAATCATATGAATTTTTAACATCAATTAGCGCTTCTTTTAGCATGAATTCTCTATTCGGATGATTAACTAGTTCTAACTCAATAGCTACTAAATCAATAGTTGAAGGAATTACATCTAAGTTAGGTGTAGTTGATTTTAAGATAATATCATCAATTTTTTCAGTATGCTCTAATAAATGATAAGATGATTTTTTAATATTAGTTAACTCAATTCCAATACCAGAAGTTGCATTAGCTTGAGGATCTAAGTCAATTAGCAAGACTTTTTTTTCCAGAATACCCAAACATGCAGCTAAATTTAATGAAGTGGTTGTTTTACCAACACCCCCTTTTTGATTAGAAACAGCAATTACTTTACCCATTAATTAAATATTATTTTTAAAAATACAATATTTTGATGTCCGAATTTAAGAGGGGAGTGGGTTTTTGTTAACTAGTTTTTAAGACTATCTTTATATTCAATTATATAAATTTCTTCATTCTCCTTTTTCATATAATAATTCTCTCTTGCAAACGCTTCATAATTATCAATATTTTGAAGGTCTTTAATTAATTTTTTGTCTATTTCTATTTCTAATTCTAATTTTTTCTTTTGTTCTATTAGTTGATTTATTTCGGAATTTAATTGTTCATGAAACATAAAAGAATTGGTATCCATAAATAACATCCAAAACAAAAATAAAGTAGTTGACAATATGTAAATATTGGTAAATATTTTAAAATATTTATTAGAAATTATTTTTTTTAAATATTTTATCATTTGATTTTATTAGATATTAAATTTATAATTTTTTTAATAGAAATTTGTTCAGAATTTAATATTATATCAGCATAGTTTTTAGATGGATTGATAAACTCGTCATGCATCGGCTTACACATTTCTTTGTATCTTTTTTTGATTTCTTTTATTGATCTTCCTCTTTCTTTAGTGTCCCTAATGATTCTTCTTTGTAGTCTTGTTGTATCATCTACATCTAAAAATATTTTATAATCTAATATTTCATTAATTTTTTCATTACATAAAACATGTAATCCTTCAATAATTATAATTTTTTTTGGAAAAATTACTTTTGTTTTTTTTAATCTTTTATGATTCCTATAAGAATAAATAGGTTGAATAATTTTAATATTTTTCTTAATATTTTTTAAATTATAATAAAGCAGGTTAAAGTCAATTGAATCGGGATGATCAAAATTTATTTTTGATCTAGTAGAAAAGTCTAAATCAGAACGATTTTTATAATAGGAATCAGTTGTCAAAATTACAACTCCTAAATTTTTAAAATGATTTGCAAGTTCTTTGGCCACTGTTGATTTTCCTGAACCTGTTCCTCCACATATTCCAACTAATATCATTTTAATGTTTTTAGACTTTTAACATATTCCTCCGTTATTCTTTTATCATAATTATTTTCCCAACTGTTTAGAATATAATTCATAATATCTGCTATTTCATCATCGTATAAACCCATTTTTTCCATTTTAGAATCGTATTTAACTCCATTGACTATAATTTCACCATCTATTCCTCCAAATTTTATTGCCTTAATGCTTTCCTGTATATTTTTAAATAGATAATCTGATTTTGCTAAGGGAGGGAAAATCCCTTTTTGTCCTTTTCCATCATGCATATGACATATTATACAAAAATCATTATAGAGAGATTTTCCATTATTAATTGAAATTGCTAAACTATCCTTTTGTGAATAAATTAATATTGGAAAAATTATTAAAATGAATTTTAAAGACTTCACTTTTTAGGAATAATTTTGTAAATACCTTTATTTTCAATTGAAACATAAATATATCCATCGGGTCCCTGTTTTATATCTCTAGGCCTTCCCAAACCTTCAGCTATTTTAGACCTTGACACAACTTTGTTATTTTTTAATCCAATTCTTTCTATATGTTTAAAAACCAGGGCTCCGGCAAGTAAGCTTCCATTCCAGTTTGGATATATATTACTTGAAATATATTCAAATGAACTAGGGGCAATAGATGGCAACCAATAATATAATGGTTGTTCCATCCCTGGAAGACTTTTATCTTTTGTTATTGTAGTGAGGCTATAATTAATTCCATAAGTAATTTTAGGCCAACCATAATTTTTCCCTTTTTTTATAATGTTTATTTCATCCCCTCCTCTTGGTCCATGTTCATTAGTCCATATTTCACCAGTAACAGGATGTTTAAACATTCCTTGAGGATTCCTATGTCCATAAGAATAAATAGCTTTTTTAGCATTAGGATTATTAAAAAATGGATTGTCTTGAGGAATAGTTCCATCCTCATTTATTCTGTAGATTTTTCCACCATCAAGATTGATATTTTGAGGGTTTACATCTCTATTTCCTCTATCTCCAATTGAAAAATAGAGATAATTGTCATTGTCAAATTCTAACCTTCCTCCAAAGTGTTGTCCTTTTCTTGAATTTGGAGATCCTTTATAGAGTACCTCTAAATCAACTAGAGAATCTTCTATTAGTTTTGCTCTAGCAATAGTTGTATTACCTCCTTTTTCTCCAGCATCTTCAGAAGCATAAGAAAAATATAGCCATTTGTTTTCTTTAAAATTAGGATGCAAAGCTATATCCATAAGTCCCCCTTGTCCTCTTAAATATATATCTGGGACTCCATTTATTTTTGTTTTTGTTCCATCTTTATAGTAAAAAATAGATCCAGATTTTACAGTAGCTAGAATAGAATTGTCTTCAAAAAACTCAATAGCCCATATTATGTTTTCATCTTCGAATACTAATTCCATTTCATAGTTTGTTTCTTCGGTTAGAATTGAATTTTCTCCTTCATGATCAAAAGGCTCAAGATCCTGAGCAAACGAAAAATTTAAAATTAGTAAGCAAATTATAACGGTTAAAGAAAAGTATTTTTTCATTTTTAATATAATTTATTTGATTAAAATTTAATTACCACCACTTTCAGCTAAAATATAAAGTATATCTAAAAATAAATTAATTATATCTAAATATAAACTTACTGCAATTTGTACAGCTGTTGACCATGATTCATCTCCTGCATTCATTTGCTTTTCTAACATGTTGAAATCATATAAAAGATATCCAGTAAAAATAAGAACACCAAAATATGCTCTAATAAGTGAATATTTTTTTGATTTAAATATAAAATAATTCAGAATCCCCATTAATATAAGAATAATCAATGCTATAAATAAAAATACCCCCATAATACCAAAGTCAAAAGAAGAGGTAAATACAATTGATGCTGATGCTAAGACAGCAATTGTTGTTGCAAACATGGCTTGAAAAACTACATTTTGCCACTCTTGGTGATAGTTGTCGTTTTTAAAATTATTCGAAGACATTATTTTATCAATCATTAATCTGTATTTTTCAGAATTTGAATCAAATAGTTCTTTTGGATTTGACTTTTCATAATACATGGTCTTTTTCTCGTTCTCTTGTCCAAATATTTTTTGTGACATGGTTTTCTTATTTGCAACTACTGTTTTACTTAAAAGCCCTGCTTGTTTTTTGTATTTTTTCATCTTGAAGCTCTCTCCAAGTGCAGAAATAGTAGGCCCAATACTCCATCCAATAAAACCTGAAAATATTGAAACTAAGATTATGTTTAAAGGATAACTGTCGTCAAAAAACATTATAGCAAACAAGAACATAAATGATCCTATGATTGTGATTATAGCTTCAGATGTAGTTTCATACGCCTTGTTTATTCTTGAGAAAATAGTAGTAATGACAAGCATTCCACCTACAATTAGAAAAGTTTTGGCAAATAATAAATCAAACATAAAATATATAGAATTTGTACTAATATAAATAAAATGTCGGGATGGCAGGATTTGAACCTGCGACCCCACGGCCCCCAGCCGTGTACGCTACCAGACTGCGCTACATCCCGATATTCTAACTAATTTAGGTACACTTTTAAGTATAAAAAAAATCCAATGAAATACACTGGATTTTTTTGTCGGGGTGGCAGGATTCGAACCTGCGACCTCCGCGTCCCAAACGCGGCGCGATAACCGGGCTACGCTACACCCCGAAGTGAGCGGCGCAAATATAGGATTATTTCAAAAATCATCAAACATTACACGATAATTATACTATAATAATTTTTGATGATAACTTTTTATACTTTTTTGCCAAGTAAAGTCTCAATTATTTTAAATTTATATTTTTAAATATTAGTATGTCAGTAGAAAGGATTAAAACATTAATTATAGGATCAGGCCCTGCTGGTTATTCAGCTGCAATTTATGCTTCTAGAGCAGATTTAAATCCAGTTTTATATACTGGAATGGAACCAGGTGGTCAATTAACAACTACAACAGAAGTTGATAATTATCCCGGATATCCAGATGGTGTAGATGGACCTTCAATGATGGTGGATTTACAAAAACAAGCTGAAAGATTTGGAACCGATGTTAGAATAGGTTTAGTTACTAAAGTAGTTTTAAGTAAGGAATTAGGAGGAATTCATAAAGTTATAGTAGATAATGCATTAGAAATTGAAGCTGAGACTATTATTATTTCTACTGGTGCTACAGCAAAATACTTAGGAATTCCATCAGAACAAAGACTAATAGGAGGAGGTGTGTCAGCATGTGCTGTTTGTGATGGATTTTTTTATAAAGGTCAAGATGTAGCTATAGTTGGAGGTGGTGACACGGCAGCTGAAGAAGCTACTTATTTATCTAACATATGTTCTAAAGTAATCATGATTGTTAGAAAAGGGCAAATGAGAGCTTCAAAAGCAATGCAACACAGAGTAGAATCAAAAAAAAATATAGAATTGAGATATTATTCTCAAATTCAAGAAGTTTTAGGAAAAGATGTAGTAGAAGGTGTTAGAATTATCAATACAAATACCAATAAAGTAGATGATATTGAGGTTTCTGGATTGTTTATTGCTATAGGTCATAAGCCAAATACAGATATTTTTAAAAATCAAATTGATATGGATGATTCAGGTTATATAATAACACATGGCAAAACAACTAACACTAATTGTCCTGGAGTTTTTGCTTCTGGAGATGTTCAAGACAAGGATTATAGGCAAGCAGTAACTGCAGCAGGAACAGGATGTATGGCTGCCTTAGATGCAGAACGATATTTGGCTAGTTTAGAATAATTTATCTTTAATTTTAGAATAGTGTATTTAGAATGAATCTATTTGTATGAATAAAAGATTATTAATAATGAGAAATAATTTATCTTTTTTTGTATTGCCATTAGCTTGGATATCTGGAGTAAGAGTTGATACATTAAATGAAGACAATTGCACTGTTAGAGTTAAGCATCGCTGGATTAATCAAAACCCGTTTAAATCTCTTTATTGGGCTGTTCAAGGTATGGCAGCAGAAATGCCAGGAGGGGTACTATTGCAAAATAAAATTAAAAAAAGTGGACATAGTATAGCTATGCTTTTAATTGGAACTAGTTCTGTTTTTACAAAAAAAGCAATTGGTAAAATTTTATTTACCTATGATAAAGGTAAAGATTTAGATAAATTAGTTTTTGATGCTGTTACTACGAAACTTGCTCAAACTATTACAATTAAAACCAAAGGAATTGATGAAAAAGGAGATGTTGTTTGTGAATTTTCTTTTCAATGGAGTATTAAAGCTAGATCAAAACCTTAACACTTCTTAAACACTTTTAAAGGTCTTTTATTTATATATTTATTAACACCAAAATGTGTTATGTCAAGATCTGTTTATAATTATACTATAAATGTTTTAAAAAAAGTGAGTTTCAATCCTGTGCTATTTAAGAAGGAACTAGCTAAAGCATCATCAACGCTATTGCCTTATGAATATAGTGAACTTATTATTTGGGTTAAAAGTTACACTTTATATAATCCGCATTTAGAAGGGGTGTTAATTTAATTCATTTCTTGGTGCTTCTCTGTTTTTATGAAGGCTTTTAATATTCACGTCATTAAACTGAACTTTTAACTTATCTTTTTTATAAACTATTCTATTATTTCAGTTCTAAAACGAACATTGTCTAATGGCCATTCTCTTTTATCAGTTTCTAAATTAGAAATTATATCAACTACATTCATACCTTTTGTTACACGTCCAAATGGGGTGTAATTCCCATCTAAATGGTATGCTCCATCTTTTTTTTGAACAATAAAAAATTCATATGGAGAGGCTAACTTATAAGGATTTTCCATTTCACTACTAGGCATAGAGATGACTCCTCTATCATGTTTGTATCCTTTTCTAGTGTCAGGAGGTAATAGATATTTACCAATTGCTCTTCTTTTTTTTGAAGTACTTTTATTATCAGAGTTCCCCCCTTGAATAATAAACTCTTTAACAACTCTATGAAAATACTCGCCATCAAAATATTTTTTTTTAATTAAATAAATAAAATTGGCTCTATGATAGGGAGTGTTTTTAAATAGCTCTATTTCAATATCTCCGTATTGAGTAATGATTTTTACTTTATTTTCAATATTTTTTTTACCAAATTCATAAAAGAATGGAATAGCATTTTTTTCATTTAATAAAAACAACTCTTTTTTAACTTTAGGTATAATTTTAACTACTTTTATTTTCTTATTTTGTTTAGCTTCTGTCTTATTAACTATACCTTTACAAGAGAAGAATAACAGAGTAATTAATAATAATCTTAGAAAATGCATTTTAATAATTTTAAAAAGATTTTATTAAAAATAAATGATTTTAATCTACCAGGACATGATTCTCTTTCTAAAATTGCTCCTCCTTCAAGAATTAGGCTCTTAAAAAATAGAAGTATTCCATTTGATTGTAAATCAGCTGCTGTTTTAATGCTTTTTTATCCAGATAATAACAATGAGACTAGAATGATTTTAATACTTAGAAACAAGTACACTGGTGTGCATTCAAATCAAATAAGCTTACCTGGCGGTAAAATTGGTAAAGAGGATGAAAATTTACAATTTACAGCACTAAGGGAAACACATGAAGAAATAGGAATAAAGCCCTCGTTAATTAATATTGTTGGTAAGTTGTCTTCAGTTTATATTCCACCTAGTAATTTTAATGTCCAGCCATACGTAGGATATTGTAAAAAAAACCCTGTTTTTAAACCTGACAGTAAAGAAGTTTCATTAATAATTACTCCCTTTTTAAAAGATTTAATTAAATTAAAAATTACTCTATCAAAAGTTTCTGTTGATGGACTTATTAAAGAAGTCCCAAGTTATTTAGTTAATAATCATATTTTGTGGGGAGCTACCGCAATGATGGTTTATGAATTTATAGAAGTTTATAATGATATGAGTAATTCTTAATACATTTGTTTTTTAAAAATTTAATTAGTGAGTTTATTTAAAAGAAATCCTTTTGGACATATCCTTTTTGTAAAAAAATGGATAATTCGTATTTTGGGAGTTCTTTCACATAGAAGATTTAATAAGTTTAATAAACTTATCATTGAAGGATCTGAAGTTATAAAATCACTTCCTGAAAATAAAGTTCTTTTTGTTTCTAACCATCAAACATACTTTGCGGATGTTACCGCAATGATTCATGTATTTAATGCAAGTTTAAGCGGAAGAGTTGATTCTATTAAAAATGTAGGATACTTGTGGCAACCGAAAATGAATATCTATTTTGTAGCAGCTAAAGAAACAATGAGATCAGGATTATTCCCAAGAATATTAGCTTATGCTGGTTCAGTCTCCATTGATAGAACTTGGAGAGCTAAAGGGGAACAAGTAAATAGACAAGTTAAGATGAGTGATATTAGTAATATTGGAAAAGCACTTAATGATGGTTGGGTAATTACTTTTCCTCAAGGAACAACCACTCCATATAAACCCATAAGAAGAGGCACTGCCCATATAATAAAGAAATACAAACCTATAGTTATTCCAATAGTTATTGATGGTTTTAGAAGATCATTTGATAAAAAAGGAATAAGAATTAAAAAGAAAAATATATTACAATCTATGGAGATTAAAAAACCTTTGGAAATTGATTATGATAACGACTCCATTGAAAATATAGTTAAAAAAATTGAACATGCTATTGAACAGCACCCCTCTTTTTTAAAAGTTTTATCGGAAAAAGAACTTTTAGAAATAGAAGAAAGCAATAAGAATAGAGAATGGTAATTAATCTTTAGATTTTAAAATCGCATTTTCTCCAATAATACCTCCACAGCTAATTCTTGAACCAGCGGCACCAGATGGTTGTGAAATAAAATCATCAATTCCTTGATGAACAATGATTGCTTTGCCTAAAATTTTTTTATTATTATCATCGCAGTTTAAACACCATAAATCAGTACTAAAAGTAATTATTCCAACCCCATCTTCATTTGCTGTAAAGTTTCCAATATCGCCTATATGAAATCCGCTTTGAGCACCCCATTTCCCATGATTTGTTAACGTAGGGTTCCAGTGACCTCCTGTAGATTTACCATCATCAGATGAGCAATCTGATTTTTCATGAAGATGAATAGCATGTATTCCAGGATTTAAGTTGTTAATTTTAGCTGTCATAGTAACATTACTGTCTTCTTCTACAAAAACTACATTTCCATTTACATTACTTGAGTTTTTAGATTCAAGTTCTACAACAATCATATTAGGAATGCTGCAACTAAATAATAATAAAGAGATAACTGACAGAAAGATTTTTTTTTGCATAATATTTAATCAAATTTAACAAAGAATACAAAGTTTAGCACGATATTTGAAAATAAAAATTAAGTATGAAATATTTAATTTCAATTTTAATTTCACTAAGCTTATTATCTTGCGGATTGTTATCAGAAAGTAATAGTCCTATCGAATATAATAGTCAATCCTTTAATAATTTTAAACTTTCAGCTGCTCCTGACTATGAATTATTAAAATCATGGGCGGTTCATCCTGAAAATAAATTAGAATTACTTTCAGACTTCGAAGATGAAAATTCAAAGCTTCCTGTAGATGTATTTTTTATTTATCCTACTATGCTTACTGATAAACAAGATGTTTCGTGGAATGCTGATATATATGATACTAAAACTAGAGATTATGTACTAGAATCTTCTGTTAAATATCAATCATCTGCTTGGTACTCAGTTGGTAATTTATATGTTCCTTTTTATAGGCAAGCTCATTTAAGAGTTTTTAGAGAATCTTTTTGGAAAAATGGTGGAGAGCAAGCTTACGAAATGGCATATCAAGATATTAGACAAGCATTTATAACATATTTGAAAAAATATAATAATTCAAAACCCATTATTATTGCTGGCCATAGTCAAGGGGCGGGTCATGCTAAAAGGTTGTTAAAAGAATTTTTTGATGGTAAACCCTTGCAAAAAAAATTAATTGCCGCTTATTTAATTGGCACAAAAATAACAGATGAAGATTTTAACTATATCAGTCATATGACTAGTGAAAAACAAACTGGGGGTTTTGTTACTTGGAACACTTACAGGTTAATGTCTTCTTCTAAAGAAAAAAGAGCCAAATATACAGTTAGTAAAGATTGGATCAAAGGTGCTATAAGTTCTAATCCAATTACTTGGGACGAAAAGAAAACTACTAATTACAGTGATCATAAAGGTTTTCTTTATTTGAACAAAAAGGTCTTTCCTAAATCAGTTAAAATTGAAAACATAGATGATAAAGTAATGGTTAAATTGCCTAAAATGGGTATTGTTAAAAGGTTTCTTTTATCTACTGTAAAGGATTATCATAAGGCAGATATCAATTTATTTTGGGAAGATATAAGGTTTAATTCTATTGTTAGATCAAAAGAATATTTAAGTAATAATAATTAAATGAAAAAATATTTAATTTTAATTTTATTTCTCATAGCTTCTAAAAACTATTCTCAAGAAGTTATTTCAGGTAAAATAACATATATAAATGAATCAAACATTGAATCGCCATTAGAAGGCGTTTCAGTTTATTGGTTTAGTTCTTCTCAAGGCACGACATCTGACAAGGAAGGCAACTATTCTCTTTTGAAATCAATAACAACAAATAAGTTAGTATTTAAATATATTGGGTTTAAAGAGAATACAGTTATTATTGACGGTGAAAACACTTTTAATCAACTTATGGTTTATGATGAAAATGTTTTAGATGAGGTTACAGTTAATAAAAGAAAAAATACTATTCAAAAATCGTATTTTAAAACTCAAAACATTGTTACAATTTCAAGTGATGAACTTTTAAAAGCAGCTTGTTGTAATATTTCAGAAAGTTTTGAAACCAATCCTTCAATTGATGTGAATTTTTCAAATGCAATTACTGGAGTTAAACAAATCAGAATGCTTGGTCTGGAAAGCCCCTATATTTTAATCACTGAAGAAAACATACCTATGGTAAGAGGTGCTTCACAAGTTTTTGGCTTATCATTTATACCTGGAACTTGGGTAGAAAGTATGCAAATAACAAAAGGCACTGGAAGTGTTGTTAATGGTTTTGAAAGCATTTCAGGTCAAATAAATGTCGAATTAAAAAAACCTTATACGGATTCTCCTGTTTTTATAAATTTATTTTCTTCTAATAAAGGAAGAAATGAATTTAACCTTCATTTAAACAAAAAAATTAGTGAACGATTAAGTACCGGAATTTTCTTACATGGAAATAATAATTCTTCTGAACATGATAAAAATTATGATGGTTTTTTAGACCACCCTAAGTCAATTGGGGTTAACTTATTTAATAGATGGCAATATACAAATCTTGAAAAGGGAATTGTTAGTTTTTTGGGCTTGAGATTTATGAATGATGAGAAAGAGATGGGCGAAAATTATGAGGAAGGCTTAATATTTATTCGAGCTCCTTGGTTAAGTAAAATTAATACCAATCGATTTGACTCTAATTTTAAACTTGGCTATGTAAATCCTTCTATTCCATATCAATCCATTGGTTTTCAAATGGCTTATAGTAATCATGATCAATCTTCATTTTTTGGAAATAGAATATATGATATAAATCATGACAGTTTTTATTCAAGTCTATTGTATAATTCAATTATCGGAAATACCATGAATAAATTTAAGACTGGATTAAATTATTCAGTTGATAGATTTGAAGAGGTTGTTGAAACTCATGACAATCAATACTTAAGGAACGATAGATCTATAGGTGGGTTTTTTGAATACAGTTACGATAGTTTAGACAAACTAAGTTTAGTTGCGGGAATTAGATATGATATCCATAATAATTTAGGTTCGTTTTTAACCCCTAGACTTCATTTAAGATATCAGCCTTTAGAAAGATCTGTATTAAGATTTTCTATTGGATCTGGAAGAAAATCTTCAAATATTTTTTCTGAAAATCAAAATATTTTTTCCACTGGTCGTAAGATATATATAAATAAAAATAGTGGTAAATTTTATGGTTTAGATTCTGAAAAGGCATTAAACTATGGAATTAGTTTTAGACAAGGATTCTTTATAAATAATAGAGAAGGTGACATTACTATTGATTATTATGTAACTGATTTTGAAAACCAAGTTGTAGTTGATTGGGAAAAACAAAGCGAATTACATTTTTATAATCTTGAAGGCAAAAGTTTTGCAAATAGTTTTCAAATTGAAATAGATTATCAATTTTCAGAAAATATTAATTTTAAATCTGCTTACAAAAATTACGATGTTAAAAAACAATATAACTCTGGACTTAAACAAAACCCTTTAACCCCTAAGAATAGATTTTTCTTTAATTTAGATTTTTCTACAAATCTTAATGATAAAGGATCGAATTGGAAATATGACTTTACCTATAATTGGGTAGGAAAACAAAGATTACCGTTACACACTTCATTGTCTTTTTTAAACGGATACTCACCATCTTATAGTTTAATAAATACTCAGTTAACTAGAGTTTTTTCAAAAAAACTTGAAATTTATATAGGAGGGGAGAATATAGGAAATTATACTCAAGAAAATCCCATTTTAGGTTCTAGCAATCCTTATGGATTAGATTTTGATTCCTCTATAATTTACGCTCCTATACATGGTTCTTTGGTATATTTAGGGCTCAGATTTAAATTGTAACTTTAAATAATTATATGAAGTATTTAATAATTTTATTTTTTTTAATTTCTAATTATTCATTTGGTCAAGAAATTATTTCTAAAACTGTGAACACTTCTTTCACTGTAAGTGGTGTGTGTGAAATGTGTAAGGATAGAATTGAAAAAAGTACAATAAAATTAAAAGGGGTTAAATATGTTAATTGGGATATTATTTCAAATAAAGTTTCAATAATTTATAACTCCAAAAAAATCAAACTTGATAACATTCATAAAGAAATTTCTTTGTTAGGACATGATACAGAATTTTATCAGGCTCCTTTAGAAGTCTATAATCAACTTCCAGATTGTTGTCAGTATAAAACACTAACAATTCATTAATTCAAAATCATGAAAAAAAATTCTAAAATAATAATTGCAATAATCATTTTTTCACCATTTGTATGGGTTTTTTGGCCCTCAAATAGTACTGAACAAATTTCAAAACCTAATCCTGAAGAAATAGTTGAACTCATGGGTACGGAAACTTCTTTTGGAGTAAAAGGAAATTGTAAAATGTGTAAGTCTACAATAGAGACTGCAGCACTTTCTTTAGATGGAGTTTTGAAGGCGGATTGGGATGTAAAAACTAAACAAGTAAGTTTAGTTTATGATACACAAATGGTTGATTTAACATCAATTCATCAAGCTATTTCTAATTCTGGCTATGGGACAGATTTGAATGAATTAAATAAAGAGGCTTACGATAATTTACCGCTATGTTGTCAGTATGATCCTGAAATGGAAATTAAATTGAATTAATTTTATTAAATTTAACTTAAATAAATCTAAAATATTATGAAAAACTTAATACTATTATTTACATTATGTATGTTTTCATCTTGTAATAATACTGCTGTCAAAAAAGCAACAGCATTTTTAACACCTGAGCCTGAAATAGTTGAGGTTGAGGTAGAAATAGATAGAAGTGGAGAACCTGAGGGGCCTCATACTTCAGTTGAGTGGAAAGTGTGGGCTTATAGTACTGCTGCACCTTCTTACATAGCTGCTAATTGTACAGTAATGGATGCTGATGGAACTATGTTGAGAGAAGGAACTAACGGATGGACCGCGATGCCTGCAAATCCAAGAGGACCTGCAGATCCAGAAAATGGATGGAAGGATGCTCATGAAGCTATGGCTATGGTTGGTGATGCTCAATCATTTAAATGGGTGACTGCATACATGAGCAAGACTAAGCCAGAAATGGATTCTGATGGATGGGCTTGGATGTTACATGGAGATATGGGTGAAGACAATTCAGAGCAAATGGTTATGAATAAAGAGGATGCTGCAGAAGGACAATGGATTGAGTCTGGAGCACATTTGATGTTAATGCCAAAAGATCCATCAACATTGGCAGGTCAAACTACTGATTTTATGAGTGGAGCTCCTTACGTTATGTTTCAAGGAACTGGTTACGATCATTTAATGATACCTGTGGAAGGTTATTTTAATTATCAAAGTCAAACTCATGATAATGATTCAGACGAGAATCATTCTGAAGATGACAACGATTCGGATGAGAACCATTCTGATGGTGATTCAGACTAATAATCTTATTAAATAAAAAAACCCTCAACGAGGGTTTTTTTTATGTTTAAAATTTATAAATCAAAATTAATGCCCTGGGCTAATGCTAGTTCAGAAGAAAAATTTATAGTATTGGTTTGTCTTCTCATATAAACTTTCCATGCATCAGAACCACTTTCTCGTCCTCCTCCAGTTTCTTTCTCTCCTCCAAATGCTCCTCCAATTTCAGCTCCAGAAGTTCCTATATTAACATTAGCTATTCCACAATCACTTCCAGAATGTGATAAAAATGTTTCAGAATCTTTTAAGTTTTTAGTCATAATTGCAGAAGATAGACCTTGCTTCACATCATTCATAATTTCTATAGCATTTTCAAGGTTTCCGCTGTATTTTATTAGATAGAGAATAGGAGCAAAGGTTTCAGTCTGTACGATTGAAACATGATTTTTAATTTCTGCTATTGCTGGTTTAACATAGCAATTACTTTCATATTCTTTCCCTTTTAAAAGACCACCTTCAACAATGAATTTACCACCTTGTTCTTTAACTATATTTAGTGCTGATAAATATTGATTCACTGCATCATTATCAATTAAAGGCCCCACATGATTACTCTCATCCAAAGGATTACCAATATTTAACTGCTTATAAGCTTTGCTTAATTCAACTTTAATTTGTTCAATTATGGATTCATGTACAATAATTCTTCTAGTAGAAGTGCATCGTTGACCACAAGTTCCTACAGCTCCAAATACAATATTTATTACGGCTTGTTTTATATTAACACTTGGAGTGACAATAATGGCATTATTTCCTCCAAGCTCTAAAAGAGATTTACCTAATCTAGTACCAACTCTCTGAGCTACATCTTTACCCATTTTGGTTGATCCTGTAGCAGATAATAGATTTATTCTATTATCATCAGACATTAACTGTCCGATATTTCTATCTCCATTGATTAAACAAGATACACCAATTGGTATATTATTGTCTTTTAAAATTTGAGAGATTAAATTCTGACATACAATGCTACAAAGTGGTGTTTTTTCAGAGGGTTTCCATATACATACATTTCCACATACCCAAGCCAAGGCTACATTCCAACTCCAAACTGCAACGGGAAAATTAAAAGCAGAAATAACACCAACTATTCCTAAGGGATGGTACTGTTCATACATTCTATGATTTGGCCTTTCAGAATGCATCGTTAAACCATATAGCTGTCTAGAAAGTCCAACTGCAAAATCACATATATCAATCATTTCTTGTACTTCACCTAATCCTTCTTGTAAAGACTTTCCCATCTCCCAAGAAACTAACTCTCCTAATTCTGCTTTATTTTCTCTAATTTTATTTCCTAAAAGTCGTACTAAATTTCCTCTTTCGGGTGCAGGTATTTTCCTGAAACTTTTAAAAGCATTTTCAGCTTCATTCATTAATTTATTATAGTCTTTTTTATTTCCTACTTGAACCTTGCCTAGTAAAGAACCATTTACAGGACTATGAGAATTAATTAATTCTCCAGAACCAAACCACTCAATTCCATTTGAGCAACCTTTATTATTTTCAGTTATTCCAAGTTTTGTTAAAAGAGATTTTATGTTATTTTTTTCTGAATTCATTTTATTGTATTTGCAACAAATTTAACTAAAAATAGAGTGAAAATTAATTTTTAATTTTCATTATATAATAGAATGGAACCCCTATTAATAGTAATATTGATCCATAAAATATAGATTCAATACCCGTGCCAAAAATTGCCCATAATGAATAAACAGAACCTAATATTGCAAGAATACTAGATTTGAAAATTGTAGTTTTTAAAAATTTATTTTCTATATGATATAACATATATGAAGCACTAACAAAAAGATAGGGTACTAGCGTTGATAAAGTAGTTAACAATATCAAAAACTCAAATCTGGAAACAAGCCCTTCTGAAAAATTCATAGTCATAACTATTGAAGTTAGAATACTTCCAAAAACTAAACTAAATACAGGAGAACCTTTTTTATTTTTATTTTTAAATATTTTAGGGAATAGTTTATCATTAGCCATGGACATAGGCATATAGCTAGTAATCAAAATCCAACCGTTTAGTGCTCCAATTGCGGAAATTGCTGCTCCTGCTGAAACTAAATATCCAGTATATTTTCCTCCAATAATTTCTCCAGCTTCTGCAAAAGGAGCAGGAGAATTAATTATTGTTTCATTAGGAAGTATTCCAAATAATACTACTGTTCCAAGAATATAGATTAAAGTAGAAATAACAGTTCCAAGCATAGTCGCAGTAGGAATTGTTTCACTAGGGTTTTTTATATTATTAGCAGGAATTGTAGCACACTCAATTCCTAAGAAAGCATATAATGTCATTACAGAAACTATTGGAAAGATTTCAAAATTACTTTTCTCAGTAATATTGAAACTAGGAAAAGTATTATAATCAAATAAAAATAATCCTGCTATAATAATAAATAGAAGCGGAATTATTTTAGCAATTGTTGTGAAAATTTGAATATTTCCTGAAGACTTTATTCCTTTCGATGAGGTCCACGTAAAAAACCAAATGAATATCAATCCAATTAGAGTAGCATAAAAGGGGTTTGTTATTAACACAGGAAAAAAGAAACTTAATGCACTTACAATTGCAACAGCAATTGCGGCATTATTTATCCAACATGATATCCAATACCCCCAAGCAACTAAAAAACCAATAAAATCTCCAAAAACTACCTTAGAATAAAGATAAGGTCCTCCGCTTTGTCCTTTAAGAATTTTACTAAAATTACTGAATATTTTCGCTAAAATTAAGGCTCCACTTGCAGTAAATATCCAGCCTAAAATACTTATTCCACCATATTTAGCAAGACTAGCTGGCAAAACAAAAATTCCTGCCCCTATCATATTTCCTACTATTAAAGATGTTGCCGCTAATAAACCAATCTTTTGATTCTTCAAAATAAAAATCTATATTTCTTTAAATTAGTTAATAAAAATTAATGAAAGATAACTATAAAATAGATCCTGATATTTCAAAGGCAGAAACATTGCCGTCCTCTTTTTATAAAGATCCTGTGGCTTTTGAATTAATAAAAGAAAAAATATTTTTAAAGTCCTGGCAATGGGTTGGTGATGAAAATTTAGTTGAAAAGAATAATTATGTTTATCCTCTTGTTATTTTAGAAAAGTATTTATCTGAACCTATTTTCTTATCTAGAAGTCTAGATGGTCAGGTTAATTGTATGACTAATGTTTGTACTCATAGGGGAAATTTATTGGTTTTAGAACCAGGTGAAGCAAAAAAAATAACATGTATGTATCATGGTAGACGTTTTGATAATAAAGGAAAGTATGAATATATGCCTGAGTTTAAGGATGCTAAAGATTTTCCTAGAGCTTGTGACAGTTTACATAATTTTCCTTTAAAGAAATGGGGAAAATTATTGTTTGTTGGTTTAAACCCCTCTTTTGATTTTCAATGCGTTATTGATAAAATGAATGAACGTATAGGATATCTCCCTATTGAACAGTTTAATTTTGATGATTCTCTTTCAAAAGATTTTACTGTTAATTCCCACTGGGCTTTATATTGTGATAATTACTTAGAAGGATTTCATGTGCCTTTTGTTCATAAAGATTTAAATGAGATTTTAGATTACCAAAATTATACTACTGAAGTTTACGATTATTGTAATCTACAAATAGGATATAGTGAAGATGATTCAGAAGTTTTCGATCTTCCAAAAGGTCATGTTGACTATGGTAAAAATGTAGCCGCATATTATTACTGGGTTTTTCCAAACATGATGTTTAATTTTTATCCTTGGGGACTTTCTATTAATATAGTTAAACCTTTGTCAAGCTCTTTAACAAAAGTTTCATTTAGGTCTTATGTGTATGATAAATCTAAATTAAATAGGGGTGCAGGTAGTCAATTAGAAAAAGTTGAAAAAGAAGATGAAGTTGTAGTGGAAAATGTTCATAAAGGATTAAGATCAGCTTTTTACAAGGCAGGGCGATTTTCTCCCACCAAGGAAAAAGGAGTTCATCATTTTCATAATTTAATATCAAATTTTATGAACCAAGCAATTTAATACGTCTTTGAGTAATTCAACATTTGGGAGGAAAAGCTTTCAGGTTGTGTTACTTTAACATCTATAATTTCTCCATCATTGTTTTTAATTAATACCAATTCAGGATTTATAAAACCACTATATGGAGCAGATGTGAACTTTTTATTTCTTTCTAAAACTTCCTTATGTATTTCTTGATCTACTTTAACTCCATAATTTTCAATCAGATTTTTACCAGCTTCAAAGTCTCCTTCAGATTTAATTCTTTGTATTTCACGAAGTAAATCACCAAATAATATTCTTAGTTTTTTGTAGTCATTAATTACATAAAATGTTTTTTTATCCCTTTTTACTTTTTCAATTACGTTATCTTTTAATCCTTTTTCATAAGCCCAAGAAGAAACTAATTGACGGTTTCTCATATGGGATTCTTCAATATCGTCACCTAGCTTTATTCTAATAAGTTGAGTTATTAAACCATTTCTAATATATCCATCATAACTAGCTCTTCCCATATCCTTTGCAGATGGTGAGATACCAATTTCTTCAAGTTTTTTATCTGAAATAAAATATAATCCAACCAAGTCAGCTCTAGCTTCCTCAAGTGCTGAGGCGTAGCTTTTTAATGTTTCCTTGGTGGTCCCAATGCCATCGTTTATTTTGCCACTAGCATGACCTATTACTTCATGCAAAGCAGTATGTAAACTACCTGCATCTTCACCATATTTTTTTTCAAGTTCAATTTCTGTTTCAGAATAGGCATATTCATTTAACCTTCCACTGCTTCCTGCATTTCCATATGCATATAGTATGTTTCCTAAAGAAACTGATTTAGAACCGTGCATCACTCTTATCCAATTAGCATTAGGAAGATTTATTCCAATTGGAGTAGATGGTGAAGAATCTCCAGCTTCACCTGCAACATTTACAGTATTATAGGATATGCCAACTACGGAATCTTTTTTGTGACTTTTCATTATTGGTGCATTATCTTCAAACCATTGAGCATTATTTGAAACATCATCCATCTTTTTGCTCATTTCAAAATCTTTTATTTGAACTACTGATTCATAAGAACCTCTATATCCTTTAGGATCGTTATAAACTTCAATAAAGCCATTTATATAATCCACATCTCCCTCAATAGTTTCTACCCATGCTACATTATATTCATCCCATATATTTAAATCACCAGTTTCATAATATTTTATTAAAAGATCAAAACCTTTTTTCTGTTTTTCGTTTTCAGCAAATTCTGAGGCTTTAGATAACCAATAAATAATATTTTCTATCTCCTCACTATACATTCCATTAAGTTTCCAAACTTTCTCTACAAGTTTTCCATTTTCTTTAACAAGCTTAGAATTTAATCCAAGTGAAATAGGTTTTTCAGGATTAGAAACTTTTTTTATTTCACTGTAATAAAAGTCTACATCTTCAACTGTAACATCAGGACCATAGAAATTTACAGCAGAACCTTTAATTAATCCTTTACTTGCGTCTAAATTTACTTTTTTAGAATCCTCATCATTAAAAACAACATCAAAAGCTTCTTTTTCTAAGATGGTATTAGTTTCATTTAGTAATTTTTCTAAATAATTAGATGAAAAACCTGGATCATGCTTATCATTTGAATAGTGATGATGTATCCCGTTAGAAAACCAAATTCTTTTTAGATAGGTTTCAAACGATTTCCAATTATCTAAAGATTTATCCCCTTTATAATTCTGATATATTTTTTCTAATGCAGTTCTTATAGAAACATTATGTCTATAATTTTGATCATACATAATATCTCTACCTGCAAGACCAGCTTGAGTTAAATAATAAACAAGTTTCTTTTGACTTAGATTTAGTTCGTCAAATCCAGGCACTTGATATCTCAGGATTTTAATATCTGCGAATTGTTCAGAAAAAAAACTAAAATCATCTTTTTGTTCAACAGCAGATGTACAGGAATTAAAAAAAATGAATAAAAATGTTAAGTAACCAAAAACTGACCCTCTAAATAAAGCAATTAAATATTCTTTTTTCATAACCTAAATATAGAAAGTTATTTGTGTTATTTAATAAATAAAAATAATTCCTCAATAGAAGTTTTAAAAAGATTCGCCATTTTAAATGCAGTAGGCAAACTTGGGTCGAATTTTTCTTTTTCAATTGCGTTTATAGCTTGACGTGATATTCCAATTAACTCTGCCAGTTCTTCCTGAGTTAATTTTTGACTTTTTCTTAATTCTTGGACTCGATTTTTCATCTGTATCGTCTTGAATTAAGGAAAGTTGAAACTATATAACAAATGCTAATAAAAATTACTATATACTCACCTTCAGGTTCTGAGTTAATAACACCAAAATCAAATGAAACTTCATACACAATACCAACAACAACTGCTAATCCTAATGTAAGTGCCATTGCTTCTAATTGAATTTTTTTTTGCAGTTCATCATAATGATTGAATAAATTTTTATTTGCGATAATCATTCCAACTCCAATAGCAAGATTTATTAAAAGGCCTATTTTAGTAAAAATTAAATTATCCCACAGGGTGTTTTCTGCACCTGTTAAAAAAGCTAGACTTCCAACCCAAGCAACTGTCCAAATAGCTAATTTTTTAGTATTTTTCTTTAATTGTGTTTTCATAATGATATTATTTTATATTAAGTATTATGAAGAATATAACGATGATTATAACAGTATTATGTTTCTTAAAAGTTCTAAGTTCACATTGATAAAACTTCTTCATTTTAGTTATTAATTTTTTCATATTTATAGTAATTTTTGTAATGTTTACTTTACAAATATATAAAAAAATATTTAAAATGTAATGTTTAGTTTACTTTTTTTTAAAATATAAGAATTGCTGAATTAACGGAGGATGATATGCCTATGGTTTAATTTTAAATTATTATTTTCGCTTCAAAATTTATATAATATGAGCAATTATTTTTTTTATATAATTATTATTTTGGGTATTGTCTTTTATTTTTATAATTCTAACAATAAATCTAAAAAAGCTATAGAAGTATTAAATAATGGCGGAATTGTAATAGATGTAAGAACTCCACAAGAATTTGCATCGGGGAATTATAAAAATTCTATAAATATTACTTTAAATACAATTGAGCAGAACCTTGATAAAATTAAATTTTACAACAAAAAGATTATTTTAGTATGTGCAAGTGGGATGAGAAGTGGTCAAGCTAATGAAATACTAAACAGAAATGGAATTGATTCAGTTAATGGTGGTTCTTGGTCAAACTTAAA
>DUDG01000013.1 GCA_012959395.1 Flavobacteriaceae bacterium | reverse complement strand
TGAGTATTCGGATGAGCAATCTCTCAAAAAGGTAATTTCTAAATTAATTTAGATTTAAAAGAAGAAGATATGCCTATGGTTTAGTTGTATTCTCAATATTAAGGTAGTTTAAACAAATCTTCAACATTACATTTAAGAGTTTTTGCGATTTTTAAAGCTAAAACTGTTGAAGGAACATAAACTCCATTTTCAATAGCATTTATACTTTTTCTTGAAACCTCTGCTCTAATAGATAATTCTTGTTGAGTTAAACTAGCAGACCTTCTAAGTTTTTCTAAATTATTTATGAGTTTTTTATGGTTCTTGCCCAAAATTATTTCTTTTCAAATTCTTCAACAGCATTAGTTAGTTCTTTTCCAGTATTTGGGTAGAGATATCCAGCTATCATAGTCCCAATACCTATTACACCAACCATAGCTCCAACCCCTTTTAATATACTTCCAAGTGCTAAGTAACCAAGAAGGTAGAGACCAATACCAGCAAAAATTGTTATAACTCCATTTCTACGATAATCTATTGGCTCTTTTCTTCTTTCGTCAAAAATCCTTAACAATTCTTGTAATTTAGAAGGGTCATCTAGTTGTTTAGATATCTCTAATATAGTTTCCCTCTTTCCTTTGCCTTCGTAGTAAAGCCATATAAATACAGATACTGGTATAACCGATCCTGATAGTATTCCAAATATTGGTATTAAATTTCCCATAATTATAATTTATTTTATTAATGTAACGCAAACTTAACATTTTTTTAATGAAACGCAAAGGTTACATATAAAAATTTACAATAATTTTAAATAAGAATTATCTAAACCTTATTAATCTACTCCCTTTATAGAGGACTATGTGGTTGAATAGTACAGGTTGTTTGTAGCTGGTTATTAAAGCTGTTCTTGGATTGGGTATTTTTAGAATCATTATATTTAGTTTGTGAAAAAACTACTTCTACTATTGTCGGTTTTGTTTGTTGTGTCTTCGAATTCCATTGAAGATACTACTGGTTGGTTCTCTAACCCATCCACTTCTCCTTAAACATTTAGTTGATAATCAATATATTTGTTTTTCATATAACACGTTGTAAGGCATTAAAACAAACAAAAAAACCCTACCAATTAAGGTAAGGCTTTAAGTGATCCCGACACGATTCGAACGTGTGACCGTCTGCTTAGAAGGCAGATGCTCTATCCAGCTGAGCTACGGGACCTTTTTAGCGAATGCAAATGTAAAAAAATATGTTTAATTCCGTATTTAATATATGTGATTTATTTACTCATATGTATTTAATATGTCATTATATTTTTTAATTTAAAGAAAATTAAATTTTATCACTTTTATTATTATGTACTATATAGGTTATGATTTAGGCAGTTCATTTTTAAAAATAGCTTTAGTATATTCTGAAACAGGTGAAAAAATTGATATAATTCAGGAACCCTCAAAAGAAATGGATATTATTTCACTTAAACCTGGTTGGGCAGAGCAAGATCCTGATTTTTGGTGGAAATGTTTATGTATAGGAACTCAAAGAATTATTTCTAAAAATAAAATTAAATCCTCTCAGATTTTAGGAATAGGAATTTCATATCAAATGCATGGCTTAGTTCTTATAGATAAAGATGGGAACAACCTTAGAAAATCAATTATCTGGTGTGATGGTAGAGCCGTAGAAATAGGAAATAAAGCTTTTGAAGATTTAGGAAGTAATAAATGTGAATCTCATCTTATGAATTCTCCAGGAAATTTTACTGCATCTAAACTGGCGTGGGTTAAATTAAATGAACCTAAAACATATGCTAAGGTTAATAAAATTATGTTGCCAGGAGATTATTTAGCATATAAATTATCTGGTGAAATTTTAACCACCAAAAATGGATTATCAGAAGGTATGTTTTGGGATTTTAAAGAAAAAAATGTAGCTAATTGGTTATTAAAATATTATGGACTTGATAATTCATTAATTCCTAATATTGTAGATAATTTCACAAGCCAAGGAATAGTTAATAGTATAGCTTCTATCGAAACTAATCTACCTAAAGGAATACCAATTATGTATCGAGCAGGTGATCAACCAAATAATGCTTTCTCACTTAACGTACTTAATGTAGGAGAGATTGCTGCTACTGGAGGAACATCTGGAGTTTTATATGGAATAACTGATCAGTTAAAGTCAAAGGAATCTCTTAGAATAAATAATTTTGCTCATGTAAATTATTCAACTAAAAATCCAGTTATTGGCAAATTGCTTTGTATAAATGGAGCTGGAATACAGTATAAAAAAATTAAAAATTTAACCAATTCTAAGTCTTATAATTCAATGAATTATAAAGCTTCAACTATTGATGTTGGTAGCTCAGGTTTAGTGGTCTTACCCTTTGGAAATGGAGTAGAAAGAATGTTTAATAATAAAGATATTGGATTACACACAATAAATTTTGATTCTAATATTCATAATAATGCACATCTTTTTAGAGCTACTTTAGAAGGAATAGCTTTTTCATTTGTCTATGGAATGGAAATTTTAAGAAACGACAATTTAAATCCTTGTGTTATAAAAGCTGGTAATGATAACTTATTTCAATCTGAAGTATTTTCAAACACCATTTCAACGCTTTTAAACAATGACATTGAAATAAAGAATGTTTCAGGGGCATATGGAGCGGCTAGGGCAGTAGGTGTTAAAGATCAAGATTTTAAATCTTATAGTGAAAAGTTTTCTAAGGATGATTATATTAAATGTTTTAAACCAGAAAATGATAATCAGAAATACATTGACACTTATAATATTTGGAAAGAAAAATTAGATATAAAACTTAAAAATAATATATAATGGTAATTATTGGAAATAAAGAATATTTTAAAGGAATTGATCAAATAGAGTTTGAGGGTAGAGATTCTCCAAATCCGTTAGCTTTTAAGTACTATAACCCAAATCAAATAGTTGGAGGTAAATCTATGCGTGATCATTTTAAATTTGCTGTTGCCTATTGGCATTCTTTTGGAGGGCAAGGTACAGATCCTTTTGGTGCTGGAACACAAAATTTTCCTTGGGATCAATCTCAAGATCCTATTCAGGCTGCAAAAGAAAAAGCAGATGCTGCTTTTGAATTTATTAGTAAAATGGGATTTGATTATTTCTGTTTTCATGATTTTGATTTAATTCAAGAAGCAAACTCATTTAGTGAATCTGAAGAAAGACTTAAGTTAATAACCGATTATGTTAAAGAAAAAAAATCTAATTCAGGGATTAAATTACTTTGGGGAACATCTAATTGCTTTTCAAATCCACATTATATGAATGGGGCTGCAACTAATCCTGAATTTGATGTACTGGCTAGAGCTGGCGGTCAGGTTAAATTAGCTTTAGACGCTACAATAGCATTGGAAGGTGAAAATTATGTTTTTTGGGGTGGAAGAGAAGGTTATATGACTTTATTAAATACGGATATGAAAAGAGAATTAGATCATATGGCTGAATTTTTAAAAATTTCTAGAGATTATGCAAGAAGCAAAGGATTTAAAGGAACTTTTTTTATTGAGCCAAAACCAATGGAGCCAACTAAACATCAATATGACTTTGATACTGCAACTGCAATAGGTTTTTTAAAAGAATATAATTTGGACCAGGATTTTAAAATTAATATTGAAGTTAATCATGCCACATTAGCAAAACATACTTTTCAACATGAACTTACCGTTGCAGCTAAGTCGGGAATGTTAGGAAGTATTGATGCTAACCGAGGAGATTATCAAAATGGTTGGGACACAGATCAGTTTCCTATTAATATTCAAGAGACTACTGAAGCAATGCTAGTATTATTAAAGTCTGGTGGACTTCAAGGTGGTGGAGTTAATTTTGATGCGAAATTGAGAAGAAATTCAACAGATCAAGAAGATTTATTTATAGCTCATATTAGCGGTGCTGACACTTTCGCTAGAGCCTTATTAATTGCTAACGAATTACTAACGGATTCGCCTTACAAAGACTATATCTCAAACAGGTATGAATCTTTTGATTCGGGTAGTGGTAAAGCTTTTGAAAATGGAAAATTAAATTTAGAAGACCTTTACAACTTAGCTCTAAAAAATGGCGAGTTAAAATTAAAAAGTGGCAAACAAGAGTTTTTAGAAAATTTAATATTTAATTATATAAAATAAATTATGCGAATTACTTAGTTTAATTTTGACTAAATATTTTTACTAGATAGAATTTATGGATACTTATGCAGCGATATTATTGTGGGTAATTCCAGGCTTTATGGTTTTAATGTCAATTGAAATTTTATATGGACATTTTACTAGCAATCAAACCTATTCATTTATGGATACTCTATCGAGCTTAAGCTCTGGAATGACTAATATTCTTAAAGATTCATTAAGTTTAGTTTTAATAATTGTTTCTTATCCATACATTCTTGAAAGTATTGCTATTGTTAATTTGGAATCAAGTATAACATTATATTTAGTCGCTTTTATATGTGTAGATTTTGCTAGTTATTGGAATCATAGACTTAATCATAAGGTTAATATTTTTTGGAATAGACACGTAATACATCATAGTAGTGAGGAATTTAATTTGGCATGCGCTTTAAGACAAAGTATTTCAGCTTGGATAGGGTTTGGCGCTTTGTTTTTGATACCAGCTGCTCTATTTGGTGTTCCTGCTAATATTATTTCATTACTCGCTCCACTACATTTATTTGCGCAATTTTGGTATCACACTCAACATATAGGGAAACTAGGGTTTTTAGAATACATAATAGTCACACCTTCACAGCATCGAGTTCACCATGCTATTAATCCAATTTATATTGATAAAAATTTATCAGCTATTTTTTGTATTTGGGATCGTGTTTTTGGCACTTTCCAAGAAGAATTGGATGATGAACCTCCTGTATATGGAGTTCTAAAACCTGTAAATACATGGAATCCAATTTTAATTAATTTTCAACACGCTTGGAATGTTATAAAAGATGCTTACCATACAAAAAATCTTAGAGATAAAATTAGGATTTGGTTTATGCCTACTGGATGGAGACCTGATGATATTAAAGATAAATTCCCTAGACCAATAATTGAGGATTATAAAAGTTTTAAAAAATATACCCATGAATATTCTTTTATTTATAAAGTAATTGGTTTTTTTCACTTTGTTTGTATTGATTTTATATTAATGTATTTCTTATATAATTTTTCAAATCTTAACAATGATCATAGATTATATTTTGCTCTAATTATTTTTGTAAGCATTTTTGGTTTTACAACTTTAATGGATAAAATGAAATGGGCATTTAAATTTGAATATTTAAGAGCAGTGATCTTAGTTTCTTTACTAATATCTATTTTTGGAAACTTTCTATATGAAAATCATTTTTCATTTTATCTTTTTCTGTTTTCCTATTCAATATTAACTTTTTTTGTTACTCTTATAGTTAGCAATAATCAAACTTCAAAAATTAATATAATTAAAACTTTTTCAGACAAATAAATTCAAATTTACAATGAAGAAATTCGCAGTACTTGTTTGTTTAATTCTATTTGTTTCTTGTCAAAAAAATAATTCGAAAACAGTTAAATTCATGGCATTGGATCCCGGACATTTTCATGCGGCTTTAACATTAAACACGATGTATGAAGATGTTGATCCTTCCATAAATGTTTATGCACCTGAGGGGCCAGAAGTAAAAGATTTTTTGAGTAAAATATCCGCCTATAATTCGCGAGATAAAAATCCTACTGATTGGGAGGTCAATGTTAGTCTAAGTGATAATTTCCTACAAGACATGGTCAGTAAAAAGCTTGGAAATGTGATGATCGTTGCTGGGAAAAACTCAAAAAAAATTGATTATGTATTGGCAGCGGTTAAAGCTGGTTTTAATGTGTATGCTGATAAACCTTTGGTTATTAACCCCGAAGGATTTATAAAGCTTGAAGAAGCCTTTAAAATTGCTAAAGAGAATAATGTCTTGATTTATGACATCATGACTGAGCGCTTTGAAGTTACTACTGGTTTACAAAAAGCATTTTTCATGTCCTCCGAAATCTTCGGTTCATTAATCAATGGAAGCGAAGAAGAACCCGCTATCAGCAAGTTGAGTGTTCATCATTTTTTTAAATATGTATCCGGACAACCTTTGGTTAGACCCGCCTGGTTTTTCGACATCAACGAAGAAGGGGAAGGAATCGTAGACGTCACTACTCACCTAGTAGATTTAATTCAATGGGAAGCTTTTCCAAATCAAATCATTGATCGATCTGATATCGAAATGGTGAATGCAAAAAGATGGCCAACAGTATTGCTCCCTTCTGAATTTCAAAAGGTTACAGGTTACTCATATTACCCTCCTTATCTCAGTAAAGATCTAGATGGAGAGAATTTAAAAGTTTTCTGTAATGGAGAAATGAATTATAAAATTAAAGGGAAACACGCAAAAGTTTCGGTCGTCTGGAATTTCAAAGCGCCAGAGGGCACAAAAGATACACATTACAGCATTATGCGAGGAACGAAGAGTGATTTAATCATTAAACAAGGTGTTGAAGAAAATTATAAAACCACCTTATACATCAAACCAAATGAGATTGAGAATTTTGAAAATAATCTAGTCACAGCACTCAATGAAATTCAAGGGAAATTCCCTGGAGTTGCTTCGACAAAAATATCAGATTCACTTTGGAAAATAAATGTTCCAGAAGAATTAAAAATTGGTCATGAAGCACATTTTGGACAGGTAACGAGTAATTTTTTAACTTATCTAGAAAAAGAAGAATTACCAGTATGGGAAGTTCCAAATATGATTTCTAAATACTATACAACAATTGAGGCTTATAAAATGGCTCAAGATTAATAATAAGCCTAAGAATAGATAACACATATCAATATAAATGCATCTTGTTAATAAAAAATAAATTTAAAAAATCAAACAAATACACTAATTAATATACATTTCTTAAATAAATTATACTCACGTTTTCGTACGCGTAAATGAAAGAATTTCGTAAAATAAAAAGGAAAAAGATAAAAAAATTCAATCTAATACATATAGAATAACATCATTTTTGTTATTTAATAATTGCAATTCATTATATTTAAGATATGAAGAATCTTTATAATATTCCCGCTTTAATTTTTATACTTTTTATTTCATTTTCAGTTAATTCTCAACAAGATATAGTAGAGCAATTAAATAAAATTGCAGTCATAAATCAAAAAGTAATGGTTCCAATGAGAGATGGTATTCGCTTGGCAACTGATATTTATAGGCCAAAAACTGATAAAAAAGTACCTATAATATTCTCAAGAACTCCATATAACTTTAATTCATGGGGCGATGGCAAAGAGAAAAATGGAATATATAAAAGAGCATATGAAGCTGTAAAAAGAGGTTACGCCTATGTTGTTCAAAATGAAAGGGGAAGATATTTTTCAGAGGGTGAATGGGATATATTGGGAGTTCCATTGACAGATGGTTATGATGCTTTTAGTTGGATTAGTACTCAACAATGGTCTAATGGAAGAATTGGAACAATAGGATGTTCTTCAACAGCTGAGTGGCAAATGGCTGTTGCTGCTTTAGATCATCCGTCACATGCTGCTATGGTTCCTCAAGGTTTTGGAGCGGGAGTAGGTAGAGTAGGAGAGTATTTTGAACAAGGTAATTGGTATAGAGGAGGAGTAGAACAACTTTTATTTCCATCATGGCTTTATGGAGTAGAACATGATAAATTTAAACCAAGAATTCCTAGCGGAGCAACCCAGGAAGACCTAATAAGAATTTCTAGATTTTATGATTTAGCACCAGAAAATCCTAAAGTGGATTGGTCAGAGGCATTTAATCATTTACCAATACAAGATTTACTTAAAAATGTTAATGGAAAGAAAGAAATTTATGATAAAATGATAAGAAGAAAACCTAATGATCCAGATTGGTATACAGGAGGACTCTATCACGATGATATGGAATTTGGAGTTCCTAGTTTTTGGTTTGTTTCTTGGTACGATATAGCTACTAGTCCAAATATTGCTTTATTTAATCATGTTAGGATTAATGCAAAAGATTTAGGTGTTAGGGATAACCAATACTTAGTAATTGCTCCAACCCTACATTGTGGTTATACAAGAGCTTCAGAGAATACTATAGTTGGTGAGAGAAGTGTTGGGGATGCCAGGCTTAATTATGATGAACAGATTTATTCATGGTTTGATCTAATGTTAAAGAATATTGATAATGATTTTAAAGAAAAAACTTCAAGAGTTCAATACTACACAATGGGTTCTAATAAATGGCAAAATTCTGAGCAATGGCCTCCAGAAAATATTGAAATGACAAATTTTTATCTCACTAGTAATGGAAGTGCTAATACTTTAAATGGAGATGGAAAATTAACCACTCTAAAAAGAAAGGTAAAAAATAATACAGATTCATTTTTATATGACCCTATGAATCCGGTTCAGTCAGTTGGAGGAGGAGTTTGTTGTATGGGAAATGCATTAAAGGGAGGATCTTTTGATCAACAAGAAATTGAATTGAGAAAAGATGTCCTAGTGTATTCAACTGATCCTCTGAAAAAAGGTTTTGAAGTTACAGGTTTTATTAACTCAACAATTTATTTATCCTCAGATGTTAAGGATACAGACATTACTGTTAAATTAATTGATGTTCATCCTGATGGCCGAGCTTTCAATATTGACGAAACAATCCAAAGGGTTAGATATCGAGAAGGATATGATAAAGAAGTTTTCATGGAAAAAGGTAAAGTTTATAAGGTCAACATGACTCCTATGTCTACTAGTAATTATTTTAAAAAGGGACATCAAATTAGAATTGAAATTTCAAGTAGTAATTTTCCAAGGTTTGCAAGAAATTTAAACACTGGTGGAAATAATTATGATGAAACTAAATCTGTGATAGCTAATAATAAAATTCATTATTCAAAAAAACACCCCTCTTCAATTACTTTACCAATAGTCATAAATTAAATTATGAATAAAACATCTAGAAGATCGTTTCTTAAATCTACATCTGCATTATCCTCTGGTTTATTGATTTTACCAAGTTTATATGGATTTTCTGCAAATAACAGACTGAATATTGCAGTAATTGGAGTTGGTGGTAGGGGAAGAGCAAATTGGAGTAAAGTTCCAAATGAAAATATTGTAGCAATGTGTGATGTAGATGATAAAAGAGCTGCCGATGGCTATAAAATGTTTCCAAAAGTAAGAAAGTTCAAGGATTTTAGAGTGATGTTTGATCAAATGCATAAGGAAATAGATGCTGTTATAATAAGCACCCCAGATCATACGCATTTTGCAGCGACTATGGCTGCTATGGAGTTAGGTAAACATGTTTATGTAGAAAAACCTCTTGCTCACAATATATGGGAATTAAGAACAATAAAAAAAGCTGCTAAATACTATGGTATTGTTTCTCAAATGGGTAATCAAGGTCACACTACAGATGGTATAAGATCTATTAAAGAGTGGTATGATGCAGGAGTATTAGGGGAGGTTAAAGAAGTGCATGCTTGGATTGGAGAGTTTAATTTTGAGCCAGGCCATTATTGGACAAAACCTAAAAGTTTTCCTCCGCCAAAAGATCCAATTCCAAATTACTTAGACTGGGATTTATGGCTTGGACCTGCAAAATATAGAAATTTCAATACAGCTTATGCACCAAAATCATGGAGAGGATTTTATGATTTTGGAAATGGACAACTAGGGGATTGGGCTTGCCATACATTAGATGGTCCTTTTTGGGCACTAGATTTAGGAATGCCTAAAAGTGTTAAAGTTAGAATCCCAAACCCAATGACTAAGAATAACTTTGTTTCTGATCAGTCTGTTGTAACTTATAATTTTGAAAAAAGAAAAAAGAGACCCCCTGTTACTTTAAAATGGCATGAAGGTGGAATTAAGCCTTCTATTTTAAAAGATTTAGGAATTGATAAGATGAAAGAATATAATAGACAAGGAATGATAATGGTAGGTGAAAAAAATACACTAATTACTGGAGGAAGACCAAATAATCCTAGATTATTAATGTCAAATTCTGATTGGAATGAATTTTTGAAAAATGCTCCAGAAAAAACAATGCCTAGAGTTAAGGAAGAAGGCCCCGTGGATGAATGGGTTCATGCTATAAAAAATGACACTTTGCCATTATCAAATTTTGATTATAGCGCAAGTCTAACTGAAATGGCATTACTTGGGTGCTTAGCTCAAAGATTTAATACAAATTTTGATTATAATTCAAACAAAATGAAAATTACTAATAGACCAGATGTAGATGCTTTTATTAAAGAGCCAGCTAGGGAAGGATGGTCATATGGTTCAAAATTTTGAGCTATATAGCTTATTTTTTTTTTAAAATTAATCAATAAATTTACTTCAAATGTTAAATATGGAAAATGAATTTGATGCGATTGTTATAGGTACTGGAATCAGTGGGGGTTGGGCTGCTAAAGAACTTTGTGAGAATGGTTTAAAAACACTTGTTTTGGAAAGAGGAAGAATGTTAAAACACGTAGATGATTACACTACTGCCAATATGGATAATTGGGATTTTCCTTCTGGAGATAAAATAACTAATACCATTAAAGAAAGACAACCTAAACAAAGTAGAACCGGCTATGTTAATTCAGAAGCTACAAAACATTTGTTTGTTGATGACATAAAGCATCCTTACAATGAAGACAAGCCTTTTGATTGGATTAGAGGATATCATGTTGGTGGAAGATCTTTAACTTGGGGAAGACAAAGTCATCGCTTAACTAAATTTGACTTTGAAGGAAATGCTAAAGAGGGTGTGGCTGTAGATTGGCCTATTAGATATAAGGATTTAGCTCCTTGGTATGATTATGTAGAAGATTATATTGGAGTTACTGGAGAAAATTTAGGTTTAGATCAATATCCTGATGGAAAATTATTAAAGCCTATGGAGATGAATTGTGTGGAGGATGTGTTTAAAAACTCACTTTCAAAAAAATACTCTGATAGAATACTTACTATTGGAAGATCAGCTCATATTACTGAAGGAACTAAACCTGGACTTGGAAGGATGACATGCCAATATAGAAATCGATGTAGAAGAGGTTGTCCATTCGGAGCCTATTTCAGTAGTAATTCTTCAACTCTTCCAGCTGCAGAAGCAACTGGAAATATGACTTTGAGACCGAACTCTGTTGTTTATGAAATAATGTATGATGAGAATAAAAAAAGAGCAAGTGGTGTAAAAATAATTGATGCAGAAACTAAATTAACATATGAATACAAAGCAAAAGTTGTTTTTGTTTGTGCTTCAACAGTCGGATCAACATCTATATTATTACAATCAAAATCTAATAGATTTTCAAATGGATTAGGAAATGATTCTGGTGAATTAGGTCATAACTTAATGGATCATCATTTTCAGGTTGGTGCTAGAGGAAAACATGATGGATTTGAAGATAAATATTACACTGGAAGAAGACCTTCTGGAGTATATATTCCAAAATTTAGAAATATAGGTGGAGATACTAATCAAAAAGACTTTTTAAGAGGTTACGGTTATCAGGGTGGGGCAAGTAGAGATTGGATGGAATCTGTTGCTGAAGCTTCTTATGGTAAAGATTTAAAACAAGTAATTTTAGCCCCTGGAGATTGGACTATGGGTATAAATGGATTTGGAGAAACACTTCCTCATCATGATAATAAAATGTATTTAAATTATGATAAAAAAGATAAATGGGGGCTTCCTACTACAACATTTGATGCTCATATTAGAGAAAATGAGCTAAGCATGCGAAAGGATATGAAAAAACAAGCAATTGAAATGTTAGAAGGAGCTGGTTTTAAAAATGTTAGTGGATATGATAAAAAATATACATTAGGTTTAGGAATTCATGAAATGGGAACAGCGCGAATGGGACGAGATCCTAAGACATCAGTTTTAAACAAATTCAATCAAATTCATTCTGTAAAAAATGTATTTGTAACGGATGGTTCAGCGATGACATCTTCAGGGAATGTTAATCCATCACTAACATATATGGCTTTAACTGCTAGAGCGGTTAAACATGCAGTAAGTGAATTAAAGAAAAAAAACATTTAAGATGAATAGAAGAAAAGCACTTAAAAATTTAGGATTAAGTTTAGGTACCATAACCCTGTCACCTGCAGTATTAAGTTTACTTCAAAGTTGTAAAAATGATTTAGGTTGGAATCCTATTTTTTTTAATTCAAACCAAGTAAATATTGTATCTGAAATAACAGATATAATAATTCCATCAGATGAAGATATTCCTGGTTCAAAAGATTTAAACCTAATTAAATTTATTGATCTTTATATTTATAATGTTTCAAATAAAAATGAACAAGTTTTATTAAAAAAATCTCTAGATTCTTTCTTAGAAGATTGTTTAGTAAAATCAGGAAAAATTAATTTAAAAAACATTGAGAGAAATGATTTGGAATCAAGTTTAGTGTATTTTTTTAAAACTAAAATTGATTCTCATAACAAATGGAGAGAGGTTTATAATAAATTCAAAAGAGATTCTGATTCAGAAAATAATAATCTTATAATTGAAGCTTTATCTTTTAATTTTATTAATACAATTCGTCAACTCACAATCACTGCTTTTAAGGGATCTGAGTATATAGGAAAAAACGTTTTGATCTATAGACCTATTCCAGGTGAACAAAAAGGTTGTGTTGATTTAGAAGAAGCTACTGGAGGAAGAGCTTGGTCAATTTGATTTAATTCATATGAAAAGATTTTTATTCATTTTTATTCTCTTTTCAATTGCAATAAATTATTCTCAAGAAAAAGAAGATCTTTTTAGTCTTATTTCTGAAGAACAAAATCAAATAGAATTACTTCCTGAGAGAATGGTTTTTACTCAAAGTTTACTTTGGGGTAAAAATGGTTTGTTTCGAAAAACTGGTATTTCTCCTCTAAATATTGAAAATAGAGAAAAAGAACTTAAGATTAGAAAAACAATGCTTACTGCTCACCAGGTTCTAGGGTATGTGACTTTAGCTTCCATGGTTGCTCAAGGTATTATTGGAGGAAAATTATACAATGGTCAAGATGATTTGTACAATACCCATAAAACAATGGGTAATATTGTTAATGTAGGATATTTTACTGGAGCAGGACTTTCATTATTTGCACCTCCACCTTTAATTAATAAAAAAGTAAAAGGTTTTAATTCTATTAAAGCTCATAAAATATTAGCAACAATCCATTTTTCTTCAATGGTTGCTACGAACTATTATAAAGATAAAAATAAGGACAATCACAAAGCTGCAGCTTATACTGCTTTTGCAAGTTATGCCACAGCAGTATTAGTTATAAAATTTTAAAATGAAAAAACATATTCTATTTTTTCTAATGTTAATTGTTCCTTTGATTAACAGTTTTTCTCAAGATGTTATAAAGTTGATGTTAAATACTGAAAAATCTTTTATTGAATATGAATCCAAACATTTTCTTCATGAATGGACTGGAAAAAACAATAAGATTAAAGGGGTGATTTTTATAAATAATGAAGAAGGAAAAATTGCTTTAGTAGCAAATATTATTGATTTTGATAGCGGAATTAGCAACAGAGACTCTAATGCTTTGAGAGTTTTAGATGCTTTTAAACATCCACAAGTAAGGTTTTATTCAGACCAAATTATAATTTCAGATAATACGATAAGTTTTGATGGAGAATTAGAATTTCATGGAATAAAAGTTAACAAGAGATTAGATGCTTCATATTTTGAAGAGGGAAAAACAATAAATATTGAAGGTAATTTTTCTATTGTTTTAACTGATTTTGATATTAAACTTCCATCCTTAATGCTTAAAAAGATTGATGATTTTGCAAAAATATCTTACAAACTTATTTTTGAAAAGATATAAATAGATTTAAAAAACTCAAATAGTTTTTTTGTTATTAGGAATTTAATTAACATGAAACTATTAATCTTTCCACTCAGCAATAAATAAGTTAGTATCTCTGGTTCCGTTGTTGTTTCTATTTGAAGAAAAAGCTAATTTTTTACCATCTCTTGAAAAAACTGGAAAAGCATCAAAGGTTTCACCATGAGTGACTCTTGTAAGATTTTTACCATCTAAATCAATCATATATAGATTAAATGGAAATCCTCTTTCTGCCTCAAAATTTGATGAAAAAAGTATTTTTTCACCAGAAGGATGAAATACAGGACTCCAGTTTGCATTACCTAAATCAGTCAATTGTCTTAAGTTTTTACCATCAGAATCACAAATATATAATTCCATATTTGTTGGTTGAACTAGACCTTGATCTAAAAGACCTTTATATTCTTTAATTTCTTTTTCTGTTTTAGGTCTTGAGGATCTGAAAATTAATTTTGACCCATCAGGAGAGAAAAAAGCTCCTCCATCATACCCAAGGTCAAAGGTTATTTGTTTAACATTTGAACCATCAATATTCATTGTATATAGGTCTAAATCACCATTTCTAGTTGATGTAAAAACAATTTTATCACCATGTGGTGAAATAGTAGCCTCAGCATCGTATCCTTTTTCATTTGTTAATTGACCAGTTATATTACCTTCTAAGTCTGAGATAAATATATCAAATGAATCATAAATTGGCCACACATACTTACCTTCTTTTCTAAGTGGCACCTCTGGACAATTATCATCTTTTAAATGAGTGGAAGCGTATATAAAATGCTCATTGTCAGGCAAAAAATAAGAACATGTAGTTCTTCCATTACCTGTGCTAACCATCTTAGGTTGAGATTTATCAAAAGTATCATCAAAATACATGATAAACATCTGATCACACTCTACACCCCAATTAGTATTATTGGATTGAAATATTAATTTTTTATCATCAAAACTCCAGTACGCTTCGGCATTGTCTCCACCAAAAGTAACTTGCCTTAATGATTTGAAGTTTGTTTCATCCTCAAATATTAAATTGGATTTTTTTTTGACTTCAGATTTACAAGAAAAAGAAAATATAATAACTAATAAAATAAATAATTGTCTCATTAAATAAATGTTTTTTATTTTTGGCAAAAATATATACAAATTATGAGACTAGCAGTAATATTATTTCTTTTTATTTTCATCATTTCATGCTCAAGTGAAAACACCTATAAAAACAAGATGAAATCTGATGTTGAGTATCTTTCTTCAGATCAATTAGAAGGAAGAAGTACAGGAAGTAAAGGAGCAAATCTGGCAGGTAAATACATTAAAAATAGATTTAAAGAATTAAACATCAAACCAATGGGAGAGGATGGGTATTTTCAAAAATTTTCTTTTAAACCTAAATCACATCCACATGAAAAAATTACTGTAAGTGATTCTATCATAGAAAATTCAATAACAGCAAATAATGTAATTGGCTTTATTAATAATAATTCTGACAATACGGTTGTTATTGGAGCTCATTATGATCATTTAGGTTATGGAGGAGAAGGTTCTTTATATAGAGATAGTGATATTAAAATTCATAATGGTGCAGATGATAATGCTAGTGGTGTTTCATTAATGCTAGATCTTGCAGCTAAATTAAAGGACAATATCAATAATAATTATCTATTTATAGCTTTTTCAGGTGAAGAATTAGGTCTTTTAGGATCAAATTTTTTCGTAAAAAATTCAACTATTAATATAAAATCAATCAATTATATGATTAATATGGATATGGTTGGAAGATTAAATACGGACAATACTTTAGCAGTCTATGGATTAGGAACATCACCAATATTTAAGCAAACTATAAAATCTAATAATCAGAATTTTAAGATTATTGAAAATGAATCAGGTATTGGTCCTTCCGACCATACTTCTTTTTATTTAAGCGATATTCCTGTTCTGCATTTTTTTACTGGTCAACATTCCGATTATCATAAGCCTAGTGATGATTCAAACCTTATAAATTATAAGGGTATGAATTTGATATCTAATTTTATTTATACAATTATTTCAGACCTAAATGATAATGGCAAACTTCCTTTTAGGGAAACTAAAAATGAAAGTCAAGAAGCACCTAGATTTAAAGTTTCTCTGGGAGTAATTCCTGATTATCTATATGATGGAAAAGGAATGAGGATAGATGGAGTATCTCAAGGTAGGCCTGCAGAAAAAGCTGGTTTTCAAAAGGGAGATATTGTAATTAAGTTAGGTGATGAAGATATTACCGATATGATGTCTTATATGAAAGCTCTATCAAAATATAAAAAAGGTGATAAAGCTGAGGTTCAGATTAGTAGAAAAAACAAGCTTTCAATAAAAAAAGTTACTTTCTAATAACCAAAATTTACTTAGTAGTGTTATAATTTATTGTACTTTAAAACTTAAGTTATTATATTTAAGTCATGAAGCAATTAATTATTTCATTTCTAATAATCACCACACTTTCCTGCTCAAAAAAACAAATCAATTTAGATTATAAATCTTTGTCAGAATATACAATCGTAACTGAGAATATAGCAGTCGCAGATACATTAAATGTTTATTTAAAAAAATCCCTAGGAATTGAATTGCCTATTAAAAATGACTTTCAAGGAAATAATAAGTACATACATTTAAAATATAATTCAGATATTCTGAATGACTTCATTTCTTTAAGTTTTTCTAATAATTTAATTACTATTCAAGGAAATAACAGTAAAATGTTAAGTTATGGTGTTTATGAATTTTTAGAAAGATTTGTAGGAGTTAGGTGGTATTCAACAGACTTTACATTAGTGCCAGAAATTAGTAGTATCAATATTCCTTTAGATAAAGAAATTATCTATAAACCTTTAGTTACTACTAGAACAGTTCATTCTAGACTTTTTTATAATGATTCATCATTCGCTGATAAACTAAAAGTTAGTAATGAAGCATTTCCTAACTACGTCCCTAATGCAAGAGTTCATACTTTTCATAGGTTTATACCTTACGAAAAATTTTATGATGATCATCCAGAATATTATGCATTTAGAAACGGAAAACGACTTGCAACGCAACTTTGCTTAACTAATGAAAATGTTTTAGAAATAGTTAAAGACAGTGTAGCCTCTTTTTTTAAAAAATATGATTTATCTACAGTTATTTCTGTTAGTCAAGATGACAACACACAGTATTGTATGTGCGATAATTGTTCTGAAATTCATGATAGGGAGGGTAGTCCTGCCGGCTCTATGATTTATTTTGTAAATCAAATTGCTAAATCATTTCCTGATAAAACTATTTCAACACTTGCCTATCAATATACTAGAAAACCTCCTTTAACAAAACCTGAAAGTAATGTGCTGATAACACTATGTTCCATTGAATGTGATAGAAGCATCCCTATAGATGAAGGTTGTAAAGATTTTCAGTCAGATCTTATAGGTTGGTCAAAGCTTACAGAAAACATAAGAATATGGGATTATACCACTCAGTTTACTAATTTTTTAGCCCCTTTTCCAAACTGGGGAACTATAAAACCTAATATTAACTTATTTGTCAATAATAATGCTAAATGGATTTTTGAACAACACAGTAATAACCCTAGTGAATTATTTGAATTAAGAAGCTATTTGATGGCTAAATTATTATGGGATCCTAATTTAGATTCTAATTTGGTGATAAAAGATTTTACTAATGGATATTATGGCCAAGGTGGGGTCTATATCGCTAAATATATTGAAGAAATTCAAAATCAATTAAATAATGCTAAACCATTTTTTCTTTTCTTGTATGGTGATCCATCTCAAGCTTTCAATGGTTATTTAAGTCCAAAAAATTTAAGTTATTATGATAGCTTGTTTAATGAAGCTCTGCTTAGTGTTTCAAAAGATTCAGACTATTATAAGCGAATTGAAAAATCGAGATTGTCAATTGATTATGCTATTTTGGAAGCTTACAGAAAAAACTTTTCAAAACAATATCCCTTGAAGTTTATTAATGATGTAGTTACTATGATTAATCCTAAGGTTATAGATAGACTTAATAAGTTTTATAATATAGCTAGTTTAAATGATATTACTTTAATGAATGAAATGGGCTTTACAGTATCAGAGTATGTAAGTAATTATAAAAAGGCATTGAGCTTAGCAAGTAAAAATAATATAGCTAGTTTTAAAAAGGTTACTCTACTGTCAAATCCAAAAAAATATGCAAATGAAGACCCTCAAGTTTTGACAGACGGAGCTCTTGGAGGAAATAGTTTTTATTCAAATTGGCTAGGATTTGAAGGAAACGATCTCGATGCTATTATTGACTTGGATTCAACCCAATTTATTAATAATATAAGTTTGAATTTTCTTCAAGTAACTAACCATATAGTTTTTTATCCTTTAAATGTTCAATTTGAAATTTCAAATGATAGTGTTAATTGGAAAAGTTTTCCAATAATTTCAAATAAATTAAAACTTAACCCTAAAAGTAAAGTCAACGATATTCAAACCTTTTCTCAAGTTGTTAATAACGAAAAGGCTCATTATATTAGAGTTAAAGCTAAAAACATTAAAAAAGCACCGCTTTGGCATCATGGAGCAGATTTGCCTTCATGGATTTTTGCGGATGAATTAATAGTTGAATAATTTTATATTATGAAAAAATACATTCTGGCCATTGATGCAGGCACAACCAGTTCAAGGGCCATTTTATTTGATAAGAAAGGAGCTCAGATTGCTATATCACAATTTGAGTTTACACAAATTTTTCCAAAAGAATCTTGGGTTGAACACGACCCTATTGAAATATGGGAAACACAACTGAAAGCTATTAAAGATGTAGTGAATTTAGCTAAAATTGGATTTAATGAAATTGATTCTATAGGTATTACAAATCAGAGGGAAACTACTGTGGTTTGGAATAAAAAAACAGGCAAACCTGTTTATAATGCCATTGTTTGGCAAGATAGGCGTACAGCCTTTATTTGTGATGAGTTGAATGATTCTGGAAAGGCAAATATTTTTTATGATAAAACAGGACTGCTTTTGGATGCTTATTTTTCAGGAACCAAAATAAAATGGATTTTAGATTCAGATCCAAAAATAAAACAAGCTGCAAGTGATGGAGAACTTTTATTTGGAACTATAGACACTTGGTTGATTTGGAATTTAACTAACAGAACAATTCATGCTACAGATTGTACTAATGCCAGTAGAACACTTCTTTTTAATATTCATACATTAAAGTGGGATGATGAATTATTGAAAATTTTAAAAATTCCAAGCACAGTACTTCCTAAAGTTTTTGATAGTTCTGAAAAAATTGGTTGTACTCATTCAGATGTTTTAGGTAAAGAAATACCTATATGTGGAATAGCTGGAGATCAGCAAGCGGCTTTATTTGGACAAATGTGTATAGAACCAGGTGATGTGAAAAACACTTATGGGACAGGTTGTTTTTGTATGATGAATACTGGAAATATCCCCGTTAAATCTAATAATAGAATGCTAACCACAATTGGCTGGAAAATTGGAGATGAAACTGTCTATGCATTGGAAGGCAGTGTTTTTATAGCAGGCGCAATAGTTCAATGGTTAAGAGATCAATTAAATATAATAAATGATGCTTCTGAAATTGAAGATTTAGCAAACTCTGTTGAAGATAATGGAGGGGTTACTTTTATTTCTGCTTTAGCTGGTCTTGGAGCACCATATTGGAATCCTAATGCTACTGGAGCTATAATGGGCATCACAAGAGGAACTCAAAAAGGACATATTGCTAGAGCGGCATTGGAAGCAATTGCACTTAGATCTAGGGAAATAATTATTGAAATGCAAAAAGATTCAGGAACTAAATTTCGTAAATTAAAAGTAGATGGAGGAGCTAGTAATAATAATCTCTTAATGCAGATTCAATCAAATTTATTACAAACTCAAGTAATAAGACCAAAAATCACAGAAACTACTGCTTTAGGAGTTGCTTTTTTTGCAGGATTAGCTTCTGGATTTTGGAATTCTATTGATGAGATAAAAGGCATTTGGGAAATTGACAAGAAGTTTGACCCTCAAGTATTGGAAAAAGATAAAACAGTGATTTCTAATTGGGAAGCTAGAATTAAAAAAGTACTTTAAAATTGAATAGAGATTTAAATCTTAAACTATTAAAAGAGAAAAAATCAATATTTGATTTTATAATAATTGGGGGAGGATCTATTGGTCTTGGTTGTGCTCTTGATGCTTCATCTAGAGGATATTCTGTAATTCTTTTAGAAAAACATGATTTTTGTAAAGGAACCTCTTCTAGAAGCACTAAACTTATTCATGGCGGTGTAAGGTATTTAGAAAAAGGTCAATTAGGTTTGGTTTATGAAGCTCTTAAAGAAAGAACTATTTTAAAAAATAATGCTCCTCATTTGGTTAAACAAGTAGGTTTTTTAATTCCAGTTTATAATTATCTTCTTAAGTTCTATTATTTTTTTGGACTAAAGGTTTATGATTTTATTTCTGGAAATTTAAGTTTTGAAAAGCCTCAAATAGTAAATAATGAAACTGCTATAAAACTTGTTCCAAATGTTAACAAAAATCAATTAAAAGGAGGTGTTGTTTTTTTTGATGGGCAATTTGATGATTCTAGAATGGGAATTGATATTGCTTTAACTTCAGATAAGAACAAAGCTTTATTGTTTAATTATATGTCAGTTGAATCGTTAATTAAAGAAAATGGTAAAATTAAAGGTGTTGTAGTAGAAGATACTTTAACAAAAAATAATTTTTCAATTAAAGGGTGTAAGATTATAAATGCCACTGGGGTTTTTTCAAAATCCATAATGAATATGGATTCTGTAAATTTTAAATCTATTATTAGACTGAGCCAAGGCGTTCATTTAGTGGTTGATAAAAAATTTTTAAATGGCGACATTGGAATACTCGTCCCTAAAACATCTGACGGTAGAGTTCTTTTTGCTGTTCCATGGTTAGATCATGTTATATTAGGTACAACAGATAGTTTAGTTAATGAGCCTTCAATTGATCCAATTCCTTCAAATGATGAAATTGATTTTATTTTGGAAAATACTCAAAAATACATGTCTATTAAACCTAAAAGAAAAGATGTGAAAAGTATTTTTGTTGGCTTAAGACCACTAGTTGCGAAGGATTTAAAATCTAAGTCTAAAGATCTATCAAGAAAACATAGAATAATTATCAGCGAAGCGGGATTAGTAAGTGTTATTGGAGGTAAATGGACTACTTATAGAAAAATTGCTAAAATGGTTATTGATAAATCTATAAAAAATTCAGAATTAAATTTCGTAAAATCTGTAACTGCTAATTTAAAAATTAGTGATGGGTTAAAAAATATCGATTTTTCAAAAGATTCATTAAGTAAATATTTTTATTTATCTAAGGATCTTATTGTTCATTATATAAAAAATGAAATGGCAATAAATTTAGATGATATTATGTCACGTCGTTCACGTTGCTTATTTTTAAATGTTAAAGAGAGCGTCTTTATAGCCCCTAAAGTAGTTAAGATTATGGCTCAGGAGCTTTCAAAAAATAATGAATGGGAAGAGGAACAGTTGAATAAATTTTATAAATTAACTAAACTATATACTATATAATTATGAGTAATCTATTAGCTGAGTTTTTAGGGACTGCAATTCTTTTGTTATTAGGAATTGGAGTCAATGCAAATACTTCTTTAAAAAACACTATTGGAAATAAAGATTCGGGCTGGGTTTTAGTATCGATGGCTTGGGGACTTTCAGTTTTTATAGCAGTTTTTATAACGGGCCAATTTAGTGGTGCTCATTTAAACCCTGCTGTAACTGTAGGACTTGCTATTGCTGGAAAATTTTCATGGTCTTTAGTATCTGGATATATACTAGTTCAATTATTAGGTGCAATTTTTGGTAGTTGGTTAGCTTATATTATATATATAGATCATTATAGGTTGACTAAAGATGAAGAAACTGTTCGTGGTTCTTTCTGTACAGGACCAGCTATAAGAAATTATAAAAACAATTTTTTTAGCGAATTAGTTGGAACTTTTATTTTAGTTTTTGCTATATTTTATATTGCTAAACCTAATATTGAAATTGAAGGGGAGGTTATTAATTTTGGAATAGGCGCTTTAGAAGCTCTTCCAGTTGGAATTGTAGTTTGGGTGATTGGTATGACATTAGGCGGAACCACAGGTTTTGCTATCAATCCTGCAAGAGATTTTGGACCAAGGTTAATGTATTCTTTACTTCCTAGAAAAAATAAAAAACCAGATTGGAGCTACAGTTGGGTACCTGTTTTGGGTCCTATTACAGGAGCTGTAGTAGCAGGTCTTTTATTTAATTTTCTAGTATAACTAATGATAAATAAAGATGAAATTCCTTGTGTTGCTGGTTCGACAGGTTTAGTAGGGTCTTGTATCATTAATAATCTTACAAAATTTTATCCAAAAGTTATTTCTTTAACAAGAAAAAAAGTTGATTATTCATCTGAAAAAATTCACAATATTGTAATTGATTATGATAATTTGAATAATGAAAACATATTTCATGGTGTAGATCACTTATATATCGCATTAGGTTCAACTCGAAAAAAAGCTGGAAGTGCTATTAACTTTATAAAAGTAGATTATAATTATTGTATAGATCTAGCTACTGATGCGCTTAAAAATGGAGTGAAGAGAATTTCTTTGATTTCATCTGTAGGATCTAACCCTAATTCTTCTTTATTATATCCTAAAACCAAAGGTCTTGTTGAAAGAGATCTTTCAAAATTAGCTTTTGATCATATTAGCATAATGCGGCCAGGCCTTATTTTAGGAAATAGAAAGGAACGTCGAATTTTTGAAAAAATAGCTATATATATATATTCGTTTATAAATCATTTTCTTTTTGGTAATTTAAAAAAATACAAAAGCATATTGGCAAACGATATATCTAAAGCTATGATCTATCAATTAATTAAAGCAGGGGACGGGTTACATGTTTTAGAATATGACCAACTGATTAAAAGTTCGAAAAACTTTAATACCCTTAGTTAGATTAGTTTATTCTTTTGACAATTCTTCTAATGAAATTCCTTTTGTTTCAGGCATTTTATTAATTACCCAAAACAATTGTAATATCATCATAAAAGAAAAGAAAGCAAATATAGGCCATGGATTGTCTCTAAAAATTCCAGACTTTTCATCTAAAAATAGAGGAGTTATAAGAGTAATTATTGCTGCGAAAACCCAATGTGTTCCTGTTCCCCAAGATTGTCCATATGACCTAATTTTATTAGGAAAAATTTCTGATATAAATACCCATATTACAGCTCCTTGTCCTATGGCATGAGATGCAATGAATAATAATATAAATGATATTAATAATAAAGGGGCTGCTTGAGTGAAGAAGCACCAAGCAACCATAGCTAGGCTTATTATATAACCAATTGACCCAATTGTCATCAATTTTTTTCTTCCTAATTTATCTATTAACCTAATTCCTATTAGAGTAAACACTAGATTAACTAGTCCAATAGAAATGGAACTTAATAGAGACTCCTTAACTGCCAAACCAGATTTTTCTAAAATTTCTGGAGCGTAATATAGAACGAAATTTATTCCAGACCATTGATTGAAAAAAGCGATTAAAAAACCTAATGTTAATACCCTGGTATACTTTGATTGAAACAGTTTTTCATTAAAATCAGTGTTTGAAATAGATTCTTTAATTTCATTTAGTTTATTCTGAGCGGATTTTAAATCCAAAGTATAATTAAGAATAGTTAAAGCTTCCTTTTCATTGTTTTTAGCTATAACTAACCACCTGGGACTATTTGGTATTTTTATAACTAAAATAGAGTATAATAATGCTGGAATTGCTTCAATACCTAGCATCCAACGCCAGTCATTAGCTCCATCAAATCCACTTAATAAATAATTAGAAATGAATGCTAAAAAAATTCCAAAAACAATATTAAATTGATAAAGGGCAACTAATTTTCCACGATTTTCAGCAGTTGATATTTCAGAGATATAGATAGGAACTGCAACAGAAGATATTCCTACCCCAATTCCTCCAATAAAACGCATTATAGAAAAGGTATAAGGATCTATAGCTAATGCAGAACCTAAAGCCGAGAGTAAATAAAGAATTCCAATCCATATTAAAGTTTTTTTACGTCCGAATTTTTCTGTTGGATAACCTCCAAATAATGATCCAAATACGGTCCCCCATAACGCCATTGACATTATAAATGTGCCATGAAAAAGGGGAGTAGTATCCCATAATTCTTTTATGGGTTGATTTGCTCCAGATATTACCACAGTATCAAATCCAAATAAAAACCCAGCTAAAGCTGCGGTTATAGACCATTTCAGTGTTTTATTCATTTTTAGTTTATTATTAGTTCTTTAGGAATTTCTGGAACTGCACTATTTTGTGTGCAAACAAATGAAGCCAGTAAATTTGCTTGCTCGTTTATCTCATCTAATGAATTGTTATTTAGATAACCCATAACCACTACTGATGTAAAACAATCTCCAGCACCAACAGTACTTATGATATTTTTAATTTTAGGAGGTTTTTTAAAACTTAATTCATTGTTTCTTAGAATATAGGCTCCGTTTCCCCCACAAGTTAGTATTAATAGTCTTAAATTAAATTTTTTATAAATTGTTTTTATTAGCTCTTTTTTTGAACCGCTTATTTTTAAAATATTAGATATTACATTAAGTTCTTCTTCATTAATTTTAATTGAATTGGCTAATTCAATAGAGGAAAGTATTATTTCTTTGTTATGATAATGTTGTCTTAAATTCATGTCAAACATTATCAAGCAATCTTTTTTAACTGATTTTAATATTTTATGAATACTTTCTTTTGATATGGAATTTCTTTGTGCAAGAGTACCAAAACAAATGGCATCTAAACTGGAAGCTATTTTCGATTTATTATCATCAAAAATGATGTAATCCCATGCTATGTTGTCATCTTTTATTTTGTATTGTGCATTTTTTAAATGATTTAAATTTACATTAACAATTCCTGTTGATTTATCTTTATTAATGTCTATTGCTGAAATATTAATTTTTCTATTTTTAAAAAAATCAATGATTTGTAAGCCCAATTTATCATTTCCTAATGATGATATAAGAAAAGCATCAGCTCCTAAATTTTTACAATGAAAAGTGAAATTTGCTGGCGCTCCTCCAATTTTTTTTACATCGCCGTTAATATCCCAAAGAACTTCACCGATGCCCGCTACTTTAAATGCTTTTGACATATTAAATTTTAATAAAAATATAAAGAGTTTGTCAATTATTCATTTATTAAATTATTTTAATTTAATGAATAGAGTTTTTTTATACAATATGATAACAAAAGATTCGATAAGGAATATTATAGGTTTATCAAAAACTAACCAACCAAAAACAAAGATATATATGATAGGTTTGGAAAGTTATTAAAAGAGTTTGATCCTTTAAGCTCTGGTTGGGATGGAACCTTTATTGGAAAACAGATGCCATCAACTGATTACTGGTTTAGAGTGTGCCTAGAAGATGGTAGAGAATTTAAATCTCACTTTAGTTTAGTTAAACCTTGGTAAAAAATAAATTTTTTTCAATTCCTTTTTCATTTATCTTCGCAGCAATTTTAAAAAACTAATTTTTTAATGCTTAATATTCATAATCTTTCAGTTTCATTTGCTGGCGAGTACTTGTTTGAAGAAATTTCATTTAAGTTAATTTCCGGTGATAGAGTAGGTCTTATTGGAAAAAATGGAGCAGGAAAGTCAACATTATTAAAACTCTTATCAAAAGAAATGGAATTGGATTCAGGTTCCATTGCTTCTGAAAAAGATATTAATATTGGTTTTTTAAAACAAGATATTGATATTGAAAAAGGAAGAACAGTTTTAGATGAAGCTTATCAAGCTTTTACTGAAATCAAGCAGCTAGAGTTAAAACAGAGTGAAATTAATTTAAAGTTAAGTGAAAGAACAGATTATGAAAGTAAATCTTATTTTGAATTGATTACCGAACTTGGTGATGTAACAGATCGATATGAACTAATAGGGGGTTATAACTATCAAGGTCAAACTGAAAAAATTTTACAAGGATTAGGTTTTAATAGATTAGATTTTAATAAAAATACAGACACTTTTTCTGGTGGTTGGCGGATGAGAATAGAACTAGCTAAATTGCTTCTTCAAAATAATGATCTATTACTTTTAGATGAGCCTACCAACCATCTTGATATTGAGTCAATAATATGGTTAGAACAATTTTTAAAAACCTTCCCTGGAGCTGTAGTTATTGTTTCTCATGATAAAATGTTTTTGAATAATGTGACTAATAGAACAATTGAAATTTCTCTTGGAAGAATTTATGATTTTAATATGCCTTATTCAAAATATTTAATATTAAGAAATGAGATTAAGGAACAACAAATTAGTGCTCAGAAAAATCAAGAAAAAAAAATCCAACAGACAGAAAGATTAATTGAAAAATTTAGAGCTAAAGCCTCTAAAGCCTCAATGGCACAATCGCTTATTAAAAAGATAGAGAAGATAGATAGGATAGAAGTTGATAAGGATGATAATAGAGTAATGAAGCTACGATTTAATGTATCAGTTAATCCAGGAAAAATTATTGCTGAAATTGAAGGGTTGTCTAAGAGCTATGATATCAATCGTGTTCTTACTGATATAGATTTGTTAATAGAAAGAGGAAGTAAAATAGCATTTGTAGGTCAGAATGGACAAGGTAAATCTACTTTAGCTAAAATAATGGTTGGAGATCTAGAGGCTACGGGTCTAATGAAATTAGGACACAATGTTCAAATAGGTTATTTCGCACAAAATCAAGCAGAGTACTTAGATGGTAAAAAAACTGTTTTAGATACCATGATAGATGCAGCTAATGAAACTAATAGAAGAAAAGTAAGAGATATATTGGGTTCTTTCTTGTTTCAAGGTGACGATGTGGATAAGTACGTAAGAGTTCTTTCCGGTGGTGAGAGAAATCGTTTAGCATTAGCTAAAATGCTTTTACAGCCCTTTAATGTTTTAGTGATGGATGAGCCTACAAATCATTTGGATATTAAATCAAAAAATGTTTTAAAGCAAGCTTTACAAAATTTTGATGGGACTCTGGTTTTAGTGTCTCATGATAGAGATTTTCTTCAAGGATTAACAAATAAGGTCTATGAGTTTAAAGATCAAAAAATAAAAGAGTATTTGGGTGATATAGATTATTATTTAGAACAAAGAAGAGTTAATGATTTCAGAGCAATAGAAAAAAAAGAAAAGATATTTATTTCAAAACAACAACCTAAATTCAACAAAAATAATGATCAAACCTTAAAGAAGAAATTGAATAATATAGAGAGTAAAATTTCTAAACTTGAAAAGGAAATTTCAAATATCGATAATGATTTATTGAATAACTATGAGAATACTATTTCTCAACCAAATTTTTTTCTTAATTACGAGAAAAAGAAAAATGAATTAGATTCTTTAATGGAAAAGTGGGAAAAAATCACTTCATCTATAGAATAGGTTTTAAAAATTTCACAATTTTTTTTAATTTAATCAATAAATTGTTTTATGTTTGCGCTTCTTTGTATAGCATAGTACTATGTATTAACAAATACATTGAGTTTAATTAATAGTTTAACAATTTTAAAAGAATAATAATTTATGGAAACACTAAACAAAAATTGGTTTGCAGTTACTTTATTGGCTATTGTATTTTTTCTATTAGGCTTTTTAATAGGAAAACAATCTATGAGTCATCCTAAGATGCAAAAAACAGAAAAGATCAGTTGGGAAGCAGCCCATTCTATTGGTAATAAAGGAGGTAATAAACTTATGTTTATATCAGAAGATGGTAACATTATCATTGACACTTTAATTCATAAAGGCAATAAAGAAGTTAAGGTTAGGGTTAAAAAATTACTTTCTAAAGATAATATTAAAAAGGATTAGTTTTTTTCATGTTTAATTACAATATCCTTTTTTTTTAATATGAATATATGTAATAAGAAATGGTTTACAATCATTTTATTTATAATGTTTTTTTATCACGGATTTTCTCAAAAAAAAATTAAGGATGTAATAAAAATTGATGGGATAATGACCCCCAATGAATGGAATGGTGCTAAAATTTTTGATTTAAAATATGAAGTTGAGCCAGGTGATAATACTAATGCTCCTTTTAAAACTACTGCTTTTGTATTATACTCAGAAACAAAATTATATATAGCATTCGACGCAAAAATAAGTGATATCACACTTCTAAGAGCCTCAATAAAAGAAAGAGACAAAGCTTGGGGAGAGGATTGGGTTTCTATTGCTGTTGATACTTATGATGATAATAGAAATCTTATTATTATTGGATCCAATGCATATGGTAGTCAGATCGATTTTAAGATGACTCCTGAAAGTGATAATGGAGATCCAGGCTTTGATGTTAATTATGAATCTAGTGGAACCATAAATAAGAAGGGCTATACTGTTGAAATGGCCATTCCATTTTCTGAATTTCAATATAAAAAGAAAGATATTTTAAATTGGAAAATCGGATTTTATAGAGAAGCGTATCTTAAAAGTAAAATAGGAATTTCTAGTAGTAAATTTGATAAAGGAGATAATTGTCTTTCTTGTCAATTCAAGACTTATATTGAACTTAAAGGAATTAATCCTAAAAAAAGATTAGATTTTTTACCTTTTATTAGTGGAAACTATATAGGCAATTCAGATGGAGAAAAATTAAAATATGATAAACCTAGTATTAAAGTTGGCTTAAATACTAGATATGACCTATCTTCATCTACATCGCTAGATGTTACCATTAATCCTGATTTTTCTCAAGTTGAATCTGATGTTACTAAAATAGATGTAAACTCTCCATTTGCAATAAACTATCAAGAGAAAAGACCTTTCTTTAATGAAGGAAAAGATATCTTATCATCTCTAGGTGAGCTAGTATACTCTCGTTCAATAAATAATCCAATTTTTGCATCTAAGCTTGTAAAACAAGGTGAGAAAAATAGAATTTATTTCCTTACTTCATACGACATGGACACACCATATTTAGTTCCTGGCGAAGATCGATCTTACATAGGAAAAGGAGAGGAGAGTTTTGGTAATATATTACGTTATCAAAGAATTTATCCAAATGGATCAAATATTGGACTACTAACAACTAACAGGTTTTATAAGGGTGGTGGTATGGGTAATCTTATTGCTGGTGATGCTAACATTAGATTAAATAAGAATTATCGAATTAATTTTGATTTTGCCCATAGTATGACAGAAGAGCCTAATAATGACTGGCTATCTACTGATGACGTTGTTAGTGGTAAGTCAATTTCTTTAAATGGAGAAAAATTTAGTGGAAATAAAATAGGAATTGGTTTCAATAGAAGTACTAAAAATTGGCGAAGCGAACTTTTATTGGATCAATATTCTCCACTTTTTAGAACGAACATGGGTTTTGTTACTAATAATAATTATAAGAAAATTTCTTTTGATCACACATATATTAAAGAAAGAGATAAAAAAGTAACTATGTATTTTGGTAAAATAGAATCCAAATTAAAGTATTCTTATAGCGGAAAATTAAAACTAATTCAATTAATGCCTTTTTATTCAATGCGATTTAAAAATGGGTTTCAATTAACCTATGGATATGCTATTGTTCCCTTCGAGGAATATAAAGGAATAGAATTTAATAATTATGGATTAAACTTTATAAATTTAAGATATAGTCCATCTGAAAAAATCAATATATTATCAAGGGTTTTAACAGGAAGTGATATAGCTTATAATATTGAAGAACCTGTTATTGGCAATAGAGCTAGTTTTCTTTTTTCTTTAAATTACCAACCTAGTAATAAGTTTAATACTGGGATAATGATAAGCTCAGAATCCATGAATTATAAAGTTACAAATGATGAAATTTACAATGGCTATATTCTTAGAACAGATTCAAATTATCAGTTTAATAGAGATCTTTCTTTAAAATTAGTTTTAGAATACAATGATTTCAGTAATCACTTATTTTTTCAAACACTTTTAAAATGGAATCCAAATCCATCTACAATTTTTTATTTGGGCGGGAATACAGATATGAAGAATAATATCAATTCTAATGCAAACTGGGTAAGTAATTCAGCGCAATTGTTTTTCAAATTACAATACTTATTTAAAGTGCAATAAATCGTATATTCTAATTTTTTCTCATAAATATTTGATTTAAAGTTGATTAATGTTAGATGTCTTTAAAGATTGTGAATTAATTGGAATCGAATACTGGCTAGTTATACGTCTTTATATTGCTGCTTTTATTCCGGTAATTTTATCTTCATATTATTTAATTAGAAAAAAGGTTTCATTAAGTGTAGCATTAACACTAATAAGTGCTTTTTTAATAGCTGCATTTGGTTGGGAGCTATGGCTTACCTACGGATTAGCTGGAGGTCTTCCTGTGGATCAGAGAAGAAGTGCTATGCTAACATGTGCTATTCCTGTTAATTTGAATTGGTTTTTAAATTCACTTGGTGATGTATTGGTTGTATGGATAGGATTATTCTTAGTGAAGTTCTTTTATAGAAATAAGAAATCACCCTTTTTAAAATGGAAGTGGGGAGCTTTTGTAATTTTTCTGATGTGGTTTATTATTCAAAACATTTATGTAGAAGCTTTTTTTTATAATCTTCAATTAGGCTCTAACGGAGACCTTTCATGGGCTCCATTACACCCATTAGGTTCTTGGATTAATCCTACAATTTTTAAAATAGCGGATAGATCTATTACTTTACAATCTCAAACAAGTTGGATTTTAATGACTCCAATAATTTATTTAATATCTATTTATTTTAATACAAAAGAGCGCCATGCTAAAGTATCGTTGCGGTCAAGTACAAAGGACTGACCTGAGAGATACGGGGGTTGAATTCCGTAATACAGGATTGAATTTAGTAATAATGTAGCCATGTGCTTTAGAAAATGTTGTGTAATGTTTAATAATTTTCCCAATTGCAAGTTGTCCATGGGATATAGGTATAAATCATATCTATGCACTCATCCTTGATATTTACCATCTAATGATTCTAATTTTGTAATTTCCTTATCTCCTTTCTGCCATCCATCATGGCCTTTCTCTAACAAAGGCAAAAGTTCTTCAATAATTTTGGGATAATTAGCAGCAATGTTAATCGTTTCCATAGGATCTTTTACGTGATCGTACAATTCAAAAATTGGCTCTTTGTCATTAATAAATTTGGTTAAGCGATACTTTTCAGTTCGGAGGGTCAATCTCATTCCATTTTGCCAATAGCTGTATGCTAAATTTTCGTGTTTGGCATTTACGTCAGAAATTAAATCAACTAAACTTTCGCCATCAAGATCGTTTGGAGGAGCAACACCACAAAGTTCCATTAGAGTAGGGTAGATGTCTACTGTTTCTACTATTTTGCTATTTGAGTTGGTGGCGTGTTTAGTTCCTGGGACATTAATAATTAAAGTGCTTCTCAAAGCGTTTTCGAATAGGGTATGCTTGCCCCAAACGCGCTGATCACCTAGGTGCCAACCATGATCGCCCCATACAACGATGATGGTGTTTTGAGCTAAGCCCAGTTTGTTTACTTCTTCAATCAAGATGCCTACTTGTGCATCTATGTAGCTTACCGCAGCATAATAAGCATGATTTAATTTTCTGGCGTAGTCATCCGAAACAGGATTTTCTAAGCTCGGTTTTTCATCGCCTAAATGGTAATTATTGTTAAATTCTCCGCTTTGATGTAGGCTCATCTTTTTATTTATGTTCTTTGGAATGTATGGGTTGGATGAAATCGGAATAGAATCTCTTTCGTACAAGTCCCAATATTTTTTTGGAGCGTTGAAAGGGAGGTGGGGTTTAAAATACCCAACTCCTAAAAAGAATGGCTTGGTTTGATCTTTTAACTCTCTCAATTTTATAAGTGCGAGGTTTGTGGTGAGACCATCTGGGTAGCCATCATCATCTACTTCTCCCGCTTCGTATGGTTTAACTTGCTTCTTCATGCTTTGTCTGTTTTCGCCATCAGCATAGGCAAACATTGCATTCCAACCTGTTTCCCATTTCCCTGCATCAAAGGGTCTCTCATCCCAGCTGTGAGGGAGCTCTCTTTTGTTAGAAACAGAGTCTTCATAACCGTACAATAGACCATCTGAAGAATGACTGATTTTTCCGATACCTACAGTGTAGTAGCCATTTCTTCGCAAGTGATGAACAAATGATTCAGGCGTTTCATTTTCAGGTAGATCAGAGATTTCTTTTTCAATGGCGTCGTTTCCGAGATGCGTCATTTTAGATGGTCTTCGACCAGTAAGCAAACTAAAGCGTGATGCACCGCAAGTAGGCACTTGTACAAAGTGATTGGTAAATGCTGTGCCAGAGGATGCCAGTTTATCCAAATTTAGGGTTTGAATTACTTCGTTTCCGTAGCAGCCCAATTCTGATCGTAAGTCGTCAATGGCAATGAAAATCACGTTGGGAC
>DUDG01000012.1 GCA_012959395.1 Flavobacteriaceae bacterium | reverse complement strand
TACTATGTATGAAAAATAATTAAACATTACAAAAGTAGAAAAAGTCGGGATGAAAGGAATTATTTTAGCACATGGTTTTAACTTTTTTCTTAAGTTTGCCAAAAATATATATTATGGAAACTTATAAGTGTAGTAAATGCGGGATGTCTGTTAATGCAACTTGTGGTAAGTGTAATGCCTCATTAGTTAATGATGTACTCAAGTTAGATGATGGGAGAGAGGTACAGATTTCGAAATGCCCAAATGGACATGGAAAAATAAAATCTCCTCTATGTTGTGGAGAAGATATGAGTTGTGCTATATAGGAAATTATAAAAAAGTCGGGATGAGAGGATTGCCCTCAGTCCCTTTTTACATGATTACAGTAAGCTTTTAAACTAAAATTTGCACCACTTTTTGCACCGCTAATCAATCTACTAAAACAAAGTTAAAAAAATAAATTGATTTTCTGATTAGAAAATAATTTTTATTGTAGAATTAGTTTTTTGTTGACTATTCCCTTTTCAGCATCAATTTCTAAAAGGTAAACTCTTTTGAGTACTCAGTAAGGTTAAACTGAATGCCGTGTTCCCTGCTACCTTTTTTTCATTATTTTATTTTACAGGCATAACTGTCTTTATTCAAATACAATTGACAAAAAGTGATTTTTATCCATTATTTCAACCTCTTTAGCTACCTGAACCATCTTCCAATGTTTATTCCTTAAATCAGGATTTGGTGAATGAATATTGTACTTCCAAAATCGCCACCAAGAGGTAGCAATAGCCGCATATTCGATAAATAATTGTAGAGAATCTCTTTCCGGAACCCCTAAGGATCGTATTTGTTCATACCCTTTTATCAATGCTCTTGCTTTGTTTAGGTCAATTTTTCCACCAGTTCTGCAAAGCCCTAATATGCCCATTCCCAAATCAAAAATTAAGTAATAATTGCAGGCTTCTTCAAAATCTATAATTGCTTTTATCTTATTATTTTCAAATAAAACATTATCAAAAAAAATATCGCCATGTACCAATCCCCTGGGAAGATCCTCAGGAATATGTTTTTTAAGGAAATGAAGTCGTTCCTTGAGCCACTTTTCATATTCTGTATCAATCCCTTTACCAATAACTGATGAAAAAACCTGTTGCCCGTAAGGATGATATTTGGGTAAATAATCAGGTACTGGGATTTGATGTAGCTGTGCCATAGAGGTCCCAATTTGAGATAATTCATCAGTGGTGAAATTTTCATACACTGTTCCATATATCCACTTTTTTACAAAAACCGGTTTCCCTGCATATTGGGTCACCATTTCTCCTGTAATGGTGGTTTGAACCGGAGAGGTTAAAAAATGATGTTTGCCCAACCATTGAAGAAGGGTGGTCAATCTTTGCGCCTCCTGCAAAGATTTTTCTTCTACTATTGTCATCATATATTCACCACTCTTTGCATATATATGATAATTCGAGTTAGCATTTCCCCCTTCAATCGGAGTAAAATCTATCACTTCAATTTGATAAGGAGTAACTATTTTATTTAGATCAGAGGCTTGTATTCTGGTATAGATCGCCATATTCGTTTTTCTATTAAAAACTTTGTTTCACCAAGGCTGGTGGATTTATGTTGGCTTTTATTTCTATGTAATCTAAAATAGGGTTTCCTGTTGGAGGTTCAAGATCGGGGCAATGGGTAAAACAAATCAACACAACATCCCTGATTGCATTTCTTGTGTGGTCTTTTGGGTGCATTGAAGTTACTGCATGCATCACCTTTGGATCCCAAAATACAATTGAATCCATATTTTTACTGAGTGTACAACTCTCCAATAGTTTTTGTTCATTATTGTAAATATCATTACTCCCCCCCGTAACATTCTCTCGGCTGATCAAATGAATCCAAACAAAATCATTTTCATCATGGTGAATACCTTCTGGTGTTGCTTCACCACTTTCAACTGCTGTTGCTACAGTCCGTATTTGATGTATATCGACCATCCAGGAGTGAGACTTATCTTCCTCAGAAATAGGTAATTGTTGGAAATCGAATCGAATCAACTCCTGAAGGAAGGGGCTGCTTATTATCTTACTGTTTAACGATTCAAATTTTCGGTCCAGATCTCCTGCATATTTATTTATTTCGGCAGGTTGATAATAAGGAGTTTTGGCGTAAGCTACAATTTTCCCGGATTCAGGCAAAAAATAGAAATACTGGAACCGCCTATACCTAAAACTCCTCCCATCTTTTAAATAGTTATCTTTTCCAAGTTCCCCAAAGGCTTTAGCAAACTGGTTTTTATAATTGTTTAAATACTCGGGGATGATGAATTCCTTTTGGGGAACAATTACATATTTTTTGTTTTTCAATTTTGAAGAAATAGAATAAGATGTCGTAATTTCTTTCATGATATAATTTTCGGCTAGTTTTTTTTAGGAAAAGAATCTAAATCTATTTGATATGTTTATATATCCAGACTTAATCATTTCTACTCTGCTCAGTATTGGCAAGATATCACTTATTTTAAAATTAACATTACATATAAAACAAACTTATCAATAATTTTCTAAAAAAGTTCGAACTTAGGACCGCAAGGTCCACTTTAAAGATTAGATTAAGATCTATTTTATAAACTTATATTCTTTTTAATTATAAGATTTTTATTTGGAGCTGTTATTACATTCAAAACTTCAAATGACATATCAATTGAGCTTAAAATTTCTTTTGTTTTGATAGTAACCAATAATTCTCCCCTTGCTGGTATTTCTAAAATTGAACTATAACTATGAAAAGTATAGTCTCCAAGGTATTTTAATTTAAATGGTACTACGCTTTCATTTCGTATTTTTATAGTAACTATTTTTTTATAATATCCTAGGCTGGATATTTTTAAATTCTCAGAAACAACTGGGGAAATATTTTCTTCTTTACCAATTAACATATCTCTATGCCAGACAAAAGTTTTTTGATTAAATAAGGCATCTCTTATACTTTTTATAGTTCTGTTTTTAGACAGTATGAAAGTAACTGGTCTGTGCTGTTCTTTTTCTTTATCGAAAGTCCAATCTATTAATCCATGAATATCACTTGTGCCCATGATTGTTAAATTATTTTCTAAAGCTAAGGCTAATGCCTCTTCTGAATAAGTATGCTCATTGACAACCTCAATTCCATGGAATAGTTTTTTTTCTAATAACCTTTGATGCATTTTATCTAATCGAGCTATTCCATCATCTCTATTCTCAACCCAATTAGGATGATTCCAAAATACAAAAGCACCTTGTTTATTTGCTTCAACCATTGATTTTTCTCCATCTGAATTTAATAATGGATTCACATCTTTAACAAAAATTGCATTAAAATGTCCAGGGGGCATTGGTTTCGTTATTTCTGATCCATTGACAATCATTAGAAGTTCGTCTTTTATTAATAATGCTTTAGATATATTAAAAGACCTGTTTCTATCTGTTATTATTATATCATTTTTATAGCTTAAATATTCTAAATGCTCAGTCATTGAAATTAAATCAAGACTATCTCTTCTAGCTTCCTTAATCCTTATACTTGGCCATACCTCACCGTCAGAAAAAACCGTGTGAATGTGAAGATCGGAAGATATGATATAAGTGTCTGAAGGGCTTGAAAAGAATACTTTACGTGTTTGTGAATAATTAACTAATGCTATGTGTAAAAAAAATAAAATACTTATGTGTTTCATAATAAATTTTTAAAGGGATTTTAGTAATTTTCTTTTTACTCTCATGTATTTGCTTATTGATGTTGAGTAATTCTTATAATCTAAGAATAATTTTTTTACAATTTTAGAATGTTTTCTTTTGTTTTTTGATTTTAAAATTTCAAGAAGTTCGTAATCTTCAATACCTTTTCGATGCGCTTCAAATCTTATTGATGATAATGGACCATCTTCTCCCGGGTATATAATGTGGGTGTCTCCAGCAGGTAGGTAGTTTGTGGGTGAAGCAATTGGGGAGGGATGTTTTACCACACTTTGTTTAAAAGGATCTGCTATGTATTGATTTAATCCCCAATGCAGATATCCAAAAGTATTATATTTTGATCCAGCCCATCCAAAATAAACTTGCCTAATTCTTTCCATATCAAGAGTTCGATTTAACCACTTTCCACCTGGTACTAGACATGTGTAGACTAATACTTTTTCTCCTATTTTTTCCCTTGACCTGAAAAAATCTTCATTTTCTTGAAAATCATTTATAATTGGGCACCAAAAATCAATAGCTCCGTTTAAGGATTCTTTAGCATTTGTTGCTTCCATAATTTTTATTTCAGGATAGATATCTTTTATTTGTTTTGAAACTTGTCTATAGCATTCAGCATTATTGTTAGTTGGTTCATCTGCAATGTGTTGTAGCCATTGATTAGTTAAGTTATATTTTTTTGTAAATTTTTTTATTTTTCTAATAATTGTATCTATATCTTTTTTTGCTTCATCACTAAAATAACCCCTTCCTCTTAAATTAGTTATTAATTCAGGACTTCCCCAATCATCATTTTTACCTCTACCTAAAAGATGTGGAGATTCGAAATACTTGAAACCATTTTTTCTAAACACATTAATAAATGAAATCATTTTATCTTCATCTAGATGAATCTTATTCTCTTTAAGGCTAATAAGCTTACCAGGAATAATGATACAGTTTTGTCTTCCATTAGCCATAATTTTTGCATATTTTTCTAACATTTTATACCATTTATCACTCCATCTTTTAAGGCTGTGCTTTTCTTCCATTTTAGCAATATTAAACCAATTTGTATAAAAGAAATTACTATCAATTAATTCAGGAATAGAAGCGGAGTGAACTTTAATTTTAAAATTAAGTTTTTGGATATTTTTTAAATTCTCTTTTATTGAAATCTCAATCAAATAATTTTTTTCATCTTGAAGATGTTTTGAATTTACGGTAAGCCTTAATAATGAATACTTGTGTTTGGTTACGAAACTTTTCTTATTCAATGGATATATTACTTCAAAAATATCAAATGGAGCCCTTCTTATAACATATGGATTAATTTTTCCTTTAAATTGTTCAGTTCTACTATCTAAACCAGTATTTTCTTCAACAGGAACAGGCTCAATTATATCCCAATTTATAGATCTAATATTTTTTGATCTAGTATCGATAGAAATTTTATTTCCAATATTAGATTTAATTAAAATGTGAACTTCGGCAGATGAATTTGAAGGAATATTGGTTTTATAATTATTATTAAACTTTAAATTATTATAATCTGGATAAACTGCTTCTAAAGTATTTAATAATCCAGCTTTAAATTGAGCATAATTTGCAAAACTTGATAATAATAATAATATATATATAAATTTAATATTCATTTTATTTAATAATAAGTTCATCAACTTAATTTTATTAAATTATGAAAAATTTAATTATTTTCGCATCACTTAATTACTTTTAAAATGAAAAAAAAATCTATAATATCTTTAATAATCAGTTTTTTTATGCTAAATGCATGCACTTCATTAAAATTATTTTCACCTGAAACACATAATCATAACTATCCAGATAAAAAGACAAAAGTGCTTTATAAAAAGACAAAAGAGCTTTTTAATGGAAAGGATCTGAGTGGATGGATTATTTATGGAACTGAAAAGTGGTATGTTGAAGACGGACTTCTAATATGTGAAAGTGGTCCTGACGCTCAATATGGTTATTTAGGTACTGAAAATTTTTATAAAAATTTCATTTTAAATCTTGAGTTTATGCAAGAGGCTAACGGAAATAGTGGTGTGTTTTTTAGATCAACAGTTGATGGCACTAAAGTAAGTGGTTGGCAAGTTGAAGTAGCTCCTCCAGACTTTTATACAGGTGGAATTTATGAGTCTTATGGAAGAGGATGGCTTATTAAACCTAGTGAAGGTAAAGATTCATCTTTGAAAATGGGTGAATGGAATAAGCTTACAGTTAAAGTTTACGGAGATAAAGTAACTACTTGGTTAAATGGAATACAAATGATTACTTATTCTGACAGTAAAATTGGTGAGGCTAACGGAAGAATAGCTTTACAAATTCATGATGGTGGTGGAATTAAGGTTAAGTGGAAAAACATTAAAATACAAGAACTTAAAGATATCGATATTAATTTCTAAAAATTTTACCGGAAGAATGATCTTTAATTGCTCCAGTTACACTTTTTAAACAATTTATTTTTTCTTTACTTTTTAGCAGCCCCATATAAGCAAATATCAGCGCTTCTTTATAATCTATAATTTGAGAATCAGGAACAATAACTTTAGATTTTACTTTAGTTTTAATAGAATCGATTAGGGTATTATTATAAGTGCCTCCACCTGATATTAAGATTCTATCATTAAAATAACTGCCAATAGATTTACTAATTTGATCTGATATGTGTTCTATATAGGTTCTTAGAATATCTTTAGGATTTAAAATATGAGAATCAATTAATGGTATGACCTTAGATTTTACAAATTCTATTCCTAGAGATTTTGGACCTAATTTATTATAGAAACTCATTTGATTTAGTTGATTTAATAGATCTAAGTTGACAGTTCCTTTTTTTGACAAAACTCCATCTTGATCAAAAGTATATCCCATTTTTTTTGAATAATGATTTAAAACAGTATTAACAGGGCATATGTCAAATGCCTTGATTTTATTATTATCCTTAATTGATACGTTTGAAAATCCCCCTAGATTTAGGCAGAATTTATAATTAGAAAAAAGATCAAGATCACCAATGGGGACCAATGGCGCTCCTTGTCCTTTATACTTTACATCTTGGGTTCTAAAATCGCAAACTACATCAGTTTTTATAATTTTATTAATTGTTTTTCCATCTCCAATTTGAAGAGTTTTTCCTTTATTAGGTTCATGAAAAACAGTATGTCCATGAGAAGAAATTAGATCTATTTTATCAATTGAAAATTCACTAATAAACTCTTTTAAATAGTTGCTAATTAGAGTTCCGTATTCTATATCTATTTTTTTTAATTCTTGTTTATTTAAGAAAATACTTTTTTTTAATTTTTCAATCCATTTTTCATTATAACGATAAGTCTTAGAGTTTATAATATTATACTTTGAGTAATTAGATTTTTTAAATGAAACAAAACAAATGTCTAAACCATCTAAGGAAGTCCCACTCATTAAGCCTATTACATATATAGAGTTATTATACATAAATTATTTATGTATTTAAATTAAATAAAAAATACGATATACTAATTAATTAAAGAAGAAAGTGTACTAATAGTATTTGTTGGATTTTCTGATTTAAAAACAAAACTTCCTGCCACAAGAACATCAGCACCATTTTCAATCAATTTTTTTGCATTTTCAGAATTAACTCCTCCATCTATTTCAATTAAAGTCTTTGAATTGCGCTTGTTAATTAATGATTTAAGATTTTTGATTTTTTGGTAGGTAGTTTCTATGAATGATTGTCCTCCAAAACCTGGGTTAACACTCATTATACATACTAAATCAATTTCTTTTATAATTGATTCTAAAGATGAAATAGGGGTGTGAGGGTTAATTGCTACTCCAGCCTTCATATTAAGACTCTTGATTCTTTGAATAGTTCTATGAAGGTGAGTACAAGCTTCAAAATGAACTGTTAATACGCTGCTTCCTAATTCTGCAAACTTTTCAATATAATTATCTGGATTAATTATCATTAGATGAACATCTAAAGGTTTTTTTGTATATTTTTTTAAAATGTTCATTATGGGAGTGCCAAATGAAATATTAGGAACGAAAACACCATCCATTACATCAATATGAAACCAATCAGCTTTACTGTCATTAATCATTGAAATCTCACTTTCAAGATTTCCAAAGTCACAGGCAAGCATTGATGGCGCTATTAAGTTCATTTTAGCCTAAGTAGGTTTTTAAAATCTTGCTTCTGGAAGTATGCTTAAGTCTTCTAATCGCTTTTTCTTTAATTTGTCTAACTCTTTCTCTTGTCAGATCAAACGTTTCTCCAATTTCTTCTAATGTCATAGCATGTTTTTCTCCTAAGCCAAAGTATAACCTAACAACATCTGCTTCTCTAGGAGTTAATGTTTCAAGTGCCCTTTCAATTTCAGTTCTTAATGATTCATGCAATAAATTTCTGTCTGGATTTGGAGATTCACCACTTCTTAAAACATCATAAAGGTTTGAATCTTCCCCTTCAACTAACGGAGCATCCATTGAAACGTGTCTTCCAGAATTTTTCATTGATTCTTTTACATCTGAAATAGTCATATCTAATTCTTTTGCTATTTCTTCTGCAGAAGGAACTCTTTCGTTTGCTTGTTCTAAAAAAGCATACATTTTATTGATCTTATTAATAGATCCTATTTTATTTAGAGGAAGTCTAACGATTCTAGATTGTTCAGCTAAGGCTTGTAAAATAGATTGACGTATCCACCATACTGCATATGAAATGAATTTAAATCCTCTTGTTTCATCAAATCTTCTAGCAGCCTTTATAAGACCTAAGTTGCCTTCATTAATTAAATCAGGCAATGTTAATCCTTGATTTTGGTATTGCTTGGCAACAGAAACCACAAATCTAAGATTGGCTTTTGTAAGTTTATCTAGTGCATTTTCATCACCAGCTCTAATTTTCTGTGCTAATTCAACCTCTTCTTCAGCAGTAATTAAATCAACTTTTCCAATTTCCTGAAGATACTTATCTAAGGATGCAGTTTCTCTGTTGGTTACCTGTTTTGTAATTTTTAGTTGTCTCATTGATAGTGCTTAAGTTTATTATACGTTAAAACGTATAAAAAGGTTACAATTAATCTCAACTTTTATTAAATAACAGATAAATTTAATTTATCTGTTATTTCTATACCTGTTATCTCTTCCACTGTTATTTCCTCTTGGGGGTCTTGGTGGTCTTTCAACATATCCTTCAGGTTTTTCTAACAAAGCTTTTCTTGAAACTTTTTCTTTTCTAGTTCTAGGGTCTACTCCAAAATATTTAACTTCTAACTCGTCACCAAGTTTAAGTACGTCGCTTACATTGTCAGTTCGTTCCCATGCAATTTCACTTACATGTAAAAGAACTTCGTTTCCAGGTGCATCCAAATATTCGACTACAGCTCCAAAATCAAGTATTTTTATAACTTTAACTTTATAAGTATTACCTTTTTCAGGTTTAAACAATAATGAATCAATTTTAGCAAGTACTGCGTCAATTCCTTCTTGATCAGTTCCTAGAATTTCAACTATTCCCTCTTCTGTTTCTGGGTCTTCATTAATCACTATTGTACAGCCAGTAGTTTTTTGTAATTCTTGAATTACTTTTCCACCTGGACCAATAAATGGACCTATAAATTCGTTAGGAATTCTACTAGTTACCATTTTAGGTGAATGAGATTTAACATCAATATTTGGTTTTTCAATAGTTTCAGTGATTTTTTCTAAAATATGTAATCTTCCATCCCTTGCTTGTTTAAGAGCATTTACTAAAATTTCATATGATAAACCTTTGATTTTAATATCCATTTGGCATGCTGTAATTCCTTCAGATGTTCCCGTTACTTTGAAGTCCATATCTCCTAAATGATCTTCATCTCCAAGAATATCACTTAAAACAGCATATCTGTCTCCATCAGAAATTAATCCCATAGCTATTCCAGAAACTGGTCTTGTAATTTGAACTCCAGCGTCCATTAAAGCCATGGTTCCAGAACAAACTGTAGCCATAGAAGAAGATCCATTTGATTCAAGTACTTCACTAACTACTCTCACAGTATATGGACAATCATCAGGTATCATTCCTTTTAAACCTCTTTGAGCTAAATTTCCGTGACCAACTTCTCTTCGAGATGTTCCTCTTAGTGGTCTAGCTTCTCCAGTACAAAAAGGAGGAAAATTATAGTGTAAATAAAATGTTTCTTCACCTTCAAAAGATGGCATATCAATTTTATTAGCTTCTCTAGATGTTCCAAGTGTAACTGTAGCTAACGCTTGAGTTTCTCCTCTTGTAAAAATTGCAGAACCATGAGTTGAGGGTAAATAATCTACTTCGCACCAAATAGGTCTAATTTCTGTTGTTTTTCTTCCATCTAATCTTAATCCTTCACTTAAAGTTAATTCACGAACCGCTTCTTTTTGAGCTTTACTGAAATATTTTCCTATTAATTTTTCATGTTCTTCTAACTCCTCTTCGCTAAAGGATTCTTTTATTTCTTCTTTAACATTTGAAAAAGCTAAACTACGTTCTGCCTTTGAAGTTCCTTGTTTAGCAATTGCGTAACATTTGTTGTAAGATAGTTCATGTATTTTTTTTGAAAGCTCTTCATTTTCCACGCTAGTTTCATACTCTCTTACTGCTTTTTTTCCAACTGCTTCTGCCAATCTAACTTGAGCTTCAATTTGAATCTTTATTGATTCATGAGCAAACTTTATTGCTTCTGCCATTTCTTCTTCACTACATTCATCCATTTCTCCTTCAACCATCATGACTGAATCTGCTGAAGCTCCAATCATCATGTCTATATCAGATTTTTCTAATTGAGCTCTACTAGGATTTATAACAAATTTACCATTAACTCTTGCTACTCTAGCTTCAGAAATTGGACATTCAAAAGGAAAGTCACTTAATTGAATAGCTGCTGAAGCAGCAAGTCCTGCAAGAGAATCTGGCATTACATCTTCATCATGCGACATTAGCTGAATCATTACTTGAACCTCTGAATTATAGTCTTTAGGGAATAATGGACGTAAAACTCTATCGACTAGTCTCATTGTCAAAACTTCCCCATCACTAGGTCTAGCTTCTCTTTTAAAGAATCCCCCAGGATATCTTCCAGCTGCAGCGAATTTTTCTCTGTAATCAACAGTTAATGGCAAGAAATTTAGTCCTGTAGATTCATAGTTAGAAACTACTGTACATAAAAGCATTGCTTTACCCATTTGAACTACTACTGATCCATGAGCTTGTTTTGCAAGTTTTCCAGTTTCTAAAGTAATTATTCTTCCATCACCAAGATCGATGGACTCATTATAAGTTTTGATTTGCATATTTTTCATTAAATTAATTAAGTTGTGTTGTGTCTTAAGTAGAATACCAATGAAAAATTATGATAAAAACATCTATTTACGTAGATTAAGCTTTTTAATAATCTCCCTGTAACGATTAATGTCTTTATTCTTAAGATAGCTTAATAAGCTTTTTCTTTTACCAACCATCATCACTAATGACCTTTCTGTATTAAAATCTTTACGATTTTTTTTGAGATGCTCGGTTAAATGATTGATTCTTGCAGTGAACAAAGCAATTTGTCCTTCTGATGAACCCGTGTCTGTATCAGATTTTCCGTGTTCCTTGAAAATTTCTTTTTTGTTTTCTTTTGTTAAATACATGCCAATATTATTGTAAATAATTATTATGTAACCAATATTAATTTATTGGAGCGGCAAATATAAGATTAAATTTTATTAACTCGCAACTATTTATTTATTGATCTAACGGGCCTGTTCAGAACTAAATCAAAGTAAAGATTTAGTTTTTCTTTTAATTCGATTCTAGAAGTTATAAAATCAAGAAATCCATGTTCATGAAGAAATTCTGATCTTTGAAATCCTTCTGGAAGATCTTTTCCTGTTGTATCCTTAACAACTCTTGGACCAGCAAAACAAACTAAGGCGCCTGGTTCAGAAATATTTATATCTCCAAGCATAGCAAAAGAAGCAGTGGTGCCTCCAGTTGTAGGATCAGTACATAATGAAACATAGGGTAATTTATGATTTGATAGTTGAGCGAGTTTAGCTGATGTTTTAGCCATCTGCATTAATGAAATAGCACCTTCCATCATTCTAGCGCCCCCAGATTTAGAAATTATAATTAAGGGAACTTTTTTTGAAATAGCGAGATCTATGCCTCTACTTATTTTTTCTCCAACTACTGAACCCATAGAACCACCTATATATTTAAAATCCATACAGGCAATAACCACATCCAATCCTTGAGATTTACCTATCGCTACTCTTATAGCATCTTTAAGACCTGTTTTTTTTACTGCTTCCTTGGTTCTGTCTTTATAAGACTTACTATCGCTAAATTTTAATGGATCTTTTGAATATAAATTTGCGTCAATTTCTTTGAATTTATTATCAAATAAAATATCAAAGTATTCTTTGCTTCCAATTCTTATGTGAAAGCCATCTTCTGGAGATACAAAGAAATTTTTTTCTAATTCTTCTTTATCTATGATTTTTCCTGTGGGAGTTTTATGCCAAAGCCCTTGAGGAGTGTCTTTTTTCTCACTAGTATTAGTCTGAATTCCTTTAGATTTTCTTTTAAACCAAGCCATAAATAAGGATATTTATTCAAATATAAGAAACCGAAAATTAGTTAAGCGTATTTACATTGTTTAGATCATGAAAAGCTTGAGTTAATCTTGAAATAAAACTTTCTTCGGCATTTCTTAGCCATACTCTAGGATCATAATATTTTTTATTTGGCAAATCTGATCCTTCTGGATTTCCTATTTGACTCTTTAAATAATCTTCATTACATTTAAAGTAATCTCTAACTCCAGACATAAATGCATATTGCATATCAGTATCAATATTCATTTTAATAGCACCATATTCAATTGCTTCCCTTATTTCTTCAACAGATGAACCAGATCCTCCATGGAAAACAAAGTTAATGGTGTTATTACTTACGTTATATTTTTTTGAAATATACTCTTGAGAATTTTTTAAAATCTTAGGAGTTAATTTAACATTACCAGGTTTGTAAACTCCATGAACATTTCCAAATGCTGCTGCTATAGTAAATTTATCACTAACTTTTAATAACTCTTCGTAGGCATACGCAACTTCTTCGGGCTGAGTATATAATTTAGAATCATCAACATCTGAATTATCAACTCCATCTTCTTCACCTCCTGTTATTCCAAGTTCTATTTCTAGTGTCATTCCAATTTTACTCATCCTTTGTAAATAATCTTTACATATTGATATATTTTCTTCAATAGGTTCTTCTGATAAATCAATCATATGTGAGCTAAAAAGTGATTTACCTGTTAGATCAAAATGTTTTTCACTAGCATCCAATAAACCATCAATCCAAGGCAAAAGTTTTTTTGCAGCATGATCAGTATGAAGAATAACAGGAACATTGTAAGCTTTTGAAAGTTCATGAACATGTCTTGCTCCAGCTATTGCTCCTTTTATTGCAGCATTTTGATTTTTATTTGACAATCCTTTACCTGCATTAAAAACTGCTCCACCATTTGAAAATTGAATAATTACTGGAGCATTTAATTTTGAAGCGGTTTCTAATACGCCATTAATTGTATTTGATCCTATGACATTTACTGCAGGAAGGGCGAATTTTTTTTCTTTTGCTAAATTGAAAATTTTTTGAACTTCATCACCAGTTGCTACACCATCTTTAATTTCATTATTCATCAAGTTTTTTTTTAATTGGATTGCTAAATTAAAAAGAATTGTTGATTCTAAAAAGGATAATTTAAACCAATGTTAAAGACGGCTTTTTTAAAATTAAAATCTGTTAACCATCTGTCTTTTGTTTCTAGTACTGGATTGTAAGTTTTTAATCCCATATCTAATCTTAAAACAAAAAAGCCTAAATTATATCTCATTCCAAAACCACTTCCAATAGCTATTTCATTTAGATCACTCAATCCATCAAAAGTTCTTTTAGGATCATTAGTGTTATCAAATACATTCCAAATATTTCCAAAATCAGTGAATAAAGCGCCATCTAATTTTCCAATTATATTAAATCTATATTCAATATTCATTGCTATTTTCATATTTGCTTCATTAAATTCACTTAGTGCACCACTGCTTCCAGGTCCTAATCTATATACTTCCCAAGCTCTGTTGTCATTCGAACCTCCAGAAAAAAATGATTTTGAGAATGGAATGCTGTTTGAGTTTCCAAATGGTACAGCAATTCCAAAATAACTTCTAAAAGCAATAGATGAATTTGAATTTATATACCAATATTTTATATAATTAAATTCAGTTTTAAAATATTGAGAATAAGCTAAACCTAAAATTTTATTGTTTCCAAATTCATCTAGCTTAGCATTGAATTGATTAGCTAAAAAATCTGTAAGACTTCCCGCTAGTTCTGTTTTAAAAATAAATTGAGAAAAGTTTTTATCATATATATTTCTTTTGTTATTGTTTGTTATAGAGAAATTTGATCCTATGATTAGATTGTTTGAGGTTAACCTATTTCTCCGATCATTAATATAAGTTACACTATTATAATCATCATTACTAATAGGAAAACTTTTGGATATTACTTCATTTATAAATGAATCAATTCCATTTGGAATTATTAATTTATTTGATGAATTGAAATATGAACTATTAGCATTGTTTGTTTTAGCAATTGAATTAATCGTACTGTAAGAATTAGAATAAATATTAAAATAATTGATGCTATTTTTATTATTAACTAATTCGATATTTAAAACACCAATATTAATCTTATTTTTTTTTTTATTAGTCCAATCATAATTTACATCAAACTTAAAATTTTGTCTATCTAATCCAATATTAGTTTGTTTTGATGTTCCAATTCCTATGTAAGTAGTAGGTTTATTTTCAAGATCTTTTAGTTTTTTAAATTTAAATGGACTAAAAAATCTAGGAAATCTGAGCCTTATGTCTAATCCAAATTCTGAAATAATAGTATTTGCAGATTTTCCAATTGTTCCTCTGCTTGTAAACTCTAATCTTTCGGAACCTTTAAAAATATTTCTACTTGTTAAAGAACTTTGAAAAGCTACTCCTATATCCTCAATATTTGAATGTTTTAAATCAATTCCAAAACCAAGTGAGAATTTCTTTTTTGGAATTAAAAGAACATTAACTTCAAGTTCATTATTAGAGTTTTCAATGTAATTATAACTTATAGATGGATATTGGAAATTTTCAAAGTTATTTAGTTGGGTAATTGTTTTCGATCTTGTTAAATCGCTGTAAAGACTATTTTTTTTAATTGAAATTAATTTAGTTAAATTTTCAGGCCTATACCTAAGATCTCCACTTGAAAAAATATTTATTCCTTCATAATTGATAAAATTATTTAAATCTTCATCTGTTAATTTATTAATATCATTAGTAAATAGATTTATTCTTTTAATGTAATGAAGCCTGTATCTATTGTTATTATCAGATAAATCATTTTTCAATTTATTATCTATAATATTAACTACAACAGGAATGTTTAAATCAATAGCTGTAGTATCCATTTTTAATTCAAATGTGATAGAATTAATTTGAAAATTATAAATACCAGAATTTCTAAACAATTTGTCTAACCTGTTTCTTTCAGATTCAAAATCTATAGTATTAAATGGTTTATTCTTTATTAAAAACGAATCATCTTTATTTTGATTATATATTGAGTCTAAAACTTTAGATTCAATATTTGATTTTATAGAGTCTAAATAATATTGATTTCCTAAATTAATATTATAAACTACTTTTCCATAATTATTATTTCTCTGATCAATTATTATTTTGGAATCAATTTTGGATTTAAAATAACCATTATTTTTGTAAAAAGATTTTAGATTTTCAATTGATATTTCGGTTTTGACAGAATCAATTAACTCTAATTTTTCGCCATTCCTAATTTTCCAATTATTATAATCTTTGAGATATTTTTTTATTTGTTTAAGTTGTTTCTTCGAAAAGAGGCTAATTAGTTTAGTCTTTCTATCATCAGATCTATCCATCCATGAGTTAAAAATAGAATCGGTATTTTCTTTTGAAGATTCATTTAAATAGGCCGAGAATGGAAAACCTATAAAGTAATTATTTTTATTTTGTGTTAGTAACGGTTTTAAAGAGTCTTTAGGGATTTTATTTCCATTAACTAATATTTCATTTGATCTTAATATAAGTTTCCCTTTTTCAATATTTTTAGAAATACTACACCCAATAAATAATGGGCTTAGGAATATAAATAATAGTATTTTTGTTAAAATATGATCCACAGAATAATATTATTGTCAAAAATACATCTTTAAATATGGTTAGCAAAAAGGATATAAAATTGATAAGTAGTCTAAAGCATAAGAAGTTTAGAGATCTAAATAGTGCTTTTGTTGTTGAGGGAATAAAATCTATTTCAGAATTTTTAATTTCTCAATTTAAATTGGTTAAATTATTTTCCATTGATTGTTCTGCTTTTGATTTTGTTACAAATCAAATTGAAGTCGATTACAATGAATTAAAAAAAATAAGTTTTTTTAATAATCCAGATGATCATTTAGCAATTTTTGAAATTCCAAATAAAAATCCTGTAGATCATAATAATTTGATAATTGCTTTAGAATCAATAAGAGATCCTGGAAATTTAGGAACTATAATTAGAACATGTGAGTGGTTTGGAATAAAAGATGTCATTTGTTCAAATGATTCAGTAGATTGTTTTAATCCAAAAGTAATTCAATCTGCGATGGGTTCACTCTCTAGAATGAATGTTAATTATGTTGATTTAAACTCGTATTTAAAAAATACTAAACTAGATTTAATAGGAGCAACATTAAATGGAAAATCTATATATAAAACAGATCTACAATTTGATAAAGGAATTTTGATTTTTGGAAATGAGGCTAATGGGGTTTCTGATAAATTGTGTGATGTATTAGATTATAATTTAACAATTCCTAGATCAGGAATTAATGATTTCCCAGATAGTTTAAATTTGTCAATATCTGTTGGAATATTTTTAGGGGAAATTAAACGAAAAATTTTTTCTGATTAATGAAAAGTCAAATTTATAAAAACCCCTCTTGTTGATAGATTTTCTATATTTCCAGTCCATGGGCTAGCCACATCGTCATCAGGCACAAGCTCATCTTTTAAGGAAAAAACCCCTCTTATTGATGGAGAAAATTTAAAATATTGTAAATAAAAATCAATACCAAATCCTAACTCATAATATAAGTTGTTAGCTTTTAATCTAAAGACATTGTTTTTGTTGTCTTCAGGACTATTTTGGTTACTAGATAAATTAAATGAAGTTGAAACTCCACCAATTAAGTATGGCCTGAAATTATCCAATCTTTTTGTGCTTAATTTTATCAGAAGAGGCATATGTATATAAGAGGATTTTACTGATCGAATTGTATCACTGTTTTGAGTAAATTTAGATCTTTCATTAAATCTTAAATTTAACTTGTTAGTGTGTAGTCCTGGTTCAAATCTAAGGTTGATATATTCATTAATTCTTAGGTCTCCAATTAGACCAATATTAATCCCTATGCTTTCTTCAATCCAAGTAGCATAATTGGGATTTATTTTATAATCAAGTTTGTAATTATACTGATTAAAACCAATAAAATAACCAAAATGTAATTTTTGTTTATCAAAATTTTGAAGATTTTCAATTTTGGTATTGTTTTTTTGACAAAACCCAGCAATAAAAAACATTAAAAACAGTAAAATAGAAGGTAGTTTTATCATAATGAGTTGTCAAATTTATGAAACATAAATGGGTATAAAAATTTTAATTTTTTAAAAAATTATTATTCATTTTTTAAAATCAAGTATATTTGTGGTCTTATTCAATGCTATATTTATGAAAATCATAATAGCAGGTGCTGGTGAAGTTGGATTCCATTTGGCTAAGTTACTCTCATTTGAGTCACAGGATATTACCTTAATTGATAATAATCAATCTATTCTTAATATTGCTGAAAATCAGCTTGATATTAAAACTATTGAAGGAAATTCTGCATCAATTTCAGTTTTAAAAGAAGCGAATGTTGAGAAATCCGATTTAGTAGTTTCACTTACTACATCTGAAACTACTAATTTCACTACTTGTTTCTTAGCTAAGCAGTTGGGAGCAAAAAGAACTATAGCTAGAATTTCTAATGCAGAATTTTTAGAAAATCCTATAGGAATAGATTTTGATTCTATCGGAATAGATGAATTAATCTCTCCTGAAAATTTAGCTGCTGAGGAAATCAAACTTTTAATTAATGAATCTGCATTTTCCACTAGTCACGATTTTGAGCATGGAATTTTAAAAATGATGGGAGTTAAGTTAGGAAAAAATGCTCCTTTTATTGGTAAATCAGTTATGGAAGCTGCAGCTGTTTTTCCAGGGGTTCATTTTATGCCTATTGCTTTAAAAAGAAAGGATAGTGAAACTACAATTATCCCTAGAGGAAACACTATTTTTCTCGAATGTGATCAAGTTTACTTTATTACTAATCGAAAAGGATTAAAGGAGTTATATAATTTAATAGGTTCAGTAAAGCAAAAGATTGAAAACATAATGATTTTAGGAGCGGGAAGAGTTAGCGTTAAGTTAGCAAGAGATCTTAGTAATGAGGGTTTAAATGTAAAACTTATTGAAATAAATAAGGAGAAAGCTATTGGTTTAGCGGAACTATTACCTGATGTTATGATATTGAATGTAGATGGTAGAAATGTGGATCTTTTAGAAGAAGAGAATTTAGAAAATATGGATGCTTTTATTGCAGCTACGGGAAATTCTGAAACAAATATTATGTCATGTTTAATGGCGAAATCTAAGAAAATTAAAAAGACAATAGCTCTTGTTGAGAATATGGATTATTTTAATCTTTCCCAGTCAATAGGCATAGATACTTTGATTAACAAGAAATTGTTAGCTGCAAATGATGTTTTTAAATTTGTTAGAAAGGGGAATATTGTTGAATTGGCTAAGCTAATTGATATGAATGCTGAAATTGTTGAGTTTATAGTAAAAGAACATTCTAAAGTGTTAAACGAGAAAATCGTGGATTTAAACTTTCCTTTAAATGCTATTATTGGTGGTGTAATAAGAGGAGGAAAAGGAATAATTGCTTTAGGTAATTTTGAAATTAATCTAGGTGATAGAGTTTTAGTTTGTTCAACTCCGGATGGATTAAAAAAAGTAGAAAGTTTATTTTTATAAACCTTTATGTCTAAACTAAATAAAAAATTAATTTTTTATATAATTGGAATGCTACTCATTTTTAATGGAGGGGCAATGCTTATTTCTTCACTAGTTAGTCTAATAGTTAATGATGGTGCGATTAGAGAAATCACTCTTTCTGCTGTGATTGTGATTGTATTAGGTTGTTTAATAATGACCTTTTCTAAAAATAATATTAGACAAATTAATAAAAGAGACGGTTATCTAATAGTTACTATTGGTTGGCTTACCATGGTTTTTTCAGGAATGCTTCCTTATTATTTAACAAATTCAATAACTTATTTCCCTAATTTGCTTTTTGAAACCATGTCGGGTTATACCACGACTGGTTCCACAATTTTAAACGATATTGAAGCCTTGCCTAAGAGTATTGTTTTTTGGAGAAGCATGACTCATTGGCTTGGAGGGATGGGAATTATTGTATTAGCTATAGCTATTCTTCCGTTATTAGGAATAGGGGGAATGCAACTTTTTTCAGCCGAGTCTCCTGGAACCGGAATAAATGGAGATAAACTACATCCAAGAATAAGTGATACTGCCAAAAGACTTTGGATGATTTATGTTGGATTAACTATTACAGAAACTGTATTATTGAATTTAGCTGGAATGAGTTTCTTTGATGCTATTAATAACTCTATGAGTAATATTGCTTCAGGAGGATTTTCATCTAGAAATGCTAGTATAGGTTATTGGAATAACATCCCTATTATTCAGTATATAGTTATAGTTTTTATGTTTTTAGCTGGAACTAATTTTATATTAATATATTTTGGTTTAACAGGTAAAATAAAAAAAATAATAAAAGACACTGAGTTTAAATGGTATGTTTCATTTATTTCAATTTTTGTAATTATTTCTACAATAAGCTTATATTCATCTGTTGATTTGACACAAACTGATGTTATTCATCCTCAAGTATTTGGAAAGTTTGAAAGTAGCTTTAGACATGCTTTATTTCAAGTTGTTGCTATAGTTACTACAACAGGTTTTGTAACTGGTGATTTTACTTCTTGGACTCCATTTTTAACTATGTTATTTTTTGGAATTATGTTTATGGGGGGGTCTTCAGGTTCAACTTCTGGTGGAGTTAAAGTATTAAGACATTTAATTCTTATTAAAAACGGAATACTAGAGTTTAAAAGATCTTTACATCCCAATGCAATTATTCCATTAAGACATAATAATTCTGTAGTTGAAAAACCAATAGTAATTCACGTACTTGCATTCTTTATTTTATATCTTATTTTATTTATAATAGGCGCAGGAGTATTAAGCTTATTGGGACTTGATTTTACATCTGCAATTGGAGGATCGGCTTCTTCAATAGGTAATGTTGGTCCAGCTTTAGGGACTCTAGGTCCAATAAGTAATTTTGACAGTCTTCCAGTGCTTGGAAAATATTGGTGTGCTTTTTTAATGTTAGTAGGTAGACTAGAATTATTTACTGTATTAATATTATTTACTCCTTATTTTTGGAGAGATCGTTAATCCTTAATAGCCTTCTTAATTCTACTAATAGCTTTCTTTATTTTTTCCTTTGAAGCAGCGTAAGAAATTCTAATATTATTTGGACTTCCAAATGCTTCTCCAGTTACAGTAGCTACATGAGCTTCCTCAAGTAGAAAAATTGCAAATTCAGATGCATTATTAATTTTTTTTCCTTTTATAGTTTTTCCGAAAAAAGAGGAAACATCAGGAAAAACATAAAAAGCTCCTTTAGGTTCATTTAATTTAATGCCTTCTATTTCATTCAATAAATCAATTATTAACTTTCTCCGTTCCTTAAATTCATCTATCATATATTGAATTTCAGAAACAGGAGCTTCTAAAGCAGCTATAGTTGCACGCTGAGCTATACAGTTTGCTCCGCTTGTAATTTGCCCTTGCATTTTGGTACAAGCTTTTGCTATCCAATAGGGAGCTCCTAAATATCCTATTCTCCAACCAGTCATAGCAAATGCTTTTGCTACACCATTTACAGTAATAGTTCTATCGAACATTGATGGAATTTTTGCAAAACTAAAGTGAGGGACACCATAATTTATATGTTCGTAAATTTCATCTGAAAGTATGTAGATTTCTGGATATTTTTCTAACACTTTTGCAAGTCCTAAATATTCTTTTTCTGTATAAACCGATCCGCTTGGATTATTAGGGGAATTTATAATGACTAGTTTTGTTCTTCTAGTTATGGCATTTTCTAATTGTAAAGGAGTTATTTTAAAATCACTTGAAATGTCAGACCTGATTTCTATTGGATTTCCTTCTGCAAGAGTTACAATAGCGGAATAACTTACCCAATATGGAGCAACAAGAAGCACATCATCTCCTGGATTAATAAGTACTTGAATTGCATTAGCTATAGATTGTTTTGCGCCAGTAGAGACTACAACTTGATTTGATTCATAATCTAAACCATTATCTCTTTTAAATTTATTGCAAATAGATTTTTTTAATTCCCCATAACCATCTACTGGGGTATAAGAGTTATAATTATCATCAATTGCCTGAATTGCTGCTTTTTTAATGAAATCAGGTGTATTAAAGTCTGGTTCTCCAAGGCTTAACCCAATGATATCCACACCATTTTCTTTTAATTTTCTAGCTTTTGCAGCCATTGCTAGTGTTGCAGAAACAGGAAGATTATTGATTCTGTTTGAAAGCTTATCTGTCATCTATAAAAGTTATAAATTATATATTTTGAGGCTTCATGCCCATTGTTTTAAGATAACGAAAGTGAGCACTAAGCGCATCAATAAATGTATTAAACTCATTGTATGGAAGATTGAATTCATTAGTAGTTTTCTTAACAATTTCCGCAATCTTATCATAATGTACATGTGATATGTTTGGAAAAATATGATGTTCTACCTGGTGATTTAAACCACCTGTAAACCAATTAACTAATTTATTATTTGAAGCAAAATTAACCGTTGTTTTTAACTGGTGGATTGCCCAACTATTTTTTATATTTCCATCTGAATCAGGTAAGGGCATATCTGCTTCATCCATAATATGAGCCAATTGAAACACTAAGCTCAATATTAATCCGGCTGTATAATGCATGACTAAAAATGAAAATAACACCTTCCACCAAACTATATTAAAAACTAAAATTGGAATAAAAATCCAGAATAAAAAATAAAGTATTTTTGAAACTAATAATTTTGTCCAGTTTACAAATGGATTTGGAAATTTGCCATGAGATAATTTTTTTTTCATGTATCTTTTCATTTGAAGAAAATCTGTAGTAATCGCCCAATTAATAGTTAGAAGACCATATACTAATAGGGAGTAATAATGTTGAAATTTATGAAACCATCTCCACTCAGAATGTTTTGAGAATCTTATAATTCTTCCTGCTTCTAAATCTTCATCATGACCATGAATATTAGTGTATGTATGATGTAAAACATTATGTTGAACTTGCCAGTTATATCTATTCCCGGCTAATAAATAGATGCTACCTCCCATTAATCTATTTATCCATTTTTTATTAGAAAAAGAACCGTGATTTCCATCATGCATTACATTCATTCCAATACCAGCTAAACCAATTCCCATAATAACTGATAATAATATTTGAACCCAACCTGGAATTGTTAGAATAGATATCAAAATATATGGTGTTATAAGTAAACCAAACATTATAATTGTTTTTATCCAAAGCTTCCAGTTACCATTTTTTGTAATATTTTTTTCTTTAAAATAATTATTAACCCTGTTGTTTAAAGTTTTGAAAAACTTTTTGGAATCATTTCTTGAAAATTTGATGGCGCTAATATTGTTGATCATATATTATATTTTAAAAAAATAAAGATATTTATTTTCATAAAATTATTGATGTAAATTTGAATAAATAAAAAAAAGTTTTGAACATCATAGAATCTAATTTTCCAAGTCTAACAAATTTTCAGTTGTTACAATTGGGAAGTTTAAATAAATTGTATGACAATTGGAATAATAAAATAAATGTTATATCAAGAAAGGATATATTAGAGCTAAACATTAGGCACGTTTTACATTCATTAAGTATTGCTAAAGTCATTGATTTTAAATCTAAATCTAAAATTCTTGATGTTGGAACAGGTGGAGGGTTTCCAGGAATTCCTTTGGCAATAATGTTTCCAGAAGTTTCATTTCATTTAACGGACTCTATTGGAAAGAAAATAAAAGTGGTACAAGCTATTATTGATGAATTAGGTCTTAGAAATGTCAAAGCTGAAAAAATAAGATCAGAGGCTGTAGATCAAAAATATGATTTTATAGTAAGTAGAGCTGTGACTAATATGACCGACTTTGTAAAAATAATTGATGATAAAATTTCTAAAAAAAATAATAATTCTTATAAAAATGGAATCTTTTGTTTAAAAGGTGGTGATTTAAGTTTAGAGTTAGAAGGTTTTAAATCATCTAAAATTTTTAATATTAACAATTATTTTGATCATCCTTTTTTTGAAACAAAAAAAATAGTTTACATGCCTATCCCATATAAGGGTAAGGGTACTCAGTAGGAGGATTAAAGTTTTCTTTTATTAATCTAGGAGAAACCCATCTTAATAGATTTAATTTTGATCCTGCTTTGTCATTTGTCCCAGAAGCTCTTGATCCACCAAAAGGTTGTTGACCAACTACTGCACCAGAAGGTTTGTCATTGATATAAAAATTTCCTGCACTATATCTTAAATGTCTTAAAGCATACTCTATACTTTTTCTGTCTTCAGAAATAAATGCACCCGTAAGTGCATATATTGAAGTTTGATCAACAACTGTCAGCATTTGCTTCCAGTCATTATCTGGATAAACATAAATTGTAACTACAGGACCGAATATTTCTTCTTGCATTGTAGTAAATTTTGGATTTGATGTTACGATTATAGTAGGAGAAATAAAGTATCCCTTTGAGTCGTCATAGTCTCCGCCAATTAAAATTTCAGCTTCTTTATCATTTTTTGCAAGCTCTATGTAGTTTACAATTTTATCATATGAATTTTTATGAATTACAGCTGTCATGAAATGTTCAAAATCTATAGGAGATCCTAGAGTTATTGAACTAATTTGCTCTTTTAAGTTTTTAAAAATCTCAGAAGATTTTGATTTAGGAATATATACTCTAGATGCTGCTGAACATTTTTGACCTTGATATTCAAATCCGCCTCTAACTATAGCTGTTGATACTATTCTAGAATTAGCAGATGGATGTGTGAAAATAAAATCTTTTCCTCCAGTTTCACCAACAATTCTAGGATAATCTTTATAAAGCTTAATATTTGAGCCTACTTTTGACCATAATTGTTTAAAAACATCAGTAGATCCAGTAAAATGAATTCCAGAAAGGTTTGGGTTTTTTAAAGCGATATCAGTTATTAAAACAGGGTCTCCAGTAACCATATTTATAACCCCTTTTGGAAGTCCAGCTTCCTTAAATACATCCATAATAACTTTAGCACTATAAGTTTGATGATCACTAGGTTTCCATAAAATAACATTACCCATTAGAGCGGCACTTGCACAAAGATTGCCTCCTATTGCTGTGAAATTAAAAGGAGTTATGGCGTAAACAAAACCTTCAAGCGGTCTGTACTCTAGTTTATTTGAGACATCTCCAACATTAATAGGTTGTTCTTTATAGATTTCACTCATGTAGATTATATTGAGTTTTAAAAAGTCTACTAACTCACATGCTGCATCAATTTCTGATTGAAATATTGTTTTAGATTGACCAATCATTGTAGCAGCATTTATTTTGGATCTATAGGGCCCTGCAATTAATTCAGCTGCTTTTAAAAATATGGCTGCTCTATCTTCCCAAGGGGTGTTAGTCCATTCATCTTTCATTTCTAAAGCACAATTTATTGCACTTTTAACGTGACTTGAATTACATATGGAATATGACCCAACAATTTTATTATGATCATGAGGAGGGTTAATATCTCTTCTTTCTTCTGTAATAATCTCCTCTTTACCTATATATAGCGGAATTTTAATATTCTCATTATACATTGTATTATATGTTTCAATTACCTCTTTTCTTTCATTTGAATTTTTTATATAATCTTTAATTTCTTCGTTTTTAAGATCAGGTATTTGAAATGTTGAATTTGCCATTTATAGTATTTTAAAATTAAAGTGAGTTTTAGTTTAGGGCTTGTGGAGCGGTAAGTTTAAAGGTCGGAATATAGGCTCTAAATTTCCCCCCTGTATTAACATCTATCATATTGTAAAAACCTCTCATAGCACCTACAGGGGAAGTTAAAAGGCAGCCTGAAGAATATTCATAGGATTCTCCAGGGTTAATTAATGGTTTTTGACCTATTACTCCTTCACCATCAATTATTATATCTGAACTCAGTGAGTCAAATATTCTCCAATGCCTGGATTTTAATTGAACTGTATTTTTACTTTGATTGGTAATTTTTATGATATAGTTAAATGAAAAGTGCAGACTATAATTCTTGAAATAAGAACCATCGTAAATACTTTTAACGGATATGTCAATTCCTTTGGTTACGTAATTTACCATCTTACTTGCTAATGTATAGATTAAAAAAAAATAAAACTAATAGCTAATGTTAATTTTTTATAATTGAAGAAGAAATGGAAGAATGACCAATTAATTTAAAATATTTATCATTATTTTTCTTTTGATACAATAAAGCTGAGTAGACATTTTCGGTTTGCCAAAAATCACCTCCAAAATAATTTGTATTTTCAGAATCTGATTTATTTAAATGATAATAAATGTAATTATAGTAACCTTGTTTAAATTTAAAATCACCTTCATATTTATTTTTATTTAAACTTAATTCATAAGTTTCATTAGGATTGAAATTATTAAATTCTCCGATGATAAAAACTCTTGATTTTAAATTAATGGAATTTGGTTTTAAGGTGAAGTGAACAATTGAATAATCATTTTCAATATCTAAATTACTGAACGGCCCATTTATTATAAAAGACCCATTATTATCTGGATTATATTCATATTTTTTGTTTGTTCTTTCATCATCGGTTACAATATAAGTATGATATAAATTTATTAATTCTGTTTTATACACTCTATAATTTGTTGAAATAATATTCGAACTGTCAAAACTTAAATACTCATTTCCTCCATTAAAACTTATGTCACGATATATTAATTTATTGTTTATAACATATTTTGGCTTTTTAATAGTTTTTGAAATTGACCAATTATTGTTTTTCAAGATAACTAATCTTAGTGTAGATGAATTATTATAAATTTTTGAACAATTATTGCAATTTATAGTGACATCAATATTTTGTGAAATATCAATATTTTCTATTTTATTAGATTTTGAAATAGACATACTTAGTCCTTCTAAATTTTCTGTTATTGAGAATCTTTTTTCAAAAACTTTTTCATCATTAGAAAGATGAATGCTTACAGAATAATTCCCTGATATTTTAAAGTTAAAATTATCATTTGGAAGCTCAAGGTTATAATGAGTATATCTTTGAAGTGTGTTATAAGAATTTCTAAAATTGTCTATTCTAATATCATCAAAACCTTCTAAAAATTCTAATTTTAAAAGTCCTGATGGTTTCCAATTATAGTCAAAGTGATTTATTTTATAATAGTAATCTTTTTCATCAGCTTCTAAATCGTCAAAACTCAGCTCTAATTGGTCATTAAAATTAATTATTGGATAATTTGAATTTGTTTTAGAATTTAAAAGTTTGACACTTTTAATATTGTTTGATGTATAATTTTGTTGACTATGGTTGTTTATACAGATAAATAGAAAAAGCAATTTTATTATATCGAATGGATTAATTGTCATATAATCCAATAAATATATTAAATTTTAAATATTTATAGAAGTAAATATTTAATTATTTAGAATGAATATAAATAAACAATATAATAGTAAATCAACTTTTACTTAATGCTTTTAATTAATAAATTTGCGCTACTATTTATAGTAGATTAATTATGTCAAATGACATCAAGATTAAAAATGGTTTAACCATTAACATAAAAGGTGCTGCTAAAAATATTATTAAAAAAGCTGCCTTTCCAAAATCAATTTCTTTAAACCCTTCAGATTTTCATTTAATTAAGCCTAAAATGGTTGTTAAAGTCGGTAATCATGTAAAAGCTGGAGATGTAGTTTTTTATTCTAAAGATAATGAAGAAATTAAATTTTGCTCTCCAATTTCAGGGATTGTTAAAGATATTTTAAGAGGTGCAAAAAGAAAAATTATTGAAATTGTAATAGATTCTGATAAAACTCAAAAATCAAAAGAATTTGAAATTTCAAATTTCGAAAATTTGAATGGGAATGATTTAAAAAAATTATTGTTAGGTTCTGGATGCTGGCCATTTATTAAACAAAGGCCTTATGATATTATTGCTAATCCTTTAGACAGTCCCAAATCTATTTTTATTTCAACTTTAAGTACTGCTCCAATCTCTGCTGATTTTCAAATCATATTAGATGATCAAAAAAATGAATTTATTACTGGAGTTCAAGTTTTAAAAAAATTAACAGATGGTGATTTAAATATTTGTATTGAAAAAGATAGTAAGACATTCATTAATGAAATTAATGATGTTGTAATTCATGATGTTAGTGGTCCTCATCCTGCTGGTAATGTAGGTATTCAAATCCATCATGTTGATCCAATTAATAGTGGAGAAAAAGTTTGGACTATAAACCCTGAAGATGTAGCGATTATTGGAAGATTTTTTTTAACGGGTGTTTATAATCCTTTAAGAACCATAGCTATTTCTGGTCCACCAGTAAAACACCCTCAATATTATAAAACAATAATTGGATCTAAATTGTCTAAAATAATAAATGATGCTGGAGTAAAAACAGATGAACAGTTAAGATTTATTAATGGTGATATTTTAACAGGATCGACAGTAGATAAAGATAATTACCTTGGGTTCTACAATAATACTTTTTCAATATTAAGAGAAGGAAATCATTATAGAATGTTTGGATGGATTCCTTTTATTAATAACAAAGTACCAAGTATATATAAAACTTCATTTTCATGGATATTTCCTGACAAAAAGTATGATTTGGATACAAACATTAATGGAGAGGAAAGAGCTTTTGTTGTAACTGGTGAAATGGAGAAAGTTTTTCCAATGGATATTTTCCCAATGCAATTACTAAAAGAATGCATGGTTGGAAATATTGAAAAAATGGAAAACTTAGGCATATATGAAGTAGCTCCTGAAGATTTTTCTCTAATTGATTATTCATCTTCTTCTAAAATAGAAGCTCAACATATAATTAGAAAAGGACTTGACTTAATGATTTCAGAAGTTGGTTAATAGTATAATATGAATATTAGAAATACAATTGATAATCTAAAAAAACCTTTTAATAAAGGTGAAAAATGGGAAAAGTTTGCTCCTGCTTTTAATGCATTTGATACATTCTTATTTGTGCCAAATCATACAACAAAACATGGTGCTCATATTAGAGATGCGGTAGACCTTAAAAGAACGATGATTACTGTAATTATAGCTTTATTACCAGCTCTTTTTTATGGTATATATAACACGGGGTTTCAATATTATTCTCAATTAGGGATAGATTACAACTCTATGGATTTAATGATTCATGGTTCTATGAAAATTCTTCCAATGATTGCCGTTTCTTATATAGTAGGACTTACTATTGAATTTGCTTTTGCTGTTTTTAGAGGACATGAAATTAATGAAGGTTACTTAGTCACAGGCTTACTAATTCCAATGATCATGCCAGTAGATATTCCGTTATGGATGGTCGGGCTATCTGTTGCTTTTGCTGTATTTATAGGAAAAGAAGCATTTGGAGGAACAGGAATGAATATTTTAAACCCTGCATTGACTGCAAGAGCATTTGCTTTTTTTGCCTATCCAACATATATGTCAGGCAACAAAGTTTGGGTTTCTGAAGCTTCTAATATTGATGGAGTTTCTGGTGAAACAATATTAGGAATGCTAGCATCAGGTAATAGTGCATTACCATATGAACCTCTACAAATGTTTATTGGCTCTATTCCCGGATCAATAGCTGAAACTTCGACTCTTATGGTTTTAGTTGGTGCATTTATTTTAATTTTTACTGGAGTTGGCAGCTGGAGAATAATGGTTGGAAGCGTGATTGGAGCTGCGGCAACTGGTTTGATGTTTAATTTATGGGGAGCAAATGAACTTATGAATTTTAGTTGGATTAATCACCTAATGGTTGGCGGTTTTGCTTTTGGAGTAGTTTTTATGGCTACTGACCCTGTATCTGCTGCTCAAACAGTAAAAGGAAAATGGATATATGGTTTGTTAGTTGGGTTATTTTGTATATTAATTAGGGTGTTTAACCCTGCTTATCCAGAAGGTGTAATGCTTGCAATATTACTTATGAATGTTTTTGCCCCTACTATTGATCACTATGTTATCGAAGCTAATATTAATAGAAGACTTAAAAGAAGTTTAAAAACTGTAAAAGCTGCTTAATATGGATAGAGATTCAAATTTATACACTTTTTTATTTGCGACTATCATGGTATTTATAATAGCAATAGTACTTGCGTATACTTCTCAATCTTTAAAGGTTTTACAGAAAGAAAATATAAGAAAAGAAAAAATGCAGAACATACTTTCAACGGTAGGAGTTATAACTAATAGAGAAGGAGCAGAAGAATTATTTGATAAATACATCGAAGAGCAGCTAGCTGTTCAAAATGATGGATCAATTGATCCTGCAATAGATGTGTTTAATGATATTAAGTTAGTCCTTGAATTAAGAAAATCCCCTGAAAATCAAAATTTTCCTCTTTACGTGGCTAACATTGACTCTGAAAGATTTTATATTATTCCAATTAGGGGGAATGGACTTTGGAACGCAATTTGGGGATATATTTCATTAAAGGAAGATTTAAATACTGTAAAGGGAGTCGTTTTTGATCATGCACAAGAAACAGCAGGTTTAGGTGCTGAAATTACTCAAGATTGGTTTAAAGAAAGATTTATTAACGAAAAATTGTTTGATTCTGATAATAATTTAATGGGTATAACAGTTTCAAAAACTAATAATGATCCTAATAATGAAGACAAAGAAGATTTTGAGGTAGATGCTATTTCAGGCGCTACTATAACAGGCGATGGCGTTTCAGATATGATTAAAGAAAGGTTAGAACACTATGTCCCTTATTTAAATACTCTAAGATCAAACAAAATAGCTTTAAATTAGAATATATGTCAAATACAAATAGAACTTTACTTTCTGATCCAATGGATGACAATAATCCAATCACTGTTCAGGTATTGGGAATTTGTTCAGCTTTAGCTATTACAGTTCAATTAAAAGCTGCATTGGTGATGAGTATTTCAGTTATTGCAGTTATGGCTGCTAGTAATGTTATTATTTCTATGTTAAGAGATTTAATACCTAATAGAATAAGAATCATAGTTCAATTAGTTGTTGTAGCGTCTCTGGTTGCTCTTGTTGATCAAGTATTAAGAGCTTATGCATATGATATTAGTAAAGAATTATCCATATTCATTGGATTGATTATTACTAATTGTATAGTTATGGGTAGATTGGAAGCTTTTGCGCTTGGAAATGGAGTGTGGAGATCATTTCTAGATGGAATCGGAAATGCTGTGGGATATGGATTTATTTTGATTTTAGTAGCTTTTTTTAGAGAACTTTTGGGCTCAGGTAATTTATTAGGATATCAGGTAATTCCCGACTTTGTATATGAAATGGGTTATGAAAATAATGGTCTTATGTTATTATCCCCAATGGCTCTTATTACTGTTGGAATTATTATATGGATTCAGCGATCCAGAAACAGAAAATTAATCGAGAACTAATAATTTAAATTAATAATTATGATTGATTACGCTAATTTATTTATTAAAAGTATTTTCATTGAAAATATGATTTTCGCTTATTTTTTAGGTATGTGTTCATATTTAGCTATGTCAAAAACCATTAAAACATCAGTTGGACTTGGTTTTGCTGTAATTTTTGTTTTAACTATTACAGTCCCTTTAAATTTTTTAATTGATAAATACTTATTAAAAGAAGGTGCACTTTCATGGGTTGGACCTAAGTATGCAGAATTAAACTTAGACTTTTTAAGCTTTATTATGTTTATTGCTGTAATTGCCTCTATGGTCCAATTAGTTGAAATGATTGTTGAGAAATTTGCACCGGCTTTATATGGTGCGTTAGGAATTTTTCTTCCTTTAATTGCTGTAAATTGTGCAATTTTGGGTGGATCTTTATTCATGCAAATAAAATATTTTTCGGGAATTACTGAATCAGCTATTTATGGATTTAGTTCAGGAATAGGATGGCTTTTAGCAATTGTAGCAATAGCTGCTATTAGAGAAAAAATAGCTTACTCGAATGTTCCAGCTCCTTTAAAAGGGCTAGGAATAACCTTTATAATTTGTGGGCTTATGGCCTTTGGCTTTATGAGTTTTATGGGAATTAAAATATAGTTTTTATGACAACAATTATTACTTATATAATTTTTAGTATTATCGTTTTTTTAGCCATTATTATGGTTTTGGTTGGGATGCTATTAGTTGTTAAAGCTAAATTACACCCTTCAGGACCAGTTACACTTTTTCTTAATGGAGAAAGTGAAGTTGAAGTTTCTTCTGGAAACACTCTTTTATCAACACTTGGAAATAATAAAATTTTCTTACCCTCTGCTTGTGGAGGCGGAGGAACTTGTGTCCAATGTAAATGTATAGTCACGGAGGGTGGTGGTGAAATTTTGGAAACAGAAAAACCTCATTTTAGTAGAAAAGAAATTATAGAAGGCTGGAGACTAGGGTGTCAAGTTAAAGTAAAACAAAATATGGTTATTGAAGTTCCAGAAGAAGTTTTTGGAATAAAAAAATGGGAGGCAAGGGTAATTAGAAATTGGAATGTAGCTTCATTTATAAAAGAATTGGTAGTTGAAATCCCTAATGATATGGGTTATAAGGCTGGTGGTTATATTCAAATTGAAATTCCTGAATGTGAAATAGACTTTAAAGATATAGATATCAAGTCTCATCCCGAAGAACATCCTGGTGAACCTGATAAATTTAAACTAGAGTGGGATAATTTTAAACTTTGGGATTTAAAAATGAAAAACACTGAACTTGTAGAGCGAGCTTACTCAATGGCTTCATATCCTGCTGAAGGAAAAGAAATTATGCTGAATGTCAGGATTGCTACACCTCCATTTGATAGAACTACAAACGGATGGATGGATGTTAATCCAGGAATTGCTTCTTCATATATGTTTTCAAGAAAACCAGGTGATAAAGTTACTATTTCTGGTCCCTTCGGTGAATTTTTTATAAATCACTCAGAAGCTGAAATGCTTTATGTTGGAGGTGGAGCTGGAATGGCACCAATGCGATCTCACTTATATTATTTATTTAGAACTCTTAAATCTGGTAGAAAAGTAAGTTTTTGGTATGGAGGAAGATCTAAAAGAGAACTTTTTTATATAGATCATTTTAAAGCTTTAGAAAAGGATTTTCCTAATTTTAAATTTTATATAGCTCTTTCAGAGCCACTAGAAGTTGATAATTGGAAGGTTAAAGATGGTTTAGAGGGGGAAGGTGATGGTTTTGTAGGTTTTGTTCATCAAACAGTTATTGACAATTATTTAAATCATCACGAAAGTCCTGAAGATATTGAAGTTTACTTCTGTGGTCCTCCATTGATGAATCAAGCTATTGAAAAAATGGCAGACGATTTTGGTGTACCGCCAGAAAATGTCAGATTTGATGATTTTGGAGGATAATTTTCTGCCAGTCCCATTAAGTAATTTAGAAAAGCATCAGCTAGCAATGAATATTGTTGGTAAAGAATTAGAAGATAAAAATTATGAATTTTTATCAGTTAATAGTCAATTAAAAAAAGATCCTCAGTTTGTTTGTACAAAAGAAAAAAAACTATTTTTCATAATAGTTAAGGCAATATGTTATCCACAAAACCCTAGAGTTATTAAAATATTATATCTTGATAAAATTAAAGCTCGTGCAATAAGTTTTAATGCTACATTATATTATGCTGGTGTTGGTTTAGCAAATTCTGAAAATTATGACCTACCACTATTTAAAAATTCAGGTTATATTGTTAATTTTAATGGACTTGAAAAAATTAATTAGTTTACTTTCTTTTGCTTTTTTATGTTTTAGTTGTTCTAATTCACCTAACGTATTCAGCTATTCAGGGTATGCCCTTGGCACTTCATTTAAGATTGTCTATTCTTCTGACAATTCACTGGATAATATTGAAAGATTAACTGATTCTATTTTTTTTGAAATAAATAAATCACTTTCTACTTACCTTATTTCATCTGATATTTCAAAAATAAATGATGGCATAGATTCTACTAAAGTTGATAGCCATTTTGTTAATGTTTTTAATCAATCCAAAATTATTTGGGAATCATCTAATGGTTTTTTTGATCCAACTATTGGATTATTGGTTAATGCATATGGTTTAGGTCCTAATAGCAAACCAAATAGACTGTTAGATTTAGATAGTCTAATGAATCTTACTGGTTTCGAAAATGTCTCATTGGTTAATGATAGAGTTGTAAAGACAAAAAATGGAATTTTCCTTGATTTTAATGCTATAGCTAAAGGATACTGTGTTGATGTTATATCAAATATGTTAATAGACAATCAAATTACTAATCATTTAATTGAAATTGGAGGTGAAATGTACGCTAGTGGATTAAATGGTGTTACAAATACTCCTTGGAGGGTAGGTATTACAGATCCTTTAAACCCTGATCCAACTAGTTATAAACTAAGAATTGCTTTAAAAGACAAAGCTCTTGCAAGTTCTGGTAATTATAGAAAATTTTTAATTGATTCGCTAACAGGTAAGAAAATTGTTCATACAGTTAATCCTAAAAATGGAAATGCTTATAGTACAAATGTTTTAGGAACTTCGGTATTGGCTGATAATTGTATGTCAGCTGATGGATATGCTACTGCTTTTATGGCAATGCCATTGGAAGAGTCTATGACAATAATTGACTCTTTATTAAATATTGAAGTTATGATAGTTTATTTTGATGAACAAAATGAAGTAAAAACTTATTTTACAAAAAATTTCAAAAATCTAATTTTAGATTAACTTTTTACAAATAGGTATAACTTCATCTTTTTCTATACTGTACTTTAATATTTCCTTTTCATTAAAGTTTAAAGCATATTTAACTTGATTGACGTCAAATCCAATATTTTTTAATCTTTTAAAATAATCTAATCCATAAAGTCTTACATGGTCGTATTGACCAAATTTTTCTATTCTCTCTTGTTTATTAGTAATACCATTGTCTTCTAAAGTTGTTGTATTACTCATATTAATAGGAACTTGAAGTATTGCGGTTCCATTAAAACTTAATACTCTGAAAATTTCCATCATAGCTTTTTTATCATCAGAAATATGTTCTAAAACATGATTACAAAGAACATAATCAAATGAATTGTTTTTGAAAGGCATTATGCAAATGTCCCCTTTAACATCTGCTAGAGGAGAATTTAAGTCAAAGGTTGTGTAATTAATATTTTCTAAGTTTTTAAAAATTTTGTAAAAACATTGTTCAGGAGCTATATGTAATACTCTTATTTTTTTAGTAAAAAAACCAGTTTCATTAGTTAAATATAACCATAGTAAGCGATGCCTTTCTAAAGACAATGTTCCTGGACATAAAGCATTTTTTCTTTGTTTAACATATCCGTAAGGAAGAAATTTTCTATATGATTTTCCGTTAATAGGGTCTGTAAAATTATTTCCTCTGAAAAACAAGTCTAAAAGGGGTTGTAATGTTTTACTCCAAAAAATTAATTGTGGTCTTGGTACTATATTTATTAAAAATTTTATAAACCAATTCAATTTTATTTATTTAAATTTTTTTTCCTCATTACTTTCTATTCCTAATGACTCATATATATAATCAAATGTTGAAAGTAAGTTAGGTTTCCCATCAATCATAGCAACATTATGTTCAAAGTGTGCACTAGGTAAATTATCTTCTGTTAAAATTGTCCAACCATCTTCAAGATGGTTAATTTTAGAAGTCCCCATATTTATCATAGGTTCAATAGCCACAACCATCCCATTTTGGAATTTCTTGCCATTTCCTCTCTTACCATAATTTGGCATCTCAGGCTTTTCATGCATTTCTTTTCCTAATCCATGACCAACCAGCTCTTTTACAACTCCATATCCTCTAGATTCATTATAATTTTGTATAGCATAACCTACATCACCAACTCTCTTGCCAATTTTAAATTGTGAAATTCCTATATAAAGTGAATCTTTTGTTGTTTTTAAAAGTGATTTCACTTTATCATCGACTTCTCCTACTTCAAAAGTATAGGCATGATCTCCATAGTACCCATTTTTTAAAACACCACAATCTATTGAAAGAATATCGCCATCTTTAATTTCATCTTTGTTAGGTATACCATGAACTACTTGAGAATTTGGACTAATACAAAGTGTATTAGGAAAATCATATAACCCTAAAAATCCTGGAATTGCTTGATGGTCTCGAATGAATTTTTCAGCTAATGAATCTAAGTATAAGGTAGTTACTCCAGGTTTAATTTCCGAAGCAAGCATCCCTAATGTTTTTGAAACTAAAAGAGCACTTTCTCTAATTAACTCTATTTCTTCTTTTGATTTAATTAAGCTCATTACTAAAAGTCTGCGTAAGCATTTTTATAATCACTGCCACTTAAAATTTTAAAAATATCTTTTTCTATAGACTCAATTGGAAATTCAACTATTCTATTTATTTCTTTTCCATCCTTTTTAAATATAAAAGTTGGAATATTTATGATGTCTTGATTTTTTTCCAAACTATCAGGTGTTGTCTTGTCAATAGTCATTGCTATGAGTTCTAACTTTCTATCTCTAACTTTTAAGTAATCCATCAATTTAAAAAAAGCAGGAGAGTGTATTCTACTGTCACTACACCAGGTTCCTATAAATACTGTAATTTCTATGTCTTTAATTAAGGGTTTAATTTGATTAGCAATTTCATGGTCTAGATTATAGTATTCATAATTTTCTTTAAACCAAAATCCGTGAGGTTCTTTATTAAGTTCCTTTCTTTTGAAAAAACCTAGTAAGTCAACATATTCTTCTTTAACATTTTCATCACTACTACTAGAATTAGATTTTTTTGAATTATTGCAAGAAAATAAAAAGCTTATTGTAAGTAAAAAGATTATTTTTTTCATATTTATTTTAATAGAGATTTGCAAGACATTAAATTGGGTTTTTTAATGTCCATTATATCAAGAATGGTAGGAGCTATATCACCTAAAACTCCATTAGATATTTTATTAACTTCATTTTCAACTAAAATAATGGGGACCATGTTTGTTGTATGGGCAGTATTTGGTGATCCATCAGGATTTATCATTATGTCACAATTACCATGATCAGCTATTACTATAGTAGAATAATTTCTTTTAAGTGCTATTTCAATTATTTGTTGAGAACAATCGTCGACAGTTTCACAGGCTTTAATAGCAGCCTTAATATTTCCAGTATGTCCTACCATATCAGGATTTGCAAAATTTAAACATATAAAGTCAGCAGATTCTTTTTCAATTTCTTGAATTATTGAATCAGTTATTTCACATGCACTCATTTCAGGCTTTAGATCGTATGTAGCAACTTTTGGAGAAGGACATAAGATTCTGATTTCATTTTCAAAAGGTTTTTCTCTTCCCCCATTGAAGAAAAACGTAACATGAGGGTATTTTTCAGTTTCTGCAATTCTAATTTGTTTTTTATTATTATTAGCTAATACCTCTCCTAAAGTATCTACTAAATTGTCCTTGTCGTATATAGTATTAACTCCATTAAAAGACTCGTCATAATTGGTCATAGTGACGAAATCTAAATTTAGTTTTTTCATTCCAAATTCTTCAAAATTTTCTTTAATTAAAACCTGGGTCAATTGTCTTCCTCTATCCGTTCTGAAATTGAAGAATATAACATGATCATTATTTTCAATGAGTCCCTTAGGCTTATTGTTTTCATCAACCATTATTATTGGTTCTATAAATTCATCAGTAACCCCTTTTGTATAAGATTCTTTAATGGAATCTAGTATATTTATAGATGATTTTCCGACACCGTTTACAAGTAAATCATAAGATTTTTTTGTTCTTTCCCATCTTTTGTCCCTATCCATAGCATAGTATCTTCCAATTAAACTAGAAAATTTTGCTCCACAATCATTTATTTTTTTATTCAGTCTTTTGATTAATTGAACGCCAGATTTTGGATCAACATCTCTCCCATCAGTAAAAGCATGAACGAACACATTTTTAATATTCATTTTTTTACTAATGTTTAATATTTCTTCTAAATGATCAATATGTGAATGAACACCACCATCTGAAACTAATCCAATTAAATGTAGTTTTTCATTGTTCTTATTTACTTTTTCTAATGTTTTTTTTAAAACTACTTGGTTTTTAAATTTCCCTTCTCTTATATCAAGATTGATTCTAGCTAAATCTTGGTATACTATTCTTCCAGCTCCTAAATTCATATGACCTACTTCACTATTTCCCATTTGCCCTTCAGGGAGTCCAACACTTTGGCCAAATGTAGAAAGTTCAGCAGATGGAAAATTAGAATATAATGAATCAATAAAAGGAGTGTTTGCTTTGTCAATTGCAGAAACATTCGGGTCTTTAGCTATTCCCCATCCATCAAGTATCATTAAAATAACTTTTTTAGAAATTTTCAAATTTTTAATGAGTTAATTATTTAATGTCAAATATAATTATAATCGAAAGACTACTTATTTCAAATCTGGATTAATATCTAAAATATTTTCATTTACATATTTATTGATGAATTCATCATTAAAATATTCAGATCCATTAATGTCCTCTTTTTTAATAATTTGTTTTAAATCAGACTCGATTAATATTTTGAGTATTTTTTTTGAAATAGGGGCATAACTATAATGCCAAGGTTCGTGATCAAATCCTGTCCTATTAGGATCATTATTGTAGGTAATAAAAAATCCAAATTTTTCAGAATTTAAATTCATCCATTGTTTTACATCATAAAAGATATTATTATTTTCAAATTTACTAGCGATTAAAACATCTTCTACATCTTCTAGATCTGAATAATTGCCATCAATTATGTCGATATCAGTTCCCCAGTGATGTCTAGAAGTTCCAGGTATTGTTGAGTATTGAATGATTTCATTAATTGCCTTTAATGGTTCTAAAGAATACGTTGTAGTAAATTTTATGTATTTTTCATTCCAAATAAGCTTTTGGCGATCATAACCTCTATAAGCAGAAACAATTTTAAGATTTATTCCGTCTTTTTCTGCTGCAGATTCCATTTTTTTAAAAGCTTTATATGTATTTTTTTCTAGCATAATGCTATCTCCTACTAAATCAGGTTTTTTAATTCCTTTAATTACATCTAAATTCATATTTTTTTGAGAAAAATTGACATTACAAATTAAAAAAAACAGCAAGAAATTACGATATAAATTTAAATTCATTTTAAATTTTTATAAAGACAAGAATGTTTGCCAATACCTTCAATTATATAAGTCTGCCCTAAATCGGTATAATTTAATTTTAAATAAAAATTAACAGCTTTTTCTCTGGCATTCATCCAAATGTAATCAATATTTAAATTTCGACAGGTTTTTTCTGCACTTTGTAATAGTTTTTGACCTATTCCTTTTTTTTGAGAATTTTTTAACACACACATTCCTCTTAACTGATAACAATTTTTTAATTCTATTCTTGTTGATTTATTTTTAATTAAAGATACTCCTCCTAGGATTACATTATTTTGGTAGGCACCAATATGAATTGAGTCTGTTCTATCATCACCTTCAAATTTGCAATATTCATAGCTAGCATTATTTCTTAAAATTTTACTTCTTATTGAAAATAAATTTTTTGAATTAACTTTTTTTAAAATTAAATCCATAGAATATAAAATTAATAATATAATTTTTAGTTAAAGTAAAGAACTTATAATAATTCATTAATATTATATTTGTATCATTGCGGGAGTAGCTCAGTTGGTAGAGCGTCAGCCTTCCAAGCTGATGGTCGCCGGTTCGAACCCGGTCTCCCGCTCTACTTTTTTTAAATTAATGAAATACATACTAAATTTTATAATCTTTTTTTTTATTTGTAATTTTTCTTTTGCACAATCTGATTATAGAACTTGGATAAGAGGAAAAGTTTTATATAGAAATAGTAATGTTATTTCTGCTAATGTAATTAATAATACGTCTCAGAAAGCAACAATCACTAACGAAGATGGTGAATTTGAAATGCAAGTAAAACTAAATGATCGTTTGATTTTTTCCTCTGTTCAATACCAGATTAGATCTTTAGTAATTACAAAAGAAATTTTACAAAAAAGTAGAATTGTGATTGACGTAAACGAAAAGATCACTCAATTGGATGAAGTAGTTGTTGGACCAGAAAATATAGAAAAGTTTCTTGATTTGAAGGAAGAAGAATTTAAGAGAATTGACTATACTTTTGATAAATCAACTAGAATTGAAAATCAAATTTTAAAAGCAGGTAGACTCACAAATGGACTGAATTTCATTAGTTTATATAAAGCCATAGCAAAGCCTAATAATAAAACATCAGAAGACACTAGTAATGTAAGTTATAAACCAAGTAATTTACTTAGGGAAGTCTATGATGACTCTTTTTTTGTTAATAGTCTAGGAATACCCAAAAATAATATTTCAGAATTTTTGTTGTTTTGTGACGAAAAATTTCCGTCAAAGTTTCTGTTTAAGAAAAGCAATGAATTTCAATTAATTGATTTTTTAGTTAAGCAGAGTGAAAGATTTAAAAAAATACTTAAAAGGGGCTAATATAATTTTGTGTTTTCTTTTTGTTGGGAGTCACCTTGTTTTCTCACAAAAAAAGCAAAACTTCAAAACTTTTAAAGGTGAAGTCGTAAATGACTCTTTAGTCATAAGCGGTGTCCATATTATAAATAAAACTAGTGGAGCTAAAGCTATAACAAATCAAGATGGTTTATTTGAAATAGGAGTTAAAAGAAATGATACCATAATAATATCTTCTATTCAAATTAAGTCTCATTTTATAATAATTGAACCTAAAATTTTTGATCAAGATTTGATAAAGATCTATGTCGAACCTTTTATAAACCGATTAGATAATGTTGTAGTTAAGCCACATAATTTAAGTGGAAATATGTTAGAGGATATGTTAGGTTCTAATATTAAAGATCCAATAAATTTTAATGATGTAGGGATACCTGGTTTTAAGGGAAAAAGAGAAGAGAAAATAGTTTCTATCAAAAGTCTAGGTTTATCCTTACTTCTTCTGACGCTTGGTAGTGGGCTTGATATTGAAGCTGTTTATAAGCATTTATCAGGTTATTATAAAAATTTAAGAAAAAAAAGAGGATTAGTTAAACAATATTCAGTAGCTATCAATATAATAGAGTTTTATGGTGTAGTTTTCTTTATCAATAAATTTAACTTAAGTGAGGAAAAAGTTTATGAATTTGTTTTGGGAGCTATAGAAAATAGTAATATTGAAAATGATTTTAGATCTTCAGATCATGGTTTAGTAATAGAATCATTTGAAAAATTTCATCAATCTATCAATGAAGAAAATTAGCATAGTAATTATTTTGTTTATTACTTGTGGTTTTATAAATCACAAGTATTACGTAAGTACTAGTTTATTTAATTTTACAGAATCAAATTCTGTTGAAATTACTGTAAGAATTTTTAAGGATGACCTATCTTCTTTAATGGAAAGGAAATATTCAAACGAATATAATTCTAACTCAGATTTAGATTCTCCAGTAATTCAGTCAAAGATAAGAGAGTATCTAGAGACTAACATTAGTATTTACTTTGATAATATCAAGTACCATCCTAAATGCCTGGGGACTGAAAACAAAAAAGACTTAATAGTTTGTTATTTAGAATTAGAAAAAATACCTATTTCAAATACAATTAAACTAGAAAATAAAATATTATTTGAGTTATTCTTAGATCAAAAGAATATTATTCATGTTAAAAAAAACAATAATAAACAAAGCTTTATTTTGACAAAAGATAATTCAGATTATACTTTAGATATATGATAACATTTTACTAAATTGAATCACCATTAATTATAGACCTATGAAAGCAATAAATATTAAATTAATAATGATTTCTATGATTTTCTCATCTATGGGAATATCTCAAGAGGTTAAAGAGAATTCCAGACAAAATGGACATTTGAATATAAATAAATTTAGACAAATGTATCAGGAATTTTCATCACCTAATATGTTTAGAACTGCAGCTGGTGCTCCAGGCCCTGCTTACTATCAGCAACAAGCTGATTATAATATTAATATTGAGCTTGATGATCAAAATAAAAAGATTTATGGAAGAGAAACTATAACATATACTAATAACTCTCCTGATAATTTAGAATATTTATGGGTTCAATTAGATCAAAATATTAGAAAAAAGGATTCACCATCTTTAATTAGAGACGGTGATGGAGTAAGTCCAGCTTACGATCCATCTGGATTTACAAACAAATTTATAAATGAGCCCTTTGATGGGGGATTTAATATTGAATATGTTAAGGACGTAAATGGAAAAGCTCTTACTTTTATTATTAATCAAACTATGATGAGAATTGACCTTCCTGAAGTTTTAAAAAGTGGTGAAAAGGTTTCTTTCTCTTTAAAATGGTGGTATAATATTCAAGATCATGTAAATCAAGACGGGAGGTCTGGTTATGAATCTTTTAAAAGCGATGGAAATAGATCTTATATTATAGCTCAATTTTTTCCAAGAATGGCTGTTTATAATGAAGTGGATGGCTGGCAAAACTATCAGTTCTGGGGAAGTGGCGAATTTGCTTTGCCTTTTGGAAATTATGAAGTTAAAATTACTGTTCCAGCTGATCATATATTAGATGCTACTGGAGAGCTTCAAAATAGAAAAGAAGTTTTCTCTAAAGACATGTTAAAACGATTTAATAAGGCAAAAAAATCTTATGATAAGCCAGTTATGATTGTTACTCAAGCTGAAGCTGAGCAGGCTGAAAAGAATTTTTCTAAAGATAAAAATACTTGGCATTTTATTGCCGAAAATGTGCGAGATTTTGCTTTTGCCAGCTCTAGAAAATTTCTATGGGACATGATGGCTGTTAAGGTTGGAAATAAGGACGTAATGGCTGTTTCATTGTACCCTAAAGAAGGTAATCCTCTATGGGAAGATTATTCAACTATAGTTGTAGCAGAAACTTTAAAAACATATTCAAGTTTTACATTTGATTATCCATACCATAAAGCTATTTCTGTGCATGCAAAACAAATAGGGATGGAATATCCTATGATCTGTTTTAATTTTGGAAGACCTAATATTGATGGTTCTTATTCTGATCAAGTTAAATATGGAATGATTGGAGTTATTATTCATGAAGTGGGTCATAACTTTTTCCCAATGATCGTAAATAATGATGAGCGTCAATGGGCTTGGATGGATGAAGGGATTAATACTTTCGTTCAATATTTAACTGAACAACAATTAGGTGAAGATAAACCAGAAATTATATTTCCTTTGAAAAAATATCCTTCAAGAAGAGGTGAACCTAAAGACATTGTTAATTACATGAGTGTGGATCAAAATTCATTAGCACCAATCATGTCCAATCCTGAAAATGTTTTTAGTCTTGGACCAAATGCTTATGGGAAACCTGCAACGGCTCTAAATATTCTTAGAGAAACAATTATGGGAAAAGAACTTTTTGATCATGCTTTTAAAACTTATTCAAAAAGATGGATGTTTAAGCACCCAACTCCTGAAGATTTTTTTAGAACTATGGAAGATGCTTCAGCTGTAGATTTAGACTGGTTTTGGAGAGGATGGTTTTATACAACAGATTTTGTAGATATAGGAATAAAAGAAGTGAAACAGTATTATGTATCTCCAAATCCTGGTGAAGAAATGAAAAAAATTATGGAAGAACGCGGAATTCCTATGAACAAACTAAGACCACTTGTTTATCTAGAAGATTTTGAAAATGACACTGAAAATTTAAAAGAAGCTAATCCTTTAGACAATTCAAAATTATTAAACAATTATCTAAAAGAAAATTTTAGTGAAGAAGAAATATCTAGTTTAAAAGTTCCTAAATATTTTTATGAAATAATTTTTGATAAGCCTGGAGGTTTAGTTATGCCAATTATTGTTGAATATGAGTATGAAGATGGCAGCAAAGAAAAAATAAAATATCCTGTTCAAGTTTGGAGAAAAAACGATAATGAAGTTAGTAAGATGGTGACTTCTAATAAAAAAATAGTTAATATTATTCTTGATCCTGATTTAGAAACAGCGGATATTGACATTTCTAATAATGCTTGGCCTAAAAAACAGGAAGATTCAGATTTTGATAAATTTAAATCTAAAATTAAAGGATAGAATTTTAAAATTTAATAGTCAATTATTATAATCGATCATTTTTTTATATTTACATTAAATATCTACTTATGCTTTTGTTTATTAGCGGACCTGAAATTCTTTTTATTAGCTTAATGGTCTTACTTATTTTTGGAGCTGATAAAATTCCTGAACTCTCAAGAGGACTTGGTAAAGGGATTCGTCAAGTAAAAGATGCAACAGAAGATATAAAGAGTGAGATTCAAAAAAGTGCTAAAAATCAAGGTATTGATACAAAATCAATTAAAAAAGAAATAGATGATGTAAAAGAAAAAATGGATGATCTAGGAGGTTCTATAAAAAGAAATCTTTAGATTTTTCTGCAAATAGATATTCCATCTCTAATTGGTAAAATGATGGTGTCTAATCTTTTATCTTTTTTTACTAATTGGTTAAATTCTATTAATTTTTGAGTTATTAGATCTTTATTTTTATTATTTAAAACTTTTCCGCTCCACAGAACATTATCAGAAATAAGTACACCTCCAGAAACAATTTTATCTATAACTAAATCAAGATATTTATCATAATTTTCTTTGTCTGCATCCAAATAAACAAAATCAAAACATTCGTTAATTTTTGGAATGATTTCTATAGCATTTCCTATATGTTGGTGAATTTGATTTTCAAACCCTGATTTCTTAAAATATTTATTTTGAATTTCTTTAAGTTCTTCATTTATATCAATAGTATGAATGATGCCATTTTTATCTAATCCTTCTGCAATACATAAAGCAGAATATCCTGTATAGGTTCCAATTTCTAATACTTTTTTAGGTTTTATAATTTTTGATATAATAGATAAAACTCTTCCTTGGTAACTGCTACATAACATTCTAGGATTAAGAATTTTTAGGTGAGTTTCTTTATTTAATTCTTTTAGTAAAGTTGGTTCTTGTTGTGAATTAAGCTCTACATAATCTAAAATATCCTTATTTATGAACTCATTCATTCCTTAGGCTTAGCATATTTAAATCTATTTACAAGATTTAGTCTAAAAATTCTTTCCATTGAATTTATTTCAGACTTTAAAAAATGTTCCATAAATTGTGATGAAATAATTGTTAAAAATATGAAAATTTTATCTCTTGTTTTTATTTCTACACTAGTTTTAAGTTGCAGCAATAATCAATCAATAAAAGTTTCATCAAAACCAAATGTTGTTCTTATAATGGCAGATGACATTGGATTTGAAGCACTTGGAATTAATGGTACAGATGATTATAAAACACCTGTTTTAGATTCTCTAGCTAGAAATGGTATTAATTTTACCAATGCTTATTCTCAGCCACTTTGTACTCCAACAAGAGTTAAAATTATGACTGGGAAACCAAACTATATTAATTATGAATACTTTACATATTTAAACCCTAATCAGAAAACATTTGGGAATTTATTTCAGGAAAATGGTTATAAGACGACTATTGTTGGTAAGTGGCAGTTAAATGGGATTCAATATGATTTAGAAAACAATCAGGACTTAAATAGGCCATATCATTTTGGTTTTGATGAATATTGTCTATGGTGGCTAAGAGAAAGAGGTGATAGATTTGCAAACCCTAACATTGTACAAAATGGGAAAAAATTAGAGACTAACATGGATGACTATGGTGCCGATATTTTCTCTGATTTTATAGTTGATTTTATAGAAAAAAATAAAGATGATCCTTTCTTTGTTTATTATCCAATGGCTTTAGTTCATGACCCTTTTCGCCCAACTCCAGATTCTAAAGATTGGAATGACTTGGATAAAAGAAATGTTGGAAATAATCCAAAATATTTTTCAGATATGGTAACATATATGGATAAGGTTGTTGGTAAAATTACAGATGCTTTAAAGAAAAATAATTTAGATAAAAATACCATTTTGATTTTTTTAGGTGATAATGGAACTGACACAAAAGTTGTAACATTAAATAATGGAAAAGAAATAAAAGGTTCAAAAGGAGGTTCAATTAAATTTGCTTCCAATGTACCAATGATCGTGAATTGGAATAAGCATATTAAGGATTCTAGAACGAGTGATGCATTAATAGATTTTACAGATTTTTATACAACATTTGAAGATATTCTTGATATTGAAAATCCAGATTCCTATGGGAAAAGTCTTTTACCTCTCATTTTAAATGATGGTTATAAGCAAAGGGATGTTTTGATAACATATTATAATCCAATGTGGGGTACACGTGTACTTGATAGAGGTGTTTATGCACAGAACAAGACTTATAAATTATATAAGAGTGGTAAATTTTTCAAATATTCAGAAGATCTATTTGAAGAAAATTCACTTTTATTAAGTAAATTATCTGAAAAAGAAAATGAAATCTATAATTTTTTAAAAAAATCATTGGATTCAGTTCCAGATTTACCTAAAGAAAATCACAATGGATGGAAAGAAAGAGGAAAGCAAGTTAAACAAAGCAATAAATTTAATTTAATATGGCAACTAAATACAAAATAACAATTACTTTTCTAGTGTTAGGAATTTTATGTTTCCTTTCATTTGGACTAATTGGAAGTGAAGTAGATGAAAATGGTTTTCTTATTGAACCGTTTTTTTTGATTCCAATTGGGTGGTTGTTTCTATTTTTAGGATTTTTTAGTTTTTTGTTGATTCTGATTCACTTTCTATGGACATCATTTAAAAAAAAATAAGCTCCAATTTTGGAGCTTATTTTTTCTTTTATGATTTAATTTTTTTATCCTTTTCTATCACCGTTTCCTTTATTCCTGTTCCCCTTGCAGTACTGCCAAAGAAGCTTAAGATCTTCAACTGATGAAATATCTTTTTTAATAACTTTTTTGTCTTTGTCAAGCATCAAAATTTGAACTGGTAAATTTAGACGAGGTTTATTTTCTCTAGTCTTACCATTTTTTTCAAAATATGCTTTCATTTGAGTATGGATTTCTTTTCTGTCATTTCCAGAAATTACTGAACCATCAGCCATTGTGTAAGAAATCGGATAAACAAATTTAAAACAAGGACCTCTTTTTTTGTTTTTATCATCTTTGCCTTTTCCAAAGTCATCTTTGTTTCCTCTAGTAGATTCTAATATTCTTCCATTTGTTGTAAAATACTGATTGTCATCTCTTTCATAATCTAATTCAAAATCAAAAAAGTCCCAACTTTTCATTTCAATCTCATAGCCTAATTCTGGGGCTAAATCTGCAAAACGTATAATATCATTAGGCATCTTAAAACCTAAACTAGCAATAGCAGATTTTGGAAGGTCATTCTTTGTAACGGAAATTCTGTTTTCAGCATTAATAATTGCTTCAATTAATTCATCATCAGACATTTCGCCTCCATCATTTTCACATGACATGAAAAGTAATGGACTAATAATTGTAAAAAGAAGTAAATATTTTTTCATTGTATAGGTTGTTTAAATTCTATATTATTTAATTCAAAATCAGTGCCAAAGTATTAAAATTATGAATTTTTAACAAATTTTAATCTAATTATTGTTTTTAAAGTAGAAATAATAAATTATTATCTTGCGTTTTATGATTAAAAAAATAACTCTAATTCTATTTGTTCTTTTATTCCAAGTTAATTTTTGTCAAGAGACACAAATAATTCAAGAAGAATTCCCCATTTTTCCAATATGTAATCTTGTGCCTATTTCTATGCAAAATATTTGTTTTGAAGAAACTATTTCTGAGCATGTAGAAAATAATTTCATATATCCTGAAGCTGCTATTGAATTAGGACTTCAAGCGGTTGTAAAAGTTTTTTTTGAGATTGATATTAATGGAAAGGTGGATAAATTATTTGCTAAAGCTTCTTTAGTTGGAGTAAAGTTTGATCAACAGGAAGCTTTGTTAAAAGCCAATCAAATTTTTGAACAAGCTTCGATTGAAATTATAAATAAACTTCCTTTAATGAAACCAGGTAAAGTCAATGGTGAGGTTTCTTCATTTCCCTTTGAAATACCTATTACTTTCAAATTGCCAAGTTCTGATGATAATTTTGTTGATGTTTTTCCAATTGACAGTGTAGAATGGGCTCCGTTATTTCCAGGAACAAGTAACATTTCTTCAGATGATTCTAAGCCTTATTTTAAAAAAAGAATGAATGATCATATAAAAAGATATTTGAGATACCCTAGAAAATCAAACAACCCTAATGATCAGGTTATAGTTTTTGTTGAAATTATTGTTGAAAATGACGGAAATATTTACGAGATTACAGCTTTTGGTCCTAAAGAATTTAGAAAAGAAGCCGAAAGGGTTATTAAAAAAATACCTGCATTAGAGCCAGGATTAAACAATGATTATCCTGTTGCAGTTTCCTATACAATTCCAATAACATTTAATAGAAAAAAATGATAAAAAAAGTAATTAATCACAGAGGGTGGCTAAAATCTCTTTTGTTTATACCTCTTCTTGTTTTTTCTCAAATTTTTGGGGTATTAGTTTTGTTATTATTAGGTTATGATTTAACGGAAATTTCATCTAACGTAATGAATGAAAGTGTTATGATCGTTATCGAATACTCAGGATTATTTATTGTTATTATTATGATTTGGCTATTTATGAAATTCATAGACAAACAACCTTTAATAGAAATAGGGTTTCAAACTCAAGGAAGATTAAAAGAGATTAACTATGGCATTTTATTTGGACTATTTATTATGGCTTTCGCATTTGTTTTTTTATCTGCAATTGGTGAAATAGTTTTTTTAAGTTATTCTTTAGATTTTAATCAAATTTTGTTGTCGATAGCACTTTTTATTGGAGTTTCTTTTTTTGAAGAGATTATTTTTAGAGGATATATGCTCAAAAATTTATTAGAATCCTTTAACCCATTTGTAGCTCTTTTAATTTCATCTTTGTTTTTTTCATTGATTCACGCTTCAAATCCAAATGTAACTTCACTTGGATTATGTAATATATTTTTAGCTGGAATTTTCTTAGGAGTATCATACGTCTTTACTAAAAACCTATGGTTTCCTATTGCTCTTCATTTTAGTTGGAATTTTTTTCAAGCTATGTTTGGTTTTAAAGTTAGTGGTCTAGATTCTTATTCTATTATTGAATTTATGATTCCATATAATAATATGATTAACGGAGGAGAATTTGGATTTGAAAGTTCTATATTATCAATAATAGTTCTCTTTATTGGGACTATTATAATTTGGAATTATTTTAAAAAATATGGTATACAAAAACACTAATTTTACTTGTGTTTAACAAAGGGTCATTAACTCAGTTGGTTCAGAGTGTTACCTTGACAGGGTAGAAGTCACTGGTTCGAATCCAGTATGACCCACATAATGATACTGATTATGAGATAGTTAGTGTTAAAATATAACTTTTTAAACTATCACTTGACTAAAAACAAAAATTATTAAATTTATCAAGAGCTCTTGTATTAAATTAGTATAATAATTAATATGATAAAAATCGCATACATAGGTGCTGGAAGTATACAGTTTGGTCCAATAATAGTTCAAGATATTTTATTAAGTGAAAAGCTTTGTGCAAAAGGTCTAGAGATCTGTTTGATGGATATTGAATTGTCTCATTTAGATCATGTATTTAAACATGCGGAATATGTGAATAATAAATTGAAGCGTAACGTGAAAATTATTAAAACTGATAATAAGGAAGAAGCGATTCGTAATTCAGATTTTGTTATTTGTGCATTAGAAAAAGATCGAAATATATTTTGGTCTCAGGATTTTCATATACCAAGAAAATATGGTTTTAAACAAGTTTACGGAGAAAATGGGGGAGTGGGGTCATTATTTCATGCATTAAGAAACATTAAAATAATAGTTGATTTAGCTAAAGACATGGAGAAGTTGTGTCCTAAGTCAATACTTTTAAATTTTTCAAATCCTGAACATAAAATATGCGAAGCCGTAACTCGATTAACAAATATTAAAACTGTTGGACTGTGTCACGGTGTTTTCATGGGTCGAGAACAGCTTTCAGAACTATTAGATATTCCTCTTTCGGACCTTCAAACTAAAGCATGCGGGATGAATCACTTCAGCTGGTTTCAAGAAATTAAACAGAAGTCAACCGGAGAAGATTTATATCCAAAATTAAAAACGATTGAAAAAGATGGAGATTGGATTGCAAAGTGGCACGAACTTGCATTAGGAAGAATATTGTTTCGAAGATTTGGTCAATGGCCCTCTCCAGCATCAAACCATTATGGTGAATATATTAGGTGGGCTGAAGAATTTGTAATTCCTCAATTACATTTTTTTTATGATCCTTTTGAAGGACATCCTTGGGAGAATAACCAAATACCTGAAGGAGTTTATACAGTAGATAAAGTTAATTATAAGAGGGAATGGAAGAAAGATTGGAGCAAAAAACTACTTCCAGTTGGTTCAGTAGAAGAAATTCAATTAGAAAACAAGGATGGAAGTTTTAAAAGCTCAGGTGAAATCGCAACCTTAATAATGGAGTCAGTAGTGTCAAATGAAAAAAAATGGCTTGAAGCAGTTAATATTCCAAATAATGGAGCTATACCAAATTTACCTGATGATCTAGTCGTAGAAGTTCCTGCATATTGTGATGGTGATGGAATTAAGGCGGTTAAGATGAATCCAATACCGGAAGTTATAGCAGCGACAATTAGACTTCATGCTAGCATACATAAACTCCTAGTAGAAGCTTATAGTGAAGAATCAAAAGATAAGCTCTTACAGGCAATTCTTATTGAGCCGACTGTTAATTCATACAGAAATGCAGTTGATATGTGTAATGAAATGCTTGAACTTCAAAAAGATGTTTTGCCAATTTTTAAATAAAAACAATTATGAACCTAGAATTACTAGACTGGATCGTAATTTGTATTTATTTATTTATTTCACTTTTTATAGGAGTTTTCTTAGTAAAACATAAAAATGTTAATATAACTGACTTCTTTGTTGCCGGAAGAAGTCTTCCATGGTGGTTATTGGGAACTTCAATTGCAGCTACTTGGTTTGCAACTGATGCTCCACTAGCAGTTACAGCTTTAGTGAGAACCAAAGGTATTTATAGTAATTGGTTATGGTGGTATCTTGGAACTGGTATAATTATGATGGTATTTTTTTATGCTAAGAATTGGAGACGTGCTGAAATTCTTACTGATGCTGAAATAATAGAACTTCGGTATAGTGGAAATTCTGCATCAGTACTTAGAGCTTTTACGGCAGGTTTTTATGGGATATTTAAAAATTGTATCACTTTAGGTTGGGTAATTTTAGCAATGTTGAAGTTCTCTAGTGTGATGTTGGGTTGGAGTGCAGAATTTGCATTATTAGTTACCTTGACATTTGCATTATTACATACTTTAATTTCAGGAATTAAAGGTGTTGTTATATTGGACATGTTCCATTTTACAGTTGGAACACTTAGTACAATTATTTTAGCGATAATTATTTTATTTAATGTAGGAGGTCCAAAAGAGTTGTCAAATAAAATCCTTGCTTCCACTGATTCTCCTCCAGCTATTTTAGACATGATACCAAACATATCTAATATTGGTTCAATCGAAATGATTTCATTTATATGTTTAATAGGTGTTCTATGGCTTGGTCAGGCTCAAGGTGATGGTTTTATAGTTCAAAGATTATTTTCTGCTAAAAATGAAAAACATGCAATAAAAGCATCATTGTGGTTTGCAGTTGCAGGTATAGTGATACTAACTTGGCCATGGATTGTTGTTGGTTTAGGTTCAATAATACTTCTTCCGATTTCAACTGCACCTCCAGAATTAATTGCTGACCCAGAATTAGCTTATCCCTTAATGATTGTAAAAGTGCTCCCAGTTGGACTAAAAGGCCTGCTAGTAGCGGCTTTCATGGCAGCTTTTATGAGCACAGTTGATACACATTTATGTTGGGGATCATCATATATGGTTAATGATATTTATAAAAGGTTTATTAAAAAAAATGCAAGTGATAAGCATTATCTCTTAATTTCAAGAGTTAGTATAGTTTTAATATTAATCCTTTCAGGTCTTACAGCCTGGCAAATGGATAGTATTTCTAATGCATGGATATATATAATAGAGGTTATGTCTGGGGTAGCTATTATAGGAATGTTGAGGTGGTACTGGTGGAGGATTAACGCTTGGTCTGAAATAACAAGTATGATTTCTGCATTACTATTAGCTAACGGTTTGATTATATTAAATGGCCTATTTAAAATGGGATTAATTAATGAGTGGCTAATTAATAAATTGTCAATTTTATATCAAGATGAATACTCTTTAATTAGAGCGACATTAATTCTTGTTATTTCAACAATACTAAGTTTATTAGTGACTCTTTTAACAAAACCAGTTGATAGTACGCATTTGATTAAATTTTATAAAAAAATACGACCGAGAGGGTTTTGGGGTCCAATTTCAAACCAAGTTAAAAACATTAATAATTCTAGTGAAGAAATTAGAAATAGTTGGATGGGTTTTACTTTTGGTGTTTTATTTTTAAACAGTATTTTGTTTAGTGTTGGACATTTAGTAATAGGGAATTATTTAATTTCTTTTTTATTATTAATAATTGGTTTTATTTTTGGGCGTTTTACAATATTAAAACTTGAAAAAGCATTTACAATTAATAATTAATTTTAAAAACATGAAACAAATTATAGCATTCGGAGCTAGTTCCTCTTTAAAATCCATTAATAAAAGATTTGCATCTTTTTCTGCAAAGCTAATACAAAACTCAACTAGTAAAGTATTAGATTTAAATGATTTTGAAATGCCTATATACAGTGTGGATAAGGAACGTATCAATGGAATTCCCGAAAAAGCATTTGAATTTTATGATATACTAAAACAATCAGATGGTATTATTATTTCATTTGCAGAACATAATGGATCTTATACTGCTGCTTTTAAAAATATTTTTGATTGGATTTCTAGAATAGACAAAATAGTTTGGCATGACAAACCTATGTTGCTTTTATCTACATCTGATGGTGCAGGAGGAGCTTCTAGTATTTTAGTTGAGGCTTATAAAAGAATATCTTATGGACATCAGTATGATGATTTACCTAAGTTTTCATTACCTTTTTTTAGTAAGAATTTTGATGAAAATAATGGTATAAAAGATTCAAAACTTAATGAACAATTTCAAAATACTATTTCTGATTTTCAAAACATTTTGTTTTAGTTTAGTATTTTTTAAAAATTAGTTAGACATTTAATACTTAAATTAAAAAATATGATCAAAAAATTATATCTATTATTTCTAGTAATTTCATTTACTAGTTATTCTCAAAAGTTTGATAAAAAAATTAATGAATTAGTTTCAAATTATGAAATGGATGTTATAGAATTAAGACATTGGTTTCATGAAAACGCTGAGTTAAGTAACAGAGAATTTAATACAGCTAAACGTATTGAACAAGAGCTTATAAAAATTGGATTAAAACCTCAAAATGGAATAGCTAAAACTGGAGTTGTAGCTTTATTGAAAGGTGGGAAACCTGGTCCAGTAGTTGCTCTTAGAGCTGATATTGATGGTTTACCAGTTAAAGAAAGGGCTGATTTACCATGGAAATCCGAAATGATTGGCGAATATAATGGAGAAACTGTTCCTGTAATGCATGCTTGTGGTCATGATACTCACATTGCTATTTTACTAGGTACAGCTAAAATTTTATACGAATTAAAAGATCAGATTCCTGGTACAATAAAATTTATATTTCAGCCTGCAGAAGAAGGCGCTCCAGCTGGTGAAGAAGGAGGAGCTGAGCTAATGGTAAAGGAAGGAGTATTAAAAAATCCTGATGTTGATGCTATTTTTGGTCTTCATATATGGTCTCAAATTAGTGCAGGTCAAGTTTACCTTAGACCTAAGGGAATAATGGCTGCTGTGGATGAATTTAGAATAGATATTGAAGGTGTGCAAACACATGGGTCAACACCTTGGACTGGAATAGATCCAATTGTGACTGCTTCTCAGATGATCAATTCAATTCAAACTATAGTTAGTAGAAGTATGCCATTGACTGAAGCAGCAGCAGTTGTAACTATTGGAAGTATTCACGGAGGAGTCAGAAGTAATATAATACCTGAAAGCCTTTATATGTTAGGGACAATTAGAACTCTTGATGAAAACATGAAAAAATTAGTTTTAAAAAGACTAGAAAAAATAGTTCATAATATCGCTGAAGCTAATAATGCAAAAGCAAAGATTACATACCTTGTGAGTTATCCAATAACTTACAATGATCCTAAATTATATGATGAAATGTTGCCTTCTTTAAAAAGAATAAATGGTTCAGATAATGTTAATTCTATGAATGCAATAACAGGAGCCGAAGATTTTTCTTTTTTTCAAGAAAAAATCCCTGGAATCTATTTTTTTATTGGTGGAGCAAAGAAGGGGACAGACCCTATGAAAGCAGCACCTCATCACACGCCTGATTTTTATGTCGATGACTCTGCAATGTTAACAGGATTAAAATCTATGTCAACCTTGACTTTAGATTATTTACAAAAGAATAAATAATTTGTGTCTATAGTAATTTACCCTAAAGAAGTTCAAGCTTCAGGAAATTTTAATAATGGAGAAATTCTTGAAAGAAAACCTATTGGATTCCTTCAAGATGGAGGAGAGTTAAATCCCTATTCTAATTTATTTTATTGGGCTAATGCATGGACGCCTGGTGCTAAAAGCACCATCGGATTACATCCTCATCAAGGGTTTGAAATATGTAGTTTTGTTATAGAAGGAGAAATTAAACACTATGATTCAAAGCAGCAAAAATGGATTCTATTATCTAAAGGTGATGTGCAAATTATTAGGGCTGGAAATGGAATTTCACATGCTGAAGAAATACTTGATAAATCAGAAATATTTCAAATTTGGTTTGACCCTGATATCTCAAAAACTTTAAATAAGCCTGCTACTTATAACGATTATAAAAAAAAGGAGTTCCCAGTCATTGATGGAAATAACAAGAAGACCACCATAATTAAAGGAAAAAAATCTCCTTTTGAAATGGATTCAGAAGGAGTTGAAATAAAGGAGTACAGTTTTAATAAAGGAAATTTTGAGTTAGAGTTGGATAATAAATTTATTTATTCTTTTTTCTTAATTAATGGTTCAATTAATTTAAAAAACAAAAAAGTATTAAAAGGAACTTTTATAAGAATCGAAAATACAGACCAGGTTTCAATTGAAGTTATTGAGAGAAGTCTTCTTTTTGAAATTAGAACTCCAAAACATTTAACACATTCAACTTATTTTGAAAGATTTATGAATTAATTAAAAGGAGGAATTCTCTCATTAGTTTCTTTTTCAAAAGCATACCCTAATTGATATAGTTTTTCTTCACTAAAAGAAGGGCCAATAAATGTTAAGTTTGAAGGCACTCCACTTTTTCTATAGCCCATGGGAATTGTTAGGCAAGGGTAATAGGCCCCAGCGGCGTACGATGCATGATAATTGTTTATTGAAAGAATAGCATCTAGTTCGTATTTTTTTATGGCTTCATCAAAGTATCTTTTACCTTCATTTTTAATTCTATTTTTAATTTCAGTAATTTCTTTATAAGAAGTGCTGTCTACGATAATACTTTTAAAAATCCCTTGGCCATAAGGAGCTCTTTCTAAAGAATCATTTAGATTAAAGTCGATGACTTCATTTATGTTTTTTATTGTATTTTTTGAATATTTACTAAGATATTTAGGTAAATCATTTTTCATGTCTACATCTAAAATCTTTCTAAATCCGTTATAATTAATTTTAGGAGGATTAAATTCAAATATTAGTCCACCTTCTTTTTTTATTTTATCAATAGCCTCAGCATATAATGGCTCATTTAAAAGATCTTTAAATACTCCAAATTTTTTATTTTTTAATGTTGAAGTTAAAATAGTCTTTACATCAATTCTAGTTTTACTTACTGAAAAGCTATCATCCTTGTCATATCCTGTGATAGCATTGAAAACTATGATATTATCGATTACATTTTTTGTCATTGGACCCGATGTGTCTAAAGTACTTGAAATAGGCACAATGCCAGTTCTACTCACTAAACCAATAGTAGGTTTTAAACCAACTATTGAATTTAATGAGGAAGGAGAGAGTATGGAACCTGAAGTTTCTGAACCCAGTGCAACTGACGAAAAATTAGAAGAAATAGCTACACCACTTCCAGAACTAGATCCTCCAGATTCAAATTTTTTTCTTCCGTACGGATTTAAAGTTTGTCCTCCAATAGCACTATATCCTAAAGGACAGCCGTTACAGAAATAATAAGCCCATTCACTTAAGTTTGTTTTTCCTAAAATAATAGCGCCACTTTCTTTTAATTTTTTTACAACATATGCATCCTCTGCATTATTATCAATTAGAGCTACAGATCCCGCAGTAGTAGACATTCCTTTATAGTTAATATTATCTTTTAATAGAATAGGAATTCCATATAAGGAATATATTGAATTTGGCTTTTTATTATCTTTTTCTCTTGCTTGATTTATTATATCAGGGTTTAATGAGATTATGGAGTTAAGGTATCTATCTTTATTAAATTCAAATTTTTTAATTCTATATAAATAAAATAGAGTTAAACTTTCATAGGTTAATTCACCTGAAATAATAAATTTTTGAATAGTTGGAATGTCTTTCTCAATTATTAATTCTTTTAAATTATTGTAATCTTCTTCTGAAAATTTTTCAAATTCCTTTTTAAATGGTTTAAACCATGTGTTCTTGTCATTGAATTTTGATTGAATGAGCTTAAACTGCATTCTTTTAATTGGATGCTTTTTATTTTCAGAAATTTCAATTGTTTCGTCATAAGTATTCCAATCATTAGTTGTTATTTTATTACAACTTATAAATGCTAAAAAAAAAGTAAAAATTAAAAAAATATTTTTCATAATTTAAATTTTAATATCATTAACTAAGTTATTTAAAACATCTATAAATGAGATCTTTAGCTAAATCATTTTAACTATTTCTTCCATTTTCATAACTCTAGAACCTTTAATCAGAATATTGTTTTCTTTAATAGTGTTTGATTTTAAATATTTATTAAAATCAAGTTTTGTTTTAAAAAACAATGATTTTGAGTCTTTTTTTTGTGCTTTATGAAATGCATTACCTATTAAATAAATTTTATTGATTTTATTTTTAAAAGAATAATTGATTATTTCTGAATGTAAATTGGTTGATTCGATTCCTAATTCAAACATATCTCCTAATATTACAGCTTTTGAGCCATTAAGTTTTGAAAATGAGTCTATAGCGGCCAACATGCTACTAGGGTTAGCGTTGTATGCATCCAAAATTATTTTTTGATTATTTTTTTTGATTATTTGGGACCTGTTATTTTTAGGAATGTAGGATTCTATCGCTTTTTTAATATTTTGAATAGGAATTTTAAAATATAGTCCAAGTGCTATTGCTGCTCCAATATTTGAAAAATTATAATCACCAATTAATAGACTTTTAATATCTGTATTATTGTAACTTAATAATGAATAGCTATCTATAGTTGATTTATTAAAAACATAGTCAGATTTTTTTCTATTACTAAATGTTATAGATTTTTTATTTTTGAATTTATATTGAATTTCATCGTCAGCGTTAATTAGTATAGGTTTATTGTTTTTAACTAACCAGTCATATAGCTCTGTTTTTCCTTTAATAACTCCATTTAAATCACCAAAGCCTTCTAAATGAGCTTTGCCAAAATTTGTAATGTAACCTAAGTCTGGCTTAATTAGATTTGTTAAAAAGGCAATTTCTTTTAAATGATTAGCACCCATTTCAATTATAGCAAACTCAGTTGTTTTTTTAATTTTTAATAAAGTTAATGGAACACCAATGTGATTATTTAGATTTCCGATAGTTGAAGTTGTGTTGTTTTGAAAGCTAAATACGGAATTCATTAACTCTTTACTAGTTGTTTTTCCATTACTTCCAGTAATAGCTATAATAGTTGTATTTATCAATTGTATTCTATGATGAGCAGATAAGTCTTGTAATGATTTCAGGACATCTTGAACTTTAATGAAATTAGGGTTTTTAAGATTAGAATCATCAATAATAGCGTATTTTGCTCCTTTATTTAATGCTTCTAAGGCATATTTATTTCCATCAAAATTATCTCCTTTTAAAGCGAAAAATAAACTATTTTTTTTCACTGATCTAGAGTCGGTAGAAATATCTTCACATTCTAGAAAATAAATATACAATTCATTAATATTCATTTTCTAAATTTAATGAAATAAGGATAAACTAATAAAATCTAAAAAAGAAAGTTGATTTATCTTTTCTTAGGCTTAGCTTTGATTCGAGACTCGCCTAAATATGACATTGCACATCTGAATCCAATAAAGTTAGTTGTCATATTTTCAGGTAAAAACCTTCTTTGAGCAGGATCTAAATAATAAGCTCTATCTATCCAAGATCCACCTTTATAAACTCGAGCTTCATTATCGATTAAAGTAGTTCTTTCTTCAGATATGTCTTCTTTAGTTGGAGAATTGTACATTGAAGAAACTTCTCCATCTAAACTGAAATTTCTAACTGAATTTCTATCCCCATCATTATAATCTCTATTATCACCAGTGGAGTAATTAACTCTATCAATTGAATCTTCATTTTCAACTTCTTGTTTTAAAGAACCAGGCAGGTTGTCAAATGTGGCACTTTCTGGATCTACAGTTAATACTTTTCCATTTTCGTCAATAGATGGTGCAAAATACACGTTCCCTCTGTAGTAATTAAAATCATTAGCATCTGCATCAATTATTGGTCTATAAACATCAGCAACCCACTCAGCAACATTACCGGCCATTCCATACAAACCAAAATCATTAGGAGGATAAGACCTAACAGCACTTGTTATTCCAGAGCCAGTTTCAGACCAACCTGCAATTCCCCCATAATCTCCATCAGCAAGTTTAAAATTAGCTAGTTGATCTCCTAAACTTTTCTTTTTCCCTGATCTAGTGTATTCGCCATCCCATGGAAACTTTTTCTTTCCTCTATATACATTGCCATCTCTTATTTCGCTTAAAGCAAGTGCTGCATATTCCCATTCTGTTTCAGTTGGCAACCTATATTCTGGCAATAGAACACCACTCTCTCTTGTTGCATAATTAATTTTTTCTTCACCATCCTCATTAATTTCTTTTTGTTTATCACCAGCAATTTCATTCATTCTTCCTCCATAAGACTGAGTAGGGTCTAGAAAGTAAGCTTTGGTATCAAATGAATAGCCATTACTTAAACTGTCTGGAATTACAGACCCTGGTCTAATATACCCTTTAGAGATTAGAATCTGCTCATTTACCCTATTAGTTCTCCATTTAGCAAAATTAGTTGCTTGTTTCCATGTAACTCCAACAACAGGATGGTTTTGGAAGGCAGGGTGTCTTAGGTAGTTGTTAACCATGTCTTCATTGAAACCTAATGGGTTTCTCCATACAAGAGTATCAGGTAGAGAAACTTTGTAAATTTCCGGAAAGCTTTCAGCAAAAACGGTTCTCATCCAGTATAAGTATTCAACATACATCACATTAGTAACTTCTGTTTCGTCAATAAAAAAGGATCTTACATATTGTTGATTAGGAGTATTATTCCAATCATGCATAACATTATCTTTAACATTTCCTTTAGTAAAAGTTCCTCCTTCAACAAATATCAAACCTGGACCAGTTGGTTGTCCTTTAAACTTATTGTTGTATTTAAATCCACCATCTTTAGAATTAATTTTCCAGCCAGTAGCTTGTGAAATGTTTTTACCACTTTTAATAGAGCTATTGTTTCTATTACATCCAATGAATAGAAGAATAGTTATAAGTAAAGAAAACGTCTTAAATAAGGCTTGATTATTCATGTAAATTTTTTTTTACTTTCTTATTTTGACTTGCAAGATAGTAAATAGTTTAAAAATAATTAATTTAAATAAATCATCGCAAAATAATAATTCTATATATTTAACGTTTTAAAATTATGAGCAAAAAATTTTTTTTAATTTTCGTTTTTTTGTTAATAGTAAAATTAAACTTCTCTCAAGACAGAAGGGTTATAACTACAGCTGTTCCTTTTCTAATGATTTCAGCCGATGCAAGAGCTTCTGGACTGGGTGAACAAGGGGTAGCAACCACACCAGATGCATTTTCTCAACATTGGAATCCTTCAAAATATGTTTTTTCAGATAATCTTTCAGGTGTAGGTATTAGTTATACACCATATTTAAGCAAGTTAGTTAGTGATGTATTTTTGGCTAATATCAATTATTATAAAGTAATTAATGAAAGAAGTTCTTGGTCTACTAGTTTTAAATATTTTAGTTTAGGAGATATAGATATAATACAAAACCCTCAAGATATCCCTATTCTTGAGAACCCAAATGAATTTACTTTAGATGCTTCTTATTCATTAAAGCTTAGTGATTATTTCGCCATGGCTGTTACAGGCAGGTTTTTAATGTCAGATGTAAAACTTCAATCTGTAGATTCTGATTCTGATTCTGCCAGTTCTTTTGCTGTAGATATATCAGGTTTTTATCAATCTGATGAACAAGCATTTAAAAATTTTAATGGGATTTTGAGAGCCGGGTTTAATTTATCAAATTTAGGTCCAAGAATGAAATATGAAGAACTTGGTAAGAAAAATTTTATTCCTACTAATTTAAAATTTGGAATTGCTTTTGATTTTATTTTGGATTCTTCAAATAAGTTTTCACTTAACTTAGAATTGAATAAATTGTTAGTTCCTTCTCCAAGTATTCCCATATATAATTCAAATGATCAAATAATTGGTTATAATCAAGCAGATGTTGGTTTTTTATCTGGTGTATTTAAATCTTTTGGAGATGCTCCAGATGGATTTAGTGAAGAATTAAAAGAAATAACTTTAGCTTTTGGAATAGAGTACTTATATAATGATTCTTTTGCAATAAGAGCTGGTTATTTTAATGAGCATGAAAATAAAGGGGCAAGAAAATTTTTGACATTTGGAACGGGATTCAAATTTAATGAAATTAACCTAGATCTTTCGTACCTATTATCAACTTCCAGTGTTATTAGTCCTTTAGAAAATACACTTAGGTTTTCTTTTACATATAATTTTTATTAATCATATTATTTTCATTATATCTTTAAAGAATTGTTTAGATGTGTTAACTTTGCAATCATATATATATGAAATATATGTCAAGTTATTTTAAAACTTATTTTTTATACTAATGAAAGAGATTACCAAAGAAACTTATTTAAAATGGTATGAGAATATGCTATTTTGGAGAAAATTCGAAGATAAATTAGCTTCGGTATATCTTCAACAAAAAGTAAGAGGATTTCTTCATTTATATAATGGTCAAGAGGCAATATTAGCAGGGGCACTTCATGTAATGGATCTTGACAAAGATAGAATGATAACAGCTTATCGAAATCATGTAATGCCTATTGGAATGGGAGTTGATCCTAAAAGAGTTATGGCGGAATTATACGGTAAATCTACAGGAACATCAATGGGTTTAGGAGGGTCTATGCATATTTTTTCAAAAGAACATAGATTTCATGGAGGCCACGGAATAGTTGGAGGGCAAATTCCTTTAGGAGCTGGAATGGCGTTTGGAGATAAATATTTTAATAGGGGGGCTGTTACTCTTTGTTGTATGGGTGATGGTGCTGTTCGTCAAGGATCTCTTCATGAAACTTTAAATCTAGCGATGCTATGGAAATTACCAGTAGTATTTATTGTTGAAAATAATGGTTATGCAATGGGAACATCTGTAGAAAGAACATCTAGTCATACAGATATATGGAAATTGGGATTGGGACACGAGATGCCTTGTGGTCCTGTAGATGGAATGAACCCTATCAAGGTAGCCGAGGCCTTAGATGAAGCCGTTTCTAGAGCTAGAAGTGGGGAAGGCCCAAGTTTTTTAGAAATGAAGACATATAGATATAGAGGGCACTCTATGTCAGATGCTCAACAATATAGAACTAAAGATGAAGTTAAAGAATATCGCAAAATAGACCCGATAACTCAAGTTAAAAAAATGATCTTAGAAAATGAATTTGCTTCTGAAGAAGAAATTTCAGTAATTGATCAATCTATAAAATCTAAAGTTTTAGAATGTGAAAAATTTGCTGAAGATTCTCCATACCCAAATAAAAGTGTGATGTATGATGCAGTCTACGAACAAGAAGATTATAACTTTATTTCTCATAAATTAAAATAATGGCCCAAATAATAAACATGCCTAGATTAAGTGACACCATGGAAGAAGGAGTGGTTGCTAAGTGGCTTATTAATATTGGTGATCAAGTAAAAGAAGGTGATATTTTAGCTGAAATTGAAACAGATAAAGCAACAATGGAGTTTGAATCTTTTTACGAGGGAACACTTTTGTATATTGGAATAAAAGAAGGAGAAACAGCAGCTGTAGATACTTTGTTAGCTATAATTGGCGAAAAAGATGAAGATATTTCTTCATTAGTTCTAACAGAAAAACCTAATAGTAGTCAATTGGACTTAGTTGATCAAATAGAACAAACGGAAAATTCAGAAGAAACTCCTGAAATTATTAATGATAATGTTAATCTTAATTATAAGGTAGTAACTATGCCTAGATTAAGTGATACTATGGAAGAAGGAACTGTTTCTTCATGGTTAGTTAGTATTGGAGATAAAATAAAAGAGGGAGACATTTTAGCCGAAATCGAAACTGATAAAGCTACTATGGAATTTGAATCATTTCAAGAGGGAACCTTACTTTATATTGGTATTAAGCAAGGAGAAACTGCTGTAGTTGACAGTTTACTTGCAATAATAGGAGATGAAGGTGCTGATTTTCAATCAGAAATTAAAAAACATGAAGGAGGTGAAATAAAAAAGGTAGAAAACAATTTTGAAAAAGAAATAAATTTAGAAAATAAGCAGGAAGTTCTTGAATCAAAAACAGAAGATTCAGCAACTATATCACATTCTGATAGAGTTTTAGCTTCTCCCTTAGCAAAAAAAATAGCTAAAGAAAAAAATATTGACTTAAATTCATTAAAAGGCTCTGGAGATAATGGTAGAATAGTTAAAGAAGATGTTGAAAATTTTGTTCCATCTAAATTAGATTCATCATCTAAAGAAATTCAAAACATTACCATTGGAAGTGAAAATTTTGAAGAGATTGAAAATTCTCAAATGAGAAAAGCTATTGCAAGAAGATTAAAAGAATCTAAGTTTTCAGCTCCTCATTATTATTTAAGTGTTGAATTTGATATGGATAATGCGATTGCTTTTAGAAAACAATACAATACTATGCCTGATACTAAAATATCATTTAATGATATTGTGGTTAAGGCTTGTGCTATTGCCTTAAAACAACATCCTAAAGTTAATTCTCAATGGTTTGAAGATAGAATAAGATTGAATCATCATGTTCATATTGGAGTGGCTGTTGGAGTTTCTGATGGATTAATAGTTCCAGTTATTCGTTTCGCAGATGAGAAATCTCTTCCTGAAATCGGAGTTCTTGTCAAAGAATATGCTGGAAAAGCAAGAGATAAAAAATTAACTCTTGATCAGATGCAAGGCAGTACTTTTACTGTCTCTAATTTAGGTATGTTTGGAATTCAAGAATTTACTTCAATAATTAATCAGCCAAATTCAGCAATATTATCTGTTGGAAGTATTATTCAAAAACCGATTGTAAAAGATGATAAAATACAAATTGGTAATATGATGAAGTTAACTCTAGCTTGTGATCATAGAGCCGTTGATGGGGTTACCGCTTCATTATTTTTAGAAACTCTTAAGGGTTATATCGAAAACCCAGTAACTATGTTGGTTTAAAAATAACTTAAATATCCTTTATGAAAAATGTAGTTATTACTGGATCAAGTAGAGGAATAGGATTTGAATTAACCAAGTTATTCAGCGATAAGGGTTTTAAAGTATTTGCATTGTCTAGAAATATTTCAATAATTTCCAATTTAAAACTTCCAAATGTCGTACCTTATTATTTAGATATTTCTTCAGAAAAATCAATTTCAAAAGTTGTGAAATTGATTTCAAAAGAACTTAAGCAGGTAGATGTTTTAATTAATAATGCGGGAAATCTAATTAATAAACCATTTTCTCAAACTTCATTTCATGATTTTGAATCAATTTACAAAGTCAATGTCTTTGGTTTAGCTGAACTTGTTAGACAATTTATACCATATTTTTGTAAAAGTAGTCATGTAATTAATATAAGTAGTATTGGAGGAATTGCAGGATCAAGTAAATTTTCTGGTCTTTCTGCCTATTCTAGTAGTAAAGGAGCATTAAATATTTTAACTGAGATGCTTTGCGAAGAATTTAAAGATTCTGGCCCAAGTTTTAATTGTTTAGCTCTTGGAGCTGTTCAGACTGAAATGTTAGAAGAAGCATTTCCAGGATACCAAGCGCAAGTAAGCTCATTAGAAATGGCAAATTATATTTATAAATTTTCTCTAGAAGGAAATAAGTTTTTTAATGGAAAAATTATTCCAGTTTCTACTTCTAATCCATGAATGAATCTTATTTATTAGAACTTATACCTAAAGGATCACATGAATTAATTAAGCCTTTAATTTCTGAGGATCGTCTTTATATCAAAGTAGTTAATATTAGAAGAACCAAACATGGAGATTTTAGGAAATTAAAAAATGGATTTAATCAAATTACATTAAACCACATAGATAATAAATACAGATTTTTAATAACCTTAATTCATGAATTAGCTCATTTTAAGGTTTACAAAAACATCAAACATAAAGTTAATCCTCATGGTTTTGAATGGAAGAATGCTTATAAGATGATGATACTTCCTTTTTTAAACAATCAAATTTTTCCAGATGAAATTCTCTCAATACTAGCAGCTCATATTAAAAACCCTTCTGCTTCAACAGATTCTGATGTTAATTTGGTTGTAGCCTTAAAGAAATATGATTCTTTTAATGATAATAAAATATTTTTAAATGATCTTTCTAAAGATTGTTTATTTGAATATGGAAACGATAAAGTTTTTTTAAAACAACGTAAATTGAGAAAAAGATATATTTGTAAAGAATTATTATCAGGCAAGGAGTATATGTTTTCACCTGTTGCTAGAATTAAACCAATTGAAAAATGAAAACAGTTGCAGTAAGCGGATATTTTGATCCAATTCATGTTGGACATTTAGAATACTTAAAATTATCTAAAGACTTAGGAGATAAACTTGTAGTTATAGTTAACAATAATTACCAATGTGTTTTAAAAAAAGGTAAACCATTTATGGATGAAAATGATAGAGTGCAAATAGTAAAATCACTTAAAATGGTTGATGAAGTGTTTTTATCTATTGATATGGATAAGACTGTTTGTGCTTCACTTGAAGCTATTAAGCCAGATATTTTTGCTAATGGAGGAGATAGGAGTGCAAGAGAAGTTCCTGAGTCAGCTATTTGTAAAAAATATAATATTCAAATGACAGATGGGTTAGGTGATAAAATTAGAAGTTCATCAGATTTAACTGGTCTTAAATAAAAATAATTTTTATGGAAACTAAATTTAATTTTTCTGATGAAGAGTCAAATGTAAATTTAAAGAATCAATCTATCTCTAAAAATGCCAAAGGATTGTTTTTTTCATTATTTTCTTTTTTAAAGGAAGTTTTAGATTTTAGAAAGGATACAGATAAAGAAGCCACTTTAATTTCTATAAAAGATGATATTTCAATTAAAGGTTCTACAGCTTGGATATTGATTTGTTCTATTTTTGTTGCTTCTGTTGGTTTAAACGCAAACTCTATTCCTGTTGTAATAGGAGCCATGTTAATTTCTCCATTAATGGGACCAATTTTAGGTTTTGGCATGTCAATTGCGATAAATGATTTGGAGACTTTAAAAAAGTCTTTAATCAATTTTACCGTAATGGTTACATTAAGTGTAGTTACGGCTTATCTGTTTTTTGCTTTTTTTCCTTTAAGAGAAGAATCTTCTGAATTATTATCAAGAACTAAACCTGATATTAGAGATGTTTTAATTGCTTTTTTTGGTGGTCTGGCTTTAATTATAGCAAGAACTAAAAAAGGCACAATTTCTTCAGTAATTTTTGGAGTAGCTGTAGCTACAGCACTGATGCCTCCATTGTGTACTGTTGGTTTTGGTCTTGCTACGGGAAATCTCTCTTTTTCAATAGGGGCGATGTACTTATTTATGATTAATACCCTTTATATAGTTTTGGCTACTTATTTAGTAGTTAAGCTACTTAGATTTCCAATGATTAATTATGCTAATTCTAAAAGAAGAACTACTATTGCTCGATTAGTTACTTTCTTTTCAATTTTAATGCTTATTCCAGCATTTTATACATTTACAGGTGTTCTCAATGAGAGTAAATTTAATAATTCAGCTAAAGAATTTTTAAGAATTGAATTAGATGGATTAAAAAATAAAGATTATTTAGAAAAAACAGCCATTATTAATTATGATTCAGATAAAAAATCATCAAGCTTTATTTGGCCATGGTCTGATAAAAAATCTAAAATTGTATTAAATACTTTTGGACTAGAACCAATTTCAAATGAGACTATAAGTCTTCTTAGAGCTAAGTTAAATAAGTATCCTAATTTATCATTAACTCAAATTGTTTTTAACCAACAAGAGATTGAGAATGATTTTAAAGAACAAAAACGTTTTTTAAGTGAATTAAGGTATAGGGATTCTTTAGATTTAATAAACAAGTCAAAGCAAATTGAAATATTAACTAATAAATTAAGTCGATTAGAAAAAATAGAGAATAATAATATTCTTTATCAATCTATTTTGAAAGATGTAGAATTTAATTACGAAGAGATTGAAGAATTTAATTATAACTTTTTTATATCACTTAGTGATACTATCGCTGTTTTTTCAGTTAAATGGTTTGACTCTATTCCTTTAGAAAAAATATTGATTCAAGAAGAAAAGTTATTAAAATGGTTAAGTTTTAAACTGCAAGACCAAATGTTCGAATTAAAAAGAGAATAATAATTATAAATATTTTTTTACTTTTTTAAGTAACTCTGATGAGTATACAAAATCTGAAATAGACTGATTATCTGTTTTGAATATTTCCTTATTAGTTCCTTCCCAATTTTTTTCACCATTAACTAAAAAAAGAATTTTTTCACCAATTTCCATAACCGAATTCATATCATGAGAATTGATAATTGTGGTTATGTTGAATTCTTTAGTAATTTCTTGAATTAACTTGTCTATTATAATAGCTGTTTTAGGGTCTAACCCAGAGTTAGGCTCATCACAAAACAAGTATTTAGGATTCATAACTATAGCTCTTGCTATTGCTACTCTTTTTTGCATACCTCCTGAAAGTTCAGAAGGTAATTTTTTGTAATCTTTTTCTAATTCCACTCTTTGAATAGCTATTTCTGCTCTTTGTCTAATTTCATCATCACCTTTTTCTGTTAGCATAGTTAAAGGAAACTGGACATTTTCTAAAACTGTCATTGAATCAAAGAGTGCACTTCCTTGAAAAACCATACCCATTTCTCTTCTTAATAATGTTTTATTAGAGTCATTCATCATTTTATTAGATACACCGTCATAAATAATTTCTCCAGAATCAGGAGCGTATAATCCTAGTAAACATTTTAAAAGCACTGTTTTTCCCGATCCACTTTGTCCAATTATTAAGTTAGTTTTTCCCTTTACAAAAGTTGTAGATACATTTTTTACAATTTCATTTTCATCGAATGACTTTATTAAGTTTTTAACTTCTATCATTAGCTTAATAATAATTGTGTTGTAATAAAGTTAACAACTATAATAATTATAGATGTCCAAACAAAAGATAAGGTACTTGCTTTGCCCACTTCTAACGCCCCTCCTTTCATATAAAATCCATGAAATGAAGGTACTGTGGCTAATATTATAGCAAATAAAAATGTTTTAATGTATGCGTAAACTATGTGATAAGGCTCAAAATCCATTTGGATTCCTGTTATAAAAGCTTCGCCTGAAACTCCTGCAAAGGTCATAGCCAAAAAACCACCAAAAATTGCAACAAACATAGCAATGGTAATAACAAAAGGATAAAATAGTAAAGCTATTATTTTAGGAAACACTAGATAGTTAAGAGGATTTATTCCCATTACTTCTAAAGCATCAATTTGCTCTGTTACTCTCATCGTACCTATACTAGATGTAATAAAGGAACCTACTTTACCAGCCATTATAATTGACATAAATGTTGGAGCGAATTCAAGAATAACTGATTGTCTAGTCGCGAACCCTATTAAAGATTTTGATAAAAACGGACTGCTAAGATTTAGAGCAGTTTGAATTGATATTACAGCACCAATAAAAAAAGATAAAATTGAAACTATCGGAATGGATTCAATTATTAAATCATTTATTTCTTTAAAAATTAATTTTCGTAGTATTTTCCACTTGCTAGGTTTAAAGAATGACATTCTTATCATTATAAAGTACTTTCCGATGTCACTTAAATAAAACATAGCAATATTAATTATTCAAAGTTAGGAATATTGATTATAAAAAAGATAAAATGAAATTTAATTTAATGGAAAACTATATTTGATAGGCAATTGCATTAACATTCATTCCTGCTCCAACACTCCCAAATAAAACTATATCACCCTTATTAAGAGTGTGATTTTCTAGTTTATTATTTTTTACTAAATCAAAAAGAGTAGGAATAGTAGCAACAGAACTGTTACCTAGTTTTTTAATTGACATTGGCATTACATGTTCTGGTCTGGGTAAATCAAATAGCTTATAAAATCTATCGACCATAGCATCATCCATTTTTTCATTTGCTTGATGTAAAAATATTTTTTTAACATCTTTTATTGATTTTCCACTTGTTTCTAAACACTCTTTTAGAGCTTGTGGGACTTTAGTAATGGCAAATTCATAAATTTTATGTCCATACATTTTTATGAACTTATCTTTTGATTTGTTTTTTGAGTTAAATGATTCTCCCAAAAACAAATCAAAAGTGTTTTCATTAGAAAAAGTACAAGATTTATGAGATAGAATACCTTGATTTAAATTATCATCTATTTTTTCTATAATAGTTGCGCCAGCTCCATCAGAATATATCATAGAATCTCTATCATTTATATCGACAGTTCTTGATAATGTTTCAGCTCCAATAACTAAACATTTTTTAGCAATGCCAGCTTTTATAAAAGCATTAGCTTGAATAACTCCTTCTATCCAACCGGGGCAACCAAATATCAAGTCGTAACACACACAGTCTGAATTATTTATGCCTAGATTATATTTAACTCTACTAGCTAAACTTGGAAGAGAATCAGATTGTTTGCTTCCATATTTTACATCTCCAAAATTATGAGCTACAATAATATAATCAATTGTTTCTTGATCTATTTTAGCATCAGTAATCGCATTTTCAGCAGCAAAAAAAGCTAGATCTGAAGAGTTATGATGATTTTTTGCATATCTACGTTCTTCAATTCCAGTTATTGAACTAAATTTTTTTATTATAATATCATTAGAGACTTTGAAATCAGATCCATCAGAATTTAGAAATTTACTATTCAGGAATTCTTGATTTTTTTTAACTATTTCAGGAATATAAGACCCAGTTCCTGTTATATATATAGACATTCTTAAACTGTTTAATATTCAAAATTATAAAAATTAATATAATTAACCTACTTATATGTTTTTATTGGGTTACAAGTACAGACTAAATTTCTATCTCCATAAGCATCATCTAATCTTCTAACAGATGGCCAAAATTTATTTTCTAAAACAAAGGGAGTTGGAAAAGCTGCTTTTTCTCTACTGTATGGATGATTCCAATTTTCAGAACTAATCATTTTCATTGTGTGAGGAGCATTGCAAAGAAGATTATTTTTATCTTCTAAAGTACATTGCTCAATTTCTTTTCTTATAGAAATCATTGCATTACAAAACCTATTTATTTCTTCTAAATTTTCACTTTCTGTAGGTTCAATCATCATTGTGCCAGAAACAGGAAAAGAGATTGTTGGTGCATGAAAACCATAGTCTATTAACCTTTTTGCAATATCCATCACATCAATTCCATTAAATTTAAATGGACGACAATCAATTATTAATTCATGTGCTGCTCTTCCTCCTTCACCCTTATATAAAACATCGTAATGATCTTCAAGTCTATGTTTAATATAGTTCGCATTTAAAATAGCATATTCAGTAGAGGATTTTAATCCTTTTGTTCCTAACATGCATATGTATCCATATGAAATTACACATGCTAGAGCAGATCCCCAAGGTGCTGCAGAAATGGATTCTACACTTTGCTTTGAACTAACATTAATAATTGGATTATTTGGCAAAAAAGGAACTAAATGTTTAGCCACGCATATAGGTCCAACCCCAGGGCCTCCTCCTCCGTGAGGAATAGCAAAAGTTTTATGAAGGTTTAAATGGCATACATCCGATCCAATTATATAAGGATTTGTTAAACCAACTTGAGCATTCATATTAGCTCCGTCCATATATACTTGTCCTCCATATTTATGAATTGTTTTTGAAACTTCTTGAATTGATGATTCAAATACACCATGTGTAGAAGGATATGTAACCATTAAAGCAGCTAAATTTTCTTCATGTAATTTTGCTTTTTCTTTTAATTCATCAACATTAATATTGCCATGTTTATCTGTGCCAATTACCACAACTTTCATACCTGCCATTACAGCAGATGCAGGATTTGTTCCGTGAGCTGACGAAGGTATTATACAGATATTTCTATGACCTTGATCTATGCTTTTTAGATAGGCCCTAATTACCATTAGTCCTGCATATTCGCCTTGAGCTCCCGAGTTTGGCTGAAGAGATGTACCTGCAAAACCAGTTATTACATTAAGCTGTTTTTCTAATTTAGTAAGTAATTTCTGATATCCTTTAGCCTGATTTATTGGAGCATATGGATGAATATTGTTCCATTTAGACCAGCTAATTGGAATCATTTCTGAAGCGGCATTTAGTTTCATTGTACAGGATCCAAGTGAAATCATTGAGTGAGTTAGAGATAAATCTTTTCTTTCAAGATTTTTTATGTATCTCATTAAACTAGTTTCAGTATGATGAATATTAAAAATATTAGTTTGTAAAAATGAAGACTCTCTTCTTAAGGGCAAAGAAATTTTTAATATATCAGTAGAGGATTCGGTTATATGAGTTTCTTTACTAGTTGCTTTAGAAATAACATCAATTATTAATTGAATATCAGCTATAGATGTTGTCTCATTTAATGAAATAGAGAAATGATTTTCATTTATATAATTAAAATTAATTTTATTTTTTTCTGCGATTGGTCTAATTTTTTCTGACGGACCTTTTAAATGTAAAGTGTCGAAGTAATTTTGATTTAATTGTTTAATTCCAATTTTTTCTAAAGAATTTTCTAATAATAGAGCTAATTTATGAATTTTTAGGGCTATATTTTTTAACCCATTTGGGCCGTGAAAAACTCCATACATACTTGCCATTACAGCAAGTAATACTTGTGAAGTACAAATATTAGAAGTTGCCCTTGCTCTTTTTATATGTTGTTCTCTAGTTTGTAAAGCCATTCTAAGTGCAGGATTTTCATCTGCATCTTTTGAAAGCCCAATAATTCTCCCAGGGATTGCTCTTTTATATTTTTCTTTAGTAGCAAAGAAAGCTGCGTGTGGACCTCCATATCCAAGGGGAATTCCAAATCTTTGCGAGGTTCCAACTACTACATCTGCTCCAAAGCAAGAAGGTTCTTTTAGTAAGCATAAAGAAAGAAGATCTGCCGCAATTACAATTTTCAATCCATTTAACTTTGCTTTTTCACAATACTTAGCTAGATCAGTAACTTGTCCATGAATCCCAGGATATTGCATCAAACATCCAAAATATCCTTTATCGAATTTAAAATCATCAATTTTCCCAATATTTACATTAATACCTAATGGCTGGGCTCTAGTTTTAATAAGTGAAATAGTTTGAGAAAGAGTGTCATTTGAAACAAAAAAATTATTTGCATTATTATTTTTCTGATCTTTATTTCTCAGACTAAAAAGCATGGTCATGGCTTCAGCCGCAGCCGTACTTTCATCTAATAAAGAAGCATTTGCTAATTCCATTCCAGTTAATTCACAAACTATAGTTTGATAATTTAATAAGGCTTGCATTCTTCCTTGAGCAATTTCTGCTTGATAGGGTGTGTACGCTGTATACCAGCTTGGATTTTCTAATATATTTCTTTTGATTACAGAAGGAATGATCGCTTCATTATAACCTAACCCTATATAGGATTTAAAAATTTTATTTTTTTTAGAAAGTTTTTTAATATGATTTAAATAGTCATATTCATTTAAAGCTGGATCAAGTTCCATATCTTTTTTTAATCTAATATTTGAAGGAATGGTTTCAGAAATTAATTGTTCAATGCTCTTTACTTTTAAGCAATCAAGCATTTCTTTTTTTTCTTCTGAGTTAATTCCTATATGTCTTTTTGAAAAATCTATCATTTGTTAAAAAAAATACGGTATTAAAAATAATCATTATGTGTTAATTATTGACCATTTTAAATAATATAAAACGAAAGTTTTTAACTTAAAAACAAGCTATTGTTAACACTTTCATACTTTTGTTTTGTGAATAAAATAATATCAATTTTTGATTTTTATATTAAATCGAGCATACATTTATCATTTTGTGTTTTAGCTCTAATTATAATTACTTCTTTAAGATTTGATTTAGATTTTAGTTACCCTTTGCTTCTCTGTGTTTTTTGCGCAACAATAGTGGTATATAATTTTATAAAGTATGCCTCAACTTTACCATATTATTTTTTTACTAAAAATGCTCCAATAAAAATAATTCAATTATTAAGTTTTGTAGCGGGTTTCTTTTTATTTGCTTCAACTATATTTCTAAAAATTCACACTATTTTATTTGGAGTTATACTATTCATCCTTTGTTTGACTTATGTAATTCCTTTTAAAAGGTCAAATATCAGAAATTACAGTAAGATTAAAATATTTGTTGTAGCATTTTGTTGGGCAGGCACAACTGTGATAATGCCTTTTATTGAGAATGCAATTTTTGATCTATGGGATTCTATCTTGCTTTTTATTCAAAGATTTATTTTTGTCTTTGTTTATACTTTACCATTTGAAATTAGGGATTTGAAATATGACTCTATTCAACTTAAAACAATTCCTCAAGTAATTGGCATAAAAAAAACAAAAATTTTAGCTTTTTCATTATTGATTATATTTTGCTTAATTAGTTTTTGTTTTGATTCAACAAGAAATCAATTTATTATATCGGATATTACTATAGCAATAACTACAGCTTTATTTGTATATAACACAAAAGAAAGTCAGTCTCAATATTTTACAAATTTTTGGGTTGAAGCCATACCAATCTTTTGGCTAATAGTTGTTTTAACTATTTAGAATTCTGCGGATTTATTTTAAGGAATCCTTTATTACTTTATCTTTTAAAGTAGATTTATATTCTATTATTTTATTCTGAACTACCTGATCACTAGATCCAATTATTTCAGCAGCTAAAATTCCTGCATTTTTTGCGCCGTTTAAAGCTACAGTAGCTACAGGCACTCCTCCAGGCATTTGCAGTATAGATAAAATGGAATCCCATCCGTCTATTGAGTTTCTAGATTTGATAGGAACTCCTACCACTGGGAGTGGAGTTAAAGAAGCTATCATTCCAGGAAGGTGTGCGGCACCACCAGCACCAGCAATGATTACAGAAATTCCTCTAAGGTGTGCATTTTTACCATAGTCCATCATTTTTTCAGGAGTTCTATGGGCTGATACTATATCAACTTCGTTAGATATTCCAAACTCATTTAATGCATCTATAGCTTCTTGCATAACTGGAAGATCTGATTTACTTCCCATAATAATTCCAACTTTTGCCATAATTATTTTGTTTTAATTTGAATCAATTTTTTTACTTTTTTAGCTTTTTCAATTCCTTTATTTAAGTCAGTATCGATTATAGTTGCATGTCCCATTTTTCTGTTAGGTTTAGTTTGGGGTTTTCCATACAAATGAATCTTAACATTGTCAATTTTCATAGCTTCTTCTATTCCTTCATAACAAACCTGACCTACTGAACCCTCACTACCTACTAAGTTAGCCATTATTGCATAAATAAAAGATTTGGAACACCCTAACGGTAAATTTAAAATAGAGTTTATATGCTGATCAAATTGTGAACTTGAGCATGCTTCAATAGTATAGTGTGCACTATTGTGAGGTCTAGGAGCTACTTCATTGACTAAAATCGAATTATCATTAGTTAAGAACATTTCTACAGCTAGTAATCCAACATGCTTAAATGATTTTGAAACTTTTAATGCGATATCTTTTGCAATAACTTTTAAATCATTATTTATTTGAGCTGGACAAATTACATACTCTACTTGATTAGAGGTTTTATTAAAATCCATTTCTACTATTGGAAATATTTCAATTTGTCCTGATTCATTTCGAGCAATTGTAGTTGCAAGCTCCTTTTTAAAAGGAATTAGTTCTTCAATTATAAATTCATCATTTGGTAGCTCATCAAGATCACTTGGAGAATGAATTATTTTTACTCCATAACCATCATATCCAAATTTTGTTTTTTTCCAGACAAAGGGATATTTAATAGAATTCTTTTTAGTGGATATTTTAAAATCTTCTAGAGATTTAAAATAGATGAATTGAGCTGTAGGAATTTTATTGTCTACAAAAAACTGTTTTTGTTTAGATTTATCTTGAATAATTTTAAGTGTATTAGAACTAGGGAACACTTTAATTCCTTCTAATTCTAGCTTTTCTAAAGCTGCTATGTTGACATGCTCAATTTCATAGGTAACTAGGTCACAATATTTACCAAAGTTGTAAACTGAATCAAAATCCATAAGATTTCCCTGGCTAAAATCATTACATAGGTTTTTACAAGGAGAATCATTACTAGGATCTAAGATATTTGTTTTAATATTTAATCTTGAAGTTACATGAAGTAACATTTTTCCAAGTTGACCACCACCAAGTATCCCTAATGTAAAATTTGAAGAGAAATAATTCATAATAAATTATTTTGGCAAAAATACGTTAAAATGTAATTAACTATAAAATAATTTAAATATTGATTTTGGGTATATTTGTTTTTTGTAAATTTTTACTTAATTATGATCAACTTAATATTATTTGGAAAACCTGGTTCAGGGAAAGGAACACAAGCTGAATTTATTAAAAAGAAATATGATTTAATTCATATTTCTACTGGCGATGTGTTTAGATATAATATATCCAAACAAACCGATCTTGGGTTACTTGCTAAATCTTATATGGAAAAAGGGGATTTAGTTCCAGATAACGTTACTATTCAAATGTTAGAGGCAGAGGTTAATAAGACTCCCAATGCAAAGGGATTTATTTTTGATGGTTTTCCTAGAACTACACTTCAAGCTGAAATGTTAGATGAATTTTTAAATAGTAAAAATTTGAGCATATCAATGATTATTGCACTAGAAGTAGATGAAAATATTTTAATAGATCGACTTATCAACAGGGGGATAGCTAGTGGAAGAGCCGATGATCAAGACAGGTCTAAGATTCAAAATAGGTTTGAAGAGTATAATAAAAAAACATCTACACTTATTAATTATTATAAATCTCAAAATAAGTTTTTTGAAGTTGAAGGTAATGGGGAAATTGATGAAATTAGTCAGAGATTATTTAATGTTATTGATTTAATTATAAAATGACAGAAGGAAATTTTGTAGACTTTGTTAAAGTGAATATTTTTTCTGGAAATGGAGGCAGAGGTTCATGTCATTTTAGAAGGGAGAAATATATAACTAAAGGTGGCCCTGATGGAGGGGATGGAGGTAGAGGAGGTCATGTTATTATTATTGCAGATAAATCATTGTGGACGTTATATCACTTTAAATTCCAAAAACATTTTAAGTGTGAACATGGTGGAGATGGAAGTAAAAGTAGAAGTTCTGGTTTAGATGGAAAGGATGTTTATATAAGAGTTCCATTAGGAACTGTTATAAAAGATTCTGAAACTAATAAGGTGATTTATGAAACTATAGACGATGGTGAACAAAAAATAATCCTTGAAGGTGGAATGGGCGGATTAGGGAATTGGAATTTTAGATCTTCTACCAATCAGGCACCAAGATATTCTCAACCTGGAATTACAGGAAAAGAGATGCAAATAACCCTAGAGCTTAAAGTTCTTGCAGATGTTGGATTAGTTGGTTTTCCTAATGCAGGAAAATCTACTCTTTTAAAAACTATCACATCGGCAAAACCCAAAATAGGCAATTACGAATTCACTACACTTAAACCAAATTTAGGGATAGTTGAGTATAGAGATTATAGATCATTTATCATTGCTGATATTCCAGGAATAATTGAAGGGGCATCAGAAGGAAAAGGATTAGGTCATTATTTTTTAAGACATATTGAAAGAAACTCTATTTTACTTTTTTTAGTATCTAGTGAATCCGAAAAAATAGTTGATCAATATAATATTTTACTCAATGAGTTAAAAAAATATAATCCAGAATTATTAGATAAGGACAGGATTGTTGTGGTTTCTAAATCTGACTTAATTGATCAAAAAAGAAAAGATAAAATCAGCTTAGAGATATCTAAAAAAACAAAAAATGTTCCTTTTGATTTCATATCATCGGTTTCAAACCAAGGACTTACAGAGCTAAAAGATAACTTATGGAAACTTTTAAACCCATAATTTCATTAAATTTTATCTTTTATAGAGAATCTAATTAATAAATTAGACATTGATTTTAGTATAATAAAACTATGAGAATTCATTTTATAGCAGTCGGAGGAAGTGCTATGCATAATTTAGCAATTGCTCTTCATTTAAAAGGGTACGATGTTACAGGTAGTGATGATCATATTTTTGAACCTTCCAAATCTAGATTGAATAAGCATGGCTTATTACCTGATGATTTTGGATGGGATGCTTCTAGAATTTCAGATGATTTAGATTTTGTTATTCTTGGAATGCATGCTAAAGTTGATAACCCTGAACTAATCGAATCACAAAATAGAAATCTTAAAATAGTGTCTTATCCTGAGTTTATTTATGAAATGTCTAAAAATAAAACTAGGGTTGTAATTGGAGGGAGTCATGGAAAAACCTCAATTACTGCAATGGTTTTACATGTTTTAAATCAAAACGGGAGAGAGGTTGATTTTATGGTAGGAGCTCAGTTAGAAGGATTTGAAACTATGGTTCATTTAACTGATGAAAATGATTTTATATTATTGGAGGGAGATGAATATTTATCCTCCCCAATAGACAGAAGACCAAAATTTCATCTTTACAAACCTAATATTGCACTTTTAAGTGGAATTTCATGGGATCATATCAATGTTTTTCCAACTAAAGAAATTTATTTAAAACAGTTTGAGCTTTTTTTAGAGACCATGGTTTCAGGTGGTGTTTTGGTTTATAATAAGCTAGACTCTCAAGTCAATCAAATTTCTATTGATTGTAAAAGACCAATCAGAAAATTAGAATATACAATGCCTGATTATTATATAGATAATGGTATTTCTTTTCTTAGAACTGATGAAGGAGATTTACCATTAAAAATATTTGGAGATCATAACTTAAGCAATTTATCAGGTGCTAAACTTATTTGTCAGTTAATGGGAGTTCAAGAAGAAGAATTCAACAACTCTATTAGCTCATTTAAAGGCGCTGATAAGCGTTTGGAGTCAATTCTTGTAATGAAGGACAGAAACGTCTTTAAAGACTTCGCTCATTCTCCTAGCAAGGTCATCGCGACTGTTAAGGCTTTGAAAAATCAATATCAAAATAGAAAGCTCATCGCTTTACTAGAATTGCATACTTTTAGTAGTTTAAATAAGGAATTTATTGTGGAGTATAAGGATAGTTTGAAAAGCGCAGATATTGCTGTTTTATTTTATGATCCAAAAGCCATAAAAAATAAAGGTTTGAGTGAAATTGATGATAAAATGATAAAAAAAGCTTTTAACGATAATAAATTAATTGTTTTTTCAAATTCAGGTCAATTGAGTGACTTTTTGTTATCTCAGTCTTATGTGAATGCCAATTTACTTATTATGAGCTCGGGAAATTATGCTTCACTTGATTTAGATTTTATTACCAGTCAAATTAAAATAAGTGAATAATTAATACATTATAAGGTTAATGGATAAGATTAAACATATATTTTTTGATTTAGATCATACTTTATGGGATTTTCAAAAAAATTCTTCTTTAACCTTCAAGTTTTTATTAGAGAAGTACAATATTCCAATTAGTCTAGATAGATTTTTAGAAATATACATGCCTATTAATTTTTCTTTATGGAAATTGTATAGAGACGAAAAAATATCTAAACAATACTTAAGACACAATCGATTAAAGTCTGCCTTTGAAAAACTTAATGTCCCTGTTTTATCATCTATTATTGATCAGATGTCAGAGGATTATGTGACTCATTTACCAGATAATAATTATTTAATAAAAGATACTTTATTGGTGTTAGATTATTTAGTAAAAAAATACAAATTATATATCATTACTAACGGTTTTACTGAAGTTCAAATGAAAAAAATAAGCAACTCTAATCTTGAAAAATATTTTACTTGTATTATTGACTCAGAAACAGTAGGAGTAAAGAAACCTAATTCTAAAATATTTAAATACGCTTTAAATGTTTCTGGAGCTATTGAAACTGAAAGTTTAATGATTGGAGATAATTTAGAAGCGGATATTTTAGGAGCTTTGGATGCAGGTTTTAAAGCGATTCATTTTAACAATAATCACGAGCCTATTCATTCTCATTGCCAAATAATAACAGAGTTGAAGATTTTAAATTCTATTTTATAATTAGTGATTTTTTTGTCGAACTATTTCATATAAAATTGTTCCACAAGCTACAGAAACATTTAATGATTCAATCTTTCCAAGCAGAGGAATTTTAATAAGTTGATCACATAGATTAATTACTGAAGTTGATAATCCCTTGCCTTCAGACCCCATAACAATTGCCTGAGATTTTTTGAAATTAGTTTGGTAGATAGTTTTTTCAGCTTTTTCTGATGCGCCATAAATGGGAACTTCAAATTGTTTTAAAAGAAAAAGAGCATCTTTAATATGGCCAACTTTACATATAGGAACATTGAATACAGCTCCTGAAGATGTTTTAATCGTGTCTCCATTCACCGGAGCACTACCATTTGATTGTATTATAATACAATCTACAGCAGTACATTCAGCTGTTCTTACAATTGCTCCGAAATTTCTTACATCAGATATCTGGTCTAAAATTAAGATGGAAGCAGAATCTTTCTTTTTTTCTAATATTTCACTAAGATCATCTATTGATAAAAATTTAATAGGAGAAATAGTAGCAACTACACCTTGATGATTCTTAAGAGTCAATCTGTTTAATTTCTCTACTGGAACATAAGATATTTCAACAGATTTTTTATTTAGAGTTTTGATCAGTTCAAATGCTGAAGCTCCTGTAAGTCCTCTTTGTATAAAAACCCTATTTAGTGATTTCTCAGATTCAATAGCTTCTATAACAGACCTTATCCCATAAATCTGAGTAGTTTCTTTTTCCATTTAAGGATTAGTGGAATTTAAGTATTTTACAAAATTCTTTAAACTCCCTTTATCCTTAAGATTCAGTTTATTTGCCTTTCTGTATTTTTTGTATATTTTTTCATCTAAAAGATTTAGGTCTTTCATCTTCTTATGAGATTTAGGCACTGTATAAGTTTGGTTGTTATGAAATATTAGAAACACACTGCTATCTACCCATTCTGGACTTGGAGGTTTTGTATAACCTGTTGTTGGAGCAATTACATTTGGTTGATTAGGCATTTCAATTTTTTTTCGTGGAAAATAGTATAAACTATACTTTTCTAATTCAATAACATTTTCTAAAACACCAATGGTGTTATTAGATTCTGAATTAAAAGAAAAAGAATGCAATCCGTATTTTTTGCCATTTATTTCTACAGTGACACTTTGATCTATATCAATAGCACTTGCCTGACTCGTATTATTTTTTCTAATTTCAAATTTTTGCTCAGAGACATTAAGTCTAATCTGAGCTTCGTATTGTTTTCCGTTTTCAAAAATTATCTTACCTGATTTATAGTCATTTTCTAAATAAGGGCTTCCTTTTACTGTAGTATCATAACTTTTAAGGTCGTATAAATTGACGTTTCCATGTATAAAAAAATCTTTTGTATAATCAGCATAGCCTTGTGAAATTGTTAATTGTGGAATTAAAATCGTTATAATAAGAATTAGCTTTTTCATTTTGTTAATAATTTCGCAACAATTGTGCCATTATGAATTTATTAATACAAATATATAAATAAAAAAAGCACCCCTAGGGATGCTTTTTTATATATAATATAAGTTGAGATTCTAATTTTATTTAGTATCCCACCATACTCTAGAGTCTTGACTGTAACCAGATACTTTAGCAACCGCAGCATCGTGATTAGCTTTGTTTGCACTAGCTGTATAAGCACCATATCCAAGTCTTACAGGAATTCCTGTACCTGTTAACCAATCTGTAGCACGAACTAACACAGGATAATCTAGTCTTCTCCATTCTGACCAGGCTTCTTCACCTTGCATATATAAAGCTTTCCACTTTTCAGTAGCAATAGTTTGTATAGAAGCAGCGCCAACAGAAGCAATGTAAGTAGCAGAATCAGCAGCACTTACACCCCATTGTGTCATAGAAGCAGCTATACCAGCTTCATACCAAGATTGTGCAGTTCCAGGAACTGACCATCCTTTTTGTGCAGCTTCAGCATAACAAAGAGCTACTTGAGCGTAAGAAAACAACATACCACCTTGCCTTGCAGCACTTACACGTATAACGGAATCAGGAAGGTAAGACACCCATGATTGTAAAATACCTGGAGTTAAAACACCATAAGGCATTCCTCCGTATACTTTTCCATCAACAGTTGTATAGTTAACTACTACTTTAGCAGCACCACCAGCTACTCCACCAGCTTGTTCTACTGGTACAGCGTACACATGTAGTCTTGGATCACTAGAAGCAATTAAATGCTCTACCATAGTATCACTAGAAGCAAAGTCATCTCTACTTTGGAATCTATCTTGCCATGGAGCATCGTTAGCGTCAGCAGCAGTATATGGATAGTGAATATCACCACCAGCACCAATTACTCCTCCGTTGTGAGCTTCTATAAATTTAGATCGAGCAGTTGAAGCATCGGCATCAGAAATTCTTAAGGCCATTACCATTTTCATAGTATTACCAAACTTTTTCCAAGACGTTGCACTACCACCAAACATATAGTCTCCATTTAATCCACCACCATCTAATAATCCTAAAGCAGTATCTATTTGGCCAAACAGACCCATATAAATATCTTTTTGATCATCAAATTTAGGTTTTAGGTTATCTACACCCTTAAGAGATTCAGAGTAAGGGATTGCTCCCCATCTGTCAGTCATTTTCTGAAAGTAGTAAACTTGTAAAAGGTGAGCAACACCCATTTGCATACCAGCTGAACCTGAACTTGTGTAAGATGCAGGATCTTCAGTATTTAAATTAATGACAGTTTGTAGATCCATAAGTGGACCAGTATAATAACCATCGAAATTCCATTGTATGGTTTCGTAACATGAACTATCATTGTATGTAATTTCAGACACGTGCTGAATTAACAATAAAGGATTAACATTACTTACAAGACCTGGAATACTTCTCATAGCTCCAGTAATTAGAGCTCCAGTATTTGCTTTAGAAACTCGATTAGGATTAAGATTTTCATCTCCAAAATCTACAGTTTCGCAGGATACAAACAATAAGCTACTTATTGTTAATAATCCGATTATTTTTTGAATTTGTGTTTTCATTGTTTATATGATTACTAATTAAAATTTAAGACTTAAGTTAAGACCAAATGATCTAGCAGATGGTAATTGTCCACCTTCACTAGCGAAATAATTGCCTGACCAGTTTCCACCAAGCTCAGAAGGGTCTAAACCAGGAGTTTTCTTTCCTCTATAGTCACCCCAATCCGTAGATTCAGATAAGATAGCTAGGTTTGTTCCAATTACAGCTAAACTAATAGAACTAAATGGAGTCTTAGCAACTTGATCAGCGTCGAATGTGTATCCAAGTCTTACTTGTCTTAACTTAACAAAAGAAGCGTCTACTAACCATAGATCATCTCTTGTCCAGTTACCCCAAGCCCATGAATCTGGTGCTCTATAAGCATCGTATACACTACCGTCAGCTTTAACACCAACTTGGTGAATACCACCACCAGCTGATACAGCATCTCTTTTTGGATTTCCTTTATCATTTAAACCTGCTACATACTCATGAAGACCAGCAGCCATTGAGAACATATCTGTAACAGAGTGGTATAAACCTCCATCTTGGAAGTCAATATTTACTGCTACGTCCCAATTTTTGTACACTAAATTTGAGTTAACACCTCCAGTGTAATTAGGCATGATATTTCCAAGTAATTGGTTGTTATCATATCTGTGGTTTCCACTATTATAGTATATCCAATTTCCATTAGCATCTTGTTGTCTTTTTCTTCCATATAACATACCCCACTCTTCACCAACGATTTCCTGAAGATCCATACTAGACCATGATAACCATGAGTCTAGAATATTTCTTTCAATTCCTTCGTAGATAAAGTCAACGGTTTTCTTCATAGTTGCGAAGTTTAAAGAAACATCCCATCTAAGATCATCAGTTAGTATTGGTGTACCTGTAAGCATTACTTCAACACCAGCAGAAGAAGTGATTTTTGAATTTACACTTAATCCAGAATATCCTGTACTACCAGCAGCAGAAATTGATACAGGCAAATTAGAATCTTCTCTGTCAAAATATGTCATATCAATACCTAATCTGTTTTTTAAAAATTTCAATTCAATACCGTATTCAAGTTCTGTTCTCATACCCCCAGTTAAATTTGGATTAGCAAGAGTGTTTGGTACAGCTAATGATGCTAAAGATCCGTAAGCAGTACCTGATGAATAAGTAGGACTTGTTGCGTAAGTTCCAGGGAAAATAGGAGCTTCAGAGTAACCTGCTCTTAATTTACCAAAAGAAATACCATCTATATTAAGTAAGTTGTTAAATAAGAAACTACTTGATAAACTGAATGTTTCAATTCTATTAGCATCGGCAGCTGCAGTTGAACTCCAGTCTAAACGATAAGAACCATCTACGTATAACATACTAGCATAACCTAAAGATAATAGACCGTAAGCAGAAATTCTACTTCTGTTATATCTTCCAGTACTATAATTAGGCTTATCAACTGAGTTTGCAATAGTATAAAAGTCAGGAATCGCAAGACCACCAGATGTACTAGCAGAAGTTGAAATTGATTTGTTTTGACCAGCACCATAACCTAAAATTGCACTTACATCGAAATCAGATGTAATTTTCTTTTCATAGTTAAGTCTTGCAGCAAATTCATTATTCTCTGAAGAATAAGAACCTTCATTATAACTCGCTTGAGTAGATAATGTGTTTTGCCCTATAAAACCTCTTCCCCAACTCGTTCGGGTATAAGCTCTTCTTTTAACTTCGAAATTAGCAGAAAGTCCTTCCATAATATCGTAGTTTATACCAAAGTTACCAGAGTAAGTTGAGTTTTTGTTATTGTTAGTATTTTGATACTGCTCATAGTGAGGAGCATCCCAATACTGTGGACGAGCATTTCTAGCTGATCTTCTATTCCAAGTGTAAAATACACCGTTATAGTGATAGTTATCTCTTAGCCTGTCCATATCTAATTGTCTTTGCCACCATTGGCTAAAGTTAGATTGTAGACTTCCGTATCCACTTGAAACATAGTTATCTGTATTTTGAATTTTTGCATTTAAAGATGCATATACAGTTAATTTATCAGTTGCATTTAAAGAAGCATTGATATTTAAATCATAAACATCTCTTCCAGCATTTGGAATAGGTAAAGTACTATTTGTAGCACGTCCTGTAGCTCTAAAGCTAAAATCTTCACCTCCCTTAGCAAATGATAAACTAGTACTTGAACTTATACCAGTTTCAAAGAAATTTTTAACATTGTTTGGATTTGGAGACCAAGGTCTGGTTTTTCCAAAATCTGGGTGACCAGGAATCCAAGAATCCCAGTGTCTTGCTTGAGTACCGTCTAATTTTGGTCCCCAAGATTCATCAGCTGCATAGTAAGGAATATTTTGTCCATTAAATGCTGCCCATGAAGCAGGGTCAGTTGCAGGATTGTATACAAATTGAGACCAATTTGCAGAGTAACCACCACCATACTCATTTTGGTATGGGTGAAGTCTACTTATATTACTAACAACAGTATTGTGGTCAACTGTAATATAAGAATCTCCAGCTTTCGCTTTCTTAGAAGTGATTAAAATTACACCACTTTTTGCTTCTGATCCATAAAGAGCAGTTGCAGCAGCACCTTTAAGTACTGAGATGTTATCAATGTTGTCAGTGTTAATATCTGTACTTGCAACTTTAATACCGTCAACAACATATAAGATGTCTGATTCACCTCTTAAACGAATTGAACTTGGCTCAAAAGTAGAACTAGTTCCAGAAATAACCTGAACACCAGCTACTTTACCTGCTAGAGCAGTTCTAAAGTCAGTTTCTTTTGTTTTAGTTAAAGCCTCACCGCTAACTGCTTGTTGAGCATATCCAAGAGATTTTGCCTCTCTGGTAATACCAAGTGCAGTTACAACCACTTCTTCCAGTGCAGTGTCAGAAGTAAGTGAAACGTCAATTGTTGAGGATGCTCCAACAGTTACAGTTTGAGCAGTAAATCCAGTATAGCTAAAAGAAAGGACATCTCCCTCAGAAGCCATAATTGAGTAAACTCCATCAAAATCAGTAGTAACACCAGTATTTGTGCCTACTACTTGAACTGTAGCACCCGGAAGTGGTACACCAGCGTTGTCGGAAACAGTTCCGCTAACACTTTTTTGTGCAAACCCCCATTGAAACATTACCATAAAAGATAATGTTAAAAACTTAAATAAATTTGTTTTCATATTAGTTTTAAATTAGTATTTGAATCTGTAAAAGTGTTAATAATAAGTTAATAAAACAAAATTTATTTAATTTTTTAACATTTATTAGTCAATTCTCCTCATATACAAGAATATTTTAAGGTATTAATATTTTTTTTACCTAAAATTATCCTATTCATAATAATTTATAGCCAGTAGTATGGGTAATTAAGGAATTATTAATTAAATTTTTTAACACCCACACTCTGTTAAAATAAAATTCAACAATTTTTTAAGAAGTGTTTTATAAACTAATAATTTAAAATACTTAGCATTTTAAGCTTTTTATAGTAGTTCTAAATTATTTAGTAACCAATTGCTTATAATTCTTATTGTTGTCATATATATTTATACTTCATTATTTTTATTGTTGTCATTTATATATACACTTCATTTATATAGTTTCTTAGTAATTTCAATTATTTTTTAAAATTCCATTTGATTAATACTAAAAATAAATTACATTTGCACGCCCAAATAGGGGGGAAAACAATTATTTAAGATAGATTATGCCTACAATATCACAGTTGGTTCGAAAAGGAAGATCAAAGATTACTAAGAAAAGTAAATCTGCTGCCTTGGTTTCATGTCCTCAAAAAAGAGGAGTTTGTACAAGAGTTTATACTACTACTCCTAAAAAACCTAATTCTGCGATGAGAAAAGTTGCAAGAGTTAGATTGACTAATGGAACTGAGATTAACGCCTATATTCCTGGAGAAGGACATAACCTTCAAGAGCACTCTATTGTATTAGTAAGAGGAGGAAGAGTAAAAGACCTTCCAGGTGTAAGATATCATATTGTTAGAGGAGCCCTAGATACTGCAGGTGTTGAAGAAAGGTCACAAAGAAGATCAAAGTACGGCGCAAAGCGTCCTAAAAAATAAATATTAATTGATGACGTTCAAATTTCAATTTGAACCTCTCTAAAACTGAAATAAATGAGAAAAAGTAAGGCAAAGAAAAGACCGTTACTTCCTGATTCAAGGTTTAACGATCAATTAGTCACAAGATTTGTCAATAACCTTATGTGGAATGGTAAAAAATCCACAGCATTTAAGCTTTTTTATGATGCAATTGACATCATCGAAGAAAAAAAGCAAAATGACGAAAAGACTGCCCTTCAAGTTTGGAAAGATGGTTTATCAAATGTAATGCCTCATGTTGAAGTTAGAAGTAGACGTGTAGGGGGAGCAACTTTCCAAATTCCAATGCCAATCAGACCAGATAGAAAAATTTCCATGGCTATGAAATGGTTAATTTCTTATGCAAGAAAGCGTAATGAGAAGTCAATGGCATTAAAGTTAGCTTCAGAAATTTTAGCTGCTGAAAAGGAAGAAGGCGCTGCCGTTAAAAAAAGAGCAGATATTCATAAAATGGCTGAAGCCAATAAAGCATTTTCACACTTTAGATTTTAATATAAAATGGCAAGAGATTTAAAATACACTCGTAATATTGGTATTGCTGCTCACATTGATGCAGGTAAAACAACCACTACAGAACGTATATTATTCTATACTGGAGTTAGTCATAAAATTGGTGAGGTTCATGATGGTGCAGCTACTATGGATTGGATGGAGCAAGAACAAGAGAGAGGTATTACAATTACTTCTGCAGCAACTACTTGTACTTGGAATTTTCCAACTAATCAAGGAGAAAAAAACCCTGATACTAAACCTTATCATTTTAATATTATAGATACTCCAGGTCACGTTGATTTCACTGTTGAAGTTAATAGGTCTTTGAGAGTTTTGGATGGATTAGTTTTCTTATTTAGTGCAGTTGATGGTGTTGAGCCTCAATCTGAAACTAACTGGAGATTAGCAGACAATTATAAAGTTCCTCGAATGGGCTTTGTAAATAAAATGGACAGACAAGGTTCAAACTTTTTAAATGTTTGCAATCAGATTAAAACAATGTTAAAATCTAATGCAGTTCCAGTAGTCTTACCAATAGGTGAAGAAGAAAATTTTAAAGGAATTGTTGATTTAGTTAAAAATCAGGCAATAGTTTGGCATGAAGAAAAAATGGGTGAAACATTTGATATTGTTGATATTCCAGAAGAAATGAAAGATGAAGTTCATGAGTATAGAGCTAATTTAATTGAAGCTGTTGCAGAATACGATGACGCCCTACTTGAAAAGTTTTTTGATGATCCTGATTCTATTTCAGAAGAAGAAGTTCATGAAGCATTAAGAAAAGCTACTCAAGACATGAGTATTATTCCTATGATTTGTGGTTCAGCTTTTAAAAATAAAGGAGTTCAATTTCTTTTAGATGCTGTTTGTAGATATTTACCTTCTCCTTTAGATAAGGAGGCGATTATCGGTACTGATCCTAAAACAGATTTAGAAATATCTAGGAAACCATCTGTTTCTGAACCTTTTTCAGCTTTAGCTTTTAAAATTGCGACTGATCCGTTTGTTGGAAGACTTGCTTTTTTTAGAGTTTATTCTGGTAGATTAGATGCAGGTTCATATATTTTAAACAATAGATCTGGAAATAAAGAAAGAATATCTAGAATATTTCAAATGCATGCTGATAAACAAAATTCTATTCCTTTTATTGAGGCAGGTGATATTGGTGCTGCTGTTGGATTTAAAGATATTAAGACAGGAGACACATTGACTTCGTTGAAACATCCTATAATTTTAGAGAGCATGAATTTTCCTGATCCTGTGATAGGTATTGCAGTTGAGCCTAAAACTAAAGTGGATGTAGATAAATTAGGAATGGCTCTTGGTAAATTAGCTGAAGAAGATCCTACTTTTCAAGTAAAAACTGATGAAGCTTCAGGTCAAACAATTATTTCTGGAATGGGTGAACTTCATTTGGATATTCTTGTTGATAGATTAAGAAGAGAATTTAAAGTTGAAGTAAATCAAGGTCAACCACAAGTTGAGTATAAAGAGGCAATTACTGCATCGGCTGACCATCGTGAGATATATAAAAAACAATCAGGTGGTAGAGGTAAATTTGCTGATATTTCTTTTACTATGGAGCCTGCTGAAGAAGGAAAACCAGGTTTAGAATTTATTAATAAAATTAAAGGTGGTAATATTCCTAGAGAATTTATTCCTTCAGTTGAAAAAGGATTTAAAGAGGCTATGAAAAATGGGCCTTTAGCAGGTTTTGAAATGGATGCAATGAAAATTACATTAAAAGATGGATCTTTCCATGCTGTTGATTCAGATTCTCTTTCATTTGAACTTGCTGCTAAGCTTGGATATAAGAATGCTGCAAAATTTGCTAAGTCCGTTATAATGGAGCCAATCATGAAGTTAGAAGTTCTAACTCCTGAAGAAAATATGGGTGACATTGTAGGTGATCTTAATAGAAGACGTGGACAAGTAAATAATATGGATGATAGAGCTGGTTCTAAAGTAGTTAAGGGCGAAGTTCCTTTATCTGAAATGTTTGGATATGTAACTTCACTAAGAACTTTGAGTTCTGGTAGAGCGACTTCAACTATGGAGTTTGATCATTATGCTGCAACACCTCAGAGTGTTTCAGCAGAAGTGATAGCATCAATTAACGGAGTAATAAAAGAATAAAACCAATACAATGAGTCAAAAAATTAGAATAAAATTAAAATCATACGACTTCAATTTGGTCGATAAGTCTGCTGATAAAATAGTTAAGACTGTCAAAACAACTGGGGCGATAGTAACGGGACCTATTCCTTTACCAACACATAAAAAAATATTTACTGTGTTAAGATCTCCTCACGTAAATAAAAAATCAAGAGAACAATTCCAGCTTTCTTCATATAAAAGATTATTGGATATATACAGTTCTTCATCAAAAACAATTGATGCTTTAATGAAACTTGAATTACCTAGTGGTGTTGAAGTTGAGATTAAGGTATAACTAATTTAAAAATAGAAAATAATGTCTGGGTTGATCGGAAAAAAAATAGGTATGACAAGCATATATGATGAAAATGGCAAGAATTTGCCATGTACAGTCATTGAAGCTGGTCCTTGTGTTGTTACTCAGATTAAAACTGATGAGGTTGATGGTTATGATGCCATTCAATTAGGTTTTAATGATAAAAATGATAAACACACTAATAATGCTGAAGCTGGACATTTTAAAAAATCGAAGACTTCTAGTAAGCATAAAGTAGTTGAATTTAAAAATTTCAATCAAGAGTTGAATCTTGGTGATTCAATTACAGTTGAACATTTTAATGAAGGAGAATTTGTTGATGTTTCTGGGACTTCTAAAGGAAAAGGGTTTCAAGGTGTAGTGAAAAGACACGGTTTTGCTGGTGTTGGACAAGCTACTCATGGTCAACATAACCGTTTAAGAGCTCCTGGTTCAATTGGAGCTGCTTCATATCCTGCAAGAGTATTTAAAGGAATGAAAATGGCAGGAAGAATGGGTAATGAAACAATTACAGTTCTGAACCTTAAGGTTATAAAAGTTGTTGCTGAGAAAAATATCCTTGTTTTAAAAGGTTGTGTTCCAGGACATAAAAACTCATATGTAATAATTAGAAAATAATGAAAGTATCTGTTTTAAATATAAAAGGTAAGGATACAGGAAGATCAGTAGAACTTTCTAAATCTATTTTTGAAGTTACTCCTAATGATCATTCTATTTATCTTGATGTAAAAAGATTTTTAGCTAATAATCGTCAGGGAACTAATAAAACTAAAGAAAGAGCTGAAATAACTGGAAGTACAAGAAAAATAAAAAAACAAAAGGGTACTGGTACTGCAAGAGCTGGTAGTATTAAAAATCCTATTTTTAGAGGAGGTGGTAATATATTTGGTCCTAGAGTAAGATCATATTCTCAAAAACTTAACAAAAACGTTAAGCGCTTAGCAAGAAGATCGGCTCTTAGTTTAAAGTTAAAAGCTAAGGCAGTTTCTGTTATTGAAGATTTTGATTTTGAATCTCCTAAGACCAAATCATTTTCAGATATTATTAATGCCTTAGGCCTTCAGGGTAAAAAATCTCTGTTTGTCTTGGGTGGGATTAATAAAAATGTATATTTGTCGGCACGTAATTTGGAGCGTAGTCAAGTTGTAACTAACTCAGAAATAAGTACTTACAGCATAATGAATGCTCAGCATTTAGTTTTTTTAGAGAGCTCATTAGAACAAATTGAATCAAATTTAAGTTAATATGGATATTTTACTTAAACCAGTTATAACAGAAAAAGCTACTGCTGATAGTGAGCTTAAAAATAGATTTACTTTTTTAGTGAATACTAATGCTAATAAAGTTCAAATTAAAAAAGCTGTAGAAAGTACATATGGTGTTTCTGTTTATAAGGTTAGAACTATGAGATATGGTGCGGAAAGAAGAACTAGATATACCAAAACTGGTATTCAAAGAGGAAAATCAGTAACTACAAAAAAAGCTATAGTACAGATTTCAGAAGGGGATACAATAGATTTTTATAATAAACTTTAAAATATAAACAATGTCAGTTAAAGCACTAAAACCTATCACACCTGGACAACGCGGAAGAGTTGTAAATGGTTTTGATGCCATTACAACAGATAAGCCGGAAAAAAGTTTGCTTTCTACAAAGAAGCGAACAGGTGGAAGAAATAGTCAAGGTAAAATGACTATGAAGTTTATTGGTGGTGGACATAAAAAGAGATATAGAATTATTGATTTTAAAAGAGATAGGCATGATGATTTTGCTGAAGTAGTTTCAATAGAGTATGATCCTAATAGATCTGCTTTTATTGCTCTTACTAAATTTAAAGACAATGAGAAACGTTACATCATTGCTTTAAAAGGTTTAAAAGTTGGTTCAAAAGTAGTTTCTGGTTCAAAAAAATCACCAGATATTGGTAATTGTATGCCTTTATCTGATATTCCTTTAGGAACAATAATATCTTCTATTGAAATGAAACCTGGTAAAGGAGCTGCAATTGCAAGAAGTGCAGGCTCTTTTGCACAGTTAATGGCAAGGGACAAAAAATTTGTAACTGTTAAATTGCCCTCGGGTGAAACTAGATTGATTTTATCTGTATGTCATGCAACAATTGGTTCTGTATCTAATTCGGATCATCAATTAACTGTTTATGGTAAAGCAGGTTCTAGGCGTTGGTTAGGAAGAAGACCTAGAACACGTCCAGTAGCAATGAACCCTGTTGATCATCCAATGGGTGGTGGAGAAGGTCGTGCATCTGGTGGACATCCTAGATCTAAGAATGGTATACCTGCTAAAGGATTCAGAACACGTGATAAGAAAAAAGCGAGTAATAAATATATAATCGAAAGAAAAAAGAAGTAAATAAATGGCACGTTCACTAAAAAAAGGACCTTACGTTCATTACAGTTTAATCAAAAAAGTTCAAAAGAATTTGGACTCTAAAAAGAAAGCTGTCATTAAGACATGGTCAAGAGCTTCAATGATTATTCCAGATTTTGTTGGACAAACTATAGCTGTTCATAATGGTCGTCAGTTTGTTCCAGTTTATATAACTGAAAACATGGTTGGTCATAAACTAGGAGAGTTTTCTCCAACACGCTCATTTCGTGGTCATGCAGGTGCTAAAAATAAAGGAAAGAAATAATTTAATTTGCAATGGGATTAAGAAAAAGACAAAGTGCTGAGAAAATTAAGGAAGCAAAAAAAGATATAGCTTTTGCTAAACTTAATAATTGCCCAACATCTCCTCGTAAAATGAGAATCGTTGCTGATTCTGTAAGAGGTAAAAATGTTGATATGGCACTAACAATTTTAAAATTTAGTCAGAAAGAAGCTTCAAATAAACTTGAAAAACTTTTAATGTCAGCTATTGCTAATTGGCAAGCTAAAAACGAAGATGCAGATGTTGAGCAAGCTAATTTATTTGTAAAAGAAATAAGAGTAGATAGTGCAGCTATGTTGAAAAGACTTAGACCTGCTCCACAAGGAAGAGCACATAGGATAAGAAAACGTTCTAATCATGTAACTTTAGTATTAGGATCAAAAATAATAGATAGTTAATATGGGACAAAAAACAAATCCAATAGGAATTAGATTAGGTATAATTAGAGGATGGGAATCTAATTGGTATGGTGGAAAAGACTATGGAGATAAATTAGCAGAAGACCATAAATTAAGAAAATATATTTTTGCACGTTTAGCAAAGGCTAGTGTTTCTAGAGTAATTATTGAGAGAACATTAAAATTGGTAACCCTTACAATTACAACTGCAAGACCTGGTATTATTATTGGAAAAGCAGGTCAAGAAGTTGATAAATTGAAGGAAGAGTTAAAGAAAATTTCTGGAAAAGAAGTTCAATTAAATATTATTGAAATTAAAAGACCAGAGCTTGAAGCACAATTAGTAGGTTCAAGTATTGCAAGACAAATTGAGAGTAGAATTTCATATAGAAGGGCGATTAAGATGGCAATTGCTGCTTCAATGAGAATGAATGCTGAAGGTATTAAAGTACAAATATCTGGACGTTTAAATGGTGCTGAAATGGCTAGATCGGAAACGTATAAGGAAGGTAGAATTCCATTATCAACTTTTAGAGCTGATATTGATTATGCTTTAGTTGAAGCGCAAACTACTTACGGAAAGCTTGGGATTAAGGTTTGGATTATGAAAGGTGAAGTTTATGGAAAAAGAGAATTGTCACCTCTAGTAGGTTTGAGTTTAAGCTCTTCGAAATCTAAAGGAAGAGGACCTTCAAAAGGAAGAAAACATAGAAGAAGATAATTAAATATATAGTATAGATGTTATCACCGAAAAGAACAAAATTTAGAAAAATGCAGACAGGCCGTATGAAAGGTCTTTCACAAAGAGGACATGTCCTTTCTAACGGAATGTTTGGAATTAAGTCTTTAGATTCAAGTTTCTTGACTTCTAGACAAATTGAGGCAGCTCGTATTGCTGCAACAAGATACATGAAGAGACAGGGTCAGTTATGGATTAAAATTTTCCCGGATAAGCCTATTACTAAAAAACCATTAGAAGTAAGGATGGGTAAAGGAAAAGGAGCTCCTGAATATTTTGTAGCTGTAGTTAAACCAGGTAGAATTATGTTTGAGGTTGCAGGTGTTCCTTATGAAATTGCAAAAGAAGCTTTGAGACTTGCAGCTCAAAAACTTCCTGTAAAAACTAAGTTTATCATTGCAAGAGATTTTGAAGCATAAATTTATAAAATGAAACAAAAAGAAGTAAAAGAATTATCGATAGAAGAATTAGGCGAAAAATTGCAGTCTTTCAAAAAAGAACTTTATGATATGAAAATGACTCATGCTATTTCTCCTATTGAGAATCCTATGCAAATCAAAAAATTGCGAAGAACTGTTGCTAGGATAAATACTGAATTAACCTTAAGGTCTATTCAAGAATAATATTATTTATTAATGGAAACAAGAAATTTAAGAAAAGAAAGAATAGGAATTGTTACTAGCAATAAAATGGAGAAATCTATAGTAGTTGCTGAAGTTAACAAGGTAAAACATCCAATGTATGGTAAATTCGTATTGAAAACCAAAAAGTATATTGCTCACGATCAAGAAAACGATTGTAATATTGGAGATACAGTGAAAATAATGGAAACAAGACCTTTAAGTAAGTCAAAATGCTGGAGGCTTGTTCAAATTTTAGAAAGAGCTAAATAATTATGTTACAACAAGAATCAAGATTATCAGTTGCGGATAATACAGGTGCTAAAGAAGTGCTGACTATTAGAGTATTAGGTGGAACCAAAAGAAGATATGCTTCTGTTGGAGATAAAATTGTTATCACAGTTAAGCACTCCACTCCAAATGGAACTGTAAAAAAAGGACAGGTTTCAACTGCTGTTGTAGTTAGAACTAAAAAAGAAGTTAGAAGAAAAGATGGATCATACATCAGGTTTGATGATAATGCATGTGTTTTATTAGATGCTGATGGTGAGATGAGAGGGACTAGAGTTTTTGGCCCTGTTGCTAGAGAATTAAGAGATAAGAAGTTTATGAAAATTGTTTCACTAGCACCTGAGGTTTTATAATTTATTATTATGACTAAGATTAAAATAAAGACAGGAGATCAAGTAAAAGTTTTAGCTGGAGACCACAAAGGTTCTGAAGGTAAAATAGTAAAGCTATTTAGATTAAAAAAATTAGCACTTGTTGAAGGAGTTAATTTGGTTAAAAAACATAACAAACCTAGTTCTCAGAACCCTAAAGGTGGTATTACAGAGCAAGAGGCTCCATTACATGTTTCTAACTTATCGTTGTTAACATCTAAAGGAGAAACAACAAGAGTTGGATATAAGACAATTGATGGTAAGAAAAGTAGAATAGCATTAAAATCTGATGAAATAATTTAATTATGAATTACCAACCTAGATTAAAAAAAGAATTTAATGAAAGAATAGTTCCTGCTTTAAAGGAGGAATATTCTTATAAAAATGTAATGATGGTTCCTAAACTTCAAAAAATTGTAATTAGCAAAGGAGTAGGTGGAGCTGTTTCTGACAAAAAGTTAATTGATCATGCTGTTGAGGAACTAACAACTATTTCAGGTCAAAAGGCAATTCATACAATGTCTAAAAAAGATGTTGCTTCTTTTAAATTAAGAAAAGGAATGCCTATCGGGGTTAAAGTAACTCTTAGATCTGAAAAAATGTATGAGTTTTTAGATCGATTAGTCACATCAGCCCTTCCTAGAGTTCGTGATTTTCAAGGAATTAAAGCTTCTGGTTTTGATGGAAGAGGGAATTACAATTTAGGTGTTACGGAGCAAATTATATTTCCAGAAATTGATATTGATAAAGTAAACAAAATTTCAGGAATGGATATAACTTTTGTTACAAGTGCTAATACTGATAAAGAAGCGAAATCATTATTAACTGAATTAGGCTTACCATTTAAAAAGAATTAATATGGCTAAAGAATCAATGAAGGCCCGTGAGGTCAAAAGAGCGAAATTATGTGCTAAGTATGCTGATAAAAGGAAGGCTTTGAAAAAAGCTGGTGATTATGAAGCATTACAAAAACTTCCAAAGAACTCATCACCTGTAAGAGCTCATAACAGATGTAAGTTGACAGGAAGACCAAAAGGTTATATAAGACAATTTGGTATATCAAGAGTTTTGTTTAGAGAAATGGCTAATAAAGGTTTAATACCAGGTGTAAGAAAAGCTAGCTGGTAATTTAATTAAAAAATTATAATGAACACAGATCCAATTGCAGATTATTTAACAAGAATTAGAAATGCCAACAGTGCAGGTCATAAGGTTGTTGTAATTCCATCATCTAATGTTAAAAAAGAAATGACTAAGATTCTTTTTGATCAGGGATATATTTTAAGTTATAAGTTTGAAGATGATTCAGTACAAGGAACAATTAAAATTGCTCTTAAATACGATTCTTTTACTAAAGCTCCTGTTATAAAAAAATTAGATAGAATTAGTAAACCAGGATTAAGAAAATATTCTAATTCTGAAAGTTTACCTAGAGTTTTAAACGGTTTAGGTGTGGCTATAGTTTCAACATCAAAAGGACTTATGACTGGTAAAAAAGCAAAACAATCAAATATTGGAGGAGAAGTTCTCTGTTATGTATATTAAAAAAGAATTTAAAAATGTCTAGAATAGGAAATAATCCAATATCAATCCCAGAAGGAGTTTCGATAGAAATTCAACCTAATCTTTTAGTTGTAAAAGGAAAATTAGGTGAATTATCTCAGCCTTATGATACTATTACTGTAGAGCAGGTTGAAAATACTTTGATTGTTTCAAGATCATCTGATACCAAACCAATGAAAGCTAAACATGGTCTATATCGTGCTTTGTTTTCTAACATGATTACAGGTGTTAGTACTGGTTGGACAAAGGATTTAGAATTAGTAGGAGTTGGATATAGAGCTTCTAATCAAGGTCAAAGACTTGAGTTAGCATTAGGTTTTTCTCATAATATAGTATTTATGATTCCTAATGAAGTTAAAGTAAAGGCTGTTTCGGAAAAAGGAAAGAATCCTATTATTAACCTAACATCTTTTGACAAGCAATTAATTGGTTCTATTGCGGCAAAAATTAGAGGGTTTAGAAAGCCTGAACCATACAAAGGAAAGGGTGTTAAATATGCTGGAGAACAAATTCGTAGAAAAGCAGGAAAGTCTGCATAAATAAAGTAAAATGAGTTTATCAAAAGTAAATAAGAGAAATAAAATTAAGTTAAGAATCAGAAAACACGTTCTTGGTAGCGAAAGTCGTCCAAGATTATCTGTATTCAGAAGTAATAAAGAAATCTATGCTCAGTTGGTTGATGATGTTTCTGGTAAAACATTAGCATCAGCTTCATCAAGAGATAAAGATATTGTAGATAATTCTAAAACTAGAATTGAGTTATCAAAATTAGTTGGTGTTTCAATAGGTCAAAAAGCAATAAAAGCTGGGATTGAAAAAATTGGTTTTGATAGAAGTGGTTATTTATATCATGGTAGAGTTAAATCATTAGCTGAAGGTGCTAGAGAAGCAGGACTTAAATTTTAATTATGAAGAACAATAAAAATGAGTTTGTTAAACCTGGTGGTCTAGATTTAAAAGATAGATTAGTCAGTATTCAAAGGGTAACAAAAGTTACAAAAGGTGGTAGAGCATTTGGATTCACAGCAATAGTAGTTGTTGGTGATGAAAATGGTATTGTTGGACATGGTTTAGGAAAATCTAAAGATGTTGCTACATCGATTGCTAAAGCGATTGAGGATGCAAAAAAGAATTTGGTTAAGATTCCTTTATATAAAGGAACTCTTCCTCACGAGCAAAAAGGTAAACATGGAGGTGCTAAAGTTTATATAAAGCCAGCATCTCAAGGTACAGGAGTTATTGCAGGTGGTGGAGTAAGAGCAGTATTGGAGTCATTGGGAGTTCAAGATGTATTATCTAAATCTCAAGGATCTTCTAACCCTCACAATGTTGTTAAAGCTACTTTTGATGCTTTATTAAGGTTAAGAAATGCAAATACAGTAGCTAGCGAAAGAGGAATAACATTAGAAAAAGTTTTTAACGGATAATATAATGGCACTAATAAAAATAAAAAAAATCAAAAGCGAAATTAGAAAACCTGCAAATCAAAAGAAAACTCTTTTGGCTTTAGGTTTGAAAAAGATTGGTCAAGTTGTTGAACATCAGGACACCCCTAATATCGTTGGAATGATTAATAAAGTAAAACATTTAGTTACTGTTATTAAATAAATATAAATATGAATTTAAGTAATTTAAAACCTGAGCAAGGATCAATTCATACTTCTAAAAAAAGAGTTGGAAGAGGACAAGGGTCTGGTAAAGGTGGTACAGCTACAAGAGGACACAATGGTGCTAAATCAAGATCTGGATATTCTAAAAAATTAGGATTTGAGGGTGGGCAAATGCCACTCCAAAGAAGGGTTCCTAAATTTGGTTTTAAAAACATTAATAGAATTGATTATCAAGCTGTTAATTTAGATACAATTCAATTATTAATTGACAATAAAAAGGTTAAAGGCTCTATGGATATTCAATCATTTATTGACAATGGTTTAGCTAAAAAGAAAGATTTAATTAAAGTATTAGCAACAGGTAAAATTAATTCTCCTATTAAAATAACCGCTCATAAATTTTCAGCTACTGCAAAAGCAGCAATTGAAAAAAGTGGAGGAGAAGCTATAATATTATAAGTGTATGTCTAAGTTTATTGAAACATTAAGAAATATCTGGAATATTGAAGAACTAAGAAATAGAATTTTTCTAACTCTTTTCTTTCTTGCTATATACCGTCTTGGAGCTCAAATAGTTCTACCTGGTATTGATTCTGTTCAATTAGCTGGTTTAGCAGATAGAACACAGGGAGGAGGTCTTTTGGGGATTTTAAATGCATTTACTGGAGGAGCTTTTGCTAACGCTTCGGTTTTTGCACTAGGAATAATGCCATATATTTCTGCTTCAATTGTTGTTCAATTAATGGGAATAGCAATTCCCTATCTTCAAAAGCTTCAAAAAGAAGGAGAAAGTGGAAGAAAAACAATAAATCAAATAACCAGATGGTTAACTATTCTTATATGTGTAGTTCAAGCACCTGCTTATTTATATAGCTTAGGTGCTTTGGGCGTGCCAGATAGCGCTTTTATAATGGGTAAAGGTTTTGGTTTTATTGCTCCATCTGTTATAATTTTAGTTACTGGATGTATTTTTGCTATGTGGTTAGGCGAGAAAATTACTGACAGAGGAATTGGAAATGGAATTTCTTTATTAATTACTGTTGGAATTATAGCATCTCTTCCTGGATCATTTGCTCAAGAATTTGCATCTAGAGTAACTGAAAGTAATGGTGGAATGATACTGATATTAATAGAATTAGTAATATGGGTTGTTGTTATTGGCTTATGTACATTATTAGTTCTTGCTGTAAGACAAATCCCAGTTCAATATGCAAGAAGAACTGCATCTGGTGGATTTGATAAAAATCAAGCTGGCACAAGACAATATATACCTTTAAGACTTAATGCTTCTGGAGTAATGCCAATCATATTTGCTCAAGCTATTATGTTTGCACCAGCTTATATGGGATCTCTTTTAGGTGATTCTAATGTTGGCCAGTGGATGCAAGCTTCTTTTTCCGATATGTTTGGACTCTGGTATAATATTTTGTTTGGATTATTAATAGTAGCTTTTACATTTTTCTATACAGCTATTACAGTTCCAACTAATAAAATGTCTGATGATTTAAAACGAAGTGGAGGATTTGTTCCTGGAATTAGACCTGGAAGTGAAACAGCTGAGTTTTTAGATAAAATTATGTCATTAATCACTTTTCCTGGTTCATTGTTTTTAGCTGCACTTTCAGTTTTACCTGCAATTGTAGTTCAAATAATGGGTATGCAACAAGGTTGGGCATTATTTTATGGAGGAACTTCACTTTTAATTATGGTAGGAGTAGCAATTGATACAATACAACAAATTAATGCCTATTTATTAAATAGACATTATGATGGATTAATGAAGTCTGGTAAAAAAAGAAAATTAGCGTAATATGGCAAAACAAGCAGCTATAGAACAAGACGGTACTATCATAGAAGCTCTTTCTAATGCAATGTTTAGAGTAGAACTTCAAAATGGTCATGTTGTAACTGCGCATATTTCAGGAAAAATGAGAATGCATTATATTAAATTATTACCTGGTGATAAAGTTAAATTAGAAATGAGTCCATATGATTTAACAAAAGCAAGGATAACATATAGACATTAAAATTATGAAAGTTAGAGCATCAATAAAGAAAAGAAGTCCCGAATGCAAAATTGTAAGACGAAAGGGAACGCTTTATGTAATTAACAAAAAGAATCCTAGATTCAAACAAAGACAAGGATAAATTATGGCAAGAATTTCAGGGGTAGATATACCTAAACAAAAAAGAGGCGTTATCGCTTTAACCTATATTTTTGGAATAGGAAAAAGTCGTGCAAAGAAAATTTTGGAACTAGCTAAAGTTAGTGAAGACAAAAAAGTATCTGACTGGAACGACGAAGATACAGCTAAGGTTAGAGAAGCTGTAAGTAGTTTTAAAATAGAAGGAGAGTTAAGATCCGAAAATCAATTAAATATCAAAAGATTGATGGATATTGGTTGTTACAGGGGAATTAGACATAGATCTGGATTACCTCTAAGAGGTCAAAGAACTAAAAACAATTCTAGAACTAGAAAAGGTAAAAGAAAAACTATTGCTAATAAGAAAAAAGTAACTAAATAATTTATAGTATGGCTAAAGCAGTATCTAAAAAAAGAAAAGTACTTATTGACTCTTTCGGTGAAGTTCATATAAGTGCTTCATTTAATAATATTATAATTTCACTAACTAATAAAAAAGGCGAAGTTATTTCATGGTCTTCTGCTGGAAAGTTGGGATTTAGAGGATCTAAGAAAAACACACCTTATGCAGCTCAATTAGCTGCAGAAGATGCAGTGAAAGTAGCTCATGAGGCAGGAATGCGTAAAGCAAAAGTTTACGTTAAAGGCCCTGGAAATGGAAGAGAGTCTGCTATAAGAACTATTCATAATAATGGGATAGAGGTTACAGAAATATTTGATGTAACTCCAATGCCTCATAATGGATGTAGGCCACCTAAAAGAAGAAGAGTTTAATAAATGAACATAATTTTTGTCGAAGGACAGACCTTAATTCACAAAAATTTAAAAAACATATAATTATGGCAAGATATACCGGTCCAAAAACCAAAATAGCTAGAAAATTTGGTGAAGCAATCTTCGGAGAAGATAAATCTTTTGAAAAGAAAAATTACCCTCCTGGACAGCATGGAAACAATAGAAGAAGAGGGAAAAAATCTGAGTATGCTATTCAGCTGATGGAAAAGCAAAAAGCAAAGTATACTTATGGAATTCTAGAGCGTCAATTTAGAAATCTATTCAAAAAAGCTAATCAAAGTAAAGGTGTTACAGGTGAAGTTTTATTACAATTATGTGAATCACGCTTAGATAATATAGTTTATAGATTGGGAATTGCATCATCAAGAAGTGCTGCAAGACAATTAGTGAGCCATAGACATATAACCGTTAATGGTGAATTATGTAACATTTCATCTAGACTTATAAAAGCAGGTGAAATAATTGGTGTTCGTGAAAAATCTAAAACTATTTCATCAATAGAAAATGCACTATCTAATAGTCCTACTGTTTATGAGTGGATGTCATGGAATAGTGATAGAATGGAAGGTGTATTTGTTTCTATACCCGAAAGAAAAATGATTCCAGAAAATATTAAAGAACAATTAATCGTCGAATTATATTCGAAATAAAAAAAACATAGTAATTATGGCAGTATTTAAATTTCAAAAACCAGATAAAGTAATAATGATAGATTCTTCTGAATTCGAAGGTAAATTCGAATTTAGACCTCTTGAACCTGGCTACGGTTTAACTGTAGGTAATGCTTTAAGAAGAGTTTTATTATCTTCATTAGAAGGATTTGCTTTCACATCTGTAAGAATAGATAATATAGAACATGAATTCTCTTCACTTCCTGGTATTGTAGAAGATGTAACTGAGATTGTTTTGAATTTAAAACAAGTTTGTCTTAAGAGACAAATTGATTCTGTTGACAATGAAAATGTTACAGTTTCAATTCTTGGTCAAAATCAAATTTTAGCTGGAGATTTACAGAAATTTATTTCTGGATTTCAGGTTTTAAATCCAGATTTAGTTATATGTAATTTGGAGAAAAATATTAGCTTTAGTATGGAGTTGACTATTGAAAAGGGCAGAGGTTATGTTCCGGCTGAAGAAAACAAGAAAGCAGGAGTTCCGATAGGAACAATTTTTATTGATTCTATTTTTACTCCAATCAAAAATGTAAAATATACAATTGAAAACTTTAGAGTTGAGCAAAAAACTGATTACGAAAAATTAATCTTTGAAATAGTTACTGATGGTTCAATTCACCCAAAAGATGCTTTAACGGAAGGAGCTAAAACTTTAATTCATCATTTTATGTTATTTTCTGATGAACGAATAACTTTAGAAGCTGATGAAATTGCTCAAACTGAAACCTATGATGAAGAATCTTTGCATATGAGACAACTTTTAAAAACTCGTTTAATTGATATGGATCTTTCAGTAAGAGCTTTAAATTGTTTAAAAGCTGCTGAAGTCGACACTTTAGGTGATTTAGTTTCTTTTAATAAGAGTGATTTAATGAAGTTTAGAAATTTTGGAAAGAAATCTTTAACTGAATTAGAAGAATTAGTTATTGTAAAAGGTTTGAACTTTGGTATGGATTTATCTAAATATAAATTAGATAAAGATTAATTTATATATATGAGACACGGAAAAAAAATATCGCATTTAGGTAGAAAAACTCCTCATAGAAAATATATGTTGGCAAATATGGCTTGTTCTTTAATTGAGCATAAGTCAATCAATACTACTGTTGCAAAAGCTAAAGCATTAAAGAAATATATAGAACCTTTAATTACCAAATCTAAAACCGATTCTACTCATAATAGAAGAATTGTGTTTAGCTATTTAAAAAATAAATATGCTGTAACAGAATTATTCAGAGATGTTTCTGTTAAGATTGGAGATAGACCAGGTGGTTACACTAGAATTATTAAGTTAGGAAATAGATTAGGAGATAATGCTAGTATGGCTATGATCGAATTAGTTGATTATAATTCTATTTATAATTTAAATAGTGACTCTTCTAAGAAAACAAGAAGAAGAAGAAAATCAATTTCTAAAACTGAACCAGTTATTGAAGAGGCTGTTGTTGAAGAAGCTGCTGTTGTTGAAGAAGCTGTTGTTGAGGATAATATTGAGCAAGAAGAATCTAATGACTTTGATCCTTCAAATATTGAAAATAATGAAAATAATGAACCTAACTCTTTAGATACTGAGAAAAACTAATCAGATTAATAGAAATAATAAATTTTTTATAAATTTTATCAATTCAAGGGATAAACATAATGTTTATCCTTTTTTTTGTATTATTTTTGAATAATTAATGAACGAATATTCTAGTAGAAATAAAGCTCTTATTCTTTTACAAGACGGCACTATTTTTTTTGGCAAATCATTAGGCGTTAAAGGTAATGCTTACGGAGAACTTTGTTTTAATACTGGAATGACAGGATACCAAGAAATTTTTACTGATCCCTCTTATTTTGGACAATTAATTGTAACAACTAATGCTCATATTGGCAATTATGGAGTTAATGCAGAAGAAGTTGAATCAGATAGTCCAAAAATATCAGGATTGATTTGTAAAAATTTTAATAATCTTTTTTCAAGACCAGCAGCTGATGATTCACTTCAGAACTTTTTTGTTAAGTATGATGTTGTAGCGATTTCTGATGTGGATACTAGAGCTCTCGTTTCTTATATTCGAGATAATGGTGCTATGAATGCTGTTATATCAACAGATGTTAACTCAATCGATGAATTAAAAAAAAATCTTCAAACCGTTCCTCCAATGGTGGGTATGGAGTTAGCTTCTAAAGTTTCTACAAAAGAATCATATTTTTATGGTCATCCTAATTCTAAAATTAAAATTGCTGCTTTAGATCTAGGTGTTAAAAAGAATATTCTAAGAAATTTATCTGAAAGAGACACTTATATTAAAGTGTTTCCATATAACTCTTCTTTTAAAGAAATGTCTAAATGGAATCCTGATGGTTATTTTATTTCAAATGGTCCAGGAGACCCTGAGCCTTTAAAAGATGCTATAAAATTAGCTAAGAATATTTTAAAAACTAAATCACCTCTTTTTGGAATCTGTTTAGGTCATCAAGTAATTGCTTTAGCTAACGGAATATCTACTTATAAAATGCATAATGGTCACCGTGGAATTAACCATCCTATAATAAATTTAAGTACAGGTAAAGGAGAAGTTACTTCTCAAAATCATGGTTTTGCAATTAGTAGAGAAGAGACCGAATTAAATGATAATGTTGAAATAACACATGTTCATTTAAATGACAATACTATAGCAGGAATTAAAATAAAAGATAATAATTGTTTTTCAGTTCAATATCATCCAGAAGCTAGTCCAGGACCACACGATTCTAGTTATCTATTTGATGAGTTTGTAAAACTTATTAAATCAAACAAGAAAATATGAGTAAAATAATAAAAGTTCATGCTAGACAAATTTTTGATTCTAGAGGAAACCCAACTGTTGAGGTTGATGTTTTAACTGAAAATGGATTCCTTGGTAGAGCAGCTGTTCCATCAGGTGCTTCTACTGGTGAACATGAGGCTGTTGAATTGAGAGATGGTGGCAGTAAATATATGGGTAAAGGTGTTTTAAATGCAGTATCTAATGTAAATGGAATTATATCTAAAGAAATTATAGGTCAATCTGTTTTTGATCAGAAATTAATTGATGATTTAATGATTAAAGTAGATGGAACCCCTAATAAGGCTAAGTTAGGTGCTAATGCTATTTTAGGAGTTTCTTTAGCTGTAGCTAAAGCAGCAAGTAATGAAAAAGGTGTTCCACTTTATTCATATATTTCTGAAGGTAAAGGGTTAATGCTTCCAGTTCCAATGATGAATATTATAAATGGAGGATCTCATTCAGATGCTCCTATTGCTTTTCAAGAGTTTATGATTATGCCTGTTAAAGCAGATTCTTTTACTCATGCTATGCAAATAGGAACTGAAATTTTTCATAATTTAAAAACTATACTTTCTAATAGAGGATTGACTACATCAGTTGGTGATGAGGGAGGTTTTGCTCCAAAACTTGATGGAACAGAAGATGCATTAAATACTATTATTCAAGCAATAGAAAAGTCCGGATACTCAGCAGGAGGTCAAGTAATGATTGCTTTAGATTGTGCTTCTTCTGAATTTTATGTTAACGGAATGTATGATTACTCTAAGTTTGAAGGTATGGAGGGTAAAATTTTAAATTCTAAAGAACAAGCTGAATATCTGTCAGAATTATCTGATAAGTATCCAATAATATCTATTGAAGATGGAATGGATGAAAATGATTGGGATGGTTGGAAATATTTGACTAAAATCTGTGGGGATAGAGTCCAGCTTGTTGGAGATGATTTATTTGTTACAAACGTCGAAAGACTTTCTAACGGAATTGAGAACAAAATCGGAAATTCAATTTTAATTAAAGTCAATCAAATTGGGACACTTTCTGAAACAATTGATGCAGTAAATATGGCTCATAAGGCAGGTTTTACCAGTGTTATGTCTCATCGATCAGGTGAAACGGAAGATTATACTATTGCAGATTTATCTGTAGGGCTTTCAACAGGTCAAATTAAGACCGGTTCAGCATCTAGGAGCGATAGAATAGCGAAGTATAATCAATTATTAAGAATAGAGGAAGAGTTAGGTGACAAAGCCTACTTTCCTAGAGAAAAAGCCTTTAATATAAGGTTTTAACAAGTTTTCACTAATTTTATATAAAAAATAAGAATGGGTAATAAGGCAACCATTGGAATAGAAGACAAGAATTATGAGTTTGATTTCGTAAAAGGCTCTGAAGGTGAAGTTGCTATTGATATTAGTTCTCTTCGTAATAAATCTAATGTTATAACAATAGATCCTGGATTTAAGAATACAGGATCATGTAAAAGTGCTATAACTTTTCTTGACGGAGAAAAAGGAATTTTAAGATATAGAGGGTATTCAATTGAAGAACTTGCTGAGAATGCTGATTTTCTTGAAGTAGCTTATTTATTAATTTTTGGCAACCTACCTAATCAAGAACAATTAGATCAATTTTTATTTGATATTAAAGAGGTCTCAATAGTGGATGAGGACTTGAAAAAAATTCTAGAAAGTTTTCCGAAATCGGCACACCCAATGGGAATTCTTTCTTCATTAACTAGTGCGTTAGTTTCATTTAATCCATCAGTAGCAGATATTGATTCTAAAGAAGAAATGTATAGTGCTATAATTAAAATTTTAGCTAAAGTTCCAATTATTGTTGCTTGGGTTTATAGAAAAGGTAAAGGGCTTTCATTAGGCTATGGAGACTATTCATTAGGTTACGTTGAAAACATAACTAAAATGATGTTTAAACGCCCTAACAAAGAATATATTCAAAATGATATAATTGTAAGTGCTATTAATAAGTTATTGATTTTACATGCGGATCACGAGCAAAATTGTTCGACTTCTACGGTCAGGATAGTAGGTTCTTCACATGCTGGATTATTTGCTTCTGTTTCTGCAGGTATTTCTGCTTTATGGGGAAGATTACATGGAGGTGCTAATCAAGCTGTCATTGAAATGCTAGAATCAATAGAAAAAGATGGAGGAGATACAAAAAAATTCATGGCTAAGGCTAAAGATAAATCTGATCCGTTTAGATTAATGGGATTTGGACATAGGGTTTATAAAAATTTTGATCCTAGGGCTAAAATTATAAAGATTGAAGCTGATAAAGTTTTAAATGAACTAGGGATTAAAGATTCTATTTTAGAAATTGCCAAAGGTTTAGAAAAAGAAGCTCTTTCCGATCATTATTTTATAGACAGAAAACTTTATCCTAATGTAGATTTTTATTCGGGTATTATTTATAAAGCCTTAGAAATTCCTAATGAAATGTTTACTGTTATGTTTGCATTGGGTAGACTTCCAGGATGGATAGCTCAATGGAAAGAAATGAGAGAAATGAAAGATCCAATAGGAAGGCCAAGGCAAATTTATATAGGTGAAAATCATAGATCTTTTGTTGACTTAGAATTAAGATAGAATTAATTCAATGGATTTTTTTGTAAAAGACGAAACGTCAAAATTAAAATCAGTAATTATTGGTATTGCTAACAGTTCAGGTGGAATACCTGAATTAAATGATTTATACGATCCTAAATCAATTAAAAATTTAATAACTGGGAATTATCCTTTAGAAAAGGATATGATTAAAGAATTAGAAAATTTTTGTAATGCTTTAAAAAAATATGGAATTAAAGTTTATAGACCAGATTTAATTAAAGATTGTAATCAGATATTTGTTAGAGATATAGGATTTGTAATAGATAATTTTTTCTTCAAATCTAATATTCTACCAGATAGAGCTAATGAATTCAAAGGAATTGAGTCAATTTTAAAAAAATTCTCAGGACAAGCAGTAGTAATTCCTGAAGAAGTTCATCTTGAAGGGGGGGATTTAATTTGTCATGATAATTATATTTTTGTAGGCTATTACAATAAGAATGACTATTCTAATCTATTTACAGCAAGAACCAATAATAAGGCTTTAGAATTTTTAAAAGATTTCTTTCCAAATAAAACAATAAAAGGATTCCATTTAAATAAATCACTAAATAATCCATTAGAAAATATTCTTCATTTAGATTGTTGTTTACAGATTGTAGGGAATGATAAAGCAATTATATATCCGCAAGCTTTTACTAATGAAGAAGATTATCAGTGGCTTGTTTCATTTTTTGGTATTAGTAATATTTTTGAAATTTCAAATAATGAAATGTATGAAATGACTAGTAACGTACTTTCAATTAATTCTAATATTGTAGTTTCTCAGCCAATTTTTGAAAGACTTAATACTTGGCTTGAAAGTAAAGATTTAATTGTAGAAAAAGTAGATTTGAGTGAAATATCTAAACAAGAAGGTTTGTTTAGATGTACTTCTTTACCCTTAATTAGAACTTAATCTATGAGCAGTAATTTACATTCTGTGTTAATGATAAGACCTTGTAACTTTAGAGTAAATCAAGAAACTTTAGAAAATAATTTTTTTCAAACAAAATCTATTCAACTAGAAAATGATTTTATATTGAATCAGGCTATAATTGAATTTGATAGTCTAGTCGAAAAAATGAAAGTTTCTGGAATTAATGTATTAGTTTATCAAGATGATTTCAAACATGATACTCCTGATTCTATTTTCCCTAATAATTGGGTCACTTTTCATAAGGATCAGAAAATTGCAATTTATCCAATGTTTGCAGAAAACAGAAGGCTTGAAAGAAGTGAAAATGTTATTGTTTTTTTGGAAGAAAATAATGTTAAAATTAATGAGGTTATAGATTATAGTGAAGCTGAAAAAAATAATTTTTTTTTGGAAGGTACAGGAAGTATGGTTTTAGATAGAATTAACAAAAAAACTTATTGTTCTATTTCAGAAAGAACTAGTGAAAATTTAATTGAGGAATTTTGTAGTGATTTTAATTATATGCCTATTATTTTTAATTCATTTCATACAGTTGATTCAAAAAGACAAAAAATCTATCATACCAATGTAATGATGTGTGTCGGCAAAAAGTATGCTGTAATATGTCTTGATTCAATTGATAATAAAAATGAAAGAAACAAGGTCATACAAAGTTTAGAAGATGATAATAAAGAGATAATTATAATTTCTGAAGATCAATTGAATTCATTTGCTGGTAACATGATTGAGTTAATTGTAAATAAAAACAGCTTTCTTATTATGAGTCAAATTGCCTATAATTCCTTGAATAAAAATCAAATTGAAAGATTAAGCAAGTATTCGAAAATCATATCATCAAGTGTTGATACTATTGAGAAATGTGGAGGTGGAAGTGTAAGGTGTATGATAGCTGAAATTTTTAACTAGATATTCTAAACTTAGATGTTTTTTTAAAATTTATCTATGTGCTTATGCTAGTATAAAGGGAATTTATAAAAACATATTTATTCATTTTATAAGTATATTTACTCGAAATTAATTTGATGGATATCAATACAATCTTAAAAACTGAATTATCTCAATTTTTGAACTCAAAGTATAATATTGACTTTAAAAATATTGAAATTCAATTTACAAAAAAAGATTTTGAAGGTGATATAACAATAGTGATTTTTCCCTTAGTGAAATTACTTAGAAAATCTTCAAAAGACATTGGAAATGAAATAGGAGTTTATCTTATAAATAATTCAAAATATGTAGAGAGTTATAATTTGATTCAAGGATTTATAAACTTAGTTATTGATAGTAAATTTTATATTGAATTTTTAAATGAAATAATTAAAATTGATGATTTTGGATTAATTAAACCCAGCTCTAGTAATCCTTTATTTTTAGTAGAATACTCGTCTCCAAACACAAACAAACCACTTCATCTGGGACATATTAGAAACATTCTTTTAGGTTACTCAATTTCTAAAATATTGGAAGCTTCCGGAAAAAATGTTCATAAAACACAAATAATAAATGATAGAGGAATTCACATTTGTAAATCTATAATAGCTTGGTTAAAATATGGTAAAAATACCACTCCAATAGATACAGGTGATAAAGGTGATTTATTTGTTGGAAAATATTATGTTCTTTTTGATAAAATATATAAGAAAGAAATTTCAGATTTAATAAAAAGTGGTCAATCTAAATTGGATGCTGAAAAAAATGCATCGATTTTTTTAGAAGCTCAGAATTTATTGATTAAATGGGAGGCTGGAGATAAAGAAGTCATAAAACTTTGGAAAAAAATGAACTCATGGGTATATGAAGGTTTTGATAAAACGTATCGTGATTTAGGAGTTGATTTTGACTCTTATTACTATGAAAGCAAAACCTATTTACTTGGTAAAGAAATTATAAATGAAGGATTAAAAAATAATATTTTCTTTAAAAAAGAAGATGGCTCAATATGGGTTGACTTAATTGATGAAGGATTGGATGAAAAAATATTATTAAGATCTGATGGAACTTCTGTTTATATGACACAAGATTTAGGTACTGCTTATTTAAGGTATAAAGATTATCCCAAAATGAACGGTGTAATTTATACCGTTGGTAATGAACAGGATTATCATTTTAAAGTGTTATTTAAAATATTAAATAAGTTAGGTTTTAACTGGTCTAATCAATTGCATCATTTAAGCTATGGAATGGTTGATCTTCCATCAGGTAAAATGAAAAGTAGAGAAGGCACAGTGGTAGATGCAGATGAATTGGTTTTTGAAATGAAAAAAAATGCTAGTCTATTGTCTGAAGAATTAGGGAAAATTAATGAGTTTTCTGAAGATGAAAAAGAAAACTTGAATAGTGTTATAGGGTTAGGCGCACTCAAGTACTTTATATTAAAAGTAGATCCTAAAAAAAGAATTTTATTTGATCCTAAAGAATCTATTGATTTTAATGGAAATACAGGTCCTTTTATTCAATATGCTTATGCTAGAATTCAGTCACTTGTTAATAAAGTAAAATTTTCTATATTAAATACTGACATTAATTTAAAAATTAACATTAAAGAAAAAAATATTTTAAAGCTATTAACGCAATATCCTTTAGCTATAAAAAATTCTGCTGATAACTTAAGTCCTGCACTTATAGCTAACTATACATATGAACTGGTCAAAGTTTTTAACTCATATTATCAATCGACTTCTATTCTAAAAGTAGATGATAATGAAATCAAAAACTTTAGATTGAATCTTTCTTTTAAAGTAGGATTAGTTATAAAATCTTCAATGTCTCTACTTGGAGTTGATGTGCCAAATAAAATGTGATTGATTAATTCTTTGTGTTTTAGTAATTATAAAAAATAAATAACCTTACTTTTAGTACTAATATTTACAAATCCTTAGATTTGTAAATAAATATTTTTTAATGTTTAACAACCTTACAGATAAACTTAATTCTGCTTTAAAAGTCCTTAAAGGACATGGTAAGATTACAGAAATTAATGTTGCTGAAACTTTAAAAGAAGTAAGAAGAGCATTGCTTGAAGCAGATGTTAATTTTAAAACAGCTAAAGAATTTACAGCCAATGTAAAAAAGAAAGCAATTGGTCAAAATGTTTTAACAACTCTTAATCCAGGTCAATTGATGGTGAAGATTGTCAAAGATGAATTGACAGATCTGATGGGTGGAAACACTTCTGGTATTAACCTTTCAAATTCTTTAACAATTGTTTTAATGTCTGGTTTACAAGGTTCTGGTAAAACAACATTTTGCGGAAAACTTGCAAAATATTTAATTAGTAAAAAATCAAAGAATCCACTTTTAGTAGCATGTGATGTTTATAGACCTGCAGCTATAGATCAGCTAAAAGTTATTGGTGAACAATTAGGTGTTGAAGTTTATAGTGATGAGCTTGAAAAAAACCCTGTTAAAATTGCAAAGGATTCTATCGATTATGCTAAAAATAATGGAAAAAACACAGTAATTATTGATACTGCAGGTAGGTTAGCTATTGATGAAAGAATGATGAATGAAATAAAAGATATTCATCAGGCGGTTAGCCCAAATGAAACATTATTTGTAGTTGATTCTATGACAGGTCAGGATGCTGTTAATACTGCAAAGACATTTAATGACATCTTAAACTTCGATGGAGTAATACTTACTAAACTTGATGGAGATACAAGAGGAGGAGCAGCGCTTTCCATTAAGTCTATTGTAGATAAGCCTATAAAATTTATTGGAACTGGAGAAAAAATGGATGCTATTGATGTATTTCATCCTGAAAGAATGGCTGATAGGATTTTGGGTATGGGTGATATCGTTTCTCTAGTAGAAAAGGCACATGACTTTTATGATGAAAAACAAGCTCGTATTTTAAGCAAGAAAATTGCTAAAAGTCAATTTGGTTTTGATGATTTTTTAGATCAAATTAAAAAAATTAAGCAAATGGGTAATCTTAAGGAAATGGTAAATATGATTCCGGGTGCTAATAAGGCCATGGGTGATACTGAAATTGAGGATGATTCTTTTAAACATATTGAAGCATTGATTTATTCTATGACTCCTAAAGAAAGATCAAATCCAAAAATAATAGATGTAAACAGAAAAAAAAGAATTTCTAAAGGAAGTGGTTTAGATATTAAAGAATTGAATAAATTATTAAAACAATTTGAGCAAATGTCTAAAATGATGAAAATGATGCAAGCAGGAGGTTCTAATAAATTAACGCAAATGATGCAAGGAATGAAGTAAATTATAATCATGAAAATAATAGACGGTAAAAATATTTCTAATTTAATAAAGGAAGAAATTAAAGTTGAAGTAGATCAAATCATATCTAATGGAGAACGCCCTCCTCATTTAGCTGCTGTTTTAGTAGGCGAAGATGGAGCTAGCTTAACTTACGTTGCTAGTAAAGTTAGATCATGCCAGCAAGTTGGATTTAATTCTACCTTGGTTAAATTACCTGTAGATATATTGGAGAAAGAATTACTTAAAAAAATACAAGAGTTAAATAATGATGATAATATTGATGGATTTATCGTCCAATTACCTTTGCCTGATCATATTGATGAAGAAAAAATATTATTAGCAATAAATCCAAATAAAGATGTTGATGGTTTTCACCCCACTAACTTTGGAAAGATGGCCCTTAATATGAAAACATTTATTCCTGCTACACCATTTGGAATTATGGAGTTATTAAAAAGGTATGATATTGAAACAAAGGGTAAGTACACTGTAGTAATAGGAAGAAGTCATATAGTTGGTAGACCTATTAGTATACTAATGAATAGTAAAGGTAATCCGGGTGATTCAACTGTTACGGTAGTCCATAGTAGAACAAAAAATATTGAAAACTACACCAAGAACGCAGATATAATCATCTCTGCTTTAGGAATACCTGGTTTTGTAAAAAATGAAATGGTAAAAGATGGAGTTGTTGTAATTGATGTGGGAATTACTAGAGTAAAAGATAGTAATCATCCAAAAGGTTATGTTATAAGAGGAGATGTAGATTTTGATTCTGTTAAACAAAAGGCTAGTTATATAACACCAGTTCCTGGAGGTGTTGGTCCTATGACAATAGCTATGCTTTTAAAGAATACTTTATTATCTAGGAGTTTATTAAAAAATTATTAATTTTTATTATCAATTATAGTTAATATAATTCCTAAAATTGATATTAAAAGCGCTAATGCCATAATTTATACATCTTTCCGCTTGGGTGTAAACCATCACTAGCTATTAAAGTTTTGTCTTTTAAGGCTCTTCTGGAAATTGTTATAATATCAAAATACTGAACTCCTCTTTTTTCAGATTCAGATTTTATAAATTTCCACCATTTTTATGATTCTTTGTGCTGCCGCAACCGCTAAACAGTGGTCTTGTGAAAAGTTTAGTCGAATACTATCAGTACAATTAGGGTCAAATTCTGATCCAGGCGTAACGATTACGCTTGCCTGGTAGCGAAGCAATCGTATAAAAGTATATAAATCTACACTAAGCGGTGGCAGTTGTGGAAAAAGATAGCTACCAGCCTGTGGGCTTGCTGTATGGAGATTAGCAGCCCTGAAAGTTTGTAGTAATTCATCTCTTATTGATTCATGTTTTCGAATACGATTTTCCATCCAGTCTAAAGGTTCCTGAAACCAAGTATCAAGAGCCGCTTGATTGTATCCTGCAGCACGGAGAGAAACGATCGCTTGAAGGCATTCCATTCTTTTAATCAATTTTGGTGTACCAAATGCGACTCCAAGCCGGAATCCGCTAAGAGATTCAGTTTTTGATGGGCCCATGATTGTAATTAGATTTTCAGGCTGAACATCACAAGAACGAAGATGAGTATAGACCTCACCGCTATATAGCATTCTAGAATATAGTTGATCCACGATTACAGTAACATCATGTGTTGCTGCAAGATCTGCTATTTTAGTTATTGTAGTGTTTGAATATACAAGACCTGTTGGATTATTGGGTGTTGAAAAGACTAAAACCTTTGTTCCTCTTTTAAATACGTCTTCAATTCGATCAAGATCTGGACTATTTTCAGATTGAGAATCCTTATAGTTTAAAGGAATTGGTACAACTTCACCGTCGAAGAATTTAACAAGTTTGCGGTTGGCAAAATAGTCGGGTTCAACTACAGCAACTTTCGTCCCAGCAGCAACTGTCGCACCAAGCGCCAAAAATAATGCACCTTGAGTTCCAGGAGTTATAATCAATTCGCTATTAGTCTCAATTGGTCGACCAGTAAACTTCCCAAGTCGAGCAGCCAGTCTATTTCGTATCTCGGCCGATCCTCGATACTCGGTATACGCTTGACACCCTCCTCTACTAAAACCATCTTTCCAAGCCGCATCAGAATTGGGTGTTGGAGGAAAGGCATCTACATCCCCGTGAGAGAAATCAACAGGAACTCCATCAAGTTTCTCGCCATGCATAATGGCATTAAGATCTCCTAGATTTTGTCGGATTTCCTGACCAGGAGCATTGTTTATCTCAAGAGCTTTAAATTTTTCATCAAGTGTCATCATCTTGTAATTCATGAAATAATTCTTATATATAATTTTGCCCAAAAGAAACAAGTGGAATAGCTAAATGGAAAGGAGTTAGATTATTCATAATAATAGTTTAGTACCATCCAATCATAAACTTTTTGATTTTAGCATTTGGATGAATATTTATTTCTTGAATTTTTTTATCAGTTCCTAATCTTAAATCAACAGGAAGATTATTTTTGTCAATAATAAAATAGGCATCAATTTCGTCTACAAACACTATAATATTATTAATAGTATTTTGAATAGCAGAAATTTTGTGAGTATTTTGAAGCTCTTCAAATGTACTGTTAATAGTAAGACCTTTATCAGTTGAATATTTATCACTTTTAATTTCTATTGTTTCTATTGTTTCATTAATATCATGTTGTTGTTTAGGAGTTAAAGTTAACAGATGATTTTTTTGTTTATCAAAAATCAAATAATTATCATCTCCTGAGAACATATAGTCTCCTTCTCCTATTCTTCGGACTATTGAATCTAAAATATATATTGAATCAAGTTGTTTAACAATTGTTTCTGAGCTTATTTTTCCAACTTTTCCTTTCTTTATTGTATAATCATTATTACTACAACCGTAAATTAAAGTAATTATAAAAATAATTATGTATTTATTCATATAAATATAAAGTTTATTAAAAGTAATAATTCCTTTTAAATCATAATTGATTTTATCCTATATATTTGCAAAATGAATTCAATAAACATCAATTTAAAAATAAATGAAGGAACTTTACTCCCTTTAATGGAAGCTTTTTATACAATTCAAGGGGAAGGGTTTTATAAAGGATCAGCGGCCTATTTTATTAGGTTAGGGGGATGCGATGTGGGCTGCCATTGGTGTGATGTTAAAGAGAGTTGGGATCCAGATATTCATCCCCCAACAGATATTGTAAATATTGTTAATGAAGCTAAAATACATTCTAAAATTGTTGTTGTTACTGGAGGAGAACCATTAATGTGGAATATGTTTCCTTTGACTAAATTGTTAAATGTAAATAATATTAAAACTCATATTGAAACTTCTGGCGCATATGAATTAACGGGGGATTGGGATTGGATCTGCTTGTCCCCTAAAAAGAACAAAAATCCATTAAATGAAATTTATAAAAAAGCTAATGAGTTAAAAGTTATTGTTTATAACTTGAATGATTTACAATTTGCAGAAAAGCAATCAGAAAAAGTTAATAATGATTGTATTCTTTATCTTCAGCCTGAATGGAGTAAAAGAGATGAGATGATGCCGATTATTGTTGATTACGTCATGAAAAACACAAAATGGAAAGTATCACTTCAAACACATAAATATTTAAACATTCCTTAAGGGTAAATCAAATATTTAGATCTAATCATTTTAAACTTATCAATACCTTCTTTCCAACTCAACTTTATATCTTTTTCACTAACCCCATCAATTATTTGTTCTTGTAATTTTTGATTTCCTGCAAGTTTATTAAACCCACTTTTGAAAAATGTTTTTTTATCTTTCGAATTATTATATGCATTTATTATCCAGCTTAAATTTATCTCACTCAAGAGTGGATAGCTTCTAAGATCTTCACCATAACATTTTTTATTTATATGTTTTGGATTTTTTGCTCCAGGCATTGATATTGGAGTAAAAGCAAAACTTTTATTTACCCATTCAGGATTTCCAATTATCTGGAATTGTAAATTGGTTCCTCTTCCAATGCTAACAGAAGTTCTTTCAAATAAGCATAAACTTGGATATAAATTAATTGATTGCATATTTGGAAGATTAGGTGATGGCTTAACAGGAAGATCATATATAACTGCTCTATTATAATTTTTTATTTCTATGATTTTTATATCACATTTTATTTTATTTTTTAGCCATCCTTCACTATTTATCATTTTAGCATATTCGCCAATAGTCATTCCATGAACTATTGGAACAGGGTGCATTCCTATAAAACTTTTAAAGTTTGGATCTAGTATTGGTCCATCTACATAATGTGCATTAGGATTTGGCCTATCAAGAAGAATAAGCTTTATGTCATTCTCGGCTGCTGCTTCCATCACATAATGAAGTGTAGATATATAGGTGTAAAAACGAGCACCTACATCTTGAATGTCAAAAATAAGTATCTCTAAACCTTTTAACTGTTCTTTGCTAGGTTTCTTATTAGATCCATATAATGAAACAATTTCTAGTCCAGTTTTTAAATCAATACTATTTTTTATTTTTTCTCCTGCATCTGCCTCTCCTCTAAAGCCGTGTTCTGGTGAAAATACCTTTTTAACATTAATATTTAATTTCAACAAAGAATCAATTAGATGAATTGAACTTTTATTGCTTTTGATTCTTGATGTTGAATTTGCAATTACACCTATGTTTAAATTTTTTATTTCAGGTAAATACTCATCTAATTGGTTAGACCCAACGCTAATTAAGTTGTTTTCTTGAGAAAAAGATAAATAGTTAAATGCAATTAAAATCAAAAAAAAGGTACTTTTGATTTTAAATCTATTAAGTTTCATTGTTTATGAGATTTGAATCTATTATGGCATCTCGATTTATAAGGTCAAATCCTTATAAAAATACTATTTCCGCTCCAATTATAAAAATATCTATTTTATCAATTGTATTAGGACTAGTTATGATGTTAATTACAATTTCTTCTGGAGTTGGATTGCAAAAAACTATTCAAAATAAAATATCTTCTTTTTTTGGACATATATCAATTTCAAATTTTCAAAACAATTCTTCTCAGTCTTCGTTGCAACCAATTTTAATTGATCAAGACTTTTATAGAAATCAAAATAACAAAGATATTACTCATATTCAAGCTGTAGCTTATAAGTCAGGTCTAATAGTAACTAAAACTACTTTTGAAGGTGTTATATTTAAAGGGATAGGCTCTGATTATAATTATGATATTTTTTATCCTTACTTAATTGAGGGTGAAATACCATTATATAATGATGAAGTTAGTAATGAGGTAATTATATCTCAGTTCTTATCTGAAAGATTATCAATTAAATTATATGATAAGTTCAAAGCAACTTTTTTTAAAGATAATTCATTTTCTATTCCTAATGAAAGAGTCTTTAAGGTAGTAGGAATATATAATTCTGGTCTTATAGAATTTGATCAATTGTACTTCTTAGGCGATATTAAGCATATTCAAAGAATGAATAAATGGTCTGAAAATCAAGTTGGTAATTTTGAAATTTTTATTAATGAATTTGATAAAATTGATTATGTTTCAGACAATTTATATATCAATACACCCTCAGAATTAGATGTTCAACCTATTTCTCAAAAATTTTTAGATATTTTTAATTGGATAGCACTTTTCGATATGAATATATTAGTTATTATTATAATTATGACCTTAGTGGGTGGTATAAATATGATTACAGCATTGCTTGTCACAATTTTAGAAAAAACACAAATTATAGGAGTTTTAAAAGTATTAGGAGCTTCAAATAGAAGTATAAGATACATCTTCATTAGTAATGGAATTTATCTTATTTCAATTGGACTTTTTATTGGAAATATTGTTGGTCTTGGACTTATTTTCTTTCAAAAAATTACTGGATTTTTAAAATTAGATTCACAAACGTATTATGTTTCTGAAGTTCCACTAGATGTTAATATATTTTCAATTATTATTTTAAATTTAGGCGTATTATTTTTCTGTTTAATTATGTTGATAATACCATCTTTTATAATAACTCGAATTTCACCAACAGAATCACTAAAAATTAAGTAATAGATTTTTTTATTTAAAATTATTTTAAGATCATATGATTACATTTGTAATTTAAAATTTTAATGAAATATTCAAAAAACATATTAGAAACTATTGGGAATACTCCATTAGTTAAATTAAATAAAATTACTGCAGATATTCAAGCTTTAGTGTTAGCCAAAGTTGAATATTTTAATCCAGGAAGCTCTGTAAAAGACAGAATTGCTATTAAGATGATTGAAGATGCTGAAAATGATGGAAGATTAAAGCCAGGTGGAACTATTGTTGAAGGAACATCAGGTAATACAGGTATGGGTTTAGCATTGGCTGCACTTATAAAAGGATATAAACTAATTTGTGTTTCAAACGACAAACAATCAAAAGAAAAGCTTGATGTACTTCGAGCTGTTGGTGCTGAAGTAGTAATTTGTCCAGCTAATGTAAAAGCAGAAGATACAAGATCTTATTATTCTACAGCAAAAAGAATTGGTGAAGAGATACCAAATTCATGGTATGTAAATCAATATGACAATCCTTCAAATGCAGCTGCTCATTATCTAACAACTGGCCCTGAAATCTGGGATCAAACTGAAGGTAAAATTACTCACTTTGTCGTTGGAGTAGGTACTGGTGGCACTATTTCAGGAGTTTCTAAATTTTTAAAAGAAAAAAATCCTGATATAAAAGTTTGGGGAATTGATACTTATGGTTCAGTCTTTAAAAAATATCATGAGACAGGAGTTTTTGATGAAAATGAAATATATCCTTACATAACAGAAGGTATTGGAGAAGATATTATCCCTAAAAATGTTGCTTTCGATTTAATTGATAGTTTTGAAAAGGTTACAGATGAGGATGCAGCTGTGTATACAAGAAGATTAGCTAAAGAAGAAGGTATTTTTGCAGGAAATTCTTGTGGAGCTGCAATAAAAGGTGTTTTACAGTTAAAAAAACATTTTAAAAAAGATGATGTAGTAGTTGTTTTATTACATGATTCTGGAAGTCGTTATATTGGTAAAATATATAATGATGATTGGATGAAATCTATGGGATTCAGTCTAGATTAAATTTTTTATGAACGATTTTTACTTAAACTATCCTACAGATATATTAATAAAAAATCAAACACACCATATTTTATCGAACAGTAACTCTTTAGAATTTCATTCTTCTTTAGATTGTTATAATGAATCACCATTATTCAGTCTAGATTTTCTTTCTAAGGAGTTAAACATTTCAAAACTATATATTAAAGATGAGTCCAAAAGATTTGGATTAAATGCATTTAAGGTTTTAGGCGCCTCTTATGCTGTTTGTAAAATTTTAAAAAAAAATCCTAAAATTTCTATTTTTTGCGCTGCCACAGATGGTAATCATGGAAAGGCGGTTGCTTGGTCTGCAAAAAAATATAATAAAGAGTCAGTTATATATGTTCCTAAAGAAACTACCAAATTAAGAATAAAAGCTATCGAGTTTTATGGAGCTGATGTACATCAGCTTGACCTTAATTATGAGGAAACCTGTGCTTATGCTTCAAAAAAAAGTATAGAAATGAATTGGCAATTAATACAAGATACTTCATGGGAAAATTATGAAGAGGTTCCTGCATTAATTATGTCTGGATATTTAACACATTTTTTAGAAATCGAAAAAACTCTTTGTGATGATGATAGTTCAGGCTTTGATATTGTCTTTTTACAAAGTGGTGTAGGTAGTTGGGCAGCTTCTTATATTTGGTATTGTCTAAATAGATTTGGAAAGAATAGACCTAAAATAGTATTAGTTGAGCCTTTTGAATCGTGTGGTGTTTTTCAATCATTCACAGAGGATAAACGTATTTCTCCTTTAGGATCGTTAGACACTATAATGGCGGGATTAAATTGCGGAATTCCATCCAAAAGTGCTTGGGAAATAATTAAAAATGGTTGTGATGCAGTTATTACAATTTCTGACGAAGATGTAAAATTATCTATGAGAACATTATACAGTCCTAAAGAAAATGATCCTAAAATTATTTCGGGAGAATCTGGTGCGGCAGGTTTAGCAGGACTTATAAAAACTATCAATTCTAAAAGTTTACAGGATTTAAGGGCTCATATAAATCTAAGTGAAAGTTCTAAAATTCTTGTATTTAATACAGAAGGAGATACTGATAAAAACAGTTTTCAAGGAATTGTTAAAAGTTAATTAAAAACATTACTTGGAAAAATAATTACACTTTCATGTCCATTTTTACTAACACTGGATACCCCAAATAAATAATTATCTATTACAATTCCATCTAAAATAAAATTATCAACTAAACCAACGAATCTGCTATTTTCCCAATATGGAGCAGTTGTGTCTCTCCAATATATTTTATAACCAACAATGTTAGAGTCGTTCGATATATCCCATTTTAATTTTGTTGAAGGTTGAACAATCCCTCCAATTTTAACATTTTTTGGTTGTATAGGACTCCAAGCTAAACTTGCTAAATTGATAGCATTAACTGCAGTGAGTTTTTTTGCGTAATTGAAGTTGACTCCTGAAATAACATCACCATATTCTATTCCATTTTCTATTCTAATATCTTGATGTTGTCTATTGTAATTTTCATGTGCTTCCATGATTCTAACTCCAGCAAATCCTAAATCATTAAATGGTCGATGATGTCCTCCTCTCCCAAACCTGTCTAATCTATAAATCATTATAGGGTTCATTTCTGGCATATATTTTAAAACTTGAGTATGAATATATCTGGCTAATTGTCTAGAGTTTCCATCTACTTCACCTCCGTAAAATCTTCTTCTATTTCTAGATTTTTCTGACTCATTTGCAGGAGTTGGCTCAGAAAAAATTCGAAAACTATAATTATCAATTACTCCATCAACACCTTCAATATTTCCAATCATATCATTATTAAGAACTCCAATTATTTCCCAATTATTTTCTATAGCATAATTAGCTAAACTAATTCCTCCATATAATCCTTGCTCTTCACCTGATAATCCAACATAGATTATACTGTTTTCAAATTCATATTGACTTAATACTCTTGCCGCCTCAATTACTCCAGCCATACCAGATGCATTATCGTTAGCGCCTGGAGATAATGAAGTGTAATTATTAGCATTTGAGACTCTACTATCAATATCTCCACTCATAATAACATATCTATTAGGATATTTTTTCCCCCTTTGAATTGCTAGAACATTATTTATCCAAACATCTTTTATCAGTCTTCTATTATTCTTTTCAAAATAATTTTTTTGATAGCTTACCTTAAGACAATTATTACATTCTTTTGATATTTTTTCAAATGAAGATTTAATCCATGTTCTTGCAGCACCAATTCCAGAAAATTTAGAAAGTGTATCGCTTAAAGTATGTCTAGTTCCAAAGGATACTAATTTTTCAATATCTTTTTGAATTCTTTGTTCAGAAACTGTATTTATAATTGTATATAAATCCTGATTTGTTTGTGAAAAACAAAAGCTAGTAAAAACAAAAATAGGTATGAAGTTGATTAATTTCATGCCTAAATTTAATTATAATAATTTAATAAACATTTAGAAATAGTAACCGTTTTCTTCTTTTAATTTTTCAGCAATAATATTTTTAAGACCAATAATATTTGGAAATTCATAGTATTTTGTAAATCTTTTTAACCCCATTAAGAGCCCTTTTTGTTCATCTCCTATTGCAAAAGAAACAATAACTTCTTTTCCTTTAGATTGGATAATATCAACTGCTTTATAAAGATATAACTGAGTCATAGCGATTTGCAGTGTTTGATTTTCTTTACCAAATCTATTACAATTTTTTTCGGTTCTTAAAAGCGAGGATTCAGCCATGTATATTTCGATTAATATATCCGAAACAGCTAATAGCATTTGTTGATGCTCTTCAAGATTTTGTCCAAACTTTTTTAAACCAGTTCCAGCTAGCATTAAAAATACTTTTTTGATATTTATTAAAATTAGTTTTTCTTGAGAAAATAATTCTGTTAAATCAGGAATATCAAAAGATGGGATTTCCATTAATTCATCAGCAACTTTTGTAGCTGGTTTAATAAAGTCAATATGCCCTTTCATTGCTTTTTTAATTAGCATTCCTACACTAAGCATTCTATTGATTTCATTTGTTCCTTCATAAATTCTAGCTATTCTAGAGTCTCTCCAAGCTGCTTCTATTGGAGTTTCGGCAGAAAACCCCATTCCACCATATATTTGAATTCCTTGGTCAGCTATATTTTGACAGTCTTCTGAAAGAGCAACTTTTAATATAGAACACTCAATGACGTATTCTTCAACTCCTTTTAATTCTGCTTCTTGAAAATTATTTCCGCTTTTTTTTCTTAATGCAATCCTGTCTTCAATACTTTTTGAAGCTCTATAAGTAGCAGATTCACCTACATATGTATCTGTTGCCATTTGAGCAATTTTTTCTTTAATAGCTTCAAAGTCTATTATTTTTGTTTTGAATTGAATTCTTTCGCTTGCGTATTTTATTGCTAGAGTAGTTACTCTTTTTTGAGCGTCAATGCATGCCGCTGCAAGTTTAATTCTACCAATATTAAGTGAATTCATTGCTATTTTAAATCCATTCCCTCTTTCAGAAAGCATGTCTTCAATGGGCACCTTAGTTTCATTGAAAAATACTTGACGAGTGGAGGAGGAGTGAATTCCTAATTTACTTTCTTCTTCTCCTAAAATAATTCCATTATCTGGATCATTAGGCACTATAAAACCTGTTATGTTTTTGTCATCTTCAATTCTTGCAAAAACAATAAAAAGATTAGCAAATCCAGCATTTGAAATCCATATTTTTTGACCAGATATTTTGTAATGTTTACCATCATCTGATAAAATAGCTTTTGTTTTTCCACTATTTGCATCAGATCCAGCTGTTGGTTCAGTAAGGCAATACGCTCCAAAATGTTCTCCACTGGCTAGTTTTGGAACGTATTTTTTCTTTTGTTCATCAGAGCCGTATAAAACAATTGGCATTGTTCCAATTCCAGTATGGGCACCAAAAGCTGTTGACAAAGAGCCAGTACATCCTGATATTTGTGCGCATACAAGCACAGTTGATACAAATCCCATACCTAACCCTCCATATTCTTCTGGAACTGCTACCCCAAGAAAGCCTAATTCTCCAGCTTTTCGCATAACATTTTCTGTTAATTTGTAGTCTTTCTTTTCAAACCTTGGTTTATGTGGCATTACATCTCTATCTATGAAATCAGCAACTGCTTGCTTCATCATTAATTGTTCTTCACTAAAATCTTCAGGTGTGAATACATTTTCACAATTGGTTTCCTTAATTACAAACTCTCCTCCTCTTGTAATATTTTCTTCGTTTATTTCCATAGTATAAATTATTTTAAAAATTCAAAGATTCCAGCAGCTCCTTGCCCAGTTCCTACACACATTGTAACCATTCCATATTTTGATTTTCTTTCTCTCATTTCATTAAATAACTGAACTGATAATTTTGCACCTGTACAACCAAGAGGATGTCCTAGTGCAATAGCACCTCCGTTTACATTTATTATTTCATGATTTAGTTTAAGTTCTCTAATTACTGCTAATGATTGAGATGAGAAAGCTTCATTTAATTCAATTAATTCAATATCCTCAATTTTCATTTCAGCTTGTCTTAAAACTTTTGGAATAGCTTTAATAGGGCCAATACCCATGATTTTTGGAGGAACTCCAGCTACTGCATAATTAATTAGTTTTGCTATTGGTTCTATATTTAACTCTTTCACCATTTTTTCACTCATTATTAGCACAAATGCTGCCCCATCACTCATTTGAGATGAATTACCAGCTGTTACACTTCCATTCACGCTAAAAACAGGTCTTAACTTGTTTAAAACTTTCAGATTAGTATTTTTTCTTGGACATTCGTCAGTATCAACAGTATACTCACGCCAATCTTTTTTTCCATTTTGATTTATAAAAGTTTCTTCAACTTTAATTGGTACAATTTGAGATTTAAATTTTCCTTTAGAAATAGCATCAACAGCTTTTAAGTGAGAATTTAATGCAAACTGATCTTGATCTTCTCTGTTTACTTTATACTGTTTTGCTACTTGTTCAGCCGTTAGTCCCATTCCCCAATAATAATCCTCTTTTCCTTGTTTAGCAATTCCATAATTTGGAACTGGTTTGTACCCTCCCATTGGAATATAACTCATGCTTTCAACACCTCCAGCTATTATACATTCTGCCATTCCAGATTTTATTTTAGCTGAAGCCATTGCAATAGTTTCAAGTCCTGCAGCACAATACCTATTAACTGTCACACCTGGAACATCTTCTACTTTTAAACCCATTAATGAAATTACTCTTGCGATATTTAATCCTTGTTCTGCTTCTGGTGTAGCATTCCCAACTATAACGTCATCAATTCTAGTTTTATCTAGTTCAGGAACTTGACCTACCATATGATTTATTGTTTCTGAAGCAAGCTCATCTGGTCTTTTAAATCTAAATAACCCTTTTGGAGCTTTTCCAACAGCTGTTCTATATGCTTTAACTATATACGCTTCTTTCATAATTTAATTTCTTAAAGGTTTACCTGTTTTTAATATATGTTGTATTCTTTCTAATGTTTTTCTTTCTGAACATAAAGAAAGAAATGCTTCTCTTTCTAAGTCAAGTAAATATTGTTCATTTACTAGAGTTGATTGAGATAAATCACCTCCACTAATTACATAAGCAATTTTATTTGCAATTTTTTTGTCATGCTCAGAAATATAATTTCCGGCTTTCATTGTGTCACTACCAACCATAAACATTCCTAAAGCTTGTTTTCCTAAAACTTTTATATCATTGGCTTTAAAAGGGGGTAAATAGCCATAATCAGCCATTAAAATCGCGTGTTTTTTTGCAATAGAAATTTGATGGTTTCTATTCATGATTATAGTGTCATTATTGGGCTGTAAATAACCTAAATCAATAGCTTCGTATGCGGATGTAGAAGTTTTAGCCATACCTATGTTCAAGAAGTATTCTTGTAGTACATTAAGTTCTACATCATTTTTACTGAACTTATTTGATGCCCTTAAGGCCATTTCTTTACATCCACCTCCACCAGGAATTAAACCAGCACCTACTTCAACTAAACCAATATAACTTTCACTGTAAGCTACAGCTTTGTCGCAATGCATTGTAACTTCACAACCACCACCGAGTGTAAGACCATGTGGTGCAGCTATTACCGGAATGTTAGAATACCTTAATTTCATCATGCTATCTTGAAAAAACTTAATAGCAAGGGTTATCTCATCATATTCTTGTTCAGCTGATGCCATGAAAATAGCACCTAAATTAGCTCCAGCAGAAAAGTGAGAGCCTTCATTCCCAATTACAATTCCTCTGAAATTTTTTTCAGCTAAGTCTACAGCTTTATTAATACCCATCAAAACACCCTGGCCAAGTGTATTCATTTTAGTTCTAAATTCTAAGTTTATAACCCCATCACCTATATCTTTAATCACTGAATCAGTGTTTTCCCAAACAATAGAACTTTTATTTAGATTGTTTAATATTATTAATGAACCTTGACCTGGCTTAGGTATAAAAGTTTTGGTATTTATATCGTAATAATTTGTTATACCGTTTTCTACTTTATAGAAGTTATTAATATTATTACTAATCATGTCTGAAACCCAATCAGCTGGTTTATAACCTAAAGATTCCATTATTTCAACGCCTTTTTTTAACCCTAGAGAATCCCAAATTTGAAAAGGACCGTTTTTCCATCCAAACCCTGCTCTTAAAGCATCATCAATTCTGTATAATTCGTTCGAAATTTCAGGAATTCGATTTTGTATATAGGAAAACATAGTTCCAAAATTAAATCTGTAAAATTCACCTGCTTTGTCTTGTCCTTCAATTAATACCGAAAATCTATCTATGACTTTACTTATTTTTCTTGCTTTACTAATTGTTTCAAACGTCACCTTTTTAACGGGAGAGTATTCAAGTGTTTTAAGGTTTAAGGAAAGTATTGTAGATTTTCCATTTTCGTCTTTAATTCTTTTGTAAAAACCACCATCTGTTTTGGAACCTAGCCAATTATTTTCTATCATTTTATAAATATATTCTGGCAATTTGAAAGTGTTTCTAAACTCATCATTAGGACAATTTTCATATATGCCAGTAGCTACATTAACAGTTGTATCTAGCCCTACTATATCACTTGTTCTAAAGGTTGCAGATTTTGGACTTCCAATAATTGGACCAGTTAATTTGTCAATTTCTTCAATAGATAAACTTAATTTTTTTACATTGTTTAAAATATTTACCATTCCAAAAGTTCCAATTCTATTTCCAATAAAGCCTGGTGTGTCTTTAGCTAGTACGGAATCTTTTCCTAAAAAACGTTCTCCAAAATCATGAAGAAAATCAACTGCTTCTGGTCTACAATCAGGACCTGGAATAATTTCAAATAATTTCAAATAACGAGGAGGATTAAAAAAATGAGTTACAGCAAAATGATTTCTAAAATCCTCAGACCTTCCTTCATTCATTAGTTTAATAGGAATTCCTGAAGTGTTTGATGTGACAAGTGTTTCTTTTTTTCTAAATTTCTCAATTTGTTCAAATACGATCTGTTTTATATTTAATTTTTCTGTAACAACTTCAATTATCCAATCAACTTCATTGATTTTAGCTATATCATCAGTTAGATTTCCAAGAACTATTCTGTTTGCAAAATTTTTATGATATAATGGAGCGGGTTTTGATTTAATACATCTTTGAAACATTTCATTGACAATTCTATTTTTAACTTTTTTGTCATCTAATGATAATCCGAGTTTTTCTTCATTTTCATTTAACTTATTAGGAGCTATATCGAGAAGAAGAACTTCAATTCCTATATTGGCAAAATGACAGGCTATTCCAGATCCCATTACTCCAGAACCTATTACAGCGACTTTATTGATTTTTCTATTCATTTTTTATTTTTTATTTTGATTATTTTAAAATACTTCTTGAAATAATTATTTTTTGAATTTCTGAAGTTCCTTCATATATCTGAGTAATTTTAGCATCTCTCATTAATCTTTCAACATGATATTCTTTAACGAATCCGTAACCACCATGAATTTGTACAGCTTCTACCGTATGTTTCATAGCAATTTCTGAAGCAAATAATTTTGCCATAGAACTTGATAGACCATATGATTTAAGATTATCTTTTTCATAAGCGCTTTTGTGAACTAACAACCTTGCAGCTTCAATATCTGTAGCCATTTGAGCTAGTTTGAAAGCTATAGCTTGATGCTCGCTAATTGGTTTTCCAAAAGTTTTTCTTTCTTTAGAATACTCTAATGATAGTTCGTAAGCTCCTTCTGTTATTCCTAAAGCTTGGGAGGCTATTCCTATTCTGCCACCTTCGAGAGTTTTCATTGCATATTTAAATCCAAAACCATCAGGACCTAAGCGATTTTCCTTTGGAACTATTACATCTTGAAACATTACGGATGAAGTGTCTGATGATCTAATACCAAGTTTATCTTCTTTAATTCCAGTACTTAATCCTTCTGATCCAGCTTCAACAATAAAAGCATTAATTCCTTTATAACCTTTTTTGGGATCAGTTTGAGCTATAACAACATAAATACCAGCTTTTTTGCCATTTGTAATCCAGTTTTTTGTTCCATTTAGTAAGTAGTAATCGCCTTTATCTTCTGCAATAGTCCTTTGTTGAGTGGCATCAGATCCTGATTCAGGTTCAGATAAACAAAATGCTCCAATAGTCTCTCCAGTAGCTAATTTTATTAAATATTTGTTCTTTTGATCTTCAGTTCCGTATTCTTCTATTCCCCAACAGGCTAGAGAATTATGGGCAGACAATATTACAGAGCATGAATTATCTACTTTTGAAATCTCTTCAACAGCTATAGCATATGAAAGTGTATCCATTCCTCCTCCACCATATTTTTGAGAAACAGTCATCCCTAAAAAACCTAACTCAGCCATTCTTTTTACCCCTTTATCGGGATATTTAGAATTAGAGTCCCGTTCAATCACGCCAGGTTTTAACTCATTTTGAGCGAAATCCTTAGCAGCTTTCTGTATTAATAAATGTTCTTCGCTTAATTCAAAATTCATTTTATTAAAAATTAAATATTTTGTTTTTCTTAATTAAGTCATTTATTTTTTCAATTACTAAATGAAAATTTTCAAGAGATTCAGATCCAACTTCATTTTGGATAGCTAGATTAAATTTTTTAACAGCAACTCTTGACGCATCTCTGTTTATTTTCCCCATTTCAGTTAGATGAATTAAAACACCTCTTCCATCATTTGGATTAGGTTTTCTAAGAATCAATTTTTTTTCTTCCATTGACTTTAAAGTCCTAGAAAGACCGGTAGCTTCCATGCCCATTTTAGGACCTAATGAAGTTGAAGGAGTTCCTTTTTTAGGATCAATGCTAAGAAGAGCAAAACCAACTGCCATAGTTGAGTTATGCTTCGTAGCTTCTTCATTATACATTTTTGCTACTGCTTGCCAGGTAGATCTCAATACGTGATCGATGGTTTTTTTTTTCATTTCTAGGATTGTATTCAAATTTAAAAAAAAATACTATGCATGCATAGTATTTATGTAATTTTTTTTTAAATATGATTATCAAGCCATATTTTGGCATTTTCAAATGCTAATATCCAAGGTGAAACTTTATCATTTCGATCCTTTGGATAATAAGGCCAATTCCATGGAAAAGTAGATCTTTCTAGATGAGGCATCATAGCAATATGATGACCATCTTCGCTACTTATAATTGCTGTATTATAATCAGACCCATTGGGATTTGCTGGATAAGTTTTGTAGCCATATTTACCTATAATCTTATATTTAGTTTCAGAATAGGGTAAATTGAATTTTCCCTCACCATGAGCAGACCAAATTCCTAATTTTGATCCACTAAGACTTTCAAACATAACTGAATTATTTTTTTGAATTTCTACAGATGTAAATATGCATTCAAATTTATTTGAATCATTATGAATCATTTTTGGTTTTTCTTGATGCTTAGGATGAAGAAGACCTAATTCCATAAAAAGTTGACAACCATTACAAACCCCTAAAGATAATGTGTTTTTTCTAACGTAGAAATTCATTAAACTCTTTTTAGCTTTTTCATTATAAAGAAATGACCCAGCCCACCCTTTTGCGGACCCCAATACATCTGAATTAGAAAATCCTCCAACGGCAACAATGAAGTTAATATCTTCTAGAGTTTCTCTTCCCGATATTAGATCCGTCATATGAATATCTTTAACTTCAAAACCAGCTAAATTCATAGCATAAGCCATTTCTCTTTCTGAATTACTTCCTTTTTCTCTAATAACAGCTGCCTTTACTTTATTATTAGGTTTGAAGTTATTTGATAATCCATTGAAGTTATTCGGAAAATTAAAAATAAGGGGGTGGTTTTTATAATTTTTAAATCTTTCTATTGCTTTTGTTTCTCCACTTTGATGAATGTCTAACAAGTATGAGGTTTGATACCAAATATCTCGATATTTTGAAATTTTAAATTCATAATCTATATCATTTTTTGATATTTTAAGAACTCCGCTAGTATTGACTTTTCCAATTTTACTAAAGAATATGTTTTCAGATTCTAGAATACTTTCAATTTCTTTTTTACCTTGAAATATTAAGCCAATATTTTCATTAAATAATAGTTTGATTATATCGCTTTCTTTTGAAAAAGAAAGATCTATTTTGGCTCCAATATTAGTTTCTGGAAAACACATTTCAAGTAAAGAAGTGATTAGCCCTCCAGAGCTTATATCGTGACCAGATGAAATCAATCCTTTTTTAATAAGGTTCTGAAATATTTCAAATGCTTTTTTAAAGTATTTAGAGTCATTTATATCAGAAGAGTGATTCCCAATATAACCTAAAGTTTGAGCTAATGCAGATCCACCTAAATTAAAATTGTCTTTTGAAAGGTTTATATAGTATATAGAATCATTGTTGTTTATTAAGACTGGCTCTATTATGTTGTTAATATCATTGCAATTTGCTGCAGCTGATATAATAACAGTTCCTGGAGAAATAACTTCTTTGTCTTTATATTTTTGTTTCATGGAAAGAGAATCTTTTCCAGTTGGAATATTAATTCCTAAATCTATAGCAAAATTTGAGCATGATTCTACGGCCTTGTAAAGTCTAGCATCTTCTCCTGGATTATTACAAGGCCACATCCAATTAGCAGATAATGTTACCGATTTCAATCCTTTTTCTAATGGAGCCCAAATTATGTTTGTGAGCGCTTTTCCAATTGCGTTTCTTGAGCCTGTACTTGGATCAATTAAGGCAGTAATTGGAGAATGACCAATAGAAGTAGCTACTCCATTGATACCATTATAGTCAAGTGCCATAACTCCACAATTGTTTAATGGGAGTTGTAAAGGTCCAACACATTGTTGTTTGGCCACCTTTCCCGTGACGCACCTGTCTACTTTATTTGTTAGCCAATCCTTACAGGCAACAGATTCAAGACTTAAAACATTTATTAAGTAATCATTTAAATGTTCACATTTGTAATTAAGATTTTTAAATCGAAAATTAATTGTTGAATCATTCATTATCGTTTGCGGAGAATTTCCAAAAAAATCAGACAATGATAGTTCAATTGGTGATTTATTTAATGTAGAAGATCGAATGACAAATTTCTTATTATTTTTTACTTTACCTACTTTATAGCAAGGTGCTTTTTCTCTATCAGCAATTCTTTTAAGTTTATTGTAGTTTTTTTCAGGAATTATTAAGCCCATTCTCTCTTGAGACTCGTTTCCAATTATTTCTCTAGCAGATAGTGTTTGATCTCCAATTGGTAAATTATCTAATTCAATAATTCCTCCAGTCTCTTCAACTAATTCAGAAAGACAATTTAAGTGTCCTCCAGCTCCATGATCATGAATTGAAACTATGGTATTTTTCTCAGATTCTACAAAAGCTCTAATCGTATTTGCAACTCTTTTTTGCATTTCGGGATTTGATCTTTGAACTGCATTAAGTTCGATTCCGGAATTATATTTACCTGTTTCAGTTGAAGAGACTGCAGCTCCTCCCATTCCAATTCTATAATTATCACCTCCTAACACAACAATGATGTCATCCTGATTTGGGATGTCTTTCAAACTTTGATCTTCTTTTCCATAACCAATTCCTCCTGCAAGCATAATGACTTTGTCAAATCCTAAAGACATGTCAATTTCATTATACTCAAAAGTAAAAACAGATCCCGCAATTAGTGGCTGTCCAAATTTATTTCCAAAATCAGAAGCGCCATTAGATGCCTTGATAAGTATATCTAAAGGAGATTGATAAAGCCATTTCCTAGGCTTTTTAATCCATGGTTTGTTAGAATGAATCCTTGGGTATGAAGTCATATAAACTGCTGTACCTGCCAAGGGTAGTGACCCTTTCCCTCCAGCTAAACGATCCCTGATTTCTCCACCGGAACCAGTTGCGGCCCCATTAAAAGGTTCAACTGTGGTAGGAAAATTATGTGTTTCTGCTTTTAATGAAACGACAGAATTAAATGATGATTTTTTAAAGTAGGAGGGAGTGTCAGCTTTTATTGGAGCAAATTGTTCAACTTTAGGTCCTTTAACAAATGCAACGTTATCTTTGTAAGCTGATACTATTTCATTAGGATTTAATTCAGATGTTTTTTTAATAAGTTTAAAAAGTGAACTTTCTTTTTCTATACCATCTATAATAAACTTTCCATTAAATATTTTGTGCCTGCAATGTTCAGAATTAACTTGTGAAAAGCCAAATACTTCAGAATCAGTAAGTTTTCTATTGATCTTTATAGATAACTTCTCTAAATAATTTATTTCATCATCATTCAACGCTAAACCTTCTTTTTCATTGTAAGCCTTAATGTCACTTATTTCAATTAAAGGTTCAGGTTTTATAGTATTTTTAAACATATCTTGATCCAATTGGCTGTATAGTTCAAACAGCATTGGATCAAATGTTTTTTCCTGATTACTAAATAAAATATAAGTCTCAATTCTTTTAACACCACTGATAGCCATATTTTGAGTTATTTCAACTGCATTAGTGCTCCATGGAGTAATCATAGTTTTTTTTGGGCCTATATATTTATCGTAAATAATAGAGAGTTTAGAAAGGAATTTTCCAACAAAAAGCCATTCTAATTTTGAAATGTTTTTAGAGTCTAAGTTTTCTGCTGAATCTACTGCATAAATTAATTCGTTTTTATCTTTAAAGAAAAGAACCATTAAGGACTTAGAAATGTTAAAAATTTACTCAAAAATATAAGAAAAAAAGCAAACAAGATCTTTTCAAATTAAAATTTAAATGATGATTATAAAATACTTATTAACATCTTTATTTTAAACTTAACCTAGCCATATAAAATCCATCAAATCCAGTTTTTGATGGACTTATTTTCTTCTCGTCTTCTTTTTTAAATTTTAAACCAATATTAGATTTTAAAAAACTCTCTATTTGAATTTCATTTTCAGATGGTAAAATTGAACAGGTTGCGTAGACAAGTTTTCCATTATTTTTTATTAAAGGAGCATATTTTTGTAATATTTCTTGTTGAGTGTTTTTAATTTTTTCTAAAAACTCTTGACTTAATTTCCATTTTGAATCAGGATTTCTTTTTAATACTCCTAAACCTGAACATGGAGAATCTATTAACAGTCTATCTATTTTTCCATAAAGTCTTTTAATTGACTTATTATTTTCAATTACTTTTGTTTCAATATTAAACGCACCATTTCTTTTTGCTCTTCTTTTTAGCTCTTTCAATTTATTTTTATAAATATCCATTGCTATAATTTGACCTTTGTTTTTTGATAATGCTGATAGATGTAGTGTTTTTCCTCCAGCTCCAGCACAAACATCACATATTTTCATTCCTGGTTCAATTTTTAAAAAAGGTGCTACTAACTGAGAAGAGGCATCTTGAATTTCATAAAGTCCATTTTGAAAAGAATCTTTTAAAAACAGATTCGTTCTTTCTTTAAGCTTTAAAGCATCAGGATAGCCATTTATTTTTTCTGTTATAACCTCTTCGTTTATTAGAATTTTTTCAAGTTCAATTATATTAGTTTTAAGTGCATTTGCTCTTATTATTACAGGAGCCATTTTATTTAATGAAGATATTTCATTTTCCCACTGATTTTCTCCTAGTTCTTCTAATCCAATTGAGTCCATCCAGTCTGGAATAGATTCTCTAAATTTTCGAATTTTAGAAAGTTTATCAAATTTACCTTTGATTCTTCTTTTAGGAGTCTCTTGAAATTCTTTCCAATTAGGCAGGCTTATGCCCTTTAGTATTGCCCAAACTGAAAATACTCTCCATAAATTTTGATAATTAAAGGGTTTTTTTACTTCTGCAATTTCTAAATATAATCTTTTCCATCTTACAATTTCATAGCTAGTCTCTGCAATGAATCCTCTATCTCTACTTCCCCACCTTTTATCTTGTTTTAGAACTTTTTCAATGACTTTATCTGCGTAAAGATTTTGATTAAAAATACCATCAAGTACTTTTATTATTGCGATTACTAAATTTCTATGGAGACGCATTTTTTAAAATTTGCGTAAATATAATGTAATAGTGTAGTCTTTAAATATTTAAAATGATCTTATAATTTTAGAATTTTGTTTTTATTTTCATTTCTTTTTTCTCCTCTTTCTTTTCTAAGTTTCTCCATCATTTCCCTTCTAAAGTCATCTTCGTATTTAAAAAGCATATATGTTTTTTTAATTGACATAACTTCTTTCAATTCAGAAATTAGTATTCCTTTAAGATCTACTTTCTTTTTTTCATAGTTCATAAAGTCATTAATATACTTAGCATATTCTTCATCACTAGCAGACATATCGCGAATATTCATTTTTCTATACTTAAGTCTTCTATCTATATATAACTTACTTAAACTATCTTCATAAGTTTTGTAGGATTTCCAAAAAGCTGTTTCTAAGGAAGGTTCTAATTTTAACTTGTCAGTTAAGTATAGTTTTTTGTAAGCATCAATTTTTTCTCTACTTAATCTTTCAGATTGAGCATAAACTGTGTTTATCATTAAAAAAACCGATATAAAAAGTATTATTTTTTTCATATTATTCAAATATTAAATTTTCTAAACTATAAGATGTTTCTATAAAATAGTTTTCAACATCAGTTTGACTAATTAAATTATTATAATTCAAATCATTAAAATCTAACATTTCACCGTATTCAGAGTTGTCAATAATTATAAAATCTTGATTTACATAATTTATTACATCCTCTGAATTAATATTATAACTATTATTATCAAAATAATTTGAGAAGTAGACTAAGCCAATGCAAATAGCAGCTAAAGAGGTCACTCTATAAAAAGTAGATTTAATGATTCTAATTTTATTAATATAGATTTTATTAAATATTTGTTGCTTGTCAAGAGATTTAAAATAGCCAACAGGTACTATAAACTTACCTGTATTTATTTCATTTCTTTGAAAGGTTTTATAATTAATTGATTCAAAATATCCATTAGGAATCTTGAAGCCCTCTCTTTTAAATGATATATCTTTTTTAAAGTCCATTTATATATTGACAATAGTTTTGTTAAAAGGTTTGAATTTTTTTTATTTTTTCTTTTATTTTCTTTACAGCTAAATGGTATGATGCTTTTAATGCACCTACTGAAGTTCCTAGAATTTCAGAAATATCTTTAAACTTCATATTTTGTTCATATTTCATTTGAAATACTAGCTTTTGTTTACTTGGAAGACTTGAAATAATTTTTTGAAGTTCAAGTTGAAGCTTATCACCATCAAAATAAGGGTCCTCTTTTAGATTATTTGCTAAATTCTTCATCATTTTTTCAGAACTTTGAAAATATTTTTTTGCTTTTAATTTTAAAAAATTCAAAGATTCATTTGTTGCTATTCTGTACATCCAAGTATATAGTTTGCTATCTCCTTTAAATTTTGCTATTCCTTTAAATATTTTAATAAATGTATTTTGCAGTATATCATCTGCGTCATCATGATTTAATACGATTCTCCTTATATGCCAATAAAGAGGTTGCTTGTAGTTATTTAATAAAGTTTCAAATGCCTTATTTTGAGTTTCTTTATTTTTTAAACTAGCAATAAATTGAGATTCATTTTTCAATAACGGTTAATTTTAAATAAGACAATTAAAAAAACAACAGGTTTAAACAAAGGATTGAAGCTTAATAAGCTTTGAATATATACCATTTTCTTTTATTAATTCTTCATGTTTTCCTTGCTCTGCTATTTTACCTTCATTTATAACTAATATTATATCTGCTTTTTGAATAGTTGATAGCCTATGTGCAATTATAATTGAAGTCCTGTTTTTCATTAAGTTTTCTAATGCATCCTGAACTAATTTTTCTGATTCTGAATCTAAAGAAGATGTTGCTTCATCAAGAATCATAATAGGGGGGTTGCTTAGAACTGCTCTGGCTATTGAAATTCGCTGTTTTTGACCTCCTGATAACTTACCTCCTCCATCGCCAACGTTTAAATCATATCCATTTTCAAATTTCTCAATAAATTCATTAGCATTTGCAATTTTAGCTGATTCTTCAATTTCTTTTAAATTAACTTTGGAATTTGAAAGTTTAATATTGTTAGAAATAGAATCATTAAATAATATAGACTCTTGAGAAACTAGACCCATAAGTTTTCTTAATTCAGACTTATATAAATCTTTAATGTTAATACCGTCTATCAGTATTTCTCCTGAGCATACATCGTAAAATCTAGGTATTAGATTTGCAATAGTTGACTTTCCACTACCGGATTGACCAACAATAGCTATAGTTTGACCCTTTTGTATTTTAAAGTTAATATTGTTTAATACAGATTCCTGATCATATTTAAAAGAGACATTTTTAAAAATTATTTCAGAATCAAATGATTGTTTATTGATAGGATTTTTTATTTCTTTTATCGAAGATTCAGATTCTAAAATTTCTAGAACCCTTTCTGCAGCAGCATTACCTTTTTTTATTGAATAGGATGCTTTGCTTATAGCTTTTGCTGGTGTTAAAACTCCATAAGCTAAACCCATATAAGTCAAAAATGCAGCAGGCTTAAGTTCTAAGTCTACAAGTACTAATTGGCCACCATACCATAATAATGCGCCAATTACTGAAATGCCTAGAAACTCACTAATAGGACTTGCTAAATTTTGTCTGTTAATTAACCTGTTAGAGTATTTATAAAATTTGTTATTAGACTTTTTAAACTTGTCGATAAAAAACAACTCTGAAACAAAACCTTTTATGACCTTAAGGCCTTGTAATGTTTCTTCTGTAATTGATAAAAATTCTGCTTGCTCAGTTTGAACTAAGGTAGAGGTTGCTTTCAAAGATTTACCAATAAGAGCTATTATAAAGCCGGATATTGGAATAAAAAATAATACAAAAACAGTTAGTTTATAGCTTATTAAAAACATAGCTATTAACGTAAAAAAAATTGTTAAAGGTTCTCGAATGATTAATTCTAATATTGATAAAAAAGAATGTTGAATTTCCAAAATATCAGTAGTAATTCTTGATATAACATCTCCTTTTTTCTTCTCAGAAAAAAAAGGAAGAGGCATGCTTATTATTTTTTTGTAAAGATTTTCTCTAAGACTGGTTAAAACGCCATTTCTTAAAAATGTAATAAAAAACATAGCTAGATAGTTGAAGAAGTTCTTTAAAAAGAAAAGGACGATAATCGAAGAAATAACAAAAATCAAAGCTAGTTTAGGATCTTCACCGGAAAAATGACTTACTTGATAATTAATCCATTCTTCAAGATTGTTCCCAAAGCTTGATAAATTTTCAAATTCAGGCTTCTCAAAAGTTGTTTTGTTTTCTCCAAACAAAACCTCTAACATTGGCATTAGTGATAAAAATGATAAAGCACTAAATAATGCGTATAGAATATTAAAAAATATATTCAAAAACATATATTTTTTAAAAGGCAAGGCATACTTAAAAATTTTTCTAAAATAGTTCACTATTAAAAATTAAATTCTTCAGAAAGTTTCTCAATTTTTCTCTCTAAAATGTTGTTAGTTTCATTAAATAATTCTTTCGACTGTAAAGTCATATTGACACTAAAGTAAAACTTTATTTTAGGTTCTGTTCCACTAGGTCTTGCTGCAACTCTTGTGCCATCTTTAGATTCAAAAATTAAAACATTTGATTTTGGGAAATTAAGAGAAGTTTTTTTCCCACTAATCTGATTGATTTCTTGAGAGCTTTTAAAATCTTGAATCTTTAAAACTTTACTTCCAGCTAATTCTGCTATTTTTTTTGTTCTTAGTTGATTCATTATAGAATTAATTTCCACAATACCTTCAGATCCTTTTTTTTCGATTGAAATCAATTTTTCTTTAAAAAATCCATATTTAATGTAACAATTAATAAGATAATCGTATAAACTTAGACCTTTGCTTTTAAATTCAGAACCAGCTTCACAAGCTAGTAATGATGAAGTGATTGCATCCTTGTCTCTAACAAAATCTCCAACCATATATCCATAACTTTCTTCCCCTCCTCCAATGAATTTTTGATTAGGAAAGTCATGAATCATTTTTGCTATCCATTTAAAACCTGTCAATCCTAATTTAATATCAACATTATATGATTTAGCTACATTAAACATCATTTGAGTGGAAACAATTGTTGATCCAATAAAATAAGATTTATCTAATTGTTTTCTTTTACTTAAAAGATAATCCGTTAACATTATCATCATTTGATTCCCATTTACTATAATGTATTGCTTTTTGTCATCTTTAATAGCTATACCAACTCTATCAGAATCCGGATCAGTTCCTATTACAATATCAGCACCTTTAAGTTTAGCTAATTCTATCGCCATTTTTAATGCTTCAGGATCTTCTGGGTTTGGAGATTTAACAGTTGGAAAATTTCCATCAGGAACTGCTTGTTCAGTGACAATGTTTAAATCCGTATATCCAGCACCTTTTAATACTTGTGGAAGTATTTTATATGAAGTACCATGTAATGGAGTAAAAACAATTCTATAATTAGCTCTATTGGAAGTGCCAACTTTTCCATTTAAAATAGAATCTTTAATAAATAGATCATCAATATTAGTATCTATAAGTTCAATAAGTTTTTCATTTTCGGTAAAATTAATATCAGAATAGCCGGTGGCATTAATTTCATTAATTAGATTTTTATCAATTGGAGGCACGATTTGTCCACCATCTTTCCAATAAACTTTATATCCGTTGTATTCTGGGGGATTATGTGAAGCAGTTAGTACAATACCACAAATGCAGTTTAGCTTTACTAAAGCATAAGATAGTTCAGGAGTTGGTCTAATTGAACTAAATAGAAAAACTTTAATATTATTTGAACTGAAAATATTAGCTACTTGTGTGGCTAAATATTCACTGTCATTCCTACAGTCGTAAGCTATAACAATTGATGATAGATTTTTTTCAGAATACTTATTAATATAATTAGATATTCCTTGAGTATTTCTTCCAAAAGTATATTTATTGACTCTATTTGGACCTACACCCACAACCCCTCTCATTCCTCCCGTTCCAAAACTTAAATCAGTGTAAAATGAGTCGTTAAAATCTTTATTATCAGTCTCTTTCAGACTATTAACCTTAGATATAGTTTCTTTATCAAAGGGTGATTGAGTCCAGACGTTGTAATTCTGCTCAATTAATTTAGTATTAATCATTTATTTTTTCAGAAATTATATATTGTTTTTTTATTTTTTTATTTTTTAAAACTATTTCTGCTAAAAATCCAGCTAAAAAGAATTGTGAGCCAATAATCATAGTAGTAAGTGATATGAAAAACTCAGGCCTTTCTGTGATTAATCTTCCAGAAGTTTCTATAAACAATTTATCAATTCCTAGGTATAATGCAAACAGAAATCCAATGATTAACATGATGGTGCCTATTAAGCCAAAAAAGTGCATAGGTCGTTTACTAAATCTATGAATAAACCATAAGGTTATTAAATCTAGAAAACCTTTAACAAATCTTTCAGGACCGTATTTAGTATTTCCATGTTTTCTTGGATGGTGTTTTACAATTTGTTCAGCTATATTTTTAAAACCGGCTTTTTTAGCAAGTACAGGAATGTATCGATGCATCCCCCCAGTTAATTGAATCTTTTTGGTAACAATATTTTTATAGGCTTTAATACCGCAATTAAAATCATTTAGCTTAATTCCAGATGTTTTTCGTGCAGCCCAATTAAATATTTTAGATGGAAAATTTTTAAAAATCAACGAATCATATCTTTTCTTTTTCCATCCAGACACTAAATCAAAATCATCTTCAACTATTTTTTTATACAAATTAGGTATTTCATTAGGATCATCCTGAAGGTCAGCATCCATTGTAATAACCACATTTCCTTTACTAGCTTTAAAACCAGCTGAAAGAGCTTGAGACTTGCCAAAATTTTTAATAAATTTTAATCCTTTTATTTTGGAAGATTTTAAGCAAAGATCCTTTATAATTTTCCAAGAATTATCTATGCTTCCATCATCTATAAGTATAATTTCATAATCAAGATTTTCTTTAGAAATTATATTTTCAATACTTTCAGTTAATTCCATTAAAGAATCCTGTTCGTTATATAATGGAATGACAACAGAAATATGCATAGTAATTTACTGATCTTCTTTTTTTATAATTAATCCTATTGTAAGACTTTCAATGAATCCTATAAATAAAGTAAATACCATAATTACAGGGTAAGCAAGCCACAGAAAAGGTTCAGAAGCTTCTAAATATCCCTTTAAATCCAAACCACCCATCACTTCTGGATTAGATTCTATAGCTTTATTGTATGCTATTTCAAGTGAAATGTTATAAAATTCTGGTTCAAGTAAATTTGTAAGAGTATATAACCAAACTAAAGAAATAATAGCAAGAATTAACGATAATCCTGTACCTATTTTTAACGTTTGGCTTAAAGAAATAAATCCTGAGTTAGCTTTTTTAAATGCTAAAGCAGCCATTGCAATTCCAGATAATTGAATCAATACTGAAATTATTTGACTAAATGTACTATTTTCATAATGCGCATCTAAAGAGTAAAGCATTATACCGAAAATGACGGAAATTATTCCAGTAAATAGTCCATATTCAATTATAAATTTTTTAGGTGTAATTTCTTCCATAACAATTTTTTTAAATTAATATATTTACATGTAAAAGTAATCAGAATTTATTTATTGCAATCATCATATTATTTGACTTTCAGTAATTAATTTAAGTTTAGTTGCAAATTCCCAAAAAAGAATTAAATTTGCGTCCTATTTAATAAAAAAGATGAAAGAAGGTATACACCCAGAAAATTATAGATTAGTCGCTTTCAAAGACATGTCTAATGATGATGTTTTTATTACTAAATCTACGGTATTAAGTAAAGATACTATAAAGCATGAAGGTGTAACTTACCCTTTAGTAAAACTAGAGATTTCTAGAACATCTCATCCATTTTATACTGGAAAAACTAAACTTATTGATACTGCTGGTAGAATAGATAAGTTTAAAAATAGATATGCTAAACTTAAAAAGTAATTTACTTTTTATAAACCCTTTTTAAATTTAATTGATTGATGGGGTTTGTTTCTAGTCCTACAACATTCTTTTGGCTAAATCTCATTATTTTATCATAATATAATGGAATTATAGGAGCTTCCTCAATTATTAAGCTATCTAGTTTTGAGTATATTTTTTCCCTATCATCTTTGGATTGTTCTATAATTCCCTCAAAAAATAGCCTATCATATAAATTATTTTTAAAATGAGTATAATTAGGGCCATTAGGGGTAAAATTTTTTGAATAAAAGAGTGATAAATAATTTTCAGCATCAGGGTAATCTGCTATCCAGCTTGCTCTAAACATTTCTAATTTTCCATTTGATTTGGCTTGTCTTAAACTTGAAGGTGGTAAAATATTGATTTTTATATTAATTCCAATTTTTAAAAGTTCTCTTTGAATATATTCAACTATGTCAAGATAGTTGGCGTCACTTGATAAAACTATTTCTATTGATTGGTTTCCATTTTCATCTTTATATTCTTTAATTAACTGTAAGGCTTTTTTTAAATCATATTCAAATCCTTTTGTACGCTTTTTTTGAAGTCCAAGAGGAATGAATCCGTTGTTGGCAGGATAACCAATATTGTTTCTTAGATATTTCATCATTTTCTTTCTATCAAAACCATAGTTGATAGCTAGCCTTAACTTTTTGGATTGTAAAATAGATTCCTTTTTCCCAAGAAAAAAGCCTATATATTCAGTATTTAAATATGGGCCTGTTAGCAGATTAATAGATTTGAGATACTCTTCTTTTAAATCCCCATTAACATTTAAAAGTTGATCCTTAAAAGATGAGTCTATAGAGTTAATGAAATCAATTTTATTTTGTGCAAACTCCATAAATTCACTTTTTTTATCAGGTAAAAATGTAATTGATATGGCTTCTAAATATGGAAGTCTAATTCCTTTAGAATCTTTTTCAAAATATAGATTATTCTTCCTTAGTACCAGTTTGATATTTTCTTCCCATTTTTTAAACTTAAATGGTCCTGTTCCTATTGGATTTTTTCCAAATTTTGATTTATAATAGTCTACTGCTTCTTTTGGAACTACTGAACAATATTTCATCGATAAAATTCCTAAAAATGCTGCAAATGGACTTTTTAATTTTATTGAAAATACACTATCATTTGATGCCTTAAAGTTTTCAACATTATTTAAAACCCATGCTCCAGGTGATGCTAATTTTGGATCTTTAAGTCTATTAAAGCTGTATTCAAAATCAAATGCATTAACATTTCTAATAGAATCTTTTCCAAAAACTATTGATTTATGAAATGAAGTATTTTTTTTAATCTTAAACAAATAAGTCATTCCATCTTTTGAGATCTCCCAGCTTTCTGATAAATCTGGTTTAATGTTTAGAGAATCATCAAGTTGTACGAGTCCATTGAATAACTGATTTACTGGCCAAATATTACGTAATGTACTAGCAAATGCTGGATCTAAAGATGATATATTAGAATGCTCATTATATCTAAATACATTATCATTGTTTACGAATGAATCCTTTGAACAGCTTAAAAAAGATATGAAAACGAAAATTAAATATATAAAGCACCCAAACTTTTTGGTCATAAGTTTTCATCTTATATTTGTTAGCTAAATTAAGTGTTTATATCCAAATGAGTCAAAACTTAAAAGTAGCATTAACAACCCTAGGATGTAAATTAAATTATTCAGAGACTTCAACTGTTTCTAGACAATTTAAGGAAGAAGGATATTCATTGGTTAAATTTGAAGACTTTTCAGATATATACATAATTAATACATGTTCAGTTACTGAGAACGCAGACAGGCAATTTAAAACTTTAGTTTCAAAGGCTTTAAAAATAAACCCAGAAGCATTTTTAATAGCTATAGGTTGCTATGCTCAATTAAAGCCTGAAGAACTTGTGAAAGTTAATGGAGTTGATTTAGTGTTAGGTTCTAAAGAAAAATTTCAAATACTAGATTATTTAAAAGATTTTAATAAAAAGGATTTTGGAGTTATTCATTCTTGTGAAATAAATGAAACAGATTTTTATAAATCTAGTTTTTCAATAGGAGATAGAACAAGATCTTTTTTAAAAGTTCAAGATGGTTGTGATTATAAGTGTACGTATTGTACGATTCCACTAGCTAGAGGAATATCTAGAAGTGATAAATTGTCTAATATTATTTCTGATGCAAAATCTATCTCTTCTTCTGGAGTTAAAGAAATTGTATTAACAGGTGTTAATATTGGTGATTATGGTAAAGGGGAATTAGGAAATAAAAATCATAAAAATACATTTTTAGATTTAGTTACAGCTTTGGATGATGTGGATGGTATTTCTAGAATTAGAATTTCATCAATTGAACCTAATCTACTTTCAAATGACATTATAAACTTTGTTTCTAACAGTAAAATATTTGTTCCTCATTTTCATGTGCCAATGCAAAGCGGAAGTAATGATATTTTAAAACTTATGAAAAGAAGATATCTTAAAGAGCTTTATAGAGATAGAATTAATTATATTAAGACATTAATGCCCAATGCTTGTATTGGCGCCGATGTTATTGTAGGATTTCCTGGTGAGTCAGATGAACGCTTTATAGAGACTTATGAGTTTATTCAAAGTTTAGAGATTTCTTATTTACATGTTTTTACATATTCAGAAAGAGATAATACTGTAGCAATTACTTTAAATAATGAAATTCCTAAAAACATAAGATCTAAAAGAAGTAAACTATTAAGATCACTCTCTGTTAAATTGAAAAATAAATTTTATACTAGCCAATTAGATTCGATTAAAGATGTTTTGTTTGAATCTGAAAATAAAAGGGGTTATATCTATGGATTTTCTAATAATTATGTTCGAGTGAAAGCTCCATGGAGAAAAGATTTAGTTAATAGTATTGTCTCTTATAAACTAAAAGAAATAGATCAAGATGGGTTAGTGGTTGGAAAAAAATTAGAGAAATTAATTACGGTGGAGTAAATCCAATAATATAAAGATTTACATACTTTTTAATTCTCAGTAAACTTTATAAATATTTTATTTTAATTAATGATTGACTTCAAAGTTCATTTAGAAAATGATATCGTTAGTTTAGTCCAGACTGAAGAAAATCATTTTGAAGGATTATATACGGTTGGTAGTAATTCAATTATATGGGAACAACATCTAGATAAGGATAGATGGAAATTGAATAATTTTAGAAAATATATAGATGGTGGTCTAGACAATAAAGAAGGTTGTTTTACAATAATTGATAAAGAAATAAATAAGATAATTGGAACAACAAGATATTATTCCTTTAATCAAGAAGAACTTTCTATTAAAATTGGTTATACATTTATTTCTCAACATTATTGGGGTACCCATATGAACTATCAAATAAAGAAATTAATGTTGGATTATATTTTTCAATACTTTGATAAAGTGTACTTTGATATTTGGAAAACAAACTATCGTTCTCAAAAATCTGTTGAAAAATTTGGTGGAGAAAAGTTGAGTTTGGAAAAAAATAACAAATATTTATATCTAATTAAAAAAAAAGTCTGGAAAAATCTTATCTCCACTCAATCCTAAAATTCTTGATATTCTTAAGATTCAGTTTGGTAAATTTCACTTTAGTATGATAGATAGTTACATAATCAAAACACATAAATGGTTTGAGTTTTCCCCTTACACCAAAACGAACTCGGTCACAGTCTAATACCAATAGGAAGAAGTTCTTTAAATTCTTTATGTTTTTTTATAAACTTTCTTATCTGAGGAGCTGTAGGCATTATTCTAATATTTTTTTCTTTTATTATCTCAAAAACTTCTTTAATGAAAGCCTCTTCAAAGTCTTCATCCTTATTAGATAAAGGAATGACAAGTTTTGTGAGAAATATTTTTCTGTCTTGTAAAGCATATTCAATTTTAGCTAAATCTTCACCAATTTCAGCTTCATATTGACGTAAAAAAGTATTATCATTAATAATTAAGTTTCCCATTTAATTTCTAAAGTCTAGTTTTGTAATTGTTTTACAAAGATACTAAAAATACCTCTGATTGAAATAATTAAATGAAAACTAAAAATATACTTCATACCTATTTAATGCCTGGTATGTCTGCAAATTCTTTAATTTTTGAGAAAATTAAATTAAATGACAATTTTAAATTACACTATTTGGAATGGATAGATCCTAAAAAAAATGAAAGTCTAAAAGATTATTCAATAAGATTTTCTAAAAAAATAAATCATAAAAATCCTATTCTTATAGGAGTGTCTTTTGGGGGAATATTAGTTCAGGAAATATCAAAAATTATTGATGTAAGAAAAACAATAATCATATCAAGTGTAAAATCAAATCAGGAATTCCCTCCAACAATGAAAATTGCAAAGGCTACAAAAAGCTATAAATTTCTTCCTGTTAAATGGGTTAATGATTTTGATTCTCTACTTTCTTTTGTTTTAGGCCCAAAAGTCAAAAAAAAAATTGAGTTATATCATAAATATCTGTCGGTAAGAGATGAGAATTATTTAAGCTGGGCAATAAAAGAGCTAATTGAATGGGATCAAGAAGATCCGATAGATAATGTATTACATATACATGGAACAAAAGATATGATTTTTCCTTCAATGTATTTAGAAAATTATGTACCCCTTCCAAAGGGAGATCATGCAATGATATTGAAAAGAGCAGAATGGGTAAATGAATTTCTTAATAAGAATATTTTTTAAATTCTTTTCATTTGATGTTGCATCATTTTAATTTGATCCGACAACATTTTTTGTTTGTCTAATTTTTTTGCTTCATTTAAAAGCATAGTAGCTTCTCGTTTTCTTCTTTTTTGAATTAAAATACCGGCTAAACTCAATTTTGCCATCGCTAAGTCATGATTCATAGATAATCCAATAGAGATTGCTTTTTTAAAATATTTTTCAGCTAAAGTTAAGTTTGTTTGTGAAGAAACTATTCCCCATAAATAATTATAGTAACCAACTTGCTTTTTAGTAAGTGAACTTTCAGGGTTTTTAATTCTTTTTAACCACTTTTCAGTGCCAATAAAATCTTGTTTTCTTAATTTAAGAAATATAATTAAGATTATTTCATTTTTAAAGTATAGAAAAATGAATATTGCTACTAGAAAAATTAATGCAATTCCATTTCCTATATTATCTTCATAAAACTGAAATATCGAATATGATAAAGTAAGAATTGCTAGTATTAATTTTATAATTTTCGGATACATTGATTATCAGTTTTTTAATTAAAAATAAAACTCAAAAGTTTTTTTGAATAATACATTTGAGATAGTTTAAACTTATTGTATATTTGGCCTCAAATTTGAGTAAAAATAGTTAAATAATCGCAATGAAAAGAACTTTTCAGCCTTCAAAAAGAAAAAGACGTAACAAACACGGATTTAGAGAAAGAATGTCTACAACTAGCGGTAGAAATGTGCTATCTAGTAGAAGAGCTAAAGGGAGAAATAAAATTTCAGTTTCTTGCGAACCTAGACACAAAAAATAAGTGAATAAAAATTTAAAAAAATTAAGGTGTTACTTTTTAAGTAACACCTTTTTTTTGATATATTCAGTAACCAATTTTAAGTTCATTTAGATGCCATTAAGAAAAGATTTAAAATGTATTTTGATTATAGGATCAGGACCAATAATAATAGGTCAGGCTTGTGAGTTTGATTATGCTGGTTCTCAGTCACTTAGGTCATTAAGGGAGGATGGAATTAAAACTATTCTGATTAATTCTAATCCTGCTACAATAATGACAGATCCAGTTATGGCTGATCATGTATACTTAAAACCATTGACCACAAAATCTATAAAAGAAATTTTAGAAACACATGATATAGATGCTGTATTACCTACAATGGGAGGTCAAACAGCATTGAATTTATGTATTGAAGTCGATGAAAAAGGAATATGGCAAGAGTATAACGTAGAAATTATAGGTGTAGATATTGATGCTATTAATATTACTGAAGATAGGGAGAAATTCAAACAATTATTGAAAAAAATTAGTATTCCTGTTGCTCCCGCTAAAACAGCCACTTCATTTTTACAAGGAAAAGAAATAGCACAGGAATTTGGCTTCCCTATAGTCATTCGTCCATCATTTACTTTAGGTGGAAGTGGAGCTTCTATTGTATATAGGCCAGAAGATTTTGATGAACTTTTAACTCGAGGACTTGAAGCTTCTCCCATTCACGAAGTTTTGATTGATAAAGCATTAATAGGATGGAAAGAATATGAACTCGAGCTATTAAGAGACAAAAACGATAATGTAGTTATCATATGTACTATAGAAAACATGGATCCTATGGGAATCCATACAGGTGATTCTATTACTGTTGCACCAGCAATGACTTTATCTGATAGTACATATCAAAGGATGAGAGATATGGCTATTAAGATGATGAGAAGCATTGGAGATTTTGCTGGAGGATGTAATGTTCAATTTGCTATAAGTCCAGATGAAAATGAAGATATAATTGCTATAGAAATTAACCCTAGAGTTTCTAGATCTTCTGCACTTGCTTCTAAAGCATCTGGTTACCCAATTGCTAAAATAGCAAGTAAGTTAGCTGTAGGTTATAATTTGGATGAACTTAATAATCAAATAACAAAATTAACTTCAGCATTTTTTGAACCTACTCTTGATTATGTGATTGTAAAAATACCAAGATGGAATTTTGATAAATTCGAAGGTTCAGAAAGAACCTTAGGACTTCAAATGAAATCTGTAGGTGAAGTGATGGGTATAGGAAGATCCTTTATTGAAGCACTGCATAAGGCTACTCAATCTTTAGAAATCAAAAGAAACGGTATTGGTGCTGATGGTAAAGGATATACAGATTACAAATTAGTGATTGATAAATTAACAAATCCTAGTTGGGATAGAGTTTTTGTTATTTATGATGCAATCAAATTAGGTATTTCACTCAATGAGATTCATGATATAACTAAAATAGATTTATGGTTTTTAAGACAATATGAATCTTTAATTATTCTTGAAAATGAGATATCAAAATATAAAATTGATAAGATCTCAAAAGAACTTCTATTAGAAGCCAAACAAAAAGGATTTGCTGATAGACAAATCGCACATATGTTAGGGTGTTTAGAAAGTGTAGTCCATAAAAAAAGGAAAAGTTTTAATATAAATAGAGTTTATAAGCTAGTTGATACTTGTGCTGCTGAATTTAAAGCAAAAACACCGTATTATTATTCCACCTTTGAAGAATCTATTCAATTATCAGATGGTACAATTATTACTCAAAATGAAAGTGAGGTAACTGATCGAAAAAAAATTGTTGTATTAGGTTCTGGTCCTAACAGAATTGGACAAGGTATAGAATTTGATTATTGCTGTGTCCATGGGGTACTTGCTTCTTCAGAGTGTGGATATGAAACAATAATGATAAACTGCAATCCAGAAACTGTTTCTACAGATTTTGATATTGCAGATAAGCTATATTTTGAGCCAGTTTTTTGGGAATATATATATGATATTATTGAACATGAAAAGCCTGAAGGAGTAATTGTTCAGCTTGGAGGTCAAACAGCACTTAAATTAGCAGAGAAACTTGATAGATATGGTATTAAAATAATAGGAACAACTTACCAAGCATTAGATTTAGCAGAGGATAGAGGAAGTTTTTCAACTTTATTAAAAGAAAATAATATTCCTTTCCCTGAATTCGGAGTGGCGGAAACACCTGAACAAGCACTAATACTTTCTGATGAGTTAGATTTTCCTATTCTTATAAGGCCATCCTATGTTTTAGGAGGACAAGGAATGAAAATTGTTATTAATAAAAAAGAACTAGAAGCTCATGTTGTTGATTTACTTAAAAAAATCCCTAATAATAAGCTGTTATTAGATCGTTATTTAGATGGAGCAATTGAAGCTGAGGCAGATGCAATTTGTGATGGTGAAAATGTCTTGATTATAGGTATTATGGAGCATATAGAGCCATGTGGTGTTCATTCAGGTGATTCTAATGCTACACTTCCTCCATTTAATTTAGGTAAATTGGTAATGCAACAAATTATTGACCATACTAATAAAATTGCCCTTGCTTTGAAAACAGTAGGTCTTATTAATATTCAATTTGCTATAAAAGATGAGATCGTATATATAATTGAAGCTAATCCAAGAGCTTCAAGAACTGTTCCTTTTATTTCTAAAGCATATAAGCAACCTTATATAAATTTTGCTACAAAAGTAATGTTAGGAGAAATGAAAGTTTCTGACATAGACTATAAACCAAATTTAAATGGCTTTGCAATTAAACAACCTGTTTTCTCATTCAATAAGTTTCCTAATGTAAATAAAAGTCTTGGACCTGAAATGAAAAGTACAGGAGAAAGTATTTTATTTATAGATGATCTTAAAGATGATCAATTCTATGAATTGTATTCTAGAAGGAAAATGTATTTGAGCAAGTAATAATATTCAATTATATTAGAGTTATGGAAAAAATTTTGCTTATTGCACTATTGGTTGCACTTGCGATAATTTTTTATATAGTATGGAGTAATAAAAACAATAATTCTTCAGCAAATGAACTTAGTGTATTTACTGGCACTATAATCTCACAAATTCAAGATATAAGAAAAGAAGTTAATAAAAATGCTCAAGAAGGCAGAACAGAAATTGAAAGTAAATTAAAACATATTAATACGCAAATTAATGACTTCCACAAAACCTCTTCTAATAATATAACTCAACAATTCAAGGAGTCTAATAAGGTTATTAAAGACGTAACTAGTGAGTTAGAAAAAATTAAAGGAACCAATGAACAGGTTTTAAGCTTTGCTAATCAAATGAAAACCCTTGAAAAAATATTGGGTAATCAAAAGCAAAGGGGAGTTTTAGGTGAAATTCAATTAGAAAATTTATTAGCAAATGTACTCCCCCCTCAACTTTTTCAAATGCAATATTCATTTAAAAATAAAGAAGCAGTTGATGCTATTGTAAAGGTGGGAGAATATATAATTCCAATAGATGCAAAATTTTCTCTTGATAACTATAATAAGATGATTGAGAGTTCAAATAAGGAAGAATTAGTTGATTTAGAAAAGAAATTTAAATCTGATATTAAAAATAGAATAGATGAAACGTCAAAGTACATAAGGCCCAATGAAAACACCACAGATTATGCTTACATGTTTATACCAGCAGATGGTTTATATCAAGACTTGTTAAATAGTAGAGTGGGAACGTTAAAAATAAACCAAAGAGATCTAGTTTCTTATGCATATACAAAAAAGGTAATGATTGTTTCTCCTATGAGTTTGTTTCCGATGTTACAGATTACTGTAAAAGCTCTACATAATTTAAAAGTAGAAGATTCTATTAATGATGTTATAAAGAATGTTGAAAAATTATCTAATCATTTAAATGCTTATAAGACTTATCACGATAAATTAGGTAATACACTTGGAACAGCAGTAAATCATTATAATGATAGTACTAAGGAATTTAAAAAAATTGACAAGGATGTTATTAAGATATCATCTGGTAATTCTGAATTAAACATTAGTTCCGAAAAGGTTGAAAGACCTCTTTTAGAAGATTGATTTTTTTAAGTTAAATTCCAGTATAATTTGAAGGAGTTATTTCTTTTAATTCATTTTTAACTTTATCATCAATATTCAATGTATCAATGAAACTATGAATTATTTCTTGATTTACAGAAGTGTTTTTTCTAGTGAGTTCTTTCAAAGTTTCATAAGGGTTTTGGTAGCCTTCTCTTCTTAAAATTGTCTGAATAGCTTCTGATATTATAGCCCAGTTTTTATTTAAGTCTTCATTGATTTTATCTTCATTAACAATAAGCTTTTCTATTCCTTTAATTGTAGAATTTATAGCTATTAAAGTATGACTAAAAGGAACACCTACATTTCTTAAAACTGTACTATCAGTGAGATCTCTTTGAAGTCTTGATACAGGTAATTTTGAAGATAAATGTTCGAAAAGAGCATTGGCTATTCCGAGATTTCCTTCTGAGTTTTCAAAATCTATAGGATTAACTTTATGTGGCATTGCAGAGGATCCAACTTCATTTTTATTTATTTTTTGTTTAAAATAATCCATTGATATATAGGCCCATATATCTCTATTAAAATCAATTATGATTGTATTAATTCTTTTTAAGCAGTCAAAAAGTGAAGCTAAATGATCGT
>DUDG01000011.1 GCA_012959395.1 Flavobacteriaceae bacterium | reverse complement strand
ACTGGTTCATGGCAGTACAATGCTAAGTTTCCTCAATATCAATTAGCAAAATATGATAGAGAAACAGGGAAATCAAAGACTATGACTTCAAGATATGGCTCTGCATTTAGCCCGACTCTATCTTCTAATGGCAAATGGCTTGTTTATGGAACTAGATGGAATGATAAGACGGGTCTTATCGCAAGAGAATTAAAAACTGGTAGTGAAAAATGGTTAGCATACCCCATTCAAAAAGATGATCAAGAATCCCAAGCAACTTTAGGAGTCCTCCCTGCTATGACATTTACTCCAGATAGCCAAAACTTATTGACGTCTTATGGTGGAAAAATTTATAGTATTCCAATTGATGGAGGTGATGCTAAAAACATTGCATTTAATGTAAACGAAGATATAGAACTAGGTCCTAGATTGAAATTTAATTATCCTATTGAGGATAAAGACTATGTAACTGCCAATCACATAAGAAATCCTAAATTATCTCCTAATGGCAGAATGGTAGCTTACTCGGCTTTTCATAGAATTTACATAAAAGAGCTTCCTAACGGGGAGCCTAAAAGGCTTACAAACTTTGACTATACTGAAGAAATGCCTATTTGGAGCCCTGATGGAAAAGAAATTGCATTTGTAACTTGGAATCACCAGGATGGCGGAGCTATTTATAAGATAACCCTTGAAGGTAAAAAGAAACTAGTAAAACTTACAGATGAAGAGGGAATTTACTCTTACCCTACTTATAATAATAATGGAGATAGAATAGTTTTTATTAAGGGTTCAAAACAAGAATATAAAGATGGTTATGGCCCCAGATCCTTTAGATCAAGTGATGCTTTAATGTGGGTTTCTAATAAGGGTGGAAAAATAAATCATATTACACTTTGTGAAGGAAGATCAAATCCGCATTTTATAAAAAATTCTGATAGAATACATCTATATAGTAATTCCAAAGGATTAACATCAATTAGATGGGATGGGACTGATGAAAAAGAAATTATAAAAGTAACTGGAATCACAACTTATGGAGCTGGCTGGTCTCCAGAAGCATCAAAACCTTCAACAGCCTCAATGGTTATTAAATCTCCTGTAACAGATCAAGCATTGGCAATAATCAATAACGATATTTATACTGTTACGATTCCTTACAAGGGTGGAGAAACAGTAACAATAAATGTTGCAGATGCATCTAAAGCTGCTTTTCCATCAAATAAACTTACTCTAGTTGGTGGTGAGTTTGCATCCTGGGGAAACGATGGTAATAATATTTATTGGTCATTGGGGAATTCCCTGTTTAATCATAATATCTCTAACGCAAAAGCATATAAAAAGGATGATAAAGAAAAGAAAAAAGAATATAAGCCTAGTGAAATTCAAATTAAAACTACAATAAAAAAGAATTCTGCTATTGGAAAAGTTCTAATAAAAAATGGTAGAATAATCACAATGAAAGGTAAAGAAGTTATTGAAAATGGTGAAATTTTAATTGAAAACAACAGAATTATAGATGTTGGAGATTCCATTAGCGATAATGATAAACAAGGTGCCAAGATAATCGATTTAAATGGTAAGACCATTTTACCAGGATTTGTAGATACTCATGCGCATGTTAGAGTAGCATGGGGCATTCATAAAAATCAAATATGGGCATTTGCTGCTAATTTAGGTTATGGAGTAACTACTATTAGAGACCCTCAGACCGGAACAACTGATATTTTATCTTATGGTGACATGGTTGATGCTGGTTTAATGTATGGTCCTAGAATTTATTCTACAGGTCCAGGTGTAGGCTATTGGGCATACAATATTAAAAGTTTGGATCAAGCTAAAAGTGTTTTAAAACAATATTCAAAATACTACAATACCAAAACAATAAAAATGTATAGAACTGGTAATAGAAAACATAGACAATGGATTATAATGGCTGCAAAAGAACAAAAACTTATGCCAACTACTGAAGGGGCTTTAAATATTAAGTTAAATATGAATCAAATGCTAGATGGCTATCCTGGTCAAGAACATAATATTCCGATTTACCCTGTTTACAAAGATTTTGTTGAATTAACAGCCAAATCAAAAATGGCTTACACTCCAACTCTATTAGTTTCTTATGGGGGTCCGTGGGCGGAAAACTACTATTATGCAACTGAAGATGTTCAAGGTGATAAAAAATTAAATTTTTATACACCTAAGGGTGAGCTTGACCAAAAATCTAGAAGAAGAAATGATGGTTGGTTTATGGATGAAGAATATGTTTTTGAAGAACAGGGAGTTTTTATAAAAGATTTAGTTGAAGCGGGTGGAATTGTTGGTGTTGGATCTCATGGTCAACTGCAAGGGTTAGGATATCATTGGGAACTTTGGAGTATGCAAGCTGGGGGAATGTCTGAGCATGATGCGCTTCGAGTTGCAACAATTCTTGGTGCAGAAGCTATTGGTTTAGAAAATGATCTTGGAAGCATAGAAAAAGGGAAGCTTGCTGATTTAGTTATTTTAGGAAAGAATCCGCTTGATAATATAAGAAATTCCAATACAGTTGAGATGGTAATGATTAATGGAAGGTTGTATAATGCCGATAACTTAGATGAGATTTATCCAATCCCAAAGAAAGCTCCAGAGTTTAATTGGCAACAACCTAAACCATTGAATTTACCAGGAATAAAAGAATAAAGATTTGAAAATTAAAAACTTCTTAATTAAACTTCTAAAATGGATTTTCTTTTCGATCTTTCTTTTATTCATTCTGATATTTGGGTACTTTGAATATGAAGAAATCCCTATATATAATTTAAAAGTTGCTTATAAATTTATTTTAGGTGAAACAAATTATAAACCTTATGATAACCTAATAGGAAAACTTGGGTATTCAAAAAATGACAGACTATTAATACTCCATGCTGATGATATTGGGTTATCAAAATCAGTTAATAAGGCAAGTTTTAATGCGTTAAAAAAGAGATATGTTAGTTCAGGAAGCATAATGATGACGTGTGAATATATTAGCGAAGTAGGTCAATTTGCTATTCAAAATCCTGAAATTGATTTAGGTCTTCACTTAACAGTAACAAGTGAATGGAAAAATTATAAATGGGATGGCGTATTAGATCCGTCTGAAACACCTTCTTTAATTAACAAGAAAGGAGAATTATTTAATAATAAAAAGAAATTTGTTTTGAATGCAGATCCTGAAGATTTAAGAAAAGAATTACAAGCTCAAATTGATTTATCTCGATCGATAGGAATAAATCCAACTCACATAGATAGCCATGAAGGAGCTTTGTTTTTTGATCAAGATTTATTTAAAGTTTACTTAGAATTAGGAAAAGAAAATAAACTCCCTGTTTTTATCCCCAAATTAGTAGCTGTTCATTTTGATGAAAATTTTCCTAAACCTAAAAATACCATAGTTATAGAAAATTTTTATATGGCAGAACCTGATATAGAGTTTAATGATTGGGAGAGTTATTATTTAAATATATTAAATGAACTAAAGCCTGGTTTAAGCCAATTAATTATTCATCTAGCCTATGATAATGATGAAATGAAATCAATTACAGTTGATCATCCAAATTATGGCTCTAAATGGAGAAATTTAGATTATGATATTGTTTCTAGTGATAAATTTCAAAAAGCATTAATAAGAAATAATATAAAATTAATAACCTGGAAAGAAATTCAAAATGTAGTTTATTGAATTTAATTTGTTTTAAGTAACCTTAAAATATATAGTGCAAGAAATAAAAAAATTATTCCAGAAAATAGATAAGGATAATCAATAAAAGATAAGTTTAAATACATCATTGATAGAACCACAAAGCTCAAAATGCTTAAAATTAAAAAAAGGAAAAACATAAACCATTTCACTATTTTCATAGGATAAATATAATATTAAACATATAGGTCATGAAAAAATTCGTTTTATTTTTTATTGTTTTAATAAGTTTTAATTCAATTGCACAAACAAAGTATATACCAACTAAAGAAAATTTAGAAGCCAGAAAGTGGTTTGAAGAAGCAAGATTCGGCATGTTTATTCATTGGGGAGTATATAGTGTGTTAGGAGATGGGGAATGGGTAATGAACAATCAAAACATCTCAATTAAGGAATATGAAAAACTTCCATCATTTTTTAATCCAACCGAGTTTAATGCCAAGGATTGGGTTAAAATAGCCAAAGATTCTGGAATGAAATACATAACGATTACCAGCAGACATCATGATGGTTTTTCTATGTTTAATTCTAAAGCAACAGATTATACAATAGTTAAAAAAACACCTTATAAAAAAGATATTTTAAAACAATTAGCTGATGAATGTCACAAAGAAGGAATTAAGCTATTCTTCTATTATTCACAACTAGATTGGTATAGAGATGACTATTTTCCAAGAGGAAGAACTGGGACCGGAATAAAAGGAAGAGGAGAAGGTGAATGGGATGATTATATTGACTTTATGAAAGATCAATTAACTGAACTATTAACAAATTACGGTGAAATTGGAGGGATTTGGTTTGACGGGCAGTGGGATCAACATGAATGGGACGGAAAAAGATTTGGAAAATTAAAAGCAGATTTTAAACTTGATGAAGTTTATAAATTAATTCATAAGCTTCAGCCTAAAGCTTTAATTGGGAGCAATCATCATTTGTCTCCAAACCCGGGTGAAGATTTTCAAATGTTTGAAAAAGATCTTCCTGGGAAAGGAACAAAAGATTTTGCAACATCAGCTGAAGATATAGGGAATTTACCTTTTGAAGTATGTGAAACAATTAATAGTTCTTGGGGATTTAATTTAAAAGATCGAAAACATAAGTCTAAAAAACAATTAATACAGTACTTAGTAAAAGCTGCTGGATATGGAAGTAATCTTCTTTTAAATGTAGGCCCAATGCCAAATGGAAAGATTCAAGAAGAGCATATTGAATCTCTTAAAAAAATTGGTTCATGGGTCAAACAAAATGGTCAAACTATTTACAAAACTAAAAGAGGGCCAATACATCCAACTGATGAAATAGCTTCTACTCAAAATGGTAATATTATATATATTCACCTATTAGATGAAAAAAAGAAGGAATATTTTATAGAGGGGTTCAATCCAAAAATTAAAAAAATCTCTTATTTGAAATCAAATAAAAAAGTTTCTCATAAAAAATCCAATAGTGGATTAACTTTAACTTTAGAAGAAAAAGAAATTAACGATATTGATACTATTATTAAATTAGAATTATAATGCGCTATTTAACTATATTTTTATTGTTGCTATTATGTGCATGCTCACCTTTGAAAAAATTTGATTCAACAGGACTTAAATGGGAAACTAGCATAAAACAACTTGAAGATCTTAATGAAACAGAAAACTATAGCGATCAAGCTATATTATTTATAGGAAGCTCAAGTATTAGAAGATGGGATTCAATAAAAGAAGATGTAAATCCTTATAAGCCTATAAAAAGAGGATATGGAGGTGCGCATTATTATGATTTAATTCATTTCACTAAAAGACTTGTCTCTCCACATAAAGTAAAAGCAATTGCTATTTTCGTAGCTAATGATATAACTGGGGGAAAAGAAGATATTAATGACCTTAGTCCAAAAGAAGTGTTAAATCTTTCAAAATTTGTAGTTAAACAAATAAGAAAAACTCATAAAAAAATTCCTATATTTTTTATTGAAACAACACCAACTTCAAGTAGATGGAAAGTTTGGGATAAAATATCCAAAGCAAATGATTTGATAAAAGATTTTACATTGAAAAAGAAAAATATGTTTTATATCGACACTAGAACCTTCTATATAAAATCAAATGGAATGCCTAATGATGAATTTTTTATTGCTGATAAACTTCATTTAAATAATAAAGGCTATAAATTATGGGGAAAAATAATAAAAGAAAGTTTCGATAAAAATTTAATTCTTAAAAACTGATTTTAACTGGACTCCAAGTGTCTGGATCTCCTGATATTCCAGCATTAGAATTAACAATTTCCATACTCAAAGGAATTACTTTTAAAAGTAAAGCGCTTTCTTTATTCTTATAATAAGGAGTCCAATCCTCTTTCCAAAATTTATTTTTTTCGTTTAGATCATAAATTAATGAAACTGTTCCTTTAATAGTAACGTAACCATTCATATTTTGAAATGTTAATACAGCTCTAGAGTCCTTTTTGATTTCAGTTACTTTTCTACTTTTTGGGTTAGTAACTAGGTAAACTATGAAATCATTTTTTGGAACAAAAGGGTCCATTATTCTAGATGAGGGGCTTCCTACTTTATCAATGGTGGTAAAAACACATGTTTTAGATTCATTTATTATTAGCTGAGCATTTTCTTTTAAAAAAGACTCTGATAAATCTTGAGAAAAAATGTTTTGGACATAAAAAATTATTATTAAAGTTAATATTCTACTAAAATTCATATTAAATATTAGATTAAAATTGACTAAAAATATAAAAAGATTTTATGTAATAATGAATAGAATTTTAATGAAATAACCCTCTACTTAAGTATTACTTGTCAACAGTTTTAAAAAATTTGAAATATTTTTCTATCTGATGGCCTTCTTAAAAATAACTCATATTTAAAAAATATAAAAAATGTTTTAAAATAAATATTATTTATAATAAATGACTGATTATCAGCAATTTGTATTATTAATTTTTAATTTTTTTTCAGAGATGTAACAGGAAGAATTTGAAAATTAAACAAAAAAAATATCATAAAAAT
>DUDG01000010.1 GCA_012959395.1 Flavobacteriaceae bacterium | reverse complement strand
ATGCCTATGGTTTAGTTTGATTTTCTATTAAACTGAAAACTTTTTGAATTAATGGAGCATTATAAGGCCCAGACCATCCTTTACTATAATTTACAGAAAATGATATATCATAGTTTGGCGAATAAACTACTTGAGTACCCCAAAAACCACTATGAGTAAAAAACTTCATATCCTCCAATTCAATTTCCCATATCCCTAAACTATAATCCATCAATGCTGGAGTTTGATATTTATATTTTTTTAGCATTTCTTGTAATGTAGATTCATTATTGAAAACTTTATTATTAAACAATAAATAAAAGAATTTGGATAAATCTTTGGCGGTAGAAATTAATCCGCCTCCTCCAAAATAATCTAAACTAGGATCTATGTTATAAGCGTCTTTACCATTTCTAAAATATTGATGAATCCTTCTATCAGTTCGGTCATCTTCAAACCAAGTATCATTAATATTTAATTTTTCAAATTTTAAAAGTATTTTCATAGAACTGTCCAAACTTAATCCAGTTATATTTTCAATTATACCGCCAAGAATAACATATCCAGTGTCAGAATATTTAAATTGATTTCCTGTAATACCTACTGGGTTTCCCCATTCTACACAAGCACTTATTTGTTCTGTTCTAGTCCATTTATAAGATGGATTCTCAAATACTTTATTAAAAAAATTTGAATGATTCGTATGATCATATAGTCCCGAAGAATGATTTAGTAAATTTCTAACTGCAATTATTTCAGGATTATAGTTTCCTTTAATTAAAATATTATAATGCTCCTTAGAAATATACTTTGAGATAGGATCATCTATATTAATTTTATCTTCCTCCCAAAGACGAAGAATTGTTGCTGCAACAAAAGTTTTTGTGACACTAGCAATTCTAAACTGATCAAACTTATCTAGAGGATTGTTTTTTGCAATATCGTTTATTCCAAAACTTTTTGACCAATCTAGATCTCTAGTTTCTGAATAAATATTTGCTATTATTCCAGGTTGAGAGGGATCAATATTTTTCTCAATTAATTTATTAAGATCATTATAAACAGAATTTGTGTTTTGAGAGAATAATAAAAGAGGGATAAACAGTAATAGTAGAATTAGTTTTTTCATACCTACAAATTACAATAATTTTAAAAGAAGAAGATATGCCTAAGCGCTAAGAAAGTAACTAAGAACAACAAATAAAGTAAACAAAATAGCGAGTGTAATTATTAGTTTTCTCATAATCTAAATATAACAATTATCTAAACCTTATTAATCTACTGCCTTTATAGAGGATTATGTGGTTGTATAGTACTGGTTGTTTGTAGCTGGTTATTATAGCAGTTCTTGGATTGGGTATTTTTAGAATCATTATATTTAGTTTAAATTATTAATTATGAGAAAGTTTCTAATACTATTACTATTTATTCCACTTGTTTCTTTTGGGCAGACAAGTTCAGAAGCAATGCAAAAACTTCAATATTCTAAAGAGTTATTGAAAATGGAATTAATCACACAAAAAGAGTTTGATTCAATTGCTGTTGCTTTAAAAGATATAATTTTAAATTCAAAAATTGTAAAAGAAGAAATTCTAGATGATGGATTTTATATAACTAATAAAAAATTAATTCCTGAAAAGTTTGCTGAATCAAAAACTAATATTTGGGGATCTGCATTAACAATCGGAATTGGTGGTGGAGGTACTAAATCTTATTTGATTGGACTAACTTCCAAAAATAAATTAAAAGTTAAAAATCAAGAACTAACCTTAAAAATTAATCAAAATGTTGATGTGGCTGGTAATAAAATTTCTAACATATCCACACAACAATTTTTTTCAGACGCTCAATCCCCAAATGATTTTGCATTAGTTAAATTGAATAAAAATATAAAAAAGAAAGAAAGATGGATTAAGACAGGCTCTATGAGTTTAGCTGGGGGTTTTTCATTTCAGATTAAGAAAAAATTATATATTGATTTTGAATGGGAAGAACTTGAAAATAATACTTTTAAAATCAAAACTAATTTAGAACCTGACAATTATGCTTTTGTTTTTATTGGAACTAGTGCATATTCAAATAATTCAATTTTCACATTTACAGTAGAGTACTAAAAGCGTCTAAGAAATAACAATTCAAGAAGAATTTGAGTTAAATCTAAAGTATTAAAAAATCCACACTAAACCATAGGCATATCTTCTTTATCACACCCAGAACCTCACTATTATACATACTTATACAAACACCTCCCTTCAAAAGAAAACCGATATTATTTGAGTAGGGGATCACCAATTAAAAATTACTATTGAGTTTTTTTGACTTTTTGTTATAACTTAGTGATAGTTAAAAGCAGTAAAGGCAACGATTCAGGCAACCAAAATTAAAAACCCCTGTAAATCAATGACTTACAAGGGCTTTTGCGGAGAGACGGGCTCTATCTTCGAAGGGAGGTGTTTGAACCTCTTAATATGCAAAAACATGCGTTTACTCTGTTAAATTGCAATTTACGCTTTTAATGATCGGTTGTTATGTGTAGTCTTGTACGAGAGTTCAGGCAACGATTTAGGCAACCATTGTTTAATCATTAAAAGTTAAATCATGAATGTTAAATTTCTGATTTTTACTTTTTCAATTCTCTTTGTTAGTTGTTCAAAACCTAATTATGATGTGATTATTGTCGGAGGCGGTGCAAGCGGAATTGCTTCTGCCATACAAGCCTCAAGGCTTGGATCTAAAACACTTTTAATTGAAAAAACAGATTGGTTAGGAGGCATGTTGACCTCTGCTGGAGTTAGTGCAATTGATGGAAATTATAAAATGCCAAGTGGATTCTTGAAAGAATTTAGAGATAGTTTGGTTTCTTATTATGGTTCACTCGAAAGTTTAAAAACAGGATGGGTTAGTAATGTTATGTTCGAACCCTCTGTTGGAAACGATATCTTAAATTCTATAGCTGAATCTGAGAATAATTTAAGTGTAACCTTTAACTCAACAATTAAAAATATTAGAGAAATTGATGATAAATGGGAAATAAATATTACTACCAATGGTAATATTAAAAAGGTAAAATCTAAAATTTTAATAGATGCAACCGAGCTAGGAGATTTAATTCCCAAGCTAAAAATCCCCTATTCTGTAGGAATGGATTCGAAAAATCATTATAATGAAGAAATAGCTCCATCTGAGTCTAATGATATAATTCAAGACTTAACCTATGTAATGATTTTGAAAGATTTCAAAAAAGATGTCACAATAAATAAGCCCGCTAATTACAATAGAGATGAGTTTCTTTGCTCATATGATTCAAATGAATGCACTAGTTCTGATTTAAAACTTTGGCCAAAAGAGGATCTAATTTCTTATGGTAAACTTCCTAATGAAAAATTTATGATTAACTGGCCAATTTTTGGGAACGACTATTATTTTAATTCTATTGAAATGAATGAAAATGATAGACTTTATCATTATAATAAAGCAAAAGAAAAATCTCTTAGGTTTTTATATTTTATTCAATCGGAATTAGGGTACAATAATTTATCGATTGACAAGCAGGAGTTTTTAACAAGTGATGGATTTGCTAAAATACCCTATCATAGAGAATCAAGAAGAATGGTTGGTAAAGTGACCTTAGACCTTAATTACATTAAAGAGCCATACTCCCAAAAATATCCTCTTTATAGAACGGGGATAGCTGTAGGTGATTATCCAGTTGATCATCACCATAATGCTCATCCAAAATATAAAGAATTGCCTAAATTAGATTTTTACCCCATCCCTTCATATTCTGTTCCAATAGGAAGTCTTATCCCTGAAAATCAACAAAACTTCATAGTGATTGAAAAATCAATTTCTGTTTCAAACCTTGTAAATGGCACTACTAGACTACAGCCAGTTGTAATGCAAGTTGGTCAAGCAGCAGGAATATTGGCTTCATTGGCTGCCTCACAAAACAAGAATATTGATTTAATTAGCATTAGGGAAGTTCAGTTAGAAATTTTAAAAAATAAAGGTTATATCCAGCCTTTTGTTGATGTAAGTTCTGATCATCCAAATTTTAGAAGCTATCAAAAAATAGGAGCATGCGGAATTTTAAAGGGAAAAGGAATGAATGTGGGCTGGGAAAATAAGACGTTATTTTACCCAGAAAATAATTTAAGTAAAGAGGATTTAGATTTTAGTAATTACTATAGTTTAGATGAACATCCTTTACCACAATCTTTAACTATCTCTAACATTCTAGATTGGATAAATCAGATCAACATAAATGAAAAAATAAATTACAAACCAGAAACCTTTTTAAAAGATTTAGGCTTAGAAAAAATGGATTTAAATAGGACAATAAAAAGAGGAGAATTTGCTGTTATTGTAGATAAATTATTAGATCCATTTTCCTCATTTAATATTAACTTCAGAGGGTTTATTATTGAAAAAGATTAGAAATAAATTCTAATTTTTTATAAATTGCTAATTATTAATAAATAGCACCCTATATAGTACCCTAAAAAATAAAAACCCCTGTAAATCAGTGACTTACAAAGGTTTTTGCGAAGAGACGGGATTTGATACTAAATAAAATAAAACCAATATGAAAAAAAATATATTTTTTATTTTTTTATGTTTTATTCAATTCAGTATTCTTATTGCTCAAGACAGTAAGAGTATTAAATTATACACAAAAGATTCATACATGATTCCTATGCGAGATGGAATAATGCTATATACCGAAATATTAAAGCCTGTTGGAAATACAGAATTTTTTCCATTTCTTTTGAAAAGAACACCTTACGGCTCTGAAACACCTTATGAGAAAGGAGATTCTATTAAAACTGAAAACGTACCAGCCCCTAACAGGTTAGCGGAGGGAGGCTATTTTTTTGTTCTTCAGGACTTAAGAGGAAAATCTAAAAGTGAAGGTGTTTTTGAAATATCCAAACCCTTATATCATTTAAAAGATAGTTCTAAGACTGATGAAAGTACTGACGCTTACGATACGGTAGATTGGTTGGTTAAAAATATATCCAACAACAATGGCAAGGCTGGCATTTATGGTGTTTCTTATCCAGGACTTACTTCCCTACAGGCTTCAGTAAACCCACATCCAGCATTAAAAACAAGTTCTCCACAGGCCTCACCAGCTGATATGTTTTTAGGGGATGATTTTCATCACAATGGTGCATTTAGATTAAGTTATGCATTTGAGTATGCATATTTGGTTGAAAACATTAAAGAGTCTCTTAGCTTATATCCATTTCCTCAATATGATGTATTTGACTGGTATTTAAACCTTGGTAGTTTAAGTAATGTAAATGAAAAATATTTTAAAAATAAATTTCCATCATGGAACGATTTTGTAAATCACCCTAACTACGATAACTATTGGAAACAGCAATCGAGTTTAAAGAATATTCATGCTTCCGAAATTCCTATTTTACATGTAGGAGGCTATTTTGATCCCGAAGATTTGATGGGGCCTCAGGTAATGTATGAGCATTTAGAAAAGAAGGATGCTTCTAATAAAAATTACATGATTCTTGGCCCTTGGAATCATGGGCAATGGTCAGATAAAAATAGTAATGCACTTGGTAAAATACAATTTGGAAGCAATACATCTGAGTGGTTTCAGGATTTTGAGAAAAAGTGGTTTGATTATTGGTTAAAAGACATTGGTGACGGAAAATTTAATGAAGTCCATTCTTTTCAAACTGGAACTAATCAATGGAAGTCGTATGATTCTTGGACTCCAAAAAATGCAAAAATCAAACGATTATATACTCATACAGATAATACAGTTTCTTTTAATAAACCAACTACAGAAACAGGATCGGTAAGTTATATAAGTGATCCTTTAAAACCAATTCCGTATAGAAAAAGGCCAATAGAATCAACATTTACTGAAGATAGTAATTGGAGTTCTTGGCATGTAGAGGACCAGCGCTTTGTTAACTCTAGACCAGATGTATTGAATTTTAAAACAGAAACCTTACTAGAAAATATAACAGTAACAGGAAAGATTAAAGCATACATTAATGCAAGTACCAGTGCTACTGATGCTGATTTTATAGTTAAAATTATAGATGTATATCCTGACTTTTATGAGGAAGACAAAACCATGAGTGGGTATCAATTACCAGTCACAATGGAAGTTTTTAGAGGTCGTTTCAGAAAAAGTTTCGAAAAGCCGGAACCATTTACACCAAATAAACCAGAAGAGATTATAATTGACTTACATCAAATTAATCATGTTTTTTTAAAAGGACATAGAATAATGATTCAAATACAAAGTACTTGGTTTCCTATTATAGACCGTAACCCACAAAAATATGTGCCTAATATTTTTAAAGCAAAAGACAGTGACTTTATAAAGGCAACTCATACTATTTACTGTAATAGTAAATATGCAACATATATTGAATTACCTATAGTAGAAGAGTAACCTGGCATATCTTCTTCTTTTAATTCAGTTATACAGAGTCTCACTATTATACATACTTATACGAACACCTCCCCTAAAAAGAAAACCGATCTTATTTGGAGTTAGATCTTATAAATAAATTAAAATAGTTGGATTTTTTCAGCTTTTACCAGGACTTAATGTTAGAAAAGCTTTGGCGGTAATTATGAGCATAAAAAAAGGGAGTTAAAAACTCCCTATCTCTGTTCTTTTTATGCAAATTTTGTGCAATAAAATTGTATCCTTTAGCTCCCCCTCAAGGACTCGAACCTTGGACCCTCTGATTAACAGTCAGATGCTCTAACCAACTGAGCTAAGGAGGAATTT
>DUDG01000009.1:1322-7226 GCA_012959395.1 Flavobacteriaceae bacterium | reverse complement strand
GAAATAATTAAAATATCTCTAATTCCAGCCAGCATTAAAACCGAAAGAGGGTAATAAATCATTGGCTTATCGTGTATTGCCAATAACTGTTTAGATTGTCCTTTAGTTAAAGGATACAATCTCGTCCCGCTTCCTCCTGCTAAAATAATACCTTTCATTTTTTATAATCTTTCTGTAATTATCTTTTTATCTAAAATAGATTTAACATCATATATAATTCCATTTGATTTTTTAAAGTTAACCAAATCCATTTTTAGAAATTCATCATGAGCTACTGCTAAAATTATAACATCATATTTTTGATTAATTTTTTCTATTAATTTTATCTTAAAACTTTTCACCACTTCTTCATTTATCGCATGGGGATCAAATAAATCTACTTTAATTTTTAATTTAATTAAGGATTTATGCAAACTAAATACTCTGGAGTTTCTTATGTCTGAACAATTTTCTTTAAAAGTAACCCCCAAAATTAAAGCATTACAATTTTGAGGTTTTTTATTGTTATTTACAATCAAATTATTAATAGTCTCTGCAATATGTTTACCCATTTTATTATTCACCTTTCTGCCTGAAAGGATAACATTTGGAGTATATCCGAATTGTTTTGCTTTATAGGCTAAATAATAAGGGTCGACACCAATACAATGTCCCCCAACTAATCCGGGTTTAAAATTTAAAAAATTCCACTTTGTTGATGAAGCCTTTAAAACATCAGTTGTGTCTATTTCCATTTTATTAAAAATGATTGCTAACTCATTCATAAGTGAAATATTTACATCTCTTTGCACATTTTCAATTATTTTAGAAGCTTCTGCTACTTTAATAGAGGGAGCTAAATGTGTTCCAGCTTCAATTATTTTTTTATAAAGTTTATCAATTTTTATAGCTGTTTCACTATTACTTCCAGAAGTCACTTTAACGATATCTTTTAGTTTTCTTTTTTTATCTCCTGGATTAATTCTTTCTGGAGAGTAACCACAGAAAAAATCTTTATTAAAAATCATTTTAGAATTAAATTCAAGTACTGGAACACATTCTTCTTCAGTACAACCTGGGTAGACAGTCGATTCATAAATTACAATATCATTTTTAGACAAACTTCTGCCAACAGTTTTACTAGCTTTTAATAGGGGTTTTAAATTTGGATTTTTAGCTTTATTTATAGGAGTTGGCACTGTAATAATATAAATATTAGCAATATCTATATCTGAAGTTTTATTTGTAAAAAGAATATTTTCTAAAGACATAAGTTCTTCTTTAGAAAATTCACCATTAATATCTTTTGATTTCTTTAATTCATTTATTCTTTTTAATGATGAATCATAACCAATAACTTTTAATCCCTTTTGACTAAATGCTAAAGATAAAGGGAGTCCAACATAACCAAGGCCAATAATACAGATTACCATTATTTAATTATAATTTATAGATCAACATTACTCCACCTTTATATATTAGTTCCTCACCACTTTGATTAAAATCTTTTTCAATATCAGGGTTTTCATAAATCCTATTACCTAGTTTATTATAGTACTTGTAATTTGATTGTGAACTTCCACCACCAATAAATAATTCAAGTCCTAATTTTTTATTTTTCAAAGGAATTTTTTTCCCAATAGTAATTCCGTAGTATGCATTTCTTCCAGATTGGTAACTTCCTTCTTCTTTCAGCTCCGTATCAACTATTGAAGTTATAAACTTAGGTATTTTTAAAGTGAACATCCCGTATCCAACATGAGGACCTATAAAAAATGATCTAACATTTTTTCCTTCTTTTAGTTTTGGGTAATATCTTAATTCATTAAAAATTTGAATTGTATGAAAAGGAGACCCTTCAACATTATCATAAAATGAAGCACTTGTATCAAGTTGGTACCCTAATGTCTCAGACAACTTTACTTCAATTCCAATATTTGGAACAAGCAAAAGAGCTGAAGCTAGATTAACTTTTAATTCAGTTTGTGCATTTAGAACACTTGATAATGCCAGAAATATTGAAATCACCCATTTTTTAAACATAGTTGCAAGATATTCATAATCCAGTATAGATTAAAAAATGAATCCTTTTTTTTAACCTTGTTATCTGAAAAAAGTCTAATTAGTCAGTTTTTCAGTATATTCGTCTTTCCAATTATTCTAAAATGTTAAAAAATTTAAGATTAAATATTATAATGATTTTCACTTTTATAGTGTCAATTTCATCATATTCTCAAAGTTTTGATGACCTATCTAATGTAAATTTCTCTGAACTTAATGACAGTCAAATAGATTTATTATTAAGAAGAGCTGGTGCTCAAGGATTTAATCAATTTGATCTTTTAAAAATGGCAAAAACCCAAGGATTTACTCAAACTGACATTAATAATTTAGATAAAAGATTTAAATCTGCTCTAACTATTGCTAGGATAGCCGAAAGTGCTACAGCTCCTCTAGAGGATACCAGATTAAGAAAACAGTGGTTAGATGATGTAGAGGTTTTTAGAGAAATTGATAGTGATGTTTTTGGTTTTAATGTTTTTAGAGGCACCAGTTTTTTAAGTTTTCAATCTAATTTAAATTTACCAACACCTGATGATTATATTGTTGGAGCTGGGGATAAATTGTTTATAGATATATATGGACAATCTGAAAGTTATTATCAGGTTGAGATAAGTCCTGAAGGATATGCTTTATTAGAAAATATAGGTCCTGTAAATTTAAATGGTCTAACTATTAAAGATGCAAAAATCCGATTAATAAATAGATTTAAAAAGATTTATACAGGAATTAATAATAATAAAACTTTTTTAAATATTTCAATTGGAATTCCTAGAGCTATTAGAATAAATATAGCTGGAGAAGTTCAATTACCAGGAACTTATAATTTTAGTGCTTTCAATACACTTTATAATGCTCTTTATGTCGCTGGAGGAATTACAGAAAAAGCTACTTTAAGAGATATAAGACTTTATAGAAATAATAAACTAATAAGTTCTGTAGATGTTTACAAATTTTTAACCAAGGGAGATAGATCTTCTAATGTAAGATTGGAAAACAATGATTTAATTTTAGTTGGTCCTTATACCAATAGAATTACAATAGAGGGTGCTGTTAAAACACCAGGTAAATTTGAATTTAAAAATAATGAAACTCTATCCGATATAATCTTTTATTCTGGAGGTTTTAAAGAAAACGCTTCTACTAAGAAAATTAAAGTAACAAGGATTATAGATGATCATTTAAAAGTAGTGGACATAAATTCTGATCAATTTGATTTTTTTCAACTTAAGACAGGAGATAAGTTTGAAGTGCAAGAAATCATTGAAAAATATAATGATAGAATAATAGTTAAAGGGGCAGTTTACAGACCTGGTATTTATTCTCTTACTGAAGAAATGACCATCAATGATTTAATAAATAAGGCCGAAGGATTAAAACCAGATGTTTTTTTAAAAAGAGCAACTATAACAAGAACTAATTCTGATTATTCAACAACAAACATTTCATTAAATTTAAAAGGAGAGTTAAATAATCCTCAGTTTAATTTACAGGAAGAAGATATTATAACAATATTTTCTATAAATGATTTATCAGAAGAAAGTTATGTTGAAATTTCAGGAGAAGTGAGTAACTCTGGAATTTATCCTTATTCTAATAACGTTTCATTAATTGATTTAATTTTAACTGCAGGAGGATTTAAAGATAATGCTACAGGAAAAAGAGTTGAAATAACGAGAAGAGTTTCGGATGAAAACTTTGATGATGAAATTCTTTCAAAAGTAATAACAGTAAATTTATCAAAGGATTTAGAAAATTTAAATGAAATCGACAATTTTAAACTTTCTCCATTTGATCAAGTTATAGTAAGAAAAAATCCAAATTTTTATATTCAGCAATATGTAAATGTAGAAGGAGAAGTAATGTATCCAGGTAAATATGCTATTTCTTCAAAAAGTGATAGAATATCTGATTTATTAGATAGAGCAGGTGGGTTGAAAAAGTTTGCTTATGAAAAAGGCGCAACTTTAATACGTCTCACTGAATTTGCTGAACCTGAGTCTGATGTTCAAAAGAAAATAAACAATTTGAGAAGTCTTAAAGATAAGATATCAAGTAAAGAGATCTTGTCTGAATCTGATGTTTCACTTATTGAAAGAGTAGATAAAGATTTAAAGAGTCTGGATCTTGAAAAAAACAGCAATCAAAATCTTTCTAGTTACGCTAAAAAAGAAAGAATTAGCGAAATAGTTAAAAGAAACGCTATTTCAAATGATATTCCTATTTCAAAATCAGAAGCTATTGGAATTGATTTAGGTTCTATAGTCAAATCTCCAGGATCAAAATCTGATCTATTACTAGAAGAAGGAGATGTAATTATTATTCCTAAAAAGTTAGAAACTATAAGATTAAGGGGGGAATTATTATATCCAACTACTGTAAGATTTTTGCCAGGAAGAAGTCTAAAATATTATATAAATTCTTCAGGGGGATTCGATAATAAAGCAAAAAGAAGCGGAACTTACGTGGTTTATGCAAATGGAGATGTAGCAAGGACTAAAAAGTTTTTATTTTTTAATTTATATCCTAAAGCTGAACCTGGCTCTGAAGTAATAGTTCCTAAAAAAGCTCTTAAGAATCCAATAGCAACTTCACAAATACTAAACTTTACAACCGGACTTGCTACGTTGATTTTAGCAATTAATCAAATTAAGTAATAGATATAAATTGAGCGAAAAAAATGACCATATTGAAGAAAGTATTTCTATATCTTTTATTGTAGACAGTATTAAAGATTGGGTTAGTTTTATATTCTCAAAAAAAAGAATCATTATAAGAGGAACAATTATTATAATGATTCTTATTATTTCCTATAATTACATTAAATCTCCTGTTCATTATGCTAGAACTACTTTTGTTTTAGATAATGACACTTCATCGGGTTCTATGGGTGATTTATCTTCTTTAGCATCATTGGCAGGAATAAATGCCTCTAGTTTTATTGAAGCTAGTAGTTTATTTCAAATTGACAACATACAAGAATTGTACAGATCTAGTTCCATGTTAAAAAACACACTACTTTCAAGTGCAAAAATAAATGATAAGGAAATTTTAATTATTGAGAGGTTTGCCAAAGCTGAAAAATTAATAAACAAGTGGAGGAAGCTTGGAATTAATTTAGAGGATTTTAAAAACAAAAAATTATCAAGATTACAGGACAGTTTAATTAAAGAGTCTATAAAGCTTATAAAAAAAGAATATTTATTAGTGGATAAACCAAGTCGAAAAACAACAATTTTAGAAATAGGATTTATTCATAAGGATGAGTTATTAGCGAAGTCATTTAATGAAAATTTAGTTAGTATAGTTAATAAATTTTACTTTGACACAAAAACCCTGAAAACTGGAGCGAATTTAGAAATATTAAAAAAGCAATCTGATAGTGTTAAAAATGTTTTGAATGAATCAATATTAGTTTTAGCAGAAAAAGATCAAAATATTCCATATTTAAATGCATTAGATAAAATATCTCTTATTCCCTATCAAAAAGCAATGATTGATGTTCAGGTTAATAGTGCTATTTATGGTGAAATTGTTAAGCAATTGGAATTAGCAAAAGTTACTCATCGAAATAACATGCCACTAATTCAAATAATTGACAAACCGATTCTCCCTCTTGAAAACTCTAGATGGAAACTACTTAAAACTTTTTTTCTGAGTTTTATAATTGGAGTTTCATCTATTATTCTAGGATTGTCATTTAAACGAATAATTAATTATGAACAGAATTAATTATTAAAATTCATGTTAATTTTTGATATTTAAAGTAAAATGAGTAACAAGGTTAAGAATGCTTTTTTTAAAAATTTTTTTAACCTTTCTCTTAACCAAGGAATAAATATTTTAGTAGCAATTATAGTTACA
>DUDG01000009.1:0-1130 GCA_012959395.1 Flavobacteriaceae bacterium | reverse complement strand
ACTTATTTTTTAATAACATTTTCAAACTTTTTTATTGGCTATGAAAATGTTATAATGTTTTCACTAGTAATATTATATAGTGAAGCCTTACATCCTATTTTTTATCTACAAGGAGAAAATAATTTGTCTATTCTCGCTGTTACAAATGCTATATCTAAATTAATATATGTTGCTTTAATAATTTTATTAATTAAAAATCCTGATGATTCTTTTCTAGTAAACTTATTATTTGGAGGGGTTTTGTCTATTGTATATTTAGTTTTTTGGTTAAGTATATTTTTAAAAAATAATATAAGGTTTGCATGGCCTAAAGCAGATAAAATAATTTATAGAATTAAAGAAAATTTTGATTTTTTCTTTTCATCGATTGCTGGCCATATTTCTATTCATGGGGGAATAATAATATTATCAAACTTTATTGATAATATAGAATTAGGGAAATTCGCTTTAGCACAAAGAATAGGAATGCTTTTAAGGATGATTCCTGTTTTTATTACTCAAGCGGTTTTGCAAAATGCTTCAGTAATTCATCAAAATAGAAAATCATATTTAAACGATTATTTAAATAAATTTTATCTTAAAGGATTGCTATTTACTTTTGTTATAGGAATATTAGTAACTGTAACGTCAAAATGGATTATTATTTTCCTATCTGGTGAAGAGATACTTTACAGTCAAGAAATATTAAGTTTGTTATCTTTTATTCCATTTTTAGGCATGTTAAATTTTAAAAATATAATCAAGATTTTGGTTGAAGAAAAGAAAAAAATATTAAATAAAGCAACTTGGATTACCGTTTTTTTTATGATTTCTCTTTCTATTATAATGAGTTTTTATTTTGGCGGGAAAGGGTTAGCAATTGCTTTGTTATTTTCTGAATTTATAAGTTTTATTATCCATTCAATTTTATTAAATAATGAAAATAAATAAACTGTCTATTGCTGTCATATTAGTAAATTGGAAAAAATATAATTTAACAAGCAATTGCATTGATTCTTTAAATAAATCTAATTATAAAAACTTTAAAATTATCCTAGTTGATAATGAATACTCAGAGAAGTCTTTAATTGAATTAAAAAACAAGTATAATGAGCTTATAGTTTTCAAAGAAAAAAACAATTTAGGTTTTG
>DUDG01000008.1 GCA_012959395.1 Flavobacteriaceae bacterium | reverse complement strand
ATAAAACGAATGTTTTGGTTGAGGATTATACAGGAACGTGGTGTGGATGGTGTCCTAGAGTTTCACAAGCAATTAAACTTTTAAAAGAAGAAACAAGTCAAATATCTGTTGTAGCTGTTCATGTCGGTGATAATATGCAAATTTCTAAATCAAGTGCTTTAACCAATGCTTTCTCGGTAAATAGTTATCCGCATGTTCGATTAAATAGAAACTCTAAATGGGATGGAGACCAGCCAAATAATTTAGGTGCAGTAACTGGTTTATTAGGCTCTCCAAGGAAAATAGGATTAGCTATGGAATCTTCACTAAATGACAGAACTCTAAGTCTTAAGGTTAAAACTCAATTTGGTTTTCCATATACTGATTTAAAATTAGTAGTTTTTGTTTTAGAAAATGAAATTATAGCGGATCAAATTAATTTCACATCTTATTTCCCTGAACTTGATCGATATACAAATTCAGATAATCAACCTGTTTCTAAAAGTTTCATTCACGATAATGTGTTAAGAGAATCTCTGACAGCAGTTTTGGGTGACGATATAGAGTCTTCATCTACACAAAGTGGAATCATTTATGAAAAATCCTTCAATTATGATATTCCTAGTGATTTTGATATTTCAAAAATGGAAGTAGTCGCTATTATTGTAGATAAAGACAAACAAGCTATTAATTCTAGGATGTCAAAACTTGAAGAAAATCAGACATTTGAAAAACAATAATATATTTTAAAGACTGTTTTTAGTTATATAATACCTCCAACCTATAAGTGCTAATTGTAATTTACTAGCTTTTACTGGATCTAATCTTCTTTTTGTTAAGCTAGGAAGCATTAATTTATTTAAATAAGCTAGAATTTTAAATAATCTTTTCATATAAACACAATATACAATTCATGTGTTATCTTTACAAATTTTAAATATGGATTTAAACACTTTTACTTTATTGTTATCAGGATTAATTCTTTTGATTTTGGGAGGGAATTTTCTATTAAAATCTGCAGTTTCAATCTCTTTAAAATTTAACATACCTAAAATTTTAATAGGAATGACTGTTGTGTCATTTGCGACTTCTGCTCCTGAACTGATAGTCAGTATCAAATCAGCATTGATAGGTTCACCAGATTTAGCAATTTCAAATGTCGTTGGTTCTAATATTGCTAATATAGGGTTGGTGTTAGGTTTGACTATATTATTATCTCCTATAAAAACTACTAAGGATATTTATAAAGTTAATTGGCCAATTATGATGTTTGCATCAATTTTATTTTTCATTTTTTTAAATGACGGAATGATAAAAGCATATGAAGGAGTAATTTTAATTTTTTTATTAATTGGATCAATTGCTTTCTTGATTAAATATCAAAAACAGACTGAAGAAGATATTGATTTAGAAGTGGTTTCTGATGAATCTATGTCCAAATCAATTTTATTTTTAATTTTAGGTGGATTCTTTCTCTATTTAGGTTCAGAATGGTTTGTTTCAGGAGCAATAGATTTAGCTAATATATTTGGCGTTAGTGAAAGAATTATTGGTATTACTGTTGTATCGATTGGAACAAGTATTCCAGAATTAGCTACTTCTCTTGTTGCTTTATTTAAGAAAGAAAAAGGTGTTTCTTTAGGAAATTTAATTGGATCAAATATTTTTAATGTATTTGCAGTATTAGGAATTACTTCCATTGTTTCTCCTTTAATTCTTGAGGATTTAAATATTTTGAATTATGATATTTATGTTATGTTGTTTTTTGCAGCAATTGTTTTTCCTTTAATATTTTTTCCTAAAAAACATATTCTAGGAAGGTTAGAAGGACTGATTCTATTATCATGTTATTTCTTTTACATTTTTAATATTTTCTCATAAAAAAACATCTAATTTCTTAGATGCTTTATAATTAATATAATTTAACTGAAAGATTAAACCTTAGCAGATTTAACTGTTTTAATAATTCTAGCAGCGATTTTATAAGGATCTCCATTTGAAGATGGTCTTCTGTCTTCTAGCCATCCTTTATATCCATTTTCTACAGTTCCAATAGGAATTCTAATTGATGCTCCTCTGTCAGAAACACCATAACTAAATTCATTAATTGATTGTGTTTCATGCTCACCAGTTAATCGTTGATCGTTGTATGCTCCATATACAGCAATATGTTCCTTTATAACAGGTCTAAATGCTTCGCATATTTTTTCATACGTTTCTTTTGAACCACAAGTTCTAAGTGTAGTATTTGAAAAGTTTGCATGCATACCAGAGCCATTCCAATCTGTTGCACCTAAAGGTTTTGGATGGTATTCAATTGCTAAACCATAATCTTCAGCAACTCTTTCAAGAAGATATCTCGCTACCCACATCTCATCACCAGCTTTTCCAGCACCTTGAGCAAAGGTTTGAAATTCCCACTGACCAGCTGCCACTTCTGCATTTGTACCTTCAACGTTTATGCCAGCATCTAAACATATATCTAGATGTCTATCCATAATATCCCGACCAAAAGTATTCTTACCACCGACAGAACAATAAAATTGACCTTGTGGTGTTTGATCTTTAGGAAAGCCTAAAGGAAGGTTTGTCTCTGGATCCCAAAGAAAATATTCTTGTTCAAATCCAAACCAAAAATCATCATCATCATCATCAATGGTAGCTCTTGTATTTGAAATGTGAGGGGTACCATCAGCGTTTAGAACTTCATTCATTATCAACCATCCATTTTTTCTAACAGGATCAGGATATAATGCAACTGGTTTTAAAAGGCAATCAGAAGATCCCCCCTCTGCTTGTTTTGTAGAAGATCCATCAAAAGCCCACATTGGACAATCTTTTAGTTTTCCACTGAAATTTTCTACTACTTTGGTTTTTCCTCTTAGGTTAGCTGTTGGTATATATCCGTCTAACCAGATATATTCTAATTTAGACTTACTCATATTTACAAATGTTATTGATTTATATTTCTTCAAAATTAAAATATAATATTGGTTTATAGAACTTTAAGTCTTTAAAACAAATAAAATTTATCAACATTTATTAATTACATATTTTTTAATATTGAAATATTATTTTTTAATAATTTTTTGTTAAAAAAAATGAATTTTTTACAATTTAATTGTCTGTGATTTTTTTAATTACAATTTTAAAAGTCTTTTTAAAATAAATTTTTAATGCTAACCAATACTATTATCTTTGTTATATTATTATGAGTTTTAAATCTACGAATCGTTACATGCAAAGAGGAGTTTCATCTGATAAAACAGATGTTCATAATGCAATAAAAAATATAGATAAAGGACTTTTTCCAAAAGCTTTTTGTAAAATAGTCCCTGATATATTTACAAATGATCCTGATTATTGTTTGGTTATGCATGCTGATGGAGCTGGCACTAAATCTTCATTAGCTTATTTATATTGGAAAGAAACAGGTGACCTGTCAGTTTGGAAAGGAGTTGCTCAAGATGCATTGGTAATGAATCTAGATGATCTTTTGTGTGTAGGTGTAACGGATAATATTTTGTTATCCTCTACCATTGGGAGAAATAAAAATCTTATTGATGGTGAAGTAATTAAAACTATAATACAAGGGACAGAAGAGTTAATTGAAGAAATGTCAGATTATGGTGTTAATATTAAATCAACAGGGGGTGAAACAGCTGATGTTGGAGATTTGGTTAGGACTATTATAGTAGACTCCACAGTAGTTGCAAGAATAAAAAGATCTGATATCATAGATAATTCAAACATTAAATCAGGGGATGTTATTGTTGGTTTATCTTCTTATGGAAAAGCTAATTATGAAGATTCTTATAATGGAGGAATGGGTAGTAATGGATTGACATCTGCTAGACATGACGTATTCCATAAATATTTAATTAATAAATACCCTGAAAGTTTTGATCCTAATGTTCCTGAAGAATTAATTTACTCAGGCTCTATGAAAATAATACAACCTATTGAAGGTTTAAATATTGATGCTGGCAAACTTGTTCTGTCTCCTACAAGAACCTATGCTCCAATTATTAAGAAAGTTTTAGAAAAATATAATTCTAATGATATTCACGGAATGGTGCATTGTAGTGGAGGAGCACAAACAAAAATTCTTCATTTTATTGATAAATTTCACATAATAAAAGACAATTTATTTCCAGTTCCTCCACTATTTGAATTAATTAAAAAAGAGTCTGACACATCATGGAAAGAAATGTATAAAGTGTTTAATATGGGTCATAGAATGGAATTATATGTTAGTCCAGATTGTTCTGAAGAGATTATTAATATTTCCAAATCTTTTGGGGTTGATGCTAAAATTATTGGTAGGGTAGAGCAAAGTGCTCAAAAGAAACTTTCTATTATTTCTGATAACGGTAGTTATATTTACTAGTATATTCTTGATTAAAAATATCGTAATTTTGTAATGTATAATTTATAAATAATGTTAGATAAATTAAATATAGTAAAACAAAGATTTAATGAAGTTTCTGATTTAATAATTCAGCCAAATATCATGTCTGATCAAAAGAGATATATCAGCTTAAATAAAGAATATAAGGATCTAGGATTAATAGTTGAAAAGAAAAAATTATATGAACAGCTCCTTTCAAATATAAATGAAGCCAAAGAGATATGTAAGAATGAAGCTGATAAAGAGATGATAGAAATGGCAACTGAACAACTTAATGAAGCTAATAAAAAAATATCTACTCTAGAGGAAGAAATAAAGTTTTTACTAATTCCAAAAGATCCAGATGATTCAAAAAATGTGGTTATTGAATTAAGAGCAGGTACAGGAGGAGATGAGGCTAGTATTTTTGCAGGTGATCTTTTTAGAATGTATACTAAATTTTGTGAGGGTAGGGGTTGGAGTGTTAGTTTAGTTGATGCAAATGAAGGAACTTCTGGAGGATATAAAGAAATAATTTTTGAGGTTTCAGGAAATGATGATATATATGGTTTGTTAAAATTTGAATCAGGTGTACATAGAGTTCAAAGAGTTCCTCAAACAGAAACTCAAGGAAGAGTACATACTTCAGCAGCAACAGTTATGGTTCTTCCAGAAGCTGAAGAATTTGATGTAGAAATAAACATGAATGATGTAAGAACGGATTATTTCTGTTCTTCAGGTCCTGGAGGACAGTCAGTGAATACTACTTACTCTGCGGTTAGACTGACTCATACTCCAACAGGAATTGTTGCTCAATGTCAGGATCAAAAATCTCAACATAAAAATAAAGATAAGGCTTTAAAGGTTTTAAGATCTCGTTTGTATGAATTAGAGTTAAATAAAAAACTTGAAGCTGATTCATTAAAAAGAAATTCTATGGTTTCTTCTGGTGATAGATCGGCTAAGATTAGAACATATAATTATCCTCAAGGTAGGGTAACGGATCATAGAATAGGCTTAACTTTATACGACCTTCAAAATATTGTAAATGGAGATATTCAAAAGATAATTGATGAGTTAAAACTTGTCCAAAACAATGAGATGCTAAAGAATTATGAAGAAGTTTTTTAATATATAAGTATGGATATTACACATTTAGAAAAGCAAATTCAACATAAACAATCTTTTTTATGTTTGGGTTTAGATTCTGATCTTTCAAAAATTCCAAATCATTTATTATATGAAGTTGATCCAATCTTTTCATTTAACAAGTCTTTATTAGATTCGTTAAATGAACTCATTGTTGCTGTTAAAATTAATACTGCTTTTTATGAAGCGAATGGTTCATCTGGATGGTTGACTCTAGAAAAAACGATTAGATATATTAATAATAACTACCCTGATCTTTTTACAATAGCTGATGCTAAAAGGGGAGATATTGGTAATACTTCAGATAAATATGCTCAAGCTTTTTTTAATACTCTTGAATTTGATTCTATAACAGTTTCTCCATATATGGGAAGTGATTCAATTGCACCTTTTTTAAAATATAAGGACAAGCAAACTATTTTGTTAGGTCTTACTTCAAATAAGGGTGCAGAAGATTTTCAGTTATTTCCTGATTTAAATAATAGTTTATTCAAAAGAGTGTTAACTCAATCAAAACAATGGAATCACTCTAATAATTTAATGTATGTTGTTGGAGCTACAAAAGCAGCATATTTAAAGGATATTCGTTCAATTGTTCCTGATAATTTCTTGCTTATACCAGGGGTTGGTACTCAAGGAGGAAGTCTTAAAGAAATCTTTGATAATGGCGCTAATAATAAGATTGGGCTACTTGTCAATTCATCAAGGTCAATTATTTATGCTAGTAAAAAAGAAGATTACTTAATAGAAGCATTTAAGGTTGCTCAAAAGTTACAATTTGAAATGAAACAATTAATATTAGGATGTTTATGATTAACTATAGTGTTTATAAAAATAATATTTCAAATGAGTGGGTTACTTTTGTTCATGGTGCAGGTGGAAGTTCATCAATATGGTACAAGCAAATTAGAGATTATAAAAAACACTTTAATGTTTTGTTACTTGATTTAAGAGGACATGGAAAATCTAAATACAGCATTAAAAATGTATTTGAGAATAAATATACATTTTCATCAATTTCAAATGATATAATCAAAGTTTTAAAAAAAGAAAAAATTAAAAGTTCTCATTTTGTAGGAATTTCATTAGGAACAATTTTGATTAGACATATAGCAGAGTTTTACCCTAAAATGGTTAAAAGTATGATTTTAGGTGGTGCTGTTATGAAATTAAATTTCAAATCTCAATTTTTAATGAAATTAGGATTAGCTTTTAAATCAATTGTACCTTACATATGGATTTATAAGTTATTGGCTTTTATTATTATGCCTTATAAAAATCATAAAGAATCAAGGATTCTTTTTATAAATGAAGCTAAAAAACTTTATCAAAAGGAGTTTGTTAGATGGTTTAAATTAACCTCGCAAGTAAATCCATTGTTAAAACTTTTCAGACAAGTTGAGTTATCAATACCTACACTTTATGTAATGGGTTCTGAGGATTATATGTTTTTAGAGTCAATTAAGATTTTATCCAAAGAACACAAAAGTTCAAAACTTCTTGTTGTTCCAAATTGCGGACATGTTGTGAATGTTGAACGTCCAACTTTTTTTAACAATAGTACTATAGATTTTTTAAACAATTTGATTGAAAAAAAGTAGGTTTATTTAATCTAGACCTGGTTGTTTTATTTTAAAATTTTCTTTCTTCTTTAATTCATTCTCTTTCTATTTCATCCATTAAAAACTTTTCCCATCCTGGAGTAGAAGATTTTTCTTCATCAACAATTTTTTTAGCATCATCAAGTAGTTGCCT
>DUDG01000007.1:2500-42721 GCA_012959395.1 Flavobacteriaceae bacterium | reverse complement strand
TGGAGAATTTATTCCATTTTCTGCACCTTGTCCAAACCATGTATAAGCAAGAATTCTTGGAGCTGTAATTTTATTTTTTCTACTATCTTCTTTTTGTTTGAGCACCCATTTTAAACCGTTTCCGCATCCAGGGTCACGAATGGTTGTTATACCATGAGCCATCCATAGTTTATAAACATAATCCGCTCTTCCTCTGGTTGTTTCTCCAATATGACCATGCATATCAATAAAGCCAGGTAATAAATACATGCCGTGAGCATTAATTTCTTTTGCACCTTTTATTGCTTTAGGTCTTCTGTTTTCATTAATTTCAAGACCTGGAAACCCAACACTTCTTATGCTTGCTATTTTATTGTCTTCAACTACTACATCTACTGGCCCTATTGGGGGTGCTCCATTACCATTGATTAGTGTTGCACCCCTTATAATTAATTGTTCAAAAGGACCTTCTCCTCTAAAACGTTCAGGAGCTTCTGCTATCTGGCTGATAGAAAAGTTGTAATAAAATAAATTGATTAGGGTAATAAATAATATCTTTTTCATTTTGTTTAATAATTTATTAGTTTAATTATTCTCCAGGAACATTTATGTTACTTCCTAGAAATAGTGCGTTTAAAAACAATTTGTTGGTTCCATACCAAGATCCTCTAAAATTTGGATTATCAGCGAATAAAACAACTCTACCACTTCCAATTTTTGAAACTATTAGAGATGCAGATGACTTCAAATATTTTTCCATATTTTTCTTGGAAATATATCCATCAATATGAGGGGATCCATTTTCATTTATTAGAGTGACTCCTCTAATAATTAATTGTTCATAAGTACCTTGACTGAAATTATCTTGAGAGTTTATAAAAAAAAACTGCAGTATAAAAAATGAAATACACTGCAGCTTTATATAATTTATTTTTTTCATGAAAAGTAATTTTACATGAAAATAGGTATAAAATTTAATTTATTCTATTCTAAAATCAGCATAAGCATCCATTCCATGTTCTGCTAAATCTAAACCTTCTTTTTCTTCTTTTTCAGAAACTCTTAATCCACACATTTTTTTAATTAAAAGAATTAGAATTACAGATGAAACAACGCAAAATAAACCTACAACTCCTACACCTGATAACTGAATTATGAATTGTTCAAAACTTGCCATATTTCCAAATATTCCAACAGCTAATGTTCCCCAAATTCCACAAAACAAGTGTACAGCAATTGCTCCAACAGGATCATCTAGCTTTCTTTTTTCTATAAATCTAATAGAAAGTACCACTACTAATCCAGCTATGATTCCAATAAGAATTGAACTCGTTGGTCCCATCTGATCTGCTCCAGCTGTAATTCCTACAAGACCTCCCAAAATACCATTCATAAACATTGTGATATCTAATTTTTTATACATCATTGTTGAGATAAATGCTGCTGAAAGACCACCAGCTGCGGAAGCTAAACAAGTAGTTACTAAAGTTAGAGAAGTGTTTGCTGGGTCAGCAGAGAGTACAGATCCTCCATTAAAGCCAAACCAACCTAACCATAAGATAAGAACTCCGGCTGATGCTAAAGGAATATTATGACCTGGAATTGCTCTTGATTTTCCATTTTTATCAAATTTTCCAATTCTTGCTCCAAGGAAATAAACTATAACTAGTGCTGCCCATCCACCAACTGAGTGAACCAAAGTAGAACCGGCAAAGTCATAAAACCCTAAGCTATCTAAAAAACCAGCTCCCCATTTCCATGAGCCTACAATTGGATATACTATTCCAACATATAAAACTGAAAAAAGCATAAAGCTGTTGATTTTAATTCTTTCAGCTACTGCTCCCGAAACTATAGTTGCTGCTGTAGCAGCAAACATACCTTGAAATAAAAAATCAGTCCAGTAAGTGTAGCCTTCGCTATATGCTAAATCTAACCCACCATCAATTAAGGGTGCTTCTAAACCAAAACCGGCAAACCCAAGTATTCCACTTGAGATTAAATTAAAATCACCTGGATACATTAAATTAAAGCCAACAAGGCAGTAGACTACTAAGCCCATTGTAATTACAAAAAAGTTTTTAAATAAAATATTGATTGTATTTTTTTGTCTTGTAAGTCCAATTTCTAAAAATGAAAATCCAAGGTGCATAAAAAATACAAGTGCAGTACAGATCATCATCCATACATTGTTAATTGTTAATAATTCCATAATTTCTTTAATAATTTAGTTTAGTGAAGTTTTTCCTTTTTCTTTTGTTCTTATTCTATAAGCTTCTTCAGCAGGAAGTACAAATATTTTTCCATCTCCAACCTCTCCGGTATATGCAGATTCTAGAATTGCATCGATAGTTATTTGTTCAAATTCATCAGATACTACAATAGAAATGTATCTTCTTTGAATGTTGGAAGTGCTATAAGAAACACCTCTATAGACATGCCCCTCTTTTTCATTACCGACACCTGTTACATCCCAATAACTAAAAAAGTTAACTTCAATATTATGAAGAGCTTTTTTTACATTATAAAATTTTGATTTTCTAATAATTGCTTCGATTTTTTTCATATTATTTTTTTATAGGTTAGTAATTGTTAAAAACTTACTCCAAATATAAGAAATGCTGCTTCTGAATTTGGGTTATAAACAAGTGATCCGAAAACTGGTAAAGAGTAGTCTTCTGATATTTTAATATCTTTTGTTCCTCCTAATGAAATATTACTTAATCCACTTCCGCCATTAACATACCAGGCGTCTCCACTATCATTTCCATAACCTAAAGCAATATCAACAGGTCCAGCAGAAAAGGATGCTTCTATATATAATGCTTCAACTTCAGTAAAATAACCAACCAAAAGATTAATTGGTCCTAACTCAGCAGAACCCGAAAGCTCTAAATAATCTCCTTCTAGTAGTCCTTCTCCAGAACTGTAAGCTCCACCTTCACCTGGAAATGTATAATTAGTAACCGTTAATCCAAATGATCCAAATGAATAGCTTGCATATAAATCAAGTTCATTTCCACCTCCTGATGCAGTTGTTGGAAAACTTCCCCATGCTCCAAACTCTAAGTTCCCAGTGCTTAAAGAAACCCATGGTTGTATATGTGCTCCTGAACCAAATTGAGTTCCTCTCCACACATAAGAACTAACTAGGTCCGCCCCTAAATCTTGTGCTGTAGATTTATTAGTAGTTAAAAATGAAAAAACAGTTATTAAAACTGTTGTCATAATTAAACTTTTGTTTTTTACTTTTTTCATAATTTTTTTTAATTTTTAATAGTTATAGATGATTTTTTGTATAAAATTCTTAGCAAATTTAACAAAACACTTAATTATTAATAAAAAAATAATGAATTAGTTATTATTTTTATGAATAACTCATTTTGAGTATATGATATTTTTCATAATAATAAAATGCAGGGGATTAAATTATCAATTTGCACAAATTTTTAATTATGAAAAATTTATTTTGACAGTTGAAGACCTATGAAAATGGCTGAAAAACCTAAAATAAGAGATATTAAGGTATAGAAAAAGACTTGAGTAATCTCACCACTTTTAATAAAAGCAAGATTCTCATAAGCAAAAGCTGAAAAAGTGGTTAGACCACCACAAAAGCCTGTTGCTAGTAAAAGTGTTTGAGGAGAACTTAAATGATCATTTTTAATAGCATAACCCAGTATAATACCTAGGATGAAACAGCCAATAATATTTGAAAAAAGAGTGGGTATAGGAAATTTAGAAAAGTTAAATAAAGGTATTTTGGAAATTAAGTAACGAAACACACTACCTAATCCTCCTCCAAAAAAAACTAATAAAAATTGTTTCATGAAATGCTTAATTTTTTTAAAATAACTAATAAAAAAATAAATGAAAGAAAGCAAATAATCATCCATCTTATACCTTTATATGAATCTTTAAGACTTTTTAAATCTTTTTGATAGCTAAGAGTTATTATAATTATAAAGGATATAAAGAATAAAACAGCGAAAAGTAATTGACCATTACTAAACATATTTAATTATTTTAGTCCAAAAATAACATTAAATAAATTATGAAGCATCAAATTGATTCCGTTAAAAAATTTCACGAAGTATATAAATTAAATTATAAAGAAAGTCCAATAGCAAAATTAGATCTTGCAACCATTAATTTAAGATTCAATTTAATGGATGAGGAAAATAAAGAATATCTAGAAGCTGCTCAAAATAATGATTTAATTGAAGTGGCGGATGCTTTAGGAGATATGTTATATATTTTATATGGAACAATTATAGCACATGGAATGCAAGATAAAATAGAAGAAGTTTTTGATGAAATTCAAAGAAGTAATATGAGTAAGTTAGGCAATGATGGAAAACCAATATACAGAGAAGATGGTAAAGTTATGAAGGGTCCTAATTATTTTAAACCTGATTTTTCAAAAATATTAAATTAAACTTCATGTCTCCAATTGAAGGGGTCATTAGAAATATTATATTGAATATCGTTTAATTTTTTCTTCAAAAGTATAGCCCAAGAATTTTCAATTATTGGTAAATCATAATTAGTGTTTTTATATCCAAAACCTATTATTGGTAATACTACCACTGCAGTACCACTTCCAAAAATCTCTTTCAAGTCTCCACTTTTTGCAGCAGAAATTAATTCAGACACTTTGATTGGTCTAATTTCTGTTTTAAGACCTTCTTTTTTGGCTAAATCAATGATGCTTTTTCTTGTTATGCCATCTAGAATACTGTCATTAGTTGGGGCAGTTAATAAAGTGTCATTTATTCTAAAGAATAAATTCATTGTTCCAGCTTCCTCGATATATTCATGATTAGATGAATCAGTCCATATTATTTGTTGAAATCCTTCTTTTTTAGCTAGATTAGTTGGATAAAATTGAGCAGCATAGTTTCCTGCAGCTTTTGCGAAACCAACTCCACCTTTTGAAGCTCTACTATAAGAGTCCTCTATTTTCACTCTTACATTACTAGTATAATATGTGTTGGCAGGAGCGCAAATGATCATGAATTTATAATCAGTTGATTCTGTTGCACCTATACTTTCTTGATTTGCAAAAATAAATGGTCTAATGTAAAGAGAATTTCCTACCCCTTTTTTAATCCAATGTTTATCTATTTTAATTAATAAAGTAAGTGCCTCCATGAATAATTCTTCGGGAAAAGCAGGCATAGCTAATCTTTCTGAAGACTTTACAATTCGTTGATGATTTTCTTTTGGTCTAAATAACCAAACTTTTTCATTATCATCTTTAAAAGCTTTCATTCCTTCAAAACAAGCTTGCCCATAATGAAAAACGCTAGCGGATGGACTAATTGAAAATGATTGGTATGGTTTTATTTCTGGATTGACCCACTGTCCTGCTTTATAAGAACAAACAAACATATGATCTGTAAAAATACTTCCAAAAGCAAAATTATTTAAATCAATTTTTGAAATATTAGATTTTTTTATCTTTTCAATTTTCATGGTATTTCAATTGTTATTAGCGAAATTACAAATTAACTTTGATCATTAATTAAATAATAATGAGATTTTTAATAACAGGAGATTCAGGATTAATTGGAAAAATACTTTCAAAAATAATTTGATGACATTTTGACAATTTTATAAAATTGGCAGTACTTTTGCCAATATTTTTAAAAAAATAGAAATGAGTGATTCTAAATCAAAATCAAAAAAAAAACCTACTTTAAAAGTTCAAGTACATAACCTTGAAATTTCTTTAAAAGAAGAAAAAGATAAGTTTTTAAGACTTTTTGCTGAATTTGAAAATTACAAGAAAAGAACAACAAAGGAAAGACTCGATTTATACAAGACTGCTTCACAAGAGTTAATGACAGCTCTTTTGTCAGTCATTGATGATATGAATAGAGCTTCTTTGGAGTTTGGCAAGTCTAAGGAAAAAGGTCTTGTGGAAGGTTTTTTATTAATAAAAAATAAATTTTCAGAAATTTTAAAATTTCAAGGATTGATTTTAATTGAAGTTGAAAAAGGTGATGAATTTGATGTTGAGATTCATGAAGCAATTACTCAAATTCCTGTTGATGATAGTAATATGAAAGGTAAAGTAATAGATATTATTGAAAGTGGTTATAAATTAGGAGATAAAATAATTAGATATCCTAAAGTAGTGGTAGGAAATTAAAAGAACTTTATGAAAGAAGATTATTATGACATACTAGGAATTAGTAAATCAGCTTCTGAAAGTGAAATTAAAAAGGCTTATAGAAAGAAAGCTATTAAATATCATCCTGATAAAAATCCTGGTGATTCTTTTGCTGAAGAAAATTTCAAAAAGGCTGCCGAAGCTTATGAAGTCTTAAGTAATTCTGAGAAACGATCTAAGTATGACCAGTTTGGTCATTCTGCATTTGACGGTAGTGGTGGATTTGGAGGAGGAGGAATGAATATGGACGATATATTTAGTCAATTTGGCGATATTTTTGGGAGTGCTTTTGGAGGTGGATTTGGTGGATTCGGTGGTGGTAGTCAAAGAAGGTCTAAAGGCAGTAATTTAAGAATTAGAGTAAGTCTAGAACTTAAAGAAATTGTGCTTGGAGTGGAGAAAAAAATTAAAGTAAAAAGAAAGATAAAAGCTAAAGGAGTATCCTATAAAAATTGTTCTTCTTGTAATGGTTCTGGTCAAGTAACTAGAATTACAAATACTATTTTAGGAAGAATGCAATCAGCTAGCACATGTCCTAGCTGCAATGGTTCTGGTCAAGTAATTTTTAATAGACCTTCAAATTCAGATTCTAATGGTTTAATTGTTTCAGAAGAAACAGTTTTAGTTAAAATACCTGCTGGAGTTGAGGATGATATGCAATTAAAAGTTACTGGTAAAGGAAATGATTCTGTTGGGGATGGAATACCTGGGGATTTAATAGTTCTAATTCAAGAAAATGAACATCCAACCCTAAAGAGAGAAGGTAATAATTTACATTATGACATGTACATAAGTATTTCAGATGCTGTTTTAGGTATATCTAAGGAAATAGAAACTGTAACTGGAAGTGTTAGAATTAAGCTTGAATCAGGTATTCAGTCTGGAAAAATTTTAAGATTAAGAGGTAAAGGTTTAACAAGTTTAAACTCTTATGGTGCAGGTGACTTATTAGTTCATATTAATGTTTGGACTCCTAGAATTTTAAACAAAGAACAAAAATTGTTTTTTGAACAAATGAAGAATAATGAAAATTTCATACCCTCTCCTGAAAAAGGCGAAAAGTCATTTTTTGAAAAGGTGAAAGATATGTTCTCATAAAACAATCTTTAGTTAATATAGTCTTTACACTTAATATTTACTCTCAATTTGATTATATTTAAAAAAATATTATCAGATGAAAAAGTTTATTGAATTTATTAACAAGGAATTTTTTATAACAGATTCTATAAAGTTTTCTATAGTAACAATTTTAATTGTTACACTAATCTTTTTAATCACTTATTTTTCATTAAAGCTTGTCAAAAAAATTGCAACAAAAAAACTAGATGAAGAAAGAAAACTTAAATTTAAATCCGTTTTTTCTTTTTTCAATTATTTTGTATACCTGGTTGTTATTCTAATTACTTTTCAGAATTTCGGAATTAATCTAACTGGTATTTTCGCAGCTTCAGCAGCTTTATTTATAGGTATAGGTCTAGCTCTACAGACGTATTTTCAAGATATTATTTCTGGAATTTTAATATTAGCCGATCAAACTGTACATGTTGGAGATATTATTGAAATTGATGGTAAAGTTGGAAGAGTAGAAAATATTAAAATAAGAACTACTAGAGCAGTAACTTTTGATAATAAAGTGTTAATTATACCCAATCACAAATATCTTACTTCAACTTTATTTAATTGGACTGAAAACGGAACTGTTTTAAGAGGGAGTGTTTCTGTGGGAGTGTCTTATGGTTCTGACGTTGAGTTAGTAAAAAAAATTCTATTAGATATAGCTGACACTCATTCTCGTCTTATGAAAAATCCTTCTCCTCGTGTAATTTTTAAAAATTTTGGAGACAGTTCTTTAGATTTTCAATTAATTTTTACATATAATAATGGATTTAGAGTTAATTTAATTGAAAGTGATATTAGGTTTTTAATACACAAAAGTTTTAAAGAACATAATATTGAAATACCATTTCCTCAAAGAGTTGTTCACTTAGAGAAATAATTAATTATGTCAAAAATTTTAATAATTGAAGATGAAGAATCTATAAGGAGAGTTCTTAAAAAAGTTCTAATAGAGGAAGATAATAAATATCAATTTATTGAAGCTTCAGATGGTGTCCAAGGAATCGAAAAGATCAAATCCAATAAATTAAATTTAATATTATGTGACATTAAAATGCCTAAAAAAGATGGCATAGAAGTGTTGCAATTTATCATAAAAGAGTGCCCTGAAGTTCCTACTATCATGATCTCCGGTCATGGAGATCTAGAAACAGCCGTTGAATCAATGAGATTGGGCGCATTTGACTATATATCTAAACCACCAGATTTGAATAGGTTACTTAATTCAGTTAGATCTGCATTAAAAAATAATGACTTTACAAAGAAAAGTAGATCCAATTTAAAAAAGTCTAAAGAATTTGAAATAATTGGTGACTCAAATGAAATTCAGGATGTAAAGAATTTAATTCAAAAAGTTTCTTTAACTAATGCTAAAGTTTTAATCCAAGGCCCAAATGGTTCAGGAAAAGAATTAGTAGCTCATCAAATACATTTAAATAGCTCTAGAAATGATGCTCCTTTTATTGAAGTTAATTGTGCCGCTATTCCATCTGAATTAATCGAAAGTGAACTTTTTGGACATATTAAAGGAGCTTTTACTTCAGCTGTAAAAGATAAAGCGGGAAAATTTGAAGCAGCTAATGGTGGTACTATTTTTTTAGATGAAATTGGAGATATGAGCTTGTCAGCTCAATCAAAAGTTTTAAGAGTTTTACAAGAGCATAAAATACAAAGGGTAGGAAGTGAAAAAGATTTAATTGTTGATGTTAGAGTTATAGCTGCCACTAATAAAAATTTAAGAAATGAAATATCCCTCAATAACTTTAGAGAAGATTTGTATCATAGGCTCGCTGTAATAGAAATAAATGTCCCTTCTTTAAACAATCGTAAATCTGATATACCAGCTTTAATACAACATTTTTTAAAAGATATTTCTAAAGAAAATCAATTAACTCTGAAAAATATCGAAAATAAAGCTGTTTTGGAATTACAAAAATATGACTGGTCTGGAAATGTTAGAGAATTAAGAAATGTAATTGAAAGATTATCTATTTTATCTGATAACAGTGTGATAATGCTAGAGGATATTATCAAATATTCTAACAAAAAATAATTTATGAAAATTTTTATTACTCTTTTAACTTTTTTTCTTTCGATAAATGTATTTTCTCAAAATGATAAAGTAATGATTGAGAAAATATTTGATACGTCAATGAACTTTAGTAATAGTTATCAATTATTAGATTATTTATCCAATGAAATTGGGGGAAGATTATCTGGATCATTGAATGCAGATAGAGCAGTCAAATGGGGTCAAGAAGAATTAAATAAAATTGGCTTTGACAAGGTATGGTTACAAAAATTAATGGTTCCTAAGTGGGTTAGAGGACCAAAAGAATTTGCTTTAATTGAAACTCAACCAGGTGTTACTTTTAATGTAGACGTTTGTGCTCTAGGAGGTTCGGTAGCTACACCATCTGTTGGTATAAAAGCTAACGTAATAGAAGTTAAAAGTTTTGAGGAATTAAAAAATTTAGGCAAGAATAAAATAGATGGTAAAATAGTTTTTTTCAACCGTCCGATGCAATCTAATTTGGTAAGTACTTTTCAAGCTTACGGAAAAGCTGTTAATCAAAGAACAAATGGAGCTGTAGAAGCTGTTAAATATGGAGCAATTGGAGTAATTGTACGATCTATGAGTTTAAGACTTGATGATTATCCTCATACAGGCACTATGAATTATGGTAATCTTCCTCCAAGTAAAAAAATTCCTGCAGCAGCAATTAGCACAAATGCTGCTGAAAAATTAAGTGATTTATTAATTATTAATCCAAATCTTAAATTTTTATTAAGACAACAGTGTAAACAATTAAAGGATGTAGTTTCTTATAATGTAATAGCTGAAATTAAAGGTTCGGAATATCCTAATGAAATAATACTAATTGGAGGTCATTTAGATTCTTGGGACTTGGGAGATGGTTCACATGATGATGGTGCTGGAATTGTTCAGTCAATGGATTTGTTAAACATATTTAATAAGATCAATTATACTCCTAAAAGAACTATTAGAATTGTTTTGTTTATGAATGAAGAGAATGGAACAAGAGGAGCTAAAAAATATTTTGAAGTTGCTAAAAAAAATAACTTAAATCATATTTTTGCTCTTGAATCCGATGCAGGTGGTTTTACACCTAGGGGTTTTTCATTTACTTCAAATGAAAATAATTTTAAAATGATTCAATCTTGGAAAAAAATATTTGAACCTTATTTAATTAATTCATTTGAACTAGGTGGAAGTGGAGCAGATATAGCACTATTAAAGACTGACTATAATGTTTTGGCCGGATTAAGACCTGATTCTCAAAGATATTTTGATTATCATCACACTTCTATCGATACTTTTGACGCAATTAATAAGCGAGAGCTTGAATTAGGAACATTTGCAATGACATCACTTGTATATTTGTTTGATAAATACGGAATTATTAAATAATCTACACTTTGGAAACTTTATTTGATTTAGATAAGTCTTTATTTGTTTTTTTAAATTCATTAGGCAGTAAACCTTTTGATTTATTATGGCTTATAGTAACCAATAAAATATCTTCTTTTCCACTATATATTTTTCTATTAATTTATTTGTTTAAAAAAACTGAATCAAAAAATTTTAGTCTTACAATTTTAGTTATAGCACTATTAATATTATTTACTGATCAAATGAGTAACTTTTTTAAAATTTATTTTGAAAGATTAAGGCCATGTCATAATGAAGATCTTAATACTTACATTAGAATTGTTAAAGAAGGTTGTGGGGGTTTGTATGGCTTTTTCTCAGCTCATGCAGCCAATTCTTTTGCTATAGCCACTTTTTTTTATTTCAAATTAAATAAATATTCAAAACATTTTAAATATCTTTTTATTTGGGCTTTAATAGTTTCTTACAGTAGAATTTATGTTGGAGTTCATTATCCTATAGATATTATTTTTGGAATATTTTTTGGAATATTTTCTGGTTATGTGTTTTATTCATTTTTATCAATTATTAATAAAAAAATTAAATAATCATTATTATGTTTTATAGAGTAAATGAATATAGGACTCTTTTTTTAAGAATCTCTTTGGCTTATTTATTTTATTTCATTGCTAGAGTACTATTCTATTTTTATAATAGTAACATGATTATAATAGATAGTTTTAGTGAATTTATTAACCTATGTTTTATTGGATTGACTTTCGATACATCTGCAATTTTATATACTAATGTTTTATTTATACTAATTTCTTTAATTCCATTTAAAAACAATTCGAATCCTTCTTTTCAAAAAGGAATGATGATGTTGTATTTTTCAACCAATATAATAGCTTACTCTACAAATTTCTTTGATTTTATATATTATAGATTTTCACAATCTAGGCTAACTACTAGAGTATTTGACATTCTAGAAAATGAAACTAACATAACTACTTTGGCTGGTTCTTTTATTATTAATTATTGGCACGTTTTTGTTTTGTTTTTTATATTGATTTTTATTTGGTTGTATTTGTATAAAAGAATAGATTTTAAAAAATCTAATTCTAAAAACTCATTCAATTATTATCTTTTTTCTTTATTATGGTCATTATTTATAATTTTTATTTGTGTATTAGGAATGAGAGGAGGGATTGGTAATGCTACTAGACCTATAAACATGGTGGATGCTCATAGGTTTGTTAAAAAAGGTATTCATGCAGATTTTGTATTAAACTCACCCTTTTGCTTAATAAGAACTTATAATAAAAATTATTTCAAAAAGAAAAATTTTATTCCTGTTTCAAAAGTAGATTCTATAATTAGACCAGTAAAAAAATTAAATGACTCACTGTTTTCAAGACCTAATGTTATTTTAATAGTTATGGAAAGTTTTGGAAGAGAATATATAGGATCTTTTAATAAGGAGAATTCTATTGATAATTATGAAAGTTATACTCCTTTTTTAGATTCTTTATCAAATCATAGTTTAATCTTTACAAATGCTTTTGCCAATGGCAGACAATCTATAGAAGCATTACCTTCTATTTTAGCTAGTGTTCCATCTTTTAAAGTCCCTTATACATCTTCACCCTATTTAAGTCAAAATATTCAATCATTAGCCTCAGTGTTTAATGATATTGACTATTCTACTTCTTTTTTTCATGGAGCTCCCAATGGTTCAATGGGATTTTTAGGTTTGTCAAATATTTTAGGTTTTCAGAATTATTATGGAAAAAATGAATTTAATGATAATTCTTTATATGATGGATATTGGGGTATTTGGGATGAACCTTTTTTAGATTTCATGAAAAACAAAATTGACAGTTTTAAAGAGCCTTTTTTTACAACATTTTTTAGTTTATCATCACATGAACCTTTCAATGTTCCTAAAAAGTACAGCGGCGTATTTCCAACAGGAAATATTCAGATGCATCAAGTTGTTGGGTATTCTGACAATGCATTAAAAGAGTTTTTCAATTCTTCTAAAAACGAACCTTGGTTTAAAAATACTTTATTTGTAATTACCGCTGATCATTGTAACCAATTTTGGTATCCTTACTATAGCGCTCCTATAAATAGATTTGCAATACCAATTTTATTTTATCATCCAAACAACAGTTTTAAAGGAGTAAATAAAGGACTTTCACAGCAACTAGATATTTTCCCATCAATTATTGACTTAATTGGATACGATAAGTCATTAAACACTTGGGGAAGGAGTTTGTTCTCTAAGTCTAATGATATTCCTTTTTCTATTCATTATTCTGGGACTGTTTACCATTTTTCAATGGGAGATTTCATTTTAGTTTTTGATGGAGACAATGTGATAGGAGTTTATGATATTAATGATTTGCGTTTAGAAAATAACTTAATAGGAGAGTCTAAAATTAATTATTCTAAAGAAGAACTTTATTTGAAAGCTTTTTTTCAAGACTATATGGATAGAATAATAGATAATAAGTTAGATTAAATTACTTTATTAAATCTGGAAAGTTTAATTTGAATTTATTTATTCTAGGAGCAGACACTTTTATCATATATAGATCGTAAGGATTATTTTTTTTGTAATCTTGATGATAATCTTCAGCTATATAAAACACTTTAAATGGTTTTATTTCTGTTGTTATTTCGTTATATGTTTTATTTTTTAAAAGACGATCTATTTCATTTTTTATTATACTTTTTTCATTATTAGAATTGTAAAATGCTATCGATCTATATTGTGTCCCTCTATCTGGACCTTGTCTGTTTAATGTTGAAGGATCATGAGATCCAAAAAATACTTCAACTAATATTTTAAAATCAATTTTATTAGAATCATAAATCACTTCTACTGTTTCGGCATGCCCCGTTCTTCCACTTATTACCTGATCATAATTAGGATTTTTTGTAAATCCACCAGAATATCCTGAATTAACTTCAATCACACCATTTAGATTTTCGTAAATTCCTTCCACACACCAAAAACATCCAGAAGCAAAATAAGCTTTTTGATAACTTTGATTTTCTATTTCTGTTTTAAGGTTAAACTGAATCAATAAAATTGAAATTATTAAAATTTCTTTTATCATGATGTTTTAATTATAATATGAGTTTGTTTACGAAACGTTTCCAAGTTAATTTCTTTTTATTTATTCTTAGTCCTTGTTTGATTAAATTAAGATCAGAGTTCAATGCAAATAAGATTTTTTTTGCCAAATCTTTTGGATTAGTTTTAGATAAAAATCCATCTTTATTGTCAATGATATATTCTGAAAGACCATTTATATCTGAACATATAGTTGGCACTTCAAATTGAACAGAAAGGGGAGTTATTCCACTTTGAGAAGCACTTTTATATGGTTGAATTATTAGATCTGAAGAACAAAACCAATATTTAACCTCATTTTCTTTTATAAATTCATTTTTGAAGAAAATGTTATTAATAACATTTTCTTCAATAGCTAATTTTTTATATTTATTTATTGATTCATAATTTTCCCCAACAACTAATAATTTTATTTTATTGTTTTGTTTAATAATTTCTGACATTGCTTTTATTAAAATATCTAAGCCCTTGTATTTTCTAATTAATCCAAAAAATAGTAAATATTTATAATTGCTATTTAATCCTAATTTTTCTTTTGCAATTTTCTTTTCTATTGGATTACCAAACTTTGTTGGTATAGGATGAAATAATGTCTCTCCTTTTTTATTTGATTCAACTAATTTAATTTGTTTAGATACATTTTTTGATAAACTAATGTATTTATCAATACTTTTTAAAAATAGTTTTAATAAATTTTTCTGAAATATTCCTTTTTCATGTGGATATGCATTATGAATTAAACCTATAGTATTTATTTTATTATCAATTAATTTGTTTATGCAAGATATACATGGAGATAGAAAGGCTGTCCAGTAAGAAGTAATTACCAAATCTGGATTTATATCATTTACTAGTTTTGCTATTGATATCCAATTAAAAGGATTAATAGAGTTAATTACTCTTTGAGATTTTATTTTTAATTCTGATGTTTTGTTTGAAAATTGAGATTTTCCTGGGAATAACAATGAAGGATATTGTAGTTTAAAGTTTAGAACTATTACAGTATGTCCATTTTGTTTTAGTTCATTGCACAGTTCTTGGTTTGTATCTGCAATTCCTCCTCTATATGGAAAATATGGACCAATAATTATAATTTTCATATTTAATCATTTACTAATATCCAATCTCCATTTTTTAAATGATTTTCAGCTAATTTATATTTTAAAGTTTTTACTTCACCATTAGTTAAGTGTTTAATGGTTACTTTTTCATTTCTGCCAATTTTTTTCTCTTCTCTTACAATAGTTTCCACATAACTGTTTCTTTGTGATGCCATTTGGCCAACTTTTCTATTAATTGAAGCTATTTCATCGCTATTTAAAACTTCTTCTTTTGAAATATTTAATTTTTGTTGTCTTCTCATTTTTCGATCTTCTCTTATTTCTGACGGATCCTTTGAAGGTAATTGTCCATTAAAGAGAAATGAAATGATTTCTTTGTTTACTCTTCCCAACATAGATTTAAATAATTCATATGCTTCGAATTTATAAATAACTAGCGGGTCTTTTTGTTCATGTACAGCTAATTGAACAGACTGTTTCAATTCATCCATTTTTCTTAAGTGATCTTTCCATGCTTCATCAATTATTGCTAATGATATATTTTTTTCAAAATCATTAATTAAAGTTTCACCTTTAGATTCATACGCCTTTTTAAGATCTGAAACAACATTTAATGTTTTTTTTCCATCAGTAAATGGAACAACAATCCTTTCAAAATTATTTGCTGGATTTTCATATACGTTTTTTATAACAGGAAACACTTTTTCAGTACTAATTACCATTTTTGAATTATAATGTTTATAGGCACTTTTATAAGTTTTAGATATAATTTCTTCTGAATTAGTTATTTCAAAATCATTTGCTGAATATTCTGAACTTAATGAAAAATATCTAATGATATCAAATTCGTAATCTTTATAATTATTAGATGTTTTATTATTTTCAACTATTAATTCAGTCGTATCGTAAATCATATTTGCGATATCTACTTTCAATCTATCTCCTTCAAGAGAATGTCTTCGTCTTTTGTAAATGACTTCTCTTTGTGCGTTCATTACATCATCATATTCTAGTAATCTTTTTCTAATTCCAAAATTGTTTTCTTCAACTTTTTTTTGAGCCCTTTCTATCGTCTTTGTCATCATAGAATGTTGAATAACTTCTCCTTCTTCTAATCCCATTTTATCCATCATTTTAGCAACCCTATCAGATCCAAATAATCTCATTAAGTTATCTTCTAGAGACACATAAAATTGAGAGCTTCCAGGATCTCCTTGTCTACCAGACCTTCCCCTTAACTGCCTATCTACTCTTCTAGAATCGTGTCTTTCAGTTCCTATTATTGCTAAACCTCCATTTGACACAACCTCTTTGTTAATTTTTATATCAGTTCCTCTACCAGCCATATTTGTTGCTATTGTAACAACCCCTCCAATACCTGCTTCCGTTACAATATCAGCTTCCTTTTTGTGTAGTTTAGCGTTTAGAACATTATGTTTTATTTGTTTTATTGAAAGCATTCTTGCTAACAGTTCAGAAATTTCAACTGAAGTTGTTCCAATTAATACTGGGCGACCTTCTTTTGAGACTTTAACAACATCTTCAATAACTGCATTATATTTTTCTCTTTTGGTCTTATAGATCAAATCATTATGATCTTTTCTTGCTATGGGTTTATTTGTTGGAATTTCAACAACATCCAATTTATAAATATCCCAAAACTCTCCAGCTTCAGTTATAGCTGTTCCTGTCATTCCAGAAAGTTTTGTATACATTCTAAAATAGTTTTGAAGTGTAACAGAAGCAAAAGTCTGAGTTGCATCTTCAATTTTAACATTTTCTTTTGCCTCAATAGCTTGATGTAAACCATCAGAGTATCGTCTCCCGTCCATTATCCTTCCAGTTTGTTCGTCAACGATTTTAACTTTGTTATCCATTATAACATACTCAGTATCTTTCTCGAAAAGTGTATATGCTTTTAATAATTGATTAAGAGTATGTATTCTTTCACTCTTAATTGCAAAATCGTTATATACTTTTTCTTTTTCTTCAACCTCTTTATTAACATCCAATTTTTTGTTTTCTATTTCTGCAAGCTCAATTGATAGATTAGGTAAAACAAAAAAGTGAGAATCATCTTTATTGTCTGAAATATTATCAATTCCTTTATCTGTTAACTCTATCTGGTTGTTTTTTTCATCAATAACAAAATATAAACCTGAATCCACTTTAGGCATTTCACGATTATTATCTTGCATATAAAAATTCTCTGTTTTTTGGAGTAATTGTTTAACCCCTTCTTCGCTTAAGTATTTAATTAAGGCTGAGTTTTTTGGTAATCCTCTGTAAACTTGAAGCAGATGAAATCCGCCATCTTCTTTATTTCCTTCACTTATTAATTTTTTTGCTTTTGAAAGAACTTGAATTAATAATTGTTTTTGTTTTTGAACAATTGAATGAACTTTAGGTTTTAATTCATTAAATTCATGAATATCACCCTTAGGAACAGGCCCTGAAATAATTAAGGGTGTCCTAGCATCATCTACTAAAACTGAATCAACTTCATCCACAATAGCATAAGAACGTTTAGTTTGAACTAAATCTGAAGAAGAGTGAGCCATGTTGTCTCTTAAATAATCAAAACCAAACTCATTATTAGTTCCATAAGTAACATCAGAATTGTAAGCTTTTTTTCTACCTTCAGAATTAGGGCTATAATGGTCAATACAGTCTATGCTAAGTCCATGAAACTCAAAAATAGGAGCCATCCAGGCGCTGTCTCTTTTAGCTAAATAATCATTAACTGTTACAAGGTGAACTCCATTTCCAGTTAAAGCATTTAAATAAACGGGTAGTGTAGCTACTAAAGTTTTACCTTCACCCGTATGCATTTCAGCAATTTTACCTCTATGCAAAGCTATTCCACCAATTAATTGTACATCATAATGTACCATATCCCATGTTACTTCTTTACCTGCAGCATTCCATTTGTTTAACCAAATAGCATTTTCACCTTTAATAGAAATATATGCTTTCTCAGAAGAAAGGTTCATGTCAAAAGATGATGCTTTTACCATGATTTCAGAATTTTCTTTAAATCTTTTAGCAGTTTCTTTTACAACTGCAAATGCTTCAGGAAGAATTTCATTTAACATCTCATCTACTTTTGAATTTGACGTTTCTAAAACAGAATCAATTTCTTGAAATAACTCATCTTTTTCATCAATGTTATTTGAAGAATCTATTCTATTTTTTAATTCTAAAACTTTTTCATTAAAAGGAGTTCTAACTAATTGAATTTTATCTTTGAATTCAATAGTTTTATTTCTAAGCTCATCATGGTTAAGTGATGACAGAGCACTTTCAAAACTCAAAACTTCTTTTACTATACCCTCAACTTCTTTTAAATCTTTTTTTGATTTACTTCCTACAAAAACATTAAGTATAGAGTTTATTAAGCTCATTAGATTTTTATATTTAAGTCAAATTTAAGTAAAAAAAAAGCCTCGAAAGAGACTTTAGTTAAGTTTTTGAAACATCTAATATTCATCTTCGTTCCATAGATAATCTTCATCAGTTGGGTAATCAGGCCAAATTTCTAAAATTGATTCATATGTTTCTTCTTCTTCTTCTTCAATTTCTTGTAAATTTTCAACAACTTCTAATGGAGATCCAGTTCTAATAGCGAAATCAATTAACTCGTCTTTATTTGCAGGCCACGGAGCATCACTTAAATAGGAGGCTAATTCTAATGTCCAATACATATTTTTAAATTATATTATTTGCAAAAATAATTTTTTAAATGACTTTTGCAATATTTAAATTAAAAAATTAATTTTTTTTTTTTTTTGCAAATGAAAATAATAGAATTATTATTGAAAAAAACAGGGCAAATCTATAGATAAAATCTCCATACTTTACATAAAAAGTAATATTATTTGAAATTCCTATTTTAGAATTTATAATTCCGCTTGTGTTATAGTTAAGTTGCTGAATAATTTCTCCTTTTTTATTAATTATTGCTGAAACTCCAGTATTTGCACTTCTTGCTATACTTCTTCGTGTTTCTATAGCTCTGATTTTAGCATAACTAAGATGTTGTTGGAACCCTTGAGATTCTTTCCACCAACCATCATTTGTTATTATAGCAAGCATTTGAGCTCCATTTGTAACATATTCTGTTACATACTCACCATAAACCGATTCATAGCAAATAATTGGTGCAACTTTGATTCCGTTATTTAATGTATGTGCTATTCGATTTTCTTGAATCCCTCTACTCATAACACTTCCTCCAAGGTTTAATAGCGCGTTTCCTAATATAGGTTCAAGAAATTCTTTGTAGGGCATATTTTCAACTCCTACAACAAGTTTAGATTTATGATATATTTGAGGCTCCGACAGATTAGATGATAAAAAACTACTATTGTATAAATCTACCCATATGCTGTCCTTAACATAATTTGAAGTTTTGCTTTTTGATTTATAAGAATTATAAATTTTATAAAACTGAATCCCTGAAAGTAATTGAGCTTCGTTTTTATTTTTCAAATAATCATTCAGAATTAAATAGAATGTACTGTTTTTGAATTGATCAATTTGAAAACCTGGACTTTCAGAAAAATATGTTTCAGGTGCTATAATTAAATTTCCTGTAGAACCATTGTTGTTGATCATGTTTTCAAAATCCTTTAATATGGACAAATTTGTTCTCCCATATTTTTCTGTGTAAGGATCTATATTTGGTTGAATTATAGAAATATCAATATATTTTTTTTCATTGCTAATAGTACTATAGATTAATAAAGATGCTATAATAGGAATCGATATAAATAAAAGTGAAATAGCAATGGAATTAATATTAATCTTTTTATTTATTATCCAAAATTTAAAAGCCTTTAGAAACATCAGGTTGACAATTAATACCCATAAAGTACCCCCAAATGATCCGGTGAATTCATACCATTGGATTAAATAGTGACTTTCGGAGAATACATTGCCTAAATTCAGCCAAGGCCATGAGAAATCCCACAATAAATGAAACTTTTCAAAAACAATCCAGATAGAAATGAAATAGGCAAGACCTAGTTTCTTATGTACTTTTCTGGATACAAGACTATAACTTGTAAAAACTAAGGACATTAACAAGCTATTAACTAGGATTGCGAAAGTCATTCCAAATAAAGTAGAATGTATCAGCCACCAAGTTGCAATTGTATTCCAAATAAAAAATGTAATAAACGAATAAGAAAATAACTTTTTTAAAGACTTGTTCCTTAATAGTTCTTCTAAATAGAGTAGAGGAACAAAAGCTATAAAAATGAATATTACAAAACCATTCACAGGCCAAGAAAACCCTAAAAGAAGTCCAGATAAAACACTGTATAAAAGATATTTATTATTCAAAATTTTATTAAAATTTATTATGGCAAGTTAACAAAATGAAAAATTAATTAGTAATTATTAAAGTGCAATAAACTAAGTTCTTTTAAATTACTAATTTTAAAAAATGAAACTATTTTCTTTTATTCCTAATACGTTTACTTTATTAAACCTTTTTTTTGGTTGTATTGCTGTTGTTCATGGAATATACGGTGACCTTAAAAGCTTAGCTTTTTTTGTAGTCTTAGGTTTGATATGTGATTTTTTTGATGGTTTTTTTGCAAGGTTATTTAAAGTTGATTCAAAACTTGGAATTCAGCTAGATTCCTTATCAGATTTAGTGACTTTTGGAATGACTTCTTCAATTGTTATGTTAAACTTAATAGGAAATTCTAGTTTTGTTTTAAATAACTCCTCTCATTCTTTAATTAGCCTAACCCCTTACTTAGCTTTTATAATAACATTAGCTTCTTCATATAGACTTGCAAAATTTAATATTAATTCAATTAATACGGAATTTGTTGGGTTGCCAACTCCTGCAAATGCCATCTTAATAGTGTTTATTCCTGTTTTTTTTGAACAGATTAATAAATTACACTATTTAGAAAATATTTTTTTTCTAATTTCTATAATAATTATTTCTTCTTACTTGTTGGTTTGTGATTTGAAAATGTTCTCTTTAAAATTAAAGAATTTGAAATTTAAAGAAAATCGTTTAGTCTTTGTTTTTATTGCTTTGTCTATAGTGCTTTTTTTGACCTTTAAGATGGCAGCCTTTCCTCTAACAATATTACTGTATATTTTTATTAATTTATTTAGAATTAAAATCTAAATTTTTCTTTCTGAATTCAAAATTTTGACCTAAATATAATTTTCTTACCATTTTATCTTTAGCTAAATCTTCTGGTATTCCAGCTTTCAATATATTTCCTTCAAACATTAAATAGGTTCTATCAGTAATAGCTAATGTTTCCTGCACATTATGGTCTGTAATTAATATTCCAATATTTTTATTTTTTAAATGAGAAATAATTTTTTGAATGTCTTCAACTGCGATAGGGTCTACTCCTGCAAAGGGTTCATCCAAAAGAACAAACTTAGGATCTGTTGCCAAAGCCCTAGCTATTTCAGTTCTTCTTCTTTCACCTCCAGATAACAAATCCCCTCTATTTTTTCTAATCTTGTGTAAGTTAAATTCATCAATTAATGATTCCATTTTATTTATTTGAGCTTGTTTAGATAATGTAGTTAATTCTAAAACGCCCATTATATTATCTTCAACAGAAAGCTTCCTAAATATAGAAGCTTCTTGAGCTAAGTACCCAATTCCTTTTTGCGCCCTTAGATACATTGGAAATGTAGAAATATCTTCATCATTTAATGAGATAACTCCCCCTTCAGGCTTAATTAATCCTACAATCATATAAAATGAAGTAGTTTTACCGGCTCCATTTGGCCCAAGCAGTCCAACTATTTCACCTTGATTGACTTCAAGAGAAATTTCATTAACAACTTTTTTTCCTTTATATGACTTAAATATTCTATTAGCTTTTAATTTCATTGAACTATAATCTAATGATTTATATTTTATTTTTTTTCTTCCTTTCTTAACACAAATTTAGAAATATATATACTAATTTGATAAAGAACAACAATTGGAATAGCCACTATAATCTGACTAGCCACATCTGGCGGAGTTATAATAGCTGATAAAATTAGAACAATAACAAGTGCAAATTTTCTATACTTTTTCATTATTTCTGGTGTAACTAAACCTATTTTAGTTAGAAAATAAATTATAATAGGTAGCTCAAATATTAGTCCAGAAGCTAATACAGCGGCCCTAATTAAACCAACATAACTATCTAGGTCAAAGTCATTGAATATTTCTTTACTCACGCTATAAGAGCCTAAAAAATTAATTGAAAGTGGAGTAACTATATAATATCCAAAAAGAACTCCAATAAAAAATAAAATTGAAGAAATAAATATAAAACCTTTAGCACTATTCTTTTCTTTATCATATAACCCAGGGCTGATAAAGCTCCAGAACTGATATATAACATATGGAAAAGAAATTATAAACCCAGCAGTTATTGACATCCAAATATGAGCCGAAAACTGTCCAGACATTGTTCTGCTTTGAATCCTAAAAGGCATTTCATTAATGCAAAAACTATCGTCCAATCCGAGTTTATTAGACAATGAACAAAGCAAGTCATATGTAAAAAAATCTACATTTTTTGGTCCAAAAAGAATTTGATCAAAAATAAAATCTTTGGCTAGAAAAGCTATAGAACCTGCTACAAGAATTGCAAAAATAGATCTTATTAAGTGCCATCTTAAATCCTCAAGATGATCTAAAAAAGACATTTCATCTACTTTAGTTGTTTTCATTAAGACAATCCTTCGTTAAGTATATTATGTAAATGAATAATTCCTAAGTAAATATCATTGTCTTCAACAATTAGTTGAGTTATTTTATTTTTATTCATTATTTGTAATGCCTCTGATGCTAAAATATCTGAATTTATGGTTTTAGGTGATTTAGACATAAATTCTTTGGCAGAAATTAAATTCATATCTCTTCCTGATGAAAAAAATCTTCTTAAATCTCCATCAGTTATTATTCCTATTGCTTTATTGTCTTTAACTATAGCAGTAGCACCAAGCATTTTCTTTGAAATCTCATTAATTATAGTTTTTAAATTTGCGTTTTCTTTTACTTCTGGCTTTTCATTTTTAAAAATAATTTCTTTTACTTTTAAGTTTAACTCTTTACCTAAAGAACCACCAGGGTGATATTTTGCAAAATCACTTTTTTTAAATCCACTTAATTCTGAAAGACATATAGCTAATGCATCACCAATAACTAATTGAGCAGTAGTGCTTGTAGTAGGAGCTAAATTATTTGGACAAGCTTCTTTACCAACAAAACTTTTTAGAAAAAAATCAGAATTCATTCCTAAAAAAGAATTTTTATCTGAAGATATAGCGATTAATTTAACATGAGTTTTTTTTAAAAAAGGAACTAAGTTTTTAATTTCAGCTGTGTTTCCGCTTTTAGAAATCAAGATTATAATATCATCTTTTTGAACAACTCCTAAATCTCCATGTATAGCCTCACCAGCATGCATGAAAATTGCTGGTGTTCCAGTAGAATTAAAAGTTGCTGCAATTTTTTTTCCAATAATAGCACTTTTTCCAACACCACTAACAATCACTCTTCCTTTAATACAGTGTATAGCGTTAACTGAATTTTCGAACTCCTTATTTATAAATTTTGATAAGTTTAAAATTGCATCACCTTGATTTTTTATACTTTGTTTAGCTGTATTTAATATGTCAAATTTTGAATTCAAAATAATTTTTTAAACAATGTTTTAATGGTATATTGTATGTAGCAAATATACACAATACCTTGTTAAAGACATTAAATGGCTTTAGAATTTGATTTAAAAAAAGAATTGAAAACTATATTTGGGTTTTCCTCCTTTAAAGGTGAACAAGAAGAAATAATAAATTCAGTTTTAAAGAAAAAAAGTATAATGGTTATAATGCCAACTGGAGCAGGTAAATCATTATGTTTTCAATTACCAGCATTATTATCTAAAGGCACAGCACTTGTAGTCTCTCCTTTAATAGCCTTAATGAAAAATCAAGTTGATGTGGTTAGAGGGATTTCTTCAAATGATGGTATTGCACATGTTTTAAACTCCACCCTTAACAATACTGAAATTCAAAATGTTAAAAATGATATTAATGATGGAGTTACAAAATTATTATATGTAGCTCCAGAATCTTTAGCTAAACAAGATTATATTGATTTTTTAAGCCAATCAGACATTTCTTTTTTAGCTGTAGATGAAGCTCATTGTATTTCTGAATGGGGTCATGATTTTAGGCCTGAATATAGAAACTTAAATGCAATTTTAAATAAAATAAAGAATGATGTTCCGGTAATAGCTTTGACTGCTACAGCGACACCTAAAGTTCAAGATGATATAATTAAAAACTTAGACATGAAGGAAGCTTTTCTTTTTAAATCTTCTTTTAACAGACCTAACCTTTTTTATGAAGTTAGACAAAAAACATCCAATCTAAATAGAGATATTATATCATTTATAAAGCAGAGAGATGGTAAGTCTGGTATTATCTATTGTTTATCTAGAAAAGGTGTAAATGAACTTGCTCAAGTTTTACAGGTTAACGGAATAAATGCACTTCCTTACCATGCAGGTCTTGATTCTAAAACTAGAGTGAAAAATCAAGATATGTTTTTAATGGAAGAATGTGATGTAATTGTTGCTACAATTGCTTTTGGAATGGGGATAGATAAACCAGATGTGAGATTTGTAATTCATCATGATATTCCAAAAAGTTTGGAGAGTTATTACCAAGAAACAGGTAGGGCAGGTAGAGATGGTGGAGAAGGTTATTGTTTGGCTTTTTATTCATTTAAAGACATTGAAAAATTAGAGAAATTTATGTCTGGAAAGCCTTTAGCCGAACAAGAACAAAACTATTCTTTATTAGATGAAATGGCTGCTTACGCAGAAACATCTATGTCTAGAAGGAAATTTTTGTTAAACTATTTTGGAGAAAATTTTGATGAAATAAATGGTGAAGGAGCTATGATGGATGATAATATGAAAAATCCTAAACCAAAAATAAAAGTTAATGATCAAATTATAATGATCTTAGGTTTAATTGAAAAAACTAAAGAGCAATATAGAATTAAAGAATTAGTTGGTTATCTTGTTGGAGAAGAAACAAATTTACTAAGGTCTCATAATGTTAGCAAAAACGATTTTTTTGGAATAGGGAAAAATTTTGAAAAAGTTTTTTGGCACTCATTGATAAGACATATGTTGGTAGAAAGTTTTGTTAATAAAATAGTTGAATCATATGGAATAATTAAGTTAAATGAGAAGTCAAAAAATTATTTAATAAATCCTTTTGATTTTTATATTACGGAAAACCATAATTATCTGAAGGAAAACCCATTAGTTAGTGAAAAAAATATTTCTCAAAAAAATTCTTTTGATAAGGTTTTATTTTCGATTTTACTTTCCGAAAGAAAAAAACTGGCAAAATCTAAAGGAGTTCCTCCATATGCTGTTTTCCAAGAATCTTCTATTGAAGAAATGGCAATTAAATATCCTATTTCTATTGATGAATTGAAAAATATTATTGGAGTTGGAGATGGAAAAGCTATAAAATTTGGACAGTCTTTTATTATTTTAATTAAGAATTATGTTGAAGAAAATAATATAACTAGACCTGAAGATTTGATTATTAAAACTACTGGCTCTAATTCTGCATTGAAGCTATTTATAATTCAAAGTATAGACAGAAAACTTCAGCCTAATGATATAGCTGATTCTAAAGGAATTGAGCTATCAGAATTAATTAAGGAACTCGAAACTATAGTCTTTTCAGGAACGAAGTTGAATATTAGCTATATGATTGATGGGATTTTTGATGAAGACCAACAAGAAGAATTGTATGATTATTTTATTGATTCTGAGTCTGATGATATCAATTTAGCAATTGATGAGTTTGATGGAGATTATGATGAATTAGATTTAAAATTATATAGAATAAAGTTTATTAATGAGGTTTCTAATTAACATTTAAATCTTATCAATATATATTTTTTTAATTTCCCAGCTTTAGTTTAACTTGCAGCCTTTAAATTAATTAATATAGCTAAATGAAAGAAGGTATTTATGTCAAAATAAAAACTAATCAAGGTGATATTTTATTAACGTTACACTATAAAAAAACACCAGGTACTGTTGCAAATTTTGTTGGATTATCTGAAGGTAAAATCGATAATTCTTTTAAATCAAAAAATGAACCATTTTATGATGGAATCAAATTTCATAGAGTAATTCCTGATTTTATGATTCAAACTGGATGTCCACAAGGGACAGGAATGGGTGATCCTGGTTATAAGTTTGATGATGAATTTCATCCTGATCTAAAGCATGATAAACCAGGTGTTCTTTCAATGGCTAATTCTGGCAAGGCCACAAATGGAAGTCAATTTTTTATAACTCATGTTCCAACACAATGGTTAGATAATAAACATACTATATTTGGAGAAGTTGTTGAAGGTCAGAATGTGGTAGTCAAAATAAAGCAAGATGATCAAATCAATTCTATTGAAATAATTAGAGAAGGAAGTGAAGCAAATTCTTGGAATGCTTTGGAAGTATTTAATGAATTTAAGTCTCAAAAAGAAAAGAAATTTCTGAAATAATGCAAAAAAATAAACAAATGATTGAAGAGGTTTCTAAAGGCTACTTGGAAACAGAATCAGGTTTAAGGTATACTGTTTTATCAAAAGGAAATGGTGATTCTCCTAATAAGGGTGACTTAGTAAAAGTTCACTATAAAGGACAACTTTTAGATGAAACTGTATTTGATTCTTCTTACAAAAGAAACGAGCCAATTGAATTTAAAGTTGGTATTGGACAAGTTATTCCTGGATGGGATGAAGGTATAATGCTTCTAAAGAAAGGTGATAAAGCAAGATTTGTGATTCCTTCAAATTTAGCTTATGGCGAGAGTGGAGCAGGAGGTGTTATTCCTGCTAACGCAACTCTTATCTTTGAAATTGAATTACTTTAGTTAAACCACTTAATATTGCAACCTATACTAGGTTTCTGATTAATTGTAATTTGTTTAGATTCCAAAACACTATCGAAAACTATTCTTATGTCAGATCCAGATAAAGGAATATTATTTCCTGGTCTTGAGTTATCCAATTGTCCTCTATAAATTAATTTCTTATTACTATCAAAAACATAAAAGTCAGGAGTACATGCCGCATCATAATTTCTAGCAATTTCTTGGGTTTCATCATATAAATAAGGAAAAGTATATTTTTCAAAAACTCCTGTTTTAGTCATTTCTTCAGGAGAATCTTCAGGATAATTTACAACATCATTGCTGGATATAGCAATAAAGTTTATTCCCATGTTTTTATAATCTTTAGATAATTGAACAATTTCTTGGTTTACATGTTTTACAAAAGGACAATGGTTACATATAAACATGATTAAAGTGCATTTATCTCCAAACAGAATATCTGAATCAAGCGTTTGCTTGCTTAAAGTATCATATAATTTAAAAGATGGTGCCTCAAATCCAATAGGCACCATATTTGAAGGTGTTCTTGCCATTATTAAAATTTATTCAAATTTAACTGAATTTTCATAAATTGCTTAAAAATTTATTTATGCTAGAAATTATAAGCTTTTTTGAAAATATTACTTCATTTCAAAGATCGGTTATTTTAATAGGAGGGATAACTTTTTTTTGGTCTATTGAATACATAGCTCCACTGTTTAATTTTAAATATAAAAAAGTTAAGCATGCTATTCCCAATCTTTTTTTCACTTTAACCACTATTATTGTAAATTTTTCACTAGCTTTTTTATTATTAAATTCAGCAGATTGGGTTATTGCAAATAATTTTGGAATTTTAAATCTTGTAGAAATCCCAATAATATTAAATGTTTTACTAGGCGTTTTCTTATTAGATTTAATAGGAGCTTATTTACCGCATTATGTTCAACACAAGGTTAAATTCCTTTGGAAAATACATTTAGTCCATCATTCGGATCATAATGTAGATACTACAACTGCAAATAGACATCATCCTTTTGAAAGTGTTATCCGATTTGTTTTTACATTAATTGGAGTAATAGTTTTAGGAACCTCTATTGGAATAGTATTTTTATATCAATCTATTTCATTAATCTTATCACAATTTAATCATGCTAACATAAAGCTTAATCCAAAAATTGATAAAATTATAAGTTATATAATTGTTTCTCCGGATATGCATAAAATTCATCATCATTATGTTATGCCGTTTACTGATTCTAATTATGGAAATATTTTCTCATTTTGGGATAGGTTATTTGGTACGTTTATGAAACTAGATCCATCTAAAATTATTTATGGAATAGACACTTTTTTTAATAAAAAAGATAATGAAAGTATTAAGAGTTTACTTTATAGGCCTTTTGAGAAACCTAGATCTACACTTAAATAATTTACATTAAATCAGCAAAGAAAATAGCATTCATCATTAATTTGTTTGTTCCGTACCAGAATGCTCTAAAATTTGTATTATCAGTAAATACTGCTATTTTACCTTTTTCATAATTAAAGACTGCAAATGGTCTAGAGTTTTTTATAGACTTTAAATTTTCTTTTGAAATGTATCCGCTAATGAGTGGATTGTTTGAGTATTTAATGGGATTATTGTAACTAACAGAGTCATTTTTAATATAAATATTTGTATTTCTAAACACAGACAAACTGTTCTTGTAATATCCATAATTGATGGGGTGAGACTTATCTAAAATAGTATTAAAAATAGCACCACTAGTTAATTGAGAGCCATAAAAATTACCTTTATCTTTAAATTTAATATCAATTGCTGATGGTTTATTGTTATTAAAATCAATAGAAATAAATTTATTTTTATTTAACCAGTTAACAGCACTTCTAAACCCTATTAAATTTCCACCATTTTTAACCCAAGTTTTTATTTTTTCAATTATATCATTATTAAGATTATACCTTCCATTAGATAAAATTATGGTATTATACTTTGATAGATCTTGAGAAAGTAAATTTGATTTTTTAATTTTTGTTATTGGAATTTGGTATCTAGTATCAAGTAAGTGCCAGATTTCACCTGCATCATAGCTACTGATTCCTTCTCCAACTATTAAAGCAATATTAGGTTTAGAAACTTTAACAAAATGTTTGCTTCCTAAGTCAATTCCTGATGTATTACTTGATTTATAGCCATGAAATGATATCCCAGTTTCTTTGGTTAATGAGATCAGAATTTCATTTATTTGATCAACATTTAAATCTTGATTTTGCATTGAAACAAGTAAAGTACCATAATCAAAATTTTTAGATTCAACCTTAAAGGTTTTTGTAGCTACTTTAACCCTTATTCCTTTGTTTAAAAGTTTATATAATGCCTTAGGTGTATAATAGTCATCCCAAGAAAAAAGGTAAGCATAATTATTTTTGTTGATTATTTTTCCCTTGGGTTTTTCTAGTTTTAGCTCTTCTGTTTTAAGTTTAGTAGAGTAATTTGTAAACTCTAAATTAAAAGAGTGTAAAAATGACCACGCAGATATATCATAAAAAAGACTGTCTTTGAACTGTGTTTTTTCTTCAAACATAGCTTCAATTAATCTACTTTTATTTTGATTTTTTGGAATTAAAAAAGAATTTTCTTTTTTAAACTCTATATTGTTGATGGTTAGATTTTTAGAAAGAGTCTTTATTTTAATTTTATGGCTTTTTAATAATTCATAAAAATGAAATAATTTTGACTTATCTGTTTTATCGCCAATTAAATAATATTCATTATTTTTTTTCGATGAATCTTTTCTTGAGTTATTAAAAAAACTTCTTTGGTATTCTAATAATTTTTCTCTTAAAGCTTCTGCTGATTCTAGGGTTGAAAAAGAAGTTGTTAATTGATTTCGAATAGTAAAAGGAAAAGAAATTTTACCATTTTCACTATCCTGTAGATGTCCTCTAGAGCTTGCTTGTTCAAATAATATACCCACACTTCCGTTAATATCTGGAAATGTTGAGCCTTTTCCGTAATAGAAATCATCATAATCTTCTTCACTATAGAATAAAGAACCTATTTCACTAAGTTTTTTTTCATGAAACTTTCCAATTTCAGCAGTTATTGTTTGATTTTCTTTTGGTGTTAAGGGATTAACTCTTGTTGGAATTCCTGGTTGATAAAAGAAAGTAGAATTACTTCCCATTTCATGATGATCTGTTAAAATATTTGGGGACCATTTATGAAACGTTTTAATTCTAGCTTTTGACTCAGGAAGCTGAACAGGTAGCCAATCTCTATTCATATCAAACCAGTAATGATTTGTTCTTCCACCTGGCCAATTTTCATAAAATTCTCTATCTGAATTATCAGAGTTTAGGTACATGCTTTTGTTTGTATTAGCCCAGTGAGCAAATCTTTGTAATCCATCTGGATTAAATGATGGGTCAAGTAATATAATAGTGTTTTCTAAAGTTTTAATAATTTCAGGACCTTTAGAGGCAGCTAAATAATATGCGTAAATCATAGAAGCATTACTTCCGCTGGGTTCATTTCCATGAATTGAGTAACCTTGATAAATAACTACAGGCATATTACTTAAATCTTTTTTTGAACTATCTATAGTGTTTAGACTAAGATGTTCCGTTCTTATGAATTCTAAATTTTCGTGATTTTTTTTTGACGAAATTGTCAATAATATTAGAGGTCTTCCTTCAAATGTTGTTCCTCTATTTTCAATAGTTATTCTATCTGACGCTTCTGCTAGAGCATACATATATTGCACGAGTCTATCATGGCTTATATGAGAACTCCCTACTTCTTTATTATTTAATAAATAATCGCTAGGCTTAGGGATACTTTGATTATAAGAGTCTAAATCGTTTAAATAATAAGCTAAATCAATTTGATCTTGAGAATAAGAAATAAAACTAAATAAAATGATTAAATAGCTTGAAAATCTCATAATATTTAGGTTAAGGAATGTTTTTAAATATCGTCAAAATCAACATCAGTGAAATTTTCTTTTTCATCTTTTTCATCTTTTTCATTAGAATTTGATTTATCCGACTTATCTGTTTCACTAGTGAATTCTTCTCTTTTAAAATCTTTCTGATGAATTTCACTTATTACTTCTAAACCTTTTTCGTCAATAATATATTTAGTCATCTCTTCAAGGAGATTTGAAAAACCTTCAAAATCTTCTTTATAAAGATATATTTTGTGCTTTTTAAAGTAAAATGTTCCATCTTCATTTGTGAATTTTTTACTTTCAGAAATAGTTAAATAATAATCACCAGCCTTAGTAGATCTAACATCAAAAAAGTATGTTCTTCTACCGGCTCTAAGTATTTTCGAAAAAATATCCTCAGCATCGTTGTATTTTCTTTCTCCCATTATATAGGTTTATTTAGTATTTCAAAAATGAAGAAAAAAAACAAACTCACCAAATATTAAATAATTTCTTTTTAGGATGACTGCTTTTGGTAGGATGTAGAATAATATCCATTATTATTTATTAAATCTTCATGTGAACCAAATTCTATAATAGATCCGTTCTCAAGAATTAATATTTTATCACAATTTTTCGCAGAAGAAACTCGGTGAGTAGCAATTATTACTGTCATGTTTTTTGTAACATTACTTAAACCTGAAAGAATTTTTTCTTCAGTCTCTGTATCAACAGCTGATAGACTATCATCTAAAATTAAAATCTTTGGCTTTTTAATTATAGCTCTAGCAATAGCTAGTCTTTGTTTTTGTCCTCCAGAAAGATTAACGCCTCTTTCACCGAGTAATGTTTCATATTTATCTTTAAAAGATTTAATGTCTTTTGTTAAACAAGCAGTTTCTGCTGATTCTTCAACTTCTTCCATGCTAGCATCTAATTTTCCAAATTTTATATTATTTATTATTGAATCTGAGAACAAAAAAGTAGATTGAGGGACATATCCAATGCAATCCCTTAATTCATTGATATTCATTTTTTTAATATTATTTTCGTCTAAAAGAATTTCTCCATAATTTGGATCATATACCCTACATATTAATTCAAGTAAGGTTGATTTTCCTGAACCTACATTTCCCATTAAGGCTATAGATTCTCCTCTTTTGATACTAAATGTAATGTCATTTAAAGCTTTAATTCCAGTTTCTTTAAAAGTAAGGGACACTTTATTGAAATTAATTTTTCCGTCAATTATCATTTTTTTATTAGAAACATTAATAATAGAGGACTTGGTTTTAAGAAATTCATTTATTCTCTTTTGTGAAGCTTCTGCTTGCTGTACAATTGAGGTTATCCAACCTACGGTAGCAACGGGCCATGTCAACATATTGACATAAATAATGAATTCAGCTAAAACACCTAATTCTATCTCACCTTTCATATACTGATTCCCCCCTATATAAACAACTATCACGTTACTTATTCCTATCAATAAAATCATAAGTGGGAAAAACCAAGCTTGTATTTTGACCAAAGACATGTTTTTTTCTTTACTCTCAGCTGCCAGATTCATTAACTCATTGTTAATATATTTTTCAATTGTATAGGTTTTAATGATTTTAATTCCACTAAAAGACTCTTGAGTATAAGTAGTGAGTTTTGATAAAAACTCTTGAACTACTTTGCTTTTAAAATTAATTATTTTACTTATTTTATAAATTATAAATGAAAGAATTGGAAGAGGAATTAAAGTATACATGGTTAGTTTTGGAGCAATATTCACCATGTAGGTAACGACAATAATAAATAAAGATAATGTTGTGATTGCATACATAATAGCAGGTCCAATATACATTCTAACTTTACTAACATCTTCACTAATCCTATTCATTAAATCCCCGGTTCTATTATTTTTATAAAAATCAAAATTTAAAGATTGATATTTTTTATAAATTTCATTTTTTAAATCAAACTCTATAAATCTTGAAACATTTATAAGCATTTGTCTCATTATGAAAGTAAAAATTCCTGCAATGATAGCGGAGCTTACGATAAATAAGATATTGGTAAGTAATTTACTTTTAACAATTTGAATATCTAATGATGATGATTTAAAAATATAATTTTCAATAATTGTAATTGAATTTCCTATAAGATTTGGGGCAACTAATGCGAAGATTCTTGCGATAATAGTAATTAAAATACCAATTATAATTTTGGTTTTATACTTTAAAAGGTATTTATTTAAGTACTTTAATTCTAACATTAAATTGTATTGATTCAAAGATACGTTAATGACAATTCAATTCTTTGTTAAATTATTGTCTTTTTATTAAAAAATAGATTTAATTTTACACTATAATTAATTTTTCAGTTCTTTTAAATGTTAAACAGACGACAATTAAGAATCAAAGCTATGGAAGTGATCTATGCTTTTGATAAATCTATTGAAAAAGATATTGATCATCAATTAAATTACTTTTTAATTTCCAATAAGAATTTTTATAAACTTTATATTTCATCTTTATCTCTAATTAGAGAAATATATTTATTAGCTATTAAATTACATTCAAAGAATGAAAAAAAATTTTTAAAAAATAGTTCTGACATTTCTTTAAAAAAAATATGTAACAATTTTATATTTAAAAAGATATCTTTTAATCAAATTTTACTAGATAAGATTGAAAACTTAAAAATAAATTACTGGTTAGATTATCCTGAGCATTTGAATTCAATATGGAGAGCAATTGAAGATAGTGATTTAATGATTAACTACTCAAATGATTCTAAAAACACTTTTGATGAAGATAAATCATTTGTTGTTAAATTATTTAAGAAGATAATTGCTCCAAATTCTAAGCTATATGAATTTTACGAGGAGATGGAAATATCATGGGTTAATGACTATCCTTTAGTAAACACTTTAGTTTTAAACTCATTAAAAAAAATTCAAAAGAAGTCTAGAACTTCATTTATTATGACTAAACTATATAAGAATGATGAAGATGCTGAATTTGGAATTAAAATAATAAAATCTGTAATTAATAATAAAGAAATGCTTCAAGATGAGATAGCTAAAATTACTCCTAACTGGGACAATGAAAGGATTGCTCAAATTGATTTAATCCTATTACAAATGTGTTTGTCTGAATTTTTATTTTTTAATTCAATTCCTGTTAAAGTTTCTATTAATGAATATTTAGAGTTAGCAAAGGAATATTCAAGTAGCAAAAGCAACATTTTTATAAATGGTATTATGGATACACTTTCTAAGCAACTTGATAAAAGAATAAATAAAAATAAAAGAGGTTTGCAATTATTCACTATTTTTGATCAGATATAAATAATAAATTATGAATAATAAAAACATCAAATTATCATTTACAGCATTTTTAATTGCGTTTTTCCTTGCTTTTTTTCTTACATCTTGTAAGTCAGACCCTTCAAAAAAAATCAAGTCTGAAAATCTTAAATCTACAATGGAAAGAATAAGTAACAGTAATACTCTTCCTGAAATTGAATTTGACAAATCTAATCATGATTTTAAAGAAATTTCAGAAGGTGATATAGTGGAAACAGCATTTATATTTACTAACGTTGGTTCTTCAGATTTAATAATTTCAAGTGCATCTGGAAGCTGTGGCTGTACTGTTCCTGAATATCCAAAAGATCAACCAATAAAGCCTGGTGAAACTGGTGTTATTAAAGTAAAGTTTGATTCTTCAAACAAGCCTGGTTTACAAAGAAAAACAGTAACTCTTACAACAAATACTTTACAGGGAAAACAAGTGCTAAACATTAAAGCTATAGTAACACCTAAATCAAATTAATATATGGATCCAATTGCTTTATTACTATTTGCTGGCGCTCTTTTCTTTCTAATGATTTTGGGCCCAATGAGAAGACAGAAAAAGGAAAAGAAATTTTTATCTCAATTGAAGAGAGGAGATAGGGTGGTTACTAAGAGTGGTCTTCATGGAAAAATAGCTGAAATAATAGATGGCAATGAAACTTGTATTTTAGAAACGATGGCGGGTAAAATTAGATATGAAATTTCTGCAATATCTCAAGAAATGAGTATTAAAATAAATAAAAAGAAATAATAAAAGTTTGTTATAATTCTAGATGTACAAGAAACTGTTAAAACCTATATTTTTTTGTTTTGATGCAGAAAAAATTCATGATTTAACAATTTTTATTTTAAAACTATTTAGCAAAATTCCCTTTTTATTCTCGATCATTAGGCTTGTGTATAACTTAAAACACCCTAAGTTAGAGACTACAGTTTTTGGTATTAAATTCCCTAATCCAGTTGGATTAGCTGCAGGATTTGACAAAAATGCTAAACTTTTTAATGAATTTTCACATTTTGGATTTGGTTTCATTGAAATTGGAACTGTCACACCATCAGAGCAGAATGGTAATCCCAAAAAAAGATTATTTAGATTAGTTGAAGATGATGCTATTATTAACCGAATGGGTTTTAATAATCTTGGAGTTGAAAAAGTAGTAGAAAGACTAAAAACCAATAAAAATATTATTATAGGAGGGAATATTGGTAAAAATAAGAATACAGATATTAATAATTCTATTGGAGATTATTTGATTTGTTTTGAGAAGTTATTTCCATATGTGAATTACTTTGCAGTGAATGTAAGTTCGCCAAACACTGAAAACTTAAGAGATTTACAGAAAAAAAACTCACTTACGAATCTTTTAAAAGCAATTCAGAAAAAAAATAAATCTTACCCCTTACCAAAGCCAGTATTACTAAAAATAGCTCCTGATTTAACGGAAGATCAATTAATTGATATAATCAAAGTTGTTAAAGAAACTTCTATAGATGGAATTATAGCTACTAACACAACATTATCTAGAGATAATTTGGTTTCTTCACAGGATTTGATAAATCAAAAAGGAGGATTAAGTGGTAAACCAATTTCAGATAAATCGACGAATATTATTAAGTTTTTACATAAATATAGTAATGGATCCATTCCGATAATTGGGGTTGGTGGAGTTATGAATTCCAATGATGCAATTGACAAAATTAAAGCAGGTGCTACTTTAATTCAGCTATATTCCGGTTTTGTTTATAGCGGTCCAAGTATTGTTAAGCAAATAAATGAAGCAATACTTGATTACAGATTGAATCAATAGTCGATTTTTTCTATATTTATTTACAATTTGGAAAATATTAATAAGTATATCGCGAGATCTTTAGAAGATTATAATAAACTTTATAATCAAAGTGTATCAAATCCTGAGTCTTTTTGGGAAAAAATTGCTTCTACTTTTGTTTGGAGAAAAAAATGGAATAATGTTTTATCATTTGACTTTAAAAAGCCAGAATTTAAATGGTTTGTGGGAGGTAAACTTAATATTTCGGAAAATTGTTTGGATAGACATTTACTCGATAGAGCTGATCAAACTGCAATTTTATTTGAACCAAATGATCCAAAAGAAAAATCTCAAGAAATTTCCTATAAAGAATTATATCAAAGAGTTTGTAAATTTTCGAATGTTTTAAAAAACAACAATATAAAAAAAGGAGATCGAGTTTGTATTTATATGCCTATGGTTCCAGAATTAACTGTGGCAGTTTTGGCTTGTGCTAGAATTGGAGCTGTTCATTCTGTAGTATTTGCTGGCTTTTCTTCAACTGCTTTAGCTGCTAGAATAAATGATTCGGAATGTAAAATGTTATTAACGGCTGATGGAAGTTTTAGAGGAAACAAAACAATTGCTTTAAAAGAAATTGCAGACCAGGCATTGATAAATTGTAATACTATTGACACTACTATTGTTTTAAAAAGGACTGGTCAAAAAGTATTAATGAATTCTAATGAAAAATGGTGGCATGATGAAATATTAAAAGTTGATGAATTATGTGATGCAACTGAAATGGATTCAGAAGATATGTTATTTATCTTATATACTTCTGGCTCAACAGGGAAGCCTAAAGGAATGGTTCATTCTTGTGGAGGCTACATGGTTTATACAGCTTATACTTTTTTAAATGTATTTCAATATAACCCTGGAGATGTTTATTGGTGCACTGCTGATATTGGATGGGTTACAGGTCATAGTTACATAGTCTATGGTCCATTGTTATCTGGAGCAACTTCAGTAATGTTTGAAGGCGTTCCTTCGTATCCTAACTTTGACAGGTTTTGGAAAATTTGTGAAAAGCATAAAATAACACATTTTTATACAGCTCCTACAGCTATTAGAGCATTAGCTAAACATCCTATTTCATACGTTGAGAACTCTGACTTGTCTTCATTAAAGGTTTTAGGTTCTGTAGGAGAACCAATAAATAAAGAAGCATGGAATTGGTATAATGATAATATAGGTCATAATAAATGCCCAATAGTTGACACTTGGTGGCAAACCGAAACAGGTGGAATAATGTTATCCTCATTAGCTGGAGTAACTATGCAAAAACCAACATATGCAACTAAACCTATGATTGGGATTCAACCTGTTTTATTAGACTTAGAAGGTAATGAGTTAATCGGTTCTGATAATGAAGGTGTATTAGCTATAAAATTCCCTTGGCCATCAATCGCAAGGACAATTTATGGAGATCATGATCGATATAAAAATGTATATTTTTCTACTTATCCAGGATATTATTTTCCAGGCGATGGAGCTTTGATTGATAGTAAAGGAAATTTTAGAATAACAGGCAGAGTAGATGATGTGGTAATAGTTTCTGGACATAATTTAGGTACCGCTCCAATTGAAGATGTAATTAATTCACATCCTAATGTAGCTGAAAGTGCTGTAATTGGTTTTCCACATGAAATAAAAGGTAATGCATTAAGAGCTTTCGTTATTTTAAATGATGAAAATAATTGTAAAGAAATTGTAAATGAAATTAAAAACTTAGTTTCAAAAACAATAGGCCCTATAGCTAAGCCTGATATTATTCAAATTGTTCCAGGCCTTCCTAAAACTAGAAGTGGAAAAATTATGAGAAGAATTTTAAGAAAAATTGCCTCAAATGATATTGATAATATAGGAGATGTTTCTACTCTTCTTAATCCAGAAGTGGTAGATCTAATTATTATCGGTTCCAAAGACTTTTAATCGAAATAGCTAAAATTTTCACCAGGTTTGATTGTTAATAGAGTTTCGTAAATCAACTTTATTACATTTTCTACATCATCTCTTTGGACCATTTCTACAGTTGTATGCATATATTTTAATGGTAAGGAAATTAAAGCAGAGGCAACGCCACCATTACTATAAGCGAAAGCATCAGTATCTGTTCCTGTGATTCTAGATGAAGCATGTCTTTGAAATGGAATTTTCTTCTTTTCAGCAGTTTCAATTATTCTTTCTCTAAATTTATTTTGAATTGCAGGTGCATATGAAATTACTGGTCCACAACCCATAGTGTTATCTCCTTGAGATTTTTTATTAATCATTGGAGTAGATGTATCGTGACAAACATCAGTTACTATAGCTAAATCAGGTTTTATTCTTTGAGTAATCATTTCTGCTCCTCTTAATCCTATTTCTTCTTGTACAGAATTAGTTATATATAATCCAAATGGAAGTTTTTTCTTGTTTTCGTGTAATAATCTTGCAACTTCTGCAATCATAAATCCACCAGCTCTGTTATCAATAGCTCTACAAACAAATTTATCTTTATTAAGAACATGAAATTTATCTGGATAAGTAATTACACAGCCAACATGAACGCCCATTTTTAAAACTTCTTTTTTGTTTTTAGCTCCAATATCAATAAAAATAGTATCTAATTTTGGTTGTTCTTCTTTTCCAGGAGTTCTAGTGTGTATAGCTGGCCAACCAAAAACACCTTTAATTACACCATTTTTTGTATGTATATCAACCCATTTTGATGGAGCTATTTGGTGATCGCTTCCACCATTTCTAATGACATATATCAATCCGTTATCAGTAATATAATTAACATACCAAGATATTTCATCTGAATGACCTTCAATTACTACTTTGAACTTAGAATTAGGATTAATTACACCTACAGCAGTCCCATAAGTATCAGTAATAAATTCATCAACATATGGCTTTAAATAATTCATCCAAATTTTTTGACCTTCCCATTCATATCCAGTAGGAGATGGATTGTTTAAGTATTCTTCTAAAAAATTAATTGATTTCTTGTTAAGTATTTTTTTTGTTGCCATTAGTAATAAATTTCGTTTCAAAAATACACAAATACTTAAATATATTGCTGTAATTTTGAAAAATGAAATTTATATCCGTATATCTCTTTTTGTTTTTATGTTTTTTTTCATATTCACAAGAAAATAAATATAAAGATCTAGATGTACTTATAATGATAAAAGGTGATTCTATTCCTTCTGAATCAATTAATTTAAAGGAAATAACTGTTTTCCCGTCAATTGAATTTAAAAACATTGAGGATAAAATAAAATACTATATTATTAAAAGGAAAACATTAAAGGTTTATCCTTATGCTATTTTGGCTTCAAAAAGATTAACGGAGTTAAATAAAAGACTTCCATTAATTAAGAATAGAGCAAGAAAAAAAAAGTATACTAAAATTGTTGAAAGATATATAGAGAAGGAGTTTTCAGATGAGTTAAAAAAACTTACTAGAACAGAAGGTCAAATATTAATTAAGTTGGTTCATAGAGAAACTGGTAAAACAGTATATAGATTGATTAAAAAATTAAGAAATGGATTTAGAGCTTTCTCTTATAGCTCTTTAGCTAAACTTTTCAATATTTCTTTAAAAGAAGCGTATGATCCTATTAATATTGTAGAAGATGTTATGATTGAAGATGTTATTAAAAGAGCATATGCTGATAAGTCAATTAAGTTGTCTTTAAAAAAGAAATAAATAAATTTTTTTTTAATAAATTATATGAGGAAATACAATGTTATTAACAAATAATTTATTTTTTTATAATTAAAGTTTGTGGGATTCAAAAAGCAGTGTATATTTGCACTCGCATTACAAAAGTAGTAATCATAAAGTTCATTGAAAATATTGAGATAGACAGCGTAAAATTATGTTTACATAATTTAAAATTAAGTAAGACCATTTTGAGTACAATTCCATTTCGAATTCAAGTTGTTAAAATTATTTAAAGTTTTACAATGAAGAGTTTGATCCTGGCTCAGGATGAACGCTAGCGGCAGGCCTAATACATGCAAGTCGAACGGTAACATTGGTGCTTGCACCAGATGACGAGTGGCGCACGGGTGCGTAACGCGTATGCAACCTACCTTTTACTAGAGTATAGCCCAGAGAAATTTGGATTAATCCTCTATAACATCTTTAAGTTTCATAATTTTTAGATTAAAGTTTTAATGGTAAAAGATGGGCATGCGTCCTATTAGTTTGTAGGTGAGGTAACGGCTCACCTAGACTACGATAGGTAGGGGCCCTGAGAGGGGGATCCCCCACACTGGTACTGAGACACGGACCAGAC
>DUDG01000006.1 GCA_012959395.1 Flavobacteriaceae bacterium | reverse complement strand
CAAGATGACTTTGTTTAGATTTGAAAATGCCTATGATCAAGATGTTAATATTTCATATTTTATGTATGTAGATGTAAATAAAATGAGAGATTTATCTGATGAAATTGCTTTTAAATACTCGGTTTGTCATGAATCCCCTCAATTAATTTTACTTAAAAATGAAAAAGTTTTATATCATACTTCACACTCAAATATTAATTTTTCAATTTTGAAAGATTATATAATTTAATTGTTAATTGCTTATTGATAATTAATTGATTTAAAATAGAATATTTATTGGTAAGCTATTTTATCATGTTTAAATTTGAATAAATTTGTAAACAATGAGAATTGATAAGGAAATAAATGACTTAATTAAGAAGGAAGAAAATAGACAATTACATGGTATTGAATTAATAGCTTCTGAAAATTTCACTAGTCCAGCTGTAATGTCAGCTACTGGTTCAGTTTTAACTAATAAGTATGCTGAAGGGTATCCTGGAAAAAGGTATTATGGAGGCTGTGAAGTGGTTGATAAAATTGAAACTATAGCTATAAATAGAGCAAAGGAGCTTTTTGGAGCTGTTTATGCCAATGTTCAGCCTCACTCTGGATCTCAAGCAAACAGTGCTGTTTATCATGCCTTTTTAGATCCTGGTGATAAAATATTAGGTTTTGACTTATCTCATGGCGGACATTTAACCCACGGTTCACCTGTAAACTTTAGTGGAAGATTATACAACCCTGTTTTTTATGGTGTAGAAAAAAAAACAGGCGAATTGAATTATGATAAAATTTTAGAAGTTGCAAAGAAAGAAGAACCTAAATTAATTATTGCTGGTGCGTCAGCATACTCTAGAGATATTGATTTTGAAAAATTTAGAGATATTGCTGATGAAGTTGATGCTTTTTTATTAGCTGATATTTCCCACCCTTCAGGTTTGATAGCTAAAGGTATTTTAAATGATCCTATTCCTTTTTGTCATGTTGTTACAACTACCACACACAAAACCTTAAGAGGACCTAGAGGAGGTTTGATACTAATGGGTGAAGACTTTGATAATCCTTTTGGTTTAAAGCTAAAGAACGGTTTATTAAAGAAAATGTCATCATTAATAGATTTAGCGGTATTTCCAGGAAATCAAGGCGGTCCACTTGAACATGTTATTGCAGCAAAAGCAATTGCATTTGGTGAGGCTTTAAAAGATGATTTCATGTCTTATATGATTCAAGTAAGACAAAATGCCAAAACAATGGCAGCTGAGTTTGTAAAAAGAGATTATAATATTATTTCTGGAGGAACAGATAATCATATGATGCTCATTGATTTAAGAAATAAAAATATTTCTGGAAAAGATGCTGAATCAGCTTTAGTTAAGGCAGATATTACTGCAAACAAAAACATGGTACCTTTTGATGATAAATCACCTTTTGTGACTTCAGGAATTAGATTTGGAACACCAGCTATAACAACTAGAGGGCTTAAAGAATATGAAATGATTAAAGTAGTTGAGTTAATAGATAGGGTTATTAAAAATCATGATAATGTTTCTGAAATTCAGAATGTTAAAAAAGAAGTTAATGAATTAATGTCAGGTAGAGCTTTGTTTAATTATTGATTTTCTAATATTTTAATTTCAAATAGTTTATCCCAATTTTTACCGGTAACAAAAAAAGTTTTTCTTTTTTTATTATATGCAATCCCGTTTAACACATCAAGTTCAGGATGTTGTTTGACTCTTTTTTTTAACCCATTAAAATCAATTACCCCATCAACTTTTCCAGTAGAAGGGTCAATTATTATAGCAACTTCCTTGTTAAATTGATATGTATTAGCGTATATTTTTCCATCAAACCATTCTAATTCATTAATTTTTTTAATAACCTTATTATTTGTAACAACACTAATATTATATAGTTCATTTAAGTTTAGTGGATCTAAAACCCATATTTTTTCAGAACCATCAGATTTATATATTTTTTCTCCATCGTTACATAATCCCCAGCCTTCTGAACTTTCTTGATAACTAAATGATTTAATTAACTTAAAGTCATTTTTATTATAAACAAAACCTATTTTATTTTTCCAAGTTAACTGATATATTTTATCCTTAAGGATGGTAATTCCCTCACCAAAATAAGATTTATCTAAAAATATTTTATTAATCTCCTTGCCAGTTTTAAAATCAATTTTTTTTAATGTAGAATAACCATATTGTCCTGTTCCCTCATAAAGATTGAATTCATTATCAAATTCTAATCCTTGAGTGTAAGAAGTTATGTCGTGATTAAACTCATTTACAACTTCGTAAGTATAGAGCTTAGGTTTTGAATTTGAATAAATGATAATATCTTTTTGAATAATAAAATTTTCATTATTTACTTTAAATGAAGCCTTAATTGTATTTACACCAAGATTATTATTTAAAACATGTTTTGAATTAATTTTATTACTATTAATAGAATAACTTAAATCAGTAATAGTATTTTTTGATGGGTTATCAATGGTTATATCTATAGAGTCACCATTATTTAAATACTGATTAGTTTTAGAAATACTTATTGAATAATCATGATTTACTTTAATTCCGCAAGACAGAAAAATAAAACTAATTAGTAATGTATATAATTTAAAATTTCTCATTGTTTAAATTAATTAAATCAAATTTAAATATTAATAATTAACCTCTAACATATTTTTAATTATAAAAACATATATATATTTGTGATGGGCAAGTCTTACACAACCAGCTCCTGTCTAATCCCCCAGGGTGGGAACACAGCAAGGGTCGATGGTCGTAGCGGTGTGATGTAAGTAGCTTGCCCTTTTTTTCTTTTATATGTCTAAGATTATATTAGTTACTGGTGGATCTTCAGGAATTGGAAAGTCTATTTGTCTATTTTTGAATTCTAAAGGTTATAAAGTTTATGGTACTTGTAGAAACCCTAATAAGTATGATATAATTGATTTTGAATTATTGAAGTGCGACATTACGAATATTGATCAAATTAAAGATACAGTAGATTTTATAATTAATAAAGAGGGTAGAATTGATGTGCTAATAAATAATGCTGGAATTGGTGTTACTGGTCCTATGGAGAATACAACTGAAGAAGATATGAAAATTGCTTTTCAGACTAATTTTTATGGTCCCATTTCAGCAATTAAAGAATGTATACCTTCAATGAGGAAAAACGGAAGTGGATTGATTATAAATATAACTTCTATAATGGGTTATTTTGCATTACCTTATAGAGGTGTTTACAGCGCAACCAAAAGCTCATTAGAAACTATTGGAGAAGCATTTAGCATGGAACTAAAGAAGTTCAATATTAGAGTGGTTAATATAGCTCCAGGAGATTTTAAAACAGATATTATCTCAAGACGATTAAATAGTACTGCTGAAACTAATTCTATTTATGAAGAAGATTACATTAAAAGTCTTAAATCAGCAAATGACCATGTTCTTAATGCACTTTCACCTATAATTATATCTAAATTAGTTTTAAAGATAATTAAATCTAAAAATCCAAAAATTCATTATAAAGTTGGAACATTTATTCAGAAATTTTCAATAATTTTAAAAAGAATTTTACCAGATAGGTTTTTCGAAAAAATCTTGTTATACTATAACAAACTTTAAACATAAATATATATGAAATTTTTTATTGACACAGCTAATTTAGATCAAATTAAAGAAGCACAAGACTTAGGAGTTCTTGATGGAGTAACAACTAACCCTTCTTTAATGGCTAAAGAAGGTATTACAGGTCATCAAAATATTTTAGATCATTATGTTAAAATTTGTGAAATTGTTGATGGAGATGTTTCGGCTGAAGTAATTTCAACTGATTTTGAAGGAATGATTAAAGAAGGTGAGGCTCTTGCTAAGCTTCATACTCAAATTGTTGTAAAGATTCCTATGATTCTTGATGGAATTAAAGCTATTAAATACTTTTCTAAAAAAAATATTAGAACCAATTGTACTCTTGTTTTTTCTGTAGGCCAAGCATTAATTGCTGCTAAAGCTGGAGCAACCTATGTATCTCCTTTTATAGGTAGATTAGATGATGTTTCAACTGATGGATTGAATTTAATTTCTGAAATTGCAAACATTTATGATAATTATGCTTTTAACACTCAAATATTAGCGGCTTCGATTCGTCATACTATGCATGTTATAGATTGTGCTAAAATTGGAGCTGATGTTATGACAGGTCCCTTATCTTCAATTAAAGGGCTTATTAAACATCCTCTAACAGATATTGGTTTAGAAAAGTTTTTATCAGATTATAAAAAAGGAAATTAATTTTACTTTAAGAAATTTTCGAGTTCAGTTATATTTAATATGCTGTCTATTTGACCTTTATTATCAGTAATAATAACTTTGTTCAAATTATTAAGAACCATTTTTTTACTCATATCTTCGAAATTAACTGATCTAAAATGTTTTAAATTATTTCTCTTTTTTAGATTATTAACTATATTTTTCCATTTTTGATTATCTGAATTTATATTAATTGTGTGAAAATCATAATTGGTATTGTTATTTAAAATTTTATTTATTCTATTAAAAAGTCCAATTTGATGAGAATTTTGATCGTAAGACCAAAAAACAAATATTACAGGGTTTTCATTATTAAATTTTGTTATATTTTTCAATAAACCATTCTCATTAATTAAATCAATTTTAGAAATTTGCTTTCCCTTTTGAAGTGAAATAATATTATCATATAATTCATTTATTTCATTATTTGTTTCATCGTTATTAGAGCTTTGTAAAAATTTATAAAGAAATGTATCAATGTTTATTAATTTTGATTCTTCTAAAAGATATTCGTAAGCTATATATCTTAAAATTTTAGTCTTAATTAGTGGATGAATAATGTTATTATTAACAAAATCAATTCTATTTAAATTATATCTTAATGAAGAATTTGTATTGTTTTTTTGTAATTGATAAGATTCATTAAAAGTTCTAGAAATAATATATTCTAGATAAGGCTTAAAATGAGATAAGCTTTCTAAATTTAGATCTACATCATCTCTAAACTTATAAATCTCATTTGAGTTTAGAGGATTTTTTAAATTTGAAATATAAGTTTCTACACTAGAGTAAATAGGTAGTTTTATAGCGTATTCTAAGATAAGTTTAGTTGACTTATTTGTTTTATTAGAATTTTTAAACTTTATAAAATTATTATTTTTTATTTTCAATAAAGAATCAACAGTTTTTAGAAATTCACTATTATTTGAATTAAATTTTGATTTTATAAAATTTTCTTCTTGTTCATGTTTAAGAAAAATATCTATCAGATAATTATTTTTTGAAGATCCTTTTCCAGTAAAAACCAAAGATTCATCAAAATCTAATACATTTAATCTTAATACTAAGCTATCTCCCTTTTCAATAATTAAATATTGAAATTCAGGAAGATGAATAAAGTTATAAAGTCCGTCTTCTAATTCATCTAATTTTGAAAAAAAAATACCATCGTTATTAATAGGTATATTTCTTATTAAGTTTTCATCTTTAAGAATAGAAATTTCATTACTTGTTTTTTTTAAAATTTTTCCTCCAATATATGTAACGTCATTATTGGCACATGAAAAAAATAAAAGTATATATATTAAAAAAAATATTTTCAAATTTTTTTAATTTGTTTTATAGATATTAAAAATCAATTTAAAGATAAATAAAGAATAATCATAACCTTGATTTTATTAAATTTGCATCCTCAATAATATAATTATATGTTAAGTGTTTCAAATCTTTCTGTTCAATTTGGTAAAAGAGTATTATTTAACGAAGTTAATACTGCTTTTACAAAAGGAAATTGTTATGGAATAATTGGTGCTAATGGTGCAGGAAAGTCAACTTTCTTAAAGATTCTTTCAAAATCTTTTGAAGCTAATTCTGGAAGTGTTGATTTAGAATCAGGTAAAAGATTATCAGTATTAGAGCAGGATCACTTTGCTTTTGATAATAAACAAGTCCTAGAAACTGTTATTATGGGTAATGAAATCCTTTTTAAAATTAAAAAGGAAATGGATAAAATTTATTCAAAACCAGATTTTTCAGATTCGGATAGTGATAGAGTAGGGGTTTTACAATTAGAATATGAAGAAATGGATGGGTGGAATGCTGAAAGTTCTGCAGCAGCATTATTATCAAATTTAGATATTAAAGAAGATTTACATTACAAAATAATGTCAGAACTTGATGGTATTCAAAAGGTAAAGGTTTTATTAGCCCAAGCACTATTTGGAAATCCTGATGTATTGATTATGGATGAGCCAACCAATGATTTGGATTTCGAAACTATCACATGGTTAGAAAATTTTATTGCTAATTATGATAATACTGTAATTGTTGTCTCACATGATAGACATTTTTTAGATTCAGTATGTACCCACATTTCTGATATAGACTTTGGAAAGATAAATCACTTTTCAGGAAATTATACATTTTGGTATGAATCTAGCCAATTAGCTTTAAGGCAAAAAACACAACAAAATAAAAAAGCTGAAGAAAAAAAGAAAGAGTTGGAGAACTTTATAGCGCGTTTTAGTGCTAATGCTTCAAAATCTAGGCAAGCTACATCTAGAAAAAAAATGCTTGATAATTTAAATATTGAAGACATAAAACCTTCTTCTAGAAGATATCCTGCTATAATATATACATCTGAAAGAGAAGCTGGCGATCAAATATTAAGTGTTGAAAACTTAAGTTTTTCTGATTCTTCTAGTATATTATTTGATAAAATAAATTTTAACTTAAACAAGGGAGATAAAGTAGTTCTTTATTCTAAAGATACTAGAGCTACAACTGCATTTTGTGAAATATTAAACAATAATATTAAATCAAATAATGGAAGGTTTGATTGGGGAATTACGACTTCACAATCTTACTTGCCGCTTGATAATAGTTCTTTTTTTAATCAAAAAATTACATTAGTTGATTGGTTAAGACAATGGGCTAAAAACGATGAAGAAAGAGAAGAAGTGTTTATAAGAGGTTTTTTAGGAAAAATGATTTTTAGTGGAGAAGAAGCTTTGAAGACTTGTGATGTTTTGTCAGGTGGCGAAAAAGTAAGATGTATGCTTTCTAGAATGATGATGCTTAGATCAAATGTTTTGATTTTTGATGAGCCAACCAGTCATTTAGATTTAGAATCTATTACAGCATTAAACAATTCTATTAAGAAGTTTAAGGGAAACGTTATAATTACCACTCACGATTATAAATTTGCTCAATCTGTCGGAAATAGAGTTATTGAAATTACACCTAATGGAGTAATTGATAGATTAACTACGTTTGACGCTTACATAAATGACAGTAAAATTCAAGAGCTAAGAAATAAGATGTATACCTAGTTGGGCTAATATATTATTTGCTTTTTCAATTTCATCTTTAAAAACATATACACTTATTGGATGCGAATCAACAACACCAAAACCTGCTAATCTTCCTGATTCAATTTCATTCTTAATTAAAGGTGAAATATTATTATTTTCTAGTTCACTTATAATTCTATTGGTAATAATAAATGAGCCTTGAAATATTTTACTATAATTTTCCTTAAACATACATTCTTAATTATCAAGATCGCAGTGTTGCACCAAATTGTTTTTCAATTTTATGTTGAATTTTGTCCATTGTAGATTGAATTTCTTTTTCTGTCAATGTTTTTTCATTGTCAATTAATGAAAAACTTAAAGTGTATGATTTTTTTTCATCCGGGAGCTTTTTGTTTTCATAGACATCAGATAAGCTCATGTTAATTAAATTTTTACTTTTAGAATTATTTAATATTAATTCTTCAATTTTATTATATTGAACATTTTTATCAAACACAAAATTCAATTCCCTTATAACAGACGGAAATTTAGAAATTGGTTTGTATTTTTTGAAATTCATTGATATGTTTTTCAATATCAAATCTATATCTAAAGATGCGTAATATACATCTTCATTTATATTAAGTATCGTTTTATATTTATTTGAAACACTTCCAATTAATGCGATTCTTTTTTTATTATTAAAAACTCCTAGAGAATTTTCAAAACCATCAAAATCAATTGCTTTTTCTTTTACAGGAATTGAGAGCCTTTTAAATATATTCATCACTATATTTTTTAGTGAATAGAACTCAGTCTGTATGCTATCGTTATTCCAGTTTTTATGTATAATATTTCCTGAAAATATAATACCTAACATTCTAGATTCTTTGTTTTTGTTATCAATTTTTTCATAAATTTTACCAAATTCATAAAAATTATTATTTCTGTTTTTTCTATTTAAATTATATTTTAATGTTTTCAAACAAGACTCTAATAAAGAAGTTCTTAATTGAGAAATATCTGAACTAATAGAATTTATAATTTTAACACTTTTTTTTCCATAAATATCTAAATTATTATTAGTTAAAGAGTTGTTCATTATTTCATTAAAACCTAACGAGTTTAGATAACTTGAGATTATATTTTCTGTTTTAAAATAAAAATTCTGATCAACACTATTTAATGAAATAGATAACTTATTTGATAAATTAATTTCATTAAACCCATAGATTCTCAAAATTTCTTCAACAACATCACATTCTCTTGTTACGTCATGCCTGTAATTTGGTACAGTAATACCAACACTAGTTTCGGTAATATTATTAATTTTAAAATCTAAGGATGTGAGAATAGATTTAATTTCTTCAGAAGGAATTTTTTGACCAATTAAATTATTAGTTTTTTCATAATTAAGTAATATAGATATGTTCTCGATTTTTTTAGGATATTCATCTATTAAGTCACTACATATTTTTCCATCACAAATTTCACATATTAATATTGCTGCACGTTTTAGAGCATATTTAATTAATTCAATATTAATTCCTCTTTCAAACCTAAAAGATGCATCACTATTAATTGAGTGAGCTTTAGCAGTTTTTCTTATACTTACAGGGTTGAAACAAGCACTCTCCAAGAAAATTGATTTAGTTTCTTTTGAAACCCCATAATAATCACCTCCATATACACCAGCTATGCATATAGGTGTGTTTTTATCACAAATCATTAGATCTGTATTTTTTAATTTTCTTTCAACTCCATCTAGAGTAATGAAAGTTGAACCTTCTTTTAAAGTTTTTACTTCAATTGTTTTTGATTTTATTTTTTTAAGATCATAAGCATGTAAAGGTTGACCTATTTCATGTAAAACATAATTGGTTATGTCTACAACATTATTAATAGGTGTTAACCCGATAGCCTTTAACCTGTCTTGAAGCCATTTTGGAGAATTGTCAATTTTTATATTCTCAATACATATTCCAGAAAATCTTGGACATAATTCTTGACTTGAAACTTTAACATTTACTTTCTGTGTTCTTGAATTTATATGAAAAGAAGATACTGAAGGAGTTAATAATTCTGATTTCAAACCTTTGTGAATTAGGGCAGCTCTTAAGTCTCTAGCAACTCCATGATGGCTCATAGCATCGGATCTGTTAGGAGTTAAGCCAATATTAAAAATAAAATCTTTATAATTTTCAATAATTTTAGAAACTTTAGTTCCTGGCTTATATTTTTTATCTAATACTATAATACCTTCATGAGATTCTCCAATTCCTATTTCATCTTCTGCACAAATCATACCTTGACTTAATTCTCCTCGAATTTTGCTTTTATTGATTTTAAATTCATCTGAATTTAATGGATGCAATATTGTTCCAATAGTTGCTACTACAACATGTTGTCCTGCTTCTACATTAGGAGCCCCACATACTATTTGAAGCAGAGATTCTTCACCTATGTCTACTGTAGTTAGTTTTAATCTATCTGCGTTAGGATGCTTTACACAAGAAATAACTTTTCCTGTTAATAAACCCTTAAGACTACCTTTAATTTCTTGATATTCATCAATCCCTTCAACTTCTAAACCTATATCTGTTAATATTTCTGAAACTTTTTCAATCTCAATATCAATGTTCAAAAATTCTTTAAGCCAATTAAAAGATATATTCATTATATGATTTATTAATTGTAAAGATACGATTAAGAAAATTTAATTTTAAATTATTATTAAACAATTAGCTAATGTATTTCCAAAGAATACTATTTTTATTTAAAACATAATACTCTTCTTTAATTCCTTTATTTTCATTATTCTTTAATCCTGGGTCTGTATTTATTAAATCTTTAGCATCTTTTCTTGCAAGTTCTAGTATATCTTTATCTCTAATTAGATCAGCTATTTTAAAATTTAATAATCCACTTTGCTGAGTTCCTAGTAAATTTCCAGGCCCTCTCAATTCCATGTCAACTTCAGATATTTTAAAGCCATCATTAGTACTTGTCATTGTCTTAATTCTAGTTCTAGCTTCATTGCTAATTTTATCTTTACTCATTAATATACAATAGCTACTTTCAGAACCTCTACCAACTCGCCCTCTTAATTGATGTAGTTGTGACAAACCAAATCTCTCTGAGCTTTCTATAATCATTACTGATGCATTTGAAATATTTACTCCGACTTCAATTACAGTTGTAGAAACCATAATTTGAGTTTGTCCATTTTTAAACCTATCCATTTCAATTACTTTGTCTACTGGTTTCATCTTTCCATGAAGTATGCTTATTTGATATTTATCAATTGGGAATTCTCTTTGAATACTTTCATAACCATCCATTAGGTCTTTATAATCCATGACTTTAGATTCTTCAATTAATGGATAGACAACATAAATTTGCCTTCCTTTTGAAATTTCATTTCTAATAAATTTAAAAACTTCTAATCTATTTCTGTCAGTTCTGTGAACAGTTTTTACAATTTTTCTTCCCGGAGGAAGTTCATCAATAATTGATATGTCTAAATCTCCATAAACACTCATTGCAAGTGTTCTTGGGATCGGAGTAGCTGTCATAACTAGTATATGAGGGGGAGTTATATTTTTTTTCCACAATTTTGATCTTTGAGCAACTCCAAAACGATGTTGCTCATCTATAATAGCTAAACCTAAATTATTAAAAATTACGTTATCTTCTAAAACAGCATGTGTTCCTATTAGCATATTTGTAAAACCATTTTTCAATTCGCAAGAAAGAATTTCTCTTTCCTTTTTTGATGTAGATCCAGTTAGAATTCTAACATTTAAATTAATTTTAGATAAAGATTCATTTATGCTATTATAATGTTGTTGAGCTAATATTTCAGTAGGCGCAATTAAACATGTTTGAAAATTATTATCAATCGCAATTAATGAAGACAATAGAGCTACAATTGTTTTACCAGAGCCTACGTCTCCTTGTAGAAGTCTATTCATTTGTGCATTAGATGAAAAATCTTTTCTTATATCTTTAATTACCTTTTTTTGAGCATTAGTAAGTTTAAACTCTAAATGTTTATTATAAAATGAATTAAAATAATACCCGACTTTAGAGAATTTAAAACCTTTGAATTTATTTTTATTAGAAATGTTTTTAAATAAAAATTGAAGTTGAATAAAAAAAAACTCCTCATATTTTAATCTAAATTGAGCTTTAGCTAAAAGCACTTGGTTTTTAGGAAAATGCACGTTGTAAAGAGCTTCAAATTTAGTTATCATTCCATATTTCTCATTTATTTTTCTATTCAAGTTTTCTTTGAAACTATTTGAAGATTTTTCAAAAATATTAAAAACAAATTCTCTGATTAGTTTATTTGTAATTCCTTTTGATGACAAAGCTTCTGTAGAATTGTATATAGGCAACATACTACTTTTAATGTTTTTTTTATGTTTCGTCAAAAGTTCAGTTTCTGGATGTACTATTGAACATCTATCATTAAACCAATTAACTTTTCCATATATGACATAATCCTCATTAAGTTTAATTGATTTCTCAATCCATTTAATTGCTCTAAACCAAACAATTTCTATTTCATCATTTCCATCACTAAAAATTCCAACTAATCTCTTTGATTTAAAATTGTCAGAAAATTTTAAATTAATAAACTTACCAATAATTTGCACTTCAGAGTTGTTGTTTTCTAATTCATTTATTTTGTGATACTTACTTCTGTCAATATATCTAAATGGAAAGTAGTTTAACAAATCATTATAAGTGAAAATTTTTAATTCGGACTTTAGTAAATCTGCCCTGTTTGGACCTACTCCCTTTAAATAATCAATGGGTGTAATTAAATAATTTTCTTTCACAAGACTAATATAATTTATTAACTTTATAAGGTTAAAATTACATATAAAATTCTTTAACAAAATTAACTTTATAACGAATTGGAAGACTACTTAAGTCAATTAAACGAATCTCAGAAATTACCTACAATTCATAAGAATGGACCCGTAATGGTTATTGCTGGTGCTGGATCTGGAAAAACAAGAGTTTTAACTTATCGAATTGCATATTTGATGGAAATGGGTGTAGATCCTTTTTCTATACTAGCATTAACTTTTACAAATAAAGCAGCAAGAGAAATGAAATCTAGAATTTCATTAATCGTAGGAGAAGAAAAGTCAAAAAATTTATGGATGGGGACTTTTCATTCAATCTTTGCTAAAATTTTAAGATCGGAAGCTGATTTACTAGGCTATTCTTCTAATTTCACCATATACGATACTCAAGATTCAGAAAGGTTAATTGCTTCTATTATTAAGGAATTAAAACTTGATAAAGACTTATATAAGTACAGGAATATTAGAAATAGAATTTCTTCTTTAAAAAACAACTTAGTTACTGTTAAGACTTATTTAAACAATCAAGAATTGATACAGCAGGATAATGAGTCTAGAAGACCGTTGTTTGGAAAAGTATACCAAACCTATGTAAATAGATGTTTTAAGGCTTCAGCTATGGATTTTGATGATCTACTGTTAAAAACAAATGAATTATTGAATAGATACCCAGAAGTTCTAGCTAAATATCAAGAAAGGTTTAAATATATACATGTAGATGAATATCAAGATACTAATCACTCACAATATTTAATTGTTAAAGCTTTAGCTGATCGATATGAAAATTTATGTGTAGTAGGGGATGATGCACAAAGTATTTATGGATTTAGAGGTGCTAATATTGAAAATATTTTAAATTTTCAAAAAGATTATTTGAACTCAACCGTATATAGACTAGAACAAAACTATCGTTCTACAAAAAATATTGTGAATGCAGCAAATTCCGTCATAAATAATAACATAAATAAATTAGATAAAAATGTTTGGACTGAGAATGAAGTAGGAAATAAAATTAATGTAAATCAATCAATTACTGATTCTGAAGAAGGAAGGTTTGTTGCTTCTTCAATATTTGAAAATAAAAACAATCTTAGATTAGATAATGATTCATTTGCTGTACTATATAGAACTAATGCTCAGTCAAGATCTATTGAGGATGCATTAAGAAGAAAGAATATCCCATATCAAATCTACGGAGGGCTTTCTTTTTATCAAAGAAAAGAAATTAAAGATATACTAGCTTATTTGAGAATTATAATAAATCCTAATGATGAAGAAAGTTTTAAAAGAATTATTAATTATCCTACTAGAGGAATTGGTCAAACTACAATAGATAAGCTTTTGATTTACTCAAATAAAAACAATATAAGTTTTTTTAATTCTCTTGTGTTATTAGAAAATATTGATATAAATAATGGAACAAAAACTAAGCTTACGAATTTTTTAAACTTGATTAAAAACTTTCAGATTTTAAACGTAAAACTAAATGCTTTAGAAATAATAGATGAAGTTTTAAAAAGAACAGGTATTATAAACCTTTTAAAGTTAGATGGTTCTCCAGAAGCTATTAGTAGAATTGAAAACATTGAGGCATTATTAAATGCTGTAAAAGATTTTATTGAAGGGCAAGAAGAAGTTGTTGGAGCAGATGGTTCTTTAAGTGAATTTCTTGAAGATGTTGCTTTGATTTCAGAATTAGATAAAGACAAAAACGAAACTGATAAAAAAGTTTCTTTAATGACAATTCATCTAGCTAAAGGATTGGAGTTTTCGCATGTTTATATTGTAGGTTTAGAAGAAGATTTATTCCCTTCAGCCCTAAGTTCAACGACAAGGACTGATCTAGAAGAAGAAAGAAGATTGTTTTATGTAGCCTTAACTAGAGCTAAACGACAGGTAACCATAACTTATGCTAAAAATAGATATAGATGGGGTAAATTAAATGATTGTGAACCGAGTAGATTTATTAATGAAATTCACAAGGATTATATACGTTTTAATTACAATTCAAATCAGAAAACTAATTTATTGAAAAGCACCAAAGCAGCAAATAAATTAAGATTTAAAATACCTAATAAAAAAACTCCTTTAAAAGCCTTAAATAAAAAAAATATTATATCAAAAAAATCTATAGGAAATAGTCATTTTGAAGATTTAATTACAGGAAATTTTATTATACACAATAGATTTGGTAAGGGTGAAGTAATAAAAATAGAAGGAGAAGGTTCAGATAAAAAAGCAGAAGTTAAGTTTGACACTAGTGGAATAAAGAAAATATTATTAAAGTTTGCCAAATACGATATTTGCGATTAATTATTGTATTTGCTTCTTTTTTTGTTTTTTCTATCTGATTTTCCTCTAAAACCTTTATCAAAATTCCCTCTTCTTTTATTTCCTTTTTTAAAATTATATTTATTCTTTTTTTCTCTTTGAAATTTTCTCTCAACCTTTTCTTTAGATTCTTTAATAACTAAATCAATTCCATTGTAATCAACTTTTAAAACTTTTTTAATCAGATCTTTCTCAGCTTGACTGTCAATTTCAAAAATAGTATAAGATTCTCTTATATCAATTGCACCAATTTCCATCTCGTTTGACTTAATAACTCTATTTACTAAAGAAATTAACTCAATAGGAGTAACACCATTTTTTCTTCCTATGTTAATTGATAAATTAGATAAATTCGTTCTGCTTTTAGATCTTTCTCTATAAGGTTTATTATTATCTTTTTCACTTTTAATATCTTTAGATTTGTTGTAATAATCTAAAAATTTATTGAACTCCGCTGAAACAAAATGTTTAATTAAATCTTCTCTAGAAAGCCATTCAAGTTTTGAATAGATATCTGGAAGAAAAGGTTCAATTTGTTTTTCATCAACTTTAACTTTTTCTATTTTTTCAATTAGTTTGAAAAGCTGTTTTGAACAAATATCTTTTCCTGAAGGAACTTTCTTTGATATAAAATTAATTTGAGATTTATTTTCTATAGATTTTAACTTTCTTCCTTCTCTAGAATTTGATATGGCAATTGAAATTCCGTATTTACCTGCTCTGCCAGTTCTACCACTTCTATGAGTATATACTTCTGGATCATCAGGAAGAGAATAATTAATTATATGTGTTAAACTATCTACATCTAATCCTCTAGCTGCTACATCAGTTGCAATTAATATTTGTAAAGATTTATCTCTAAATCTAGACATTACTTCGTCTCTTTGGCTTTGAGATAATTCTCCATGAATTGCATCTGCATTATATCCATCGTTCATAAACTTATTAGCAATAGCCTGGGTTTCTCTTCTTGTTCTACAAAATACTATACCATAAATATTAGGGTTAAAATCAGCAATTCTTTTTAAAGTATCATATTTATCTCTAGAATTTACATTATAAACATGATGTTCAACATTTTTAGCACCAGAATTTAGTTTTTCGACTGTTATTTCTTTAGAGTCTTTCATGAATTTTTTAGAAATAGACCTTACTTCTCTAGACATAGTAGCAGAAAACAGCATCGTTTGTCTGTTTTCTGAAGTTGTATCTAAAATATAATTTAGATCTTCTTTAAAACCCATACTTAACATTTCATCAGCCTCATCTAAAACTACTCTATTAACGATATCTAATTTTAAAACTCTTCTTTTAATTAAATCTTTAGTTCTTCCAGGGGTGCCAACAACTATTTGAACACCTTTTTTTATAGATTTAATTTGATTTTCTATACTTGCTCCTCCATAAACAGCTACAATTTTAACATAGTCTAAATATTTAGAATAGGCTAGAAGGTCTTTAGAAATTTGAATACATAGCTCTCTAGTAGGGCATAGTATAATTGTTTGAACATGACTAATTTTTTGATCAATTTGCTGAATACTTGGAAGTCCAAATGCTGCAGTTTTTCCAGTTCCAGTTTGAGCTAAAGCAATTAAATCAGTTTTGTCTTTTAGTAAATGTGGAATAGCTTGTTCTTGAACTGGTGTAGGAGATGTAAAACCTAATTCTTCAATAGACTTTAAAAGCCCTTTGTTTACTCCTAAATCTTTAAAATTGCCCATTTTTTTTATTAAGTGTGCAAATGTCGTCTATTTAATTGGGTATTTAATAGGTTAAAAGAAATATTTAATATTAAAAACTAATAGAAAAAAAAACACACCTTACAAGGTGTGTTTTTAAAAATATAAAAAATTTGAATAAATTAATTAGTTCCGCCTTTCATCCCTTGTTCAATTAAATCATAAAATTGATCGAATTTAGGAAGAACAACTATCCTAGTTCTTCTATTCTTAGATCTGTTTTCTGCTGTATCATTATCAGCAACAGGAACATAAAAGCTTCTACCTGCAGCAGTCATTCTTTCAGGTTGAACACCAAAATCATTTTGCAATACTCTAACTACTGAAGTAGCTCGTTTTACACTTAAATCCCAGTTGTCAATTAACACTTCATTCTGAATAGATTGATCGTCAGTATGTCCTTCAACTAAGAATTCAATTTCTGGTTTTTCTAGAACAACTTTAGCAACTTTTCCAAGCACTTCTTTTGCTCTTTCAGAAACAACATAACTTCCACTATTAAATAACAATTTGTCAGAAATTGATATAAAGACAACTCCTTTTTCAACATTAACCTCAATATCTTTGTCATTAAAATCTATAAAATTCCCTTTTAAGCTAGTGACTAGAGCAATTGTTAAAGAATCTCTTCTTGTAACCGCATCTTGCATAGTTCTAATAGTTAAATCTTTTTCTTTCATACTCTCTAATGACTTTTCAAGGTTTTCAGCACCTTTTTGAGACAGAGTAGTAAGATTACCCATATTGTTTATTAAATCATCATTGTTATTCTTTAAAAAAGTAACTTGTTCTTTAAGAGATTTTAAATCTGCTTCAGCACCGGCCCTTTCATCAATACAAGTGTTCAGCTTTAATGTAGCTGAGTTTAGCAAATCTTTACTTTGCTGATTAACAGCTTCCAAAGAAGCATATTTCTTTTGAGAAACACAAGATGGAAGTAAAACAGATACTGTTAGTATCAATAAAAAAATTTTTTTCATGTTTAAGTTTTAATTATTAAAGTTCAAATTTAGTAAAATATTTATATTAATTTGATTATTTAACTCTTATTTTAACTCAGAAAAAATTCTTCTTTTAAGAATTAAATAATTAAATATTATTGATTTAATAACGTAATGTTTGTGCTTTTTATTGTTATTTCTTTTAATAAAGTTTTTTGGAAGTATTAAAATAGAATTTAGGTAGGCTAGGACAATAGCTAAAACATGTTTAATTTTTAAAGTTATTAAAAAATTAAAAAGAATTAATGAGTCAATAATTATCCTTGTTAAAAGAATAATAAAAAGGTTACTAATAGAAGTATTTTTAACAATCATAGATATTGAATTTCTAAAATTATAAAATGTTTTTTTTGAAGAACTGTTTGATAAAGTAGCTCCTCCCTTATGGAAAACCTTACTGTTGTGAATAAACATTTTTTTAAGTTTAGAATCATAGTTGTTTATTCTCCAACATAAATCAATTTCTTCCATATGACAAACAAATTTTTCATCAAAACCAGTTAAATTGTTAAAAATATCTTTTCTAATAAAAAAACAGGCACCTGAAGCCCAAAAAATATTGGTATTTTCATTATACTGGCCTTTATCTAATTCAATTGTAGAGTATATTCTTCCTCTACAATAAGAATACCCAAAAAAATCAATATACCCACCTGCAGCACCAGCATATTCAAAACTTTTTTTATTATTATAGTCTAATATTTTAGGTTGGGCAACAACGATAGATGAATTTTTCTTAAATGCTTTAATTATTGGTATAAGCCAATTTTCTGTTACCTTAACATCATTATTCAATAAACAAAATATATCCGCATCTATTTCTTTAAGTCCAATATTATATCCTTTAGCATAACCATAATTTTTTTTGTTTTTTATAATGTTAACTTCTGGATAAGTTTTATTAATAAAATTTATTGAATTATCACTTGATTTATTATCAATAATATAGATTGAATGGCCTTTTGAATGTTTAATTAAAGAAGGTAAGAATTCTTCTAGAAGTTTTTTACCATTCCAATTTAAAATAACAATAGCTAAATTCATTATAGTGGGAAATCTTTTATAAAAGTATAGCTTTTTGTAGAATTACATGATTTGAAGTAATAATGACTCATGCCATTAGTTATCATGATAAAATCAGAATTTAAATACTTATTGTAAATAGCTGTTTGATCAAAAACCTTTTGATCAATTTTAATTAATGGAGCTTTACATTCAATGAGTAATTTTACATTTCCTTGTTTATCATATACAACCAAATCAAATCTTTTAGTCATTTTGTTTACAAGAATTTTTTTTTCTATTCCAATATGAGAGGCAGGAACTCTATTTGTTACTATTAAAAAATGAATTACATGTTGCCTAACCCATTCTTCTGGTGTTAATAAAAACATTTTTTTTCTTAATATATCAAAAATAAAAGTTTTATTATTTCTATTTTTTAACTTAAATTCAAAACTTGGAAAATTTAGCTTTAACATAATTAATTACTATTGATGAATTTACAAGAAATTAATAGCATTATATCTAAAATAAATAATAAAGTTTACTCTCCTGTATATTTTTTAATGGGAGAAGAAACCTTTTATATTGATCTAATTTCAAACATGCTTGAAACATGTATTTTAACTGAGGATGAAAAAGAATTTAATCAAACTATTTTGTATGGAAAGGATTCGTCTGTGGAAGAAATTGTTTCATATTGTAAAAGATATCCTATGATGAGCAAATACCAAGTAATTATTCTTAAAGAAGCTCAAGATTTATCAAGAAAAATTGAACAGTTTTCAGATTACATGTTAAATCCTTTAATAAGTACAGTATTGATAATAAACTACAAGTATAAATCTCTAGATAAAAGAAAAAAATTATTTAAAAACATTCAAAAATTTGGAGTTGTTTTAGATTGTCAAAAATTCTATGATAATAAAATTCCAGATTGGATTATAAATCAATTAAAATTAGATAATTATTCAATTAATATAAAAGCTTGTCAAATGTTAGTTGATTATCTTGGGAATGATTTAAATAAAATCAATAACCAATTAAATAAGCTAAAAATTATATTTTCAAGTGATGTAGAAATTTCTCCTCAGCATATTCAAGATCATATAGGGATTAGCAAAGATTACAATGTATTTGAACTAAGAAATGCTATTGGTTCTGGTGATATAACGAAGGCTTTAACGATTAGCGCTTATTTTTCTTCTAACTCCAAACAATATCCGATTCAAATGACCTTGTCATCATTATTTAATTTTTTTATACAAATTTTTCAATACCATAGCCTAAATAATAAATCAGAAATAAATATTTCAACTATTTTAGGAATAAATAGATTCTTTGTCAAAGATTATATAATAGCTTCTAAATTATACTCAATGAAAAAAATTAGTTCTATAATAAGCTTAATTAAAGATTGTGATTTAAAAACTAAAGGAGTAGGGGGTTCAAATTCTTCTGAGAAGGATATTTTACGTCAACTTTTAGTTGAAATAATGAATTAATTTATTTCTGGATATTTATTAGGATTATACTCATTCATTATCTCATAAGTTTTTTCTACTATATCATCAATTGAAGGCTTTGAAAAATAATCTCCATCAGTTCCATAAGCAGGTCTATGCGATTTAGATGTTAATGTAATAGGATCGCTGTCAAGAAATTTAAAGGCATTTTGCTCTTGTATTATTTTTTGAAGTATGTAGGATGAAGCACCTCCAGGAACATCCTCATCAACAATTAATAATTTATTTGTTTTTTTTATACTCTTTAATATGTCGTTATTTTTATCAAAAGGAATTAATGATTGAACATCTATTACTTCACAGCTTATATCTAATGTTTCTAACTCTATTGCTGCTTTTTGTACAAGCCTTAAAGTAGAGCCATATGATACAATTGTTATATCATTTCCTGTCTTAAGCGTATCGATTTCACCCAATGAAATAGTGAAATCTGCAAGATTACTAGGCTCTGTTTCTTTTAACCTATATCCATTTAAAGACTCTATAACAATAGCGGGATCTTCACACTTTAATAATGTATTATACATGCCACTTGCTTGAACCATGTTTCGTGGTACTAAAATTAAAATTCCTCTTAATGTTGATAATAGTGAACCCATTGGAGATCCAGAATGCCATATACCTTCAAGTCTATGTCCTCTTGTTCTAACTATTAGTGGTGCTATTTGTCTTCCAAAGGTTCTGTAATGAAGTGTAGCTAAATCATCACTAAGAATTTGAAGACCATATAAAAGATAGTCTAAATATTGTATTTCAGCGATTGGCCGAAAACCTCTTAAAGCTAGACCAATACCTTCTCCAATTATTGAAGCTTCTCTAATTCCTCTATCTGAAACTCTTTCATTACCATGAATTTTCTGTAAGCCTTCTAACCCTTGATTTACATCACCAATCTTACCAACATCCTCTCCAAAAATTAAAAGATTATCATATTTCTCTAATAATTTATCAAAGTTATTTCTGATTATTTTTCTCCCATCAATTTTTTTTGAATCTAAATAAACAGGTTTAATTTCTCTAACATTTCTATAATTGGATGAATATTCATTATATAGTTTCGAACTGTATTTATGTTTTTGAGTTTCTGCAAACTCATTAACCCAATTCTTTAGTAATTCAACATTGTTATTATTTTCATTTCTTAACAATCTTAAAAATTTTCTTGCAATAGACATGGAATTCTTGTTGCTAGGTACTTTAATTCTTTCAAATTCTAATATTAAATTTTGAAAATTAAAATCTGGAAAGTCAATAGACAAAGCATTTAAATATTCAATTAATTCTACTCTAGTGTTTAAAATAGGATTCAGATAAGTATTCCAAGCTTCTAATTTAGACTTTTTAACTTCTTCTTTTGATTTCTCCTCGATATCAACAAGGGATGATTCATTAGAAATATCATTCTCTAAAATCCATTCTCTCATTTTTAAATTACAATCATTTTTTCTTTCCCATTCAAGCCTCTCATTAGTTTTATATCTTTCGTGAGATCCAGAAGCTGAATGACCAATTGGTTGAGTAAGTTCTTTAACATGAATAATTACTGGAACGTGGTCAAACCTTGCAATATCATTGGCTTTTTGATAAGTATTGATTAATTCTGGATAATTCCAACCATTAACAACTAAAATTTCAAAACCTTCTTTATTTTCTGTTCTTTTAAAACCAGATAAAGCTTCGGAAATACTTTGTTTAATCGTTTGATCCTTGTTTTCAACAGAAATTCCATAATCATCATCCCAAATACTTATAACCATTGGAACTTGATGAACACCTGCTGCATTTAAAACTTCAAAAAACACACCCTCGCTTGTACTGGCGTTTCCTATAGTTCCCCAAGCAATTTCATTGCCATTATTAGAGAATTTATGAGAATTATTAAAGTTTAATATTCTATAAAGCTTTGAGGCTTGTGCTAACCCTAGAAGTCTAGGCATTTGAGATCCAGTACAAGAAACGTCAGAGCTTGAATTTTTTTGATTTACTAAATCCTTCCAAGTACCATCCTTATTTAAGCTTACTGTATTAAAATGCGCACCCATTTGCCTTCCAGCAGACATTGGCTCTTTATTAATATCTGTGTTACCGTATAATCCAGAAAAAAGTTGTTTAACAGACAATTCATTTATAGCCATCATAAAAGTTTGATCCCTGTAATAACCTGATCTAAAATCACCATTTTGAAAAACTTTTGCCATGGCTATTTGAGGAAGTTCTTTTCCATCGCCAAATATTCCAAATTTTGCTTTTCCACTTAAAACCTCTCTTCTTCCTAAAAGGCTTGCTTCACGACTTAGAACTATGAGTTTATAGTCCTCTAAAATCTGTTTTTTAAAAGATTCAAAAGATATTTCTTTATTAAGATCTAAATTGCTTTGCATATATTTAAAACGGTTTGCAAATTTACATAAAATAGCAGTTTTTTCCAATTTACATTTAAAACCACCTTCTGGAAATTAAAGCCGAAATTGTGTTTACATCAAAAGTTATTTTAAATCTTATTTTCTCTAAATAGTTTGATTGATTTAATTCATTTCCTAAGCTTGAGTAAAAAGGAAAGTATAATTCAAAATAGTCTGTCAATATATTTAATCTAATTCCAGAGTCAAATGCAGATTGAGTTTTTTCATTTTTATTCTTTATTACAGCATAGTCATAATATCCTTCAACCCATTGCCATAGAGTTATTCCTGCATTTAATGACAATAAAAGATCGTTAGCATACTCTACTTTAACTTTAGATTTTAAAGCACCTTCTGAGCCTATATATTGTTGACTATGAAATCCTGTTGATTCAGATCTCCCAAGTAAATTGTAATTATACATATAATCTCTAGCTCTATATGTTGAAAAACTGTAGTAATCATCTTTAGTAGAATTATTTATAAACTTTCCTAAAAACAGACGTAAATTATATTGTCTATTGTCTTTATAATAATTTCTAAATTTAAAGGTAAAGGTGTTTTTAAAAAAAATTTTACTGTATTGCAGATCAGCATTAAATGTTAATCCCTTTTCTCCACTTACATTTGAAAAAATATACTTTGCATTAAAGATATTATAATTTGGATATTTTTCTTGATTTACGTTTTCTTCTCTATAAACACTTATGTATCTAATATTTATAAATTGCCTGTAATTGGACCTTAAATCATTTTCTCTAAAGGTAAATGTAATAGATGGATATAATGTTGTATATGCTAAATTTTCTTTATAATGAAAAGTTGAAGCTCCTATGAAATACTGTGTGCTAAAAAGTTTATTATTATCATGATATTTAACATATTTAAGGTTTATTTTTCCTAAAATATCTTTTTGTTTAGATGAATAATAAGGAGATATTTTGTAAGTAAATGGCTTAAATATTGGGGTTGCATTTGACAATTTTACACCAGGCATTAATCCGTCATATAAATTGTAATTGAATAACGGGGTATAATAAATTTGATTTTTCTTTGGATCATTAAAATCATTAAATAATACAAACTTTAAAGGCTTTTTAAAATTTTCAAATGAGCTAATATTATTATTGTAATTACTCTCTGAAACAAACCTATTCTTGTTTATTTCTATGAAAGTTTTTGTTTGATTTTCAAAAGAGACTATCGTGTCATTTTTTTTAAACATTAACCATTTTTCGTCTATTACATTATTGTTTTTAGAAAATGATAGTATAATCGGAAAATTCAAATAATCTTTTGACTTCGAAATTTTAAAAGAACTTGTTTGTTTATTTGAATTGATTTTTTGAATTGAATAATCACCTATTGATTTGCTTTTCAAATAATCATTATAAAACCAATTTAGGTTATTACTTGTTCTTAATTTGAGAGCGTCTTGAAAGCTTACATATCCTGTGTTTTTTAATTTATTAAGTTTAATATATTCGTTTATTGTTTTACTAAAAATTTCATTTCCAGCATATTGACTTAACATTTTATAGCCTAGTCCAATTTTATATGGATTGATTATTTTTTGGTTAACTCTTGTAAGAGAGTCTAAGGATGTCATTATCGGTTGATTAATATTTCTACTAGAAATAATGTTTTCAAACAATCTGTATTGCTCATTAAAGTTATAGCTTGAAAAAATTCTTTTTTTAAGAAAAGATAATTCAGAGTATTTTCCAATTAATTTTAAATCAGGATAATTATTTTCTATATAATCAATCAATAAATAGGTAACAATTCCTTCTTTTTCCCAATAGTTTTTTCTATTATGTATTGAAATAGATTCGTTTAAATAAGTGTTTATTATAAGCTTTAGGAAATTAAATTCAAATAAAAAAGATTCGTCAAAAGGGTTAATTATTTTAGGAATATTGTTAAGAACATAAATAGGTTTTCTAGATTGATTATGCTTTGATAAAATAATTTTTTCAAAAGGATATTCACCTAGTTTACTTTCAACGTAATTAAAGGTTTTATTAATAATTGAATCCACTTTAAGATCAATACCCTTCAATTTATTTAACTTGAGTCTATCTCCAATTTTATTATCTACATAATTAAAAATATTGTTAATTATTGAATCCTTTTTAAATATATAATTATCTAAGTCTGTTATTAAGATATTATTACCTACTTTATATTCTTTAAAATTAGAATCCTTTTGGATAAGGATACTAGTGTTCATTCTGATTTCTTTTCTAGAAATAAACACATTAAAAACATCTGATTTATGTTTTTTCAAAGCAGTTAGATCAGTAACTAAAACATAATCTAATGGGTATGTTATTTTAAATTTAAATAAACTAGGATCAACACTTAAATCGTTTAAATCTAAGTTACTTTCAACCAGCCAATCACCTTCAATATATTTGGAAACAGTCAAATACCAATCTCTTATATTAATCTCTTTGTTTTGACTTATACCATATTTGGTGAAATCATTATCAGGGATTATTACTTGATATTCTAATTTTAAAAAAACTGATTCTCCAGGTTTTAGTGTTTTTCGAAGTTGAATTTTAATTAAATCTAGATTATTTGGCAATCTTTCAAAATCAAAATATGTATCTTTTTCAACGTAAATCTTATTAATAATAGTTCTACCTCTCTGATTTTTGGTTGATCTTTGAAAATTTAAAGAATATTCTTCAGAAAGCCTTTTTCCTAAAGGACTATTAGCATTTGAATAAGAATTAGCCCAGTCATTTAAAATTAAATAGTCTATATCTGCTTTAGTATTATTGAAAAATTTTATTGATTGATTAATATTGATAGCCTTCTCTAAAATATCAAATTCAGCATTTATAAAATATTCATTGTTCTGGGAATATAAATTATTTAGAAAATATAAGAGAAGTATAAAAAAATACTTTTTCATAAAACAACCATTTCCTTGTGTAAATTAAAAATTTGGTTTTAGTCTCTTTTTATGATAGAACTTAGTTAATATTTCAATAACCTCATCAGAAGAATCAACCATAGAGATTAAATCTAATTCTTTTTCTGAAATATATTTATGTTTTAGAGTTAGATTATTCTTAATCCATTTATAACATCCTTTCCAAAAAGATTTATCAACCAATATTACAGGAAATCTTTCAGCTTTTTTTGTTTGAATTAAAGTAAGTGCTTCAAATAACTCATCTAAAGTCCCAAACCCTCCAGGCATAACAACAAATGCCTGAGCGTATTTCATAAACATAACCTTTCTAACAAAGAAATAATCAAAATCTAAAGATTTATCATCATCAATATATTGATTTTGTGATTGTTCGAGAGGAAGATCAATATTAAGACCAACTGAAGATCCTAATGCCAATTTTGCTCCTTTATTAGCAGCTTCCATAATACCTGGTCCTCCTCCAGTAATTACACCAAATCCAAGCTCAACAATTTTTTGGGCAATTTCGGTAGCTAACTTATAATGTTTATCATCAGTATTAGCTCTTGCAGAACCGAAAATAGAAACGCAAGGTCCAATTTGACCAAGTTTTTCAAAACCATCAACGAATTCGCCCATAATTTTAAATACAGACCATGAATCGTTTGTCTTTATTTCATTCCATCCTTTTAAATTTTTTCTATGCATAAAACTCTAAGTTAATTCTTTTTTTAGATACATAGCAGTTGGGCTATTTGTGTTTTTTATCAAATCTTCAGGTTTACCTTTAAATATAATTTCACCACCGTATTTACCACCATTTGGTCCAATCTCTATAATATGATCAACAGTTTTAATTACATCCATGTTATGTTCAATAATAATCACTGTATTTCCTTTTTTTACAAGTTTATTTATCACTTCTAAAAGGACCTTTATATCTTCAAAATGTAAACCGGTAGTAGGTTCGTCTAAAATGTATAATGTATTTCCTGTATCTTTTTTTGAGAGCTCACTAGCTAATTTTATTCTTTGCGCTTCTCCACCAGAAAGAGTAGTAGATTGTTGACCTAATGTAACATATCCTAAACCAACATCTTTTAGAGTTTGTAACTTTCTTAAAATCTTAGGAAAATTTTCAAAAAAAATACAACCTTCATTAATTGTCATGTTTAAAACATCTGAAATAGATTTTCCTTTATATCTTATTTCAAGTGTTTCTCTATTAAATCTTTTACCTTGACAATCATCACAATTTATATAAACATCAGGAAGAAAATTCATTTCAATTTTTCTTAAGCCAGCACCTCGACAGGTTTCACAACGGCCTCCAACTACATTAAAACTAAATCTTCCTGGCTTATAACCTCTTATCAACGCTTCCTGTGTCATTGTAAAAAGATTCCTAACATCACTGTATAAGCCTGTATATGTTGCAGGATTACTTCTTGGAGTTCTTCCTATAGGAGATTGATTAATTTCTATAACCTTGTCAATATTATTTATTCCAACAATTTTTTGATAGGGTAAAGGTTCTTTAACTCCATTAAAAAAAAAATTATTTAAAATCGGGTATAAAGTTTCATTAACTAGAGTTGATTTCCCGCTTCCAGAAACTCCTGTAATGCCTATTAATATACCTAAGGGAAATTCAACATCAATATTTTTTAAATTATTTCCTGTACAACCAGTAATTTTTATATTTTTTGAAGAAGTTCTTCTTTTTTTCGGAACAGAAATTACTTTATTTCCATTTAAAAACTGAGCTGTAACAGTGTTTTTTTTAAGCATTTTTGAGAATGTTCCTTCAAAAATTATTTCACCACCATTTTTACCTGCATTTGGACCAATATCAATTATGTGATCTGATTTTTTCATTATCTCCTTATCATGCTCAACTACAATAATTGAATTCCCTAAATCTCTTAATTTTTTTAAAGAATGGATTAATTTTAAATTATCTCTTTGATGTAAACCTATACTAGGTTCATCTAGAATATAAAGTACTCCAACTAATTGAGAACCTATTTGAGTAGCTAATCTAATCCTTTGAGATTCACCGCCAGATAGAGACTTTGAAGGTCTATTTAATGAGAGGTAATCTAAACCTACATTTAATAAGAATTCTAATCTTTTATTTATCTCTTTAATTATTTCAACAGCTATAATTTGTTTTCTTTTTGAAAGTTTTGAATTGATCGATGAAAACCATTTTTTTAATTCAATAATATCCATTTTACTAAGGTCATTTATGCTTTTTAAATCAATTAAAAAGTTTCTAGACTCTTTGTTAAGCCTTGAGCCTAAACAAGATTCACATTCAATATTATCCATAAATGCTTTTGCCCATCTTCGTATTCTAGCATTACTATTGTCTTCAAACTGATCTTCAATAAATGGAATAATTCCTTCAAAATCAATATCATATTTTCTTGTTAAACCCAATGTTTTTGATTCAACTGAAAAAGTTTCATTTCCTCCATTTAAAATCACATCTATTGCATTCTTAGGAATTTTACTAATTGGAGCTTTTAAGTCAAAATTATACCTATTTGAAATTGTTTCAAGTTGTTTAAAAATCCAATTGTTTTTATAACTTCCAATTGGAATAATTCCTCCAGAATAAATAGATGCATTATCATCAGGAAGTATTGTTTTTAAATTTATAGTATTTACAGTACCTAAACCATTACATCTTTGGCACATTCCACTAGGAGAATTAAAAGAAAATGAATTTGGCTCTGGTTTATTATATGAAATTCCAGTTGTTGGGCATACTAAATTTCTACTTAAATATGTTACTTTTTGATCTTCTTCATTAATAATTGCCAAAGAATTTTCTCCTTGATACATCGATGTAATTACGCTATCTTTTAATCTTTTTAAAGAATAATCATCAGTTTTAATCTGAAGTCTATCAATAACAATCTCAATATCATGTATCTTATATCTGTCTAATTTTAAATTTGGTTTTAATTCAGTAACCTCTCCATCTATTCTTGCTTTAAGAAATCCTTGCTTCATAATTGACATTAACAACTCCCTGTAATGACCCTTTCTTGCTTTTATTACAGGAGAAAGAATTGTTATTTTTTTATTTTCATAATTTTTTATTATTAAATCAATTATTTCATCATCACTATAACTAACCATTTTTTCATTTGTGTTATAACTGTAAGCATCAGCTACTCTTGAATAAAAAAGTCTCAAATAATCATATAGTTCTGTAATAGTACCTACAGTAGATCTAGGGTTTTTAGATGTAGTTTTCTGTTCAATTGCAATTACTGGAGACAAACCATCAATCTTATCAACATCAGGTCTTTCTAATCCTCCAATAAATTGTCTAGCATATGCAGAAAAAGTTTCAATATACCTTCTTTGACCTTCTGCGTAAATTGTATCAAAGGCAAGCGAAGATTTCCCGCTTCCAGATATTCCTGTAATTACAACTAGTTTGTTTCGTGGTATATCTAAATCTATATTTTTTAGATTATGAGCTCTTGCACCATTTATAGAAATTACATCCTTCATTTAAGAAAAAATCAAGCTTGCAATTTACGATATTTAATACTAATTATCTTATGAATTCCATTTTAAAAGCCAATAGCTATATCATCTCCTCTCTTGTCAGCGCCACCTTCAAGTTTACTAGATTCATTAACCAAAATACAATCCATTCTACCTATAGAAGATGTTTCATCAAATTCATGACCCATCTTTATTAGATTATTTTTAATATCATCTTTAATAGTATTTTTTTCAATAACTATAACATCTGGTGACCATTGATGATGAAATTTTTTTGAATCTACAGCTTCTTGCATATTCATGTTAAAGTCTATTACATTTAGAATAGTTTGAAATACTGAAGTAATTATAGTAGATCCACCAGGTGTACCTAAAACCATGAATAATTCACCCTCTTTTTCAATAATTGTTGGTGTCATTGATGAAAGCATTCTTTTATTTCCTTCTATTGCATTAGCTTCTCCACCAGTTAAACCAAACATATTAGGGAAACCAGGTTTAATAGAGAAATCATCCATCTCATTATTAAGTAAAAAACCAGCACCATCGACTACAACTTTAGATCCATAAGAACCATTAATAGTAGTTGTGATAGATACTGCATTTCCATATTTATCAACTATAGAGAAATGTGTAGTTTCTTCTGTTTCATTCATTGTAATTTGACCTTCTTTTATATCTGAAGATGGTGTCTTTTTATTTAAATCAATAGTACTGAACTTATTTTGTAGATATTTATCACTAATTAAAGTGTTAGATGGAACTTCAAAAAAATCAGGATCACCTAAATAAGTTGCTCTATCAGCATAAACTCTACTTTCAATCTCACTTATCACATGAATATAATCCTTAGAATTATGTTCATATTTATTAACATTTAATTTTTCAGCACCATTTAACATTTGAACTAATGCTATACCACCACTAGAAGGAGGTCCTATAGATATAATTTTATGATTTTTATAATTACCTATTATTGGTTCTCTCCATATAGATGAATAATTATCTAAATCTTCTAAAGTAAATATTCCATTACCTTGATTCATTTCATTTAGTAATAATTGTGCAGTTTCACCAGAATAGAAGCCAGCTCTTTTATCATTTTTAATTCTTTCTAAAGTTTTATACAAGTTATTTTGTACTAATAAATCATTTTCTTTCCATTCATTTTTATTAATTAATGAAATACTATTATCATTTAATTTGAGAAATGATTCTTTTACACCATTTAAGCTTATTGCCTGATTTTTAGTTAATTTGAATCCGTTTTTAGAAAGCTTTATAGATGGTTCTAGAAGATTTTTCCAGTCTAGTGATCCAAACTTTTCATGTAGTTTAACCATTCCATCAACAGACCCTGGTATGCCTGATGCAAGATGTCCGAATTTGCTTTTTTCAATGTAAACTTCATTATTATCATCTAAGTACATATTTCTAGTTGCTTTTCTAGGTGCTTTTTCTCTAAAATCTAAACTTCCCACACTACCATCATTTAACCTATATACTACAAAACCTCCACCACCAATATTACCTGCGTTAGGGTAAACAACTGAAAGTGCAAATTGAACCCCAATAGCAGCATCAAATGCATTTCCTCCATTTTTTAAAATATCTATACCAACTTGAGATGCTAATGAATTAGCTGAAACTACCATACCATTCTTGTAACCTTCTTTAATATCTTTATTTGAACAATGAATAAAAAACAAACAAGTGAAGAATAAAAATAACTGAACCTTGAATTTCATAAATATAATTTATGCTATAAAAGTAAGTCAAAAAAGTTATTCAAATTGTATATTTGAATTCTATGACATTAATAAAATCTATTTCAGGAATTAGAGGAACAATTGGAGGGAGGATTAATAAAAATCTCACACCCATTGAAGCAGTTAAATTTGGGTGTGCTTATGGTGTTTGGCTTAAGAGAAATTCTAACAAGAATAAATTAAAGGTTGTTATCGGAAGAGATGCTAGGATTTCAGGAGAAATGATACAAAACTTTGTTCAAAACTCTTTAATATCTTTAGGAATTAACGTTATTGATTTAGGGCTTTCAACAACACCCACTGTTGAATTGATGGTTAAAGAATATAATGCTGATGGAGGGATTATAATAACTGCTAGTCATAATCCAGCCGAGTGGAATGCCTTAAAACTATTAGACAAATATGGTGAGTTTTTAGACAATAACTCTGGAGAAGAAATAGTAAAAATTTCTGAATCTGATGATTATGTGTTTTCTGAAGTTTATGATTTAGGTACTATTACTAAAATGAACAATACTATGAAAACTCACATAGATTCCGTTCTAAAACTTGATTTAGTAAATACTGATTTAATAAGAAAAACTAAACTAAAAGTTGTTATTGATGCCGTCAATTCATCTGGTGGAATAATAGTTCCATTACTTTTAAATGAATTAAACATAGATTATTCCTGTATATATTGTGAGCCAACAGGTGATTTTCAACATAATCCTGAACCTTTAAAGGAAAATCTTACAGAATTACGCAAGAAAGTAGTAGAAGAAAAAGCAGATTTGGGTATTGCAGTAGATCCAGATGTAGATAGATTAGTTTTTGTTTGTGAAAATGGAGAAATTTTTGGTGAAGAAAATACATTGGTTGCTTGTGCTGACTATGTTTTGAGTAAAAATCCTGGATCGACCGTTTCAAATCTCTCATCTACACGGGGTTTAAAAGATGTAACTGAAAAACAAGGTCAGTCATATTATGCAAGTGCAGTAGGAGAGGTTAATGTTGTGAATAAAATGAAAGAATGCAATGCTGTAATAGGGGGTGAAGGTAATGGAGGAGTTATATATCCTGAAAGTCACTATGGTAGAGATGCTATAGTTGGAATAGGTTTATTCTTATCCTTGCTAATTGAAAAGAATATAAGTGTAAGCGAATTATTATCTATTTACCCTAAATACAAGATGGTTAAAGAAAAATTAAACCTGTCTAAAGAAATAGATGTAGATAAAATTTTAAATAAACTTGCTATTAAATATAATAATGAAAATATTAATGAAACTGACGGGCTAAAAGTTGATTTTAAAGATAGCTGGGTTCATTTAAGAAAGTCTAATACTGAACCTATAATTAGAATTTATAGCGAAGGTAAATCAGAAGAGATTGCTAATAGTTTAGTAAATCAAATAAAGCTTGACATTAAAGAATTATCTAATTAACCTTTGGGTGCTTTATCTTTATGTTTAAATCTGTTGTGTGTCCAAAAATAATACTCTGGATTTTCTCTAATTTGTTTTTCAACTTTATCAATATAAATATCAGTTATATCAAAATCTTTATAAGTCCTTGGAAATTCTGATATCATTTCAACAACAACTTTATAATACCCTCTTTTAATTTTTACCATTTTACCAAAAACAACAGGAATATCATGTTCTTTAGCTATTCTTTCTGAACCTGTAAAAACTGGAACCTTTACACCAAGAAAATGTCTCCAATAGGTAATTGATCTAATTTGAGCTGATTGATCAGCAGCCATTCCATATAGAAATAATTTTTGCTCCTTTATTTGTTTATTTATATAATTAGAAGTTTCATATCTAGAAATTAATTTAGATCCATGTTTTAATCTAATTTTTCTTACAAGTGAGTCTAAATGTTTATTTGTTAGAGGAGTATATATAGCAAAAGGATGGTGAGGAACATGGTGCCCTATGGATAAGAACCATTCAAAACCGCCATAATGGGTAGCCATAAACATTACATTCTTTTTCTTTTTTGCTAAATCATCTATTATTTCAGAATTTTCTAAATAAAATCTTTTTTTAATTTCTTCTGAAGAAATACCATAAAATTTAAACATCTCAAAAAATACGTCAGTAATATGTCTGTAAAATTCCTTTTCGATACGAACTAAATCATTTTTTGATTTAGCTACTTTAGAAATCTCAAGATTAAACCGTACAATTTTCCTTCTATACCTAATTACATAATAAAGAAGGTAATAAGTAATATCTGAAAGAAAATACAATAATTTAAATGGTAAATATGAAATTATTAAAATTAGAGGGTATATGATCAAGTACGTTACTAATTTCATCGCTATAAATATATTCATTTATTACATATTTTTAGATAGTTAATGGTTATTTTAACTATTAAAAAAACTATATTTAAATAAAAAATCATTACTTACATAATTATACTTATTACTTGTCTTATTTCCTACAAAGGATTTAAAGATCAATATTTTTTTGAAAAATATAAGTTTCAAATAAATTCAATTCAACTTGGTGAAAAAATAAGAATGTGGAGTTCTGGCTTTTTACATGTAGACTTTTCTCATTTAGCACTTAATCTATTCACATTATACGTATTTTCAGATGTTGTTTTGGGCAGGATAGGATCATTTTATTTCCTGCTAATATATTTTAGTAGTTTATTTTTCGGAAACTATTTTGCTTTAAAATTTCATAAAAATGAACCTTATTACTCTGCTGTAGGAGCGAGTGGGGCTGTAACAGGAATTGTTTATTCTTCTATTTTATTATATCCACAAATGAAATTAGCTTTCATCTTTTTTCCCATTCCTTTTCCTGCCTATATATTTGGCATAGGTTATTTGCTTTATAGTATTTATGGTATGCAAAAGAGATTAGGGAATATAGGTCACACTGCGCATTTTGGTGGAGCTATTACTGGATTGTTTATAACTATTTTAATTAATCCAATGATAATAATAAATGAAACCTGGATTGTAGTATTACTTATACTTCCTATATTGATTTATGTGAACTCTAAAAAAAAACTTTTTAAAAGTTAAAGTGACAATTGTTTTAAGATAAGGTTGTCTAATTCATTCCCTTTTAAGTTCATGCCTATTATTTTTTTGTTTTCATCTAAAACAAAGGACGTTGGCATTTGTCTGACTTTATATAATTTCGCTATAGGCTCACTCCAAAACTGTAAATGTGAAATATGAACCCAATTCTCTAAATGATCATTTTCAATTGCAGAAGTCCAAGATTCCATATCTTTATCTAGTGATATGCCAATAATTTGAAATTGATCATTATTGTATTTAGAATTTAAATAAACTAAAAAAGGATTTTCATTTCTACATGGACCACACCATGACGCCCAAAAATCAATCATAACCACTTTTGATTTAATATCATCTAAAGCAATTATATTTTTATTTAATCCGGGCCCACTAAATTTAGGTGCTAATGACCCTACAGTTGGGGATTCCTTTAAAGATTCAATTAACAATTCAATATTCTCTTTAGTTTGAATTGAAGATTTTGTTTTTTTAATTAAATCAGTAAAATTGTTGTAAAATTCTTCAGCTTTTTCAACTCCAATTTCTTGTTGCATAACCATTCTTTGCAGTATTAAAGAAGATAAATAAGAATCATTGTTAACATTTATGAAATTTAATTCGTAATCACTCAGTTTAGTTTTCATTGCTTCAAACTGATCATTCAAATCATCTACTACCATAGAATCCCCCTGAATATTAGCATTTCTAATTTCAAGCTGTATCTTACTTAATTCTGAATAAAATTCCGAAGTTTCTTTCTTGTACTTTGCGAAATCTTCATTTGATTTAGTTCCTGTAACTTTTGAAGTCCTTATACTGTCTTTATATATTTTAGCCTTTACTTTACCAGGCTCTAATATTACAGGTAAATTCTCTCTTTGTTTGTCGAAAACTACATAATGCATTTCAGGAATAGTTATTGAGTCGGTAAAAGAAAACTTACCCTCTTTAACAATTGTGGAATCAATGGCCTTAGGACTATTATCATCACCTATTTTTATTAAAAAAACTTTTTGATCCTCATCATGATCCGTGTTGGCTTCTAAAGTATATGTAGCTGAATTTGAACAGCTTAATGCAGTAAAACAAATTAAAAGTAAAAGAATAATTCTTTTCATAATAAAGTATCTTTGAATAAATATTGAGCAAATATATAATAATTTAATTCCTTAAATTTTAAAAACAGGGTGAACTTTAAAAGTAAACTAGTTAAAGATTTAAAAGCCATTACTGGCGATAAATATATACTTACCGCTCAATGGAGTAAACAACACTATTGTAAAGGATGGCGATATGGGGCAGGGGAGGCATTAGCGGTTGCTAAACCAGGAACATTACTTGAAATTTGGAAGATTCTGAAGATTTGTGTGGAAGCAGATATTATTGTTATTATGCAAGCTGCTAACACAGGTTTAACTGGTGGATCTACCCCTGATGGTAATGATTATGATCGTCCTATTGTGATTGTAAGTACTATGCGTATCGATAATATACAAATTATAAATGAAGGCAAACAAATTGTAGGATTTTCAGGAAGTACATTGTTTGGACTAGAAAATAAATTAGCACCATATGGAAGGGAACCGCATTCGGTCATTGGTTCATCTTGTATAGGTGCTTCAATTGTTGGAGGTATCTGTAATAACTCAGGTGGAGCATTAGTAAAAAGAGGACCAGCTTATACAGAGCTTTCGCTTTATGCACAAATTAATTTGCAAGATGAGCTAGTGCTGGTAAATGACTTAGGTATTGAACTTGGAGATACACCTGAAAAGATTTTAACCAATTTACAAACTCATAATTATACTAAAGATCAAATACAATTTCCTGATAAACTAGCATCTGATAACGAATATCATAAGCGAGTACGAGATGTAGATGCAAGTACACCTGCACGTTATAATGCAGATGGACGACGCTTACATGGTGCCTCAGGGTGTGCAGGAAAAATTGCTGTTTTTGCTGTACGGTTAGATACTTATCCAGTACCAAAGCGTCAACAGGTATTTTATGTTGGTACCAATAGCCCATATGTATTGGGTAAAATTCGTAGAGATATATTGTCTCAGTTTCAACACCTTCCAACTTCAGGTGAATATCTACACAGAGACTGTTATGATGCTGCTAAAAAATATAGCAAGGATACCTTTGTAGCGATTGACAAAATGGGTCCCAGTTTTATTCCAAAATTATTTGAATTCAAACGAAAAGTAGATCTCCTCGCTGAAAAGTTTAAATTCCTTCCTAATAAATTTTCAGACAGACTGATGCAGTTTTTAAGTAATTTTTGGCCTAATCACCTCCCTCGCCGAATGGAACAATATCGAGATCAATATGAGCATCACTGGGTAATTGAAATGTCTAATGAGGGAATTGAGGAAGCAAAAGCATACTTTGAAAAATTCTTTAAAGAAAATGAAGGAAACTTTTTTGAATGTACTAAAAAAGAGGCTGAAAAAGCAATTTTACATCGATTTGTTGCTGCAAGTGCCGTAGGTCGTTATCATGCCATCAATAATAAAAAGTCAGGTGCCATGATGTCTATGGATATTGCTTTCCCTCGTAACGAAAAAGACTGGTTTGAAAAATTACCACCAGAGATAGATGATTTATTAGAAATGAAACTGTATTATGGACACTTATTTTGCCATGTACTACATCAAAATTACATTGTTAAAAAAGGAATAGATGCTGATGCATTGAAGGAGAAGTTATTAAAAACATATGACGCTAGAGGCGCTGAATATCCAGCAGAACATAATGTTGGTCATGAATATTTTGCAAAACCGTCACTCTCAAACTTTTATAAAAAATTAGATCCAACTAATGGTTTTAATCCTGGTATTGGACGCACTAGTAAGCGTAAATATTGGAAATAGAATATACTTGATCCAAATAGGATTTTAAACCCTAGCAAAATTTTTGAATGATATTTACCAAGTTTTTCTATAAGAAATATTAGACCTATTTTTGTAAAAAATTTTAAAATGGCAGGTAATACTTTCGGAAATATATTTAAGCTCACAACTTTTGGCGAATCTCACGGGCCAGCACTTGGAGGAATTATCGATGGATGTCCCTCAGGATTAAAAATAGATCTTAATGCTATTCAAATAGAAATGGACAGAAGAAAGCCAGGGCAATCTGCAATTGTAACTCAAAGAAAAGAACCGGATGCAGTCACTTTTTATTCTGGAATATTTGAAGGTAAAACAACTGGCACACCAATTGGTTTTTTAATTCACAATAAAGATCAAAAATCTAAAGATTACTCTCATATAAAGGATACTTATAGACCATCTCATGCTGATTATGTATATGATAAAAAATATGGACATCGTGATTACAGGGGTGGTGGAAGAAGTTCTGCTAGAGAAACTGCTTGTAGAGTTGTTGCTGGCGCTATAGCAAAACAAATTTTATCTGATATTAAAATAACAGCATTTGTATCATCTGTTGGAAAAATTAAAATTGAAAAACATTATTCTGAACTTGATTTTTCAGAAATTGAAAAAAACCCTGTGAGATGTGCTGATTCACAAACAGCATTATTAATGGAAGATCATATTAAAGAAGTCAGAAAAGAAGGGGATACAGTTGGAGGAGTAGTGAGTTGTGTTATAGAAAACACACCTATTGGACTTGGTGAACCTGTTTTTGATAAATTACATGCAGATCTTGGCAAAGCAATGCTGTCTATTAATGCTGTAAAAGGTTTTGAATTTGGAAGTGGGTTTGATGGAACTAAACTAAAAGGCAGCGAACATAACGACTCGTTTAATTCAGACGGAAAAACCAAAACTAATAATTCAGGAGGAATACAAGGGGGAATTAGTAATGGAATGGATATTTACTTTAATGTAGCTTTTAAACCTGTATCCACTATAATGAAATCCCAACAAACTATAGACTCCAATAATAATGTTGTAGAAATGAAAGGGAAGGGTAGACACGATCCTTGTGTTGTTCCTAGAGCTGTACCCATTGTTGAAGCAATGGCAGCACTAGTTCTAGTAGATTTTTACTTACTTAATAGAACTATCAAACTTTAATTTAAATTAAACTTATTTAATACTACTAATATTATTGTTTATTTCATTAAATTGAACATAATCAAGAACTTATGTATGAATAAGTTTATATCTCTATTGTTTATTCTTTTAAAACGCAGTAAAGTGCTTTAATCTATAAACTGACCAGGTTTATTGAATTTAGAAATATCACACTGTTCCAATTTTCCAAAAAGTTTATATCTTTTTAATGCGATATATCTATATATTGAATCTAAAAAAGAGGTAGGCAATAAGTTAAAAATTAAAAATATTTTAAAAAATCCTCCTATTGTTTTAAAAATTTCAAAAACTGCTGTTGACTTTGTATAAACTTGATCATTTTTTTGAAAAATCAATGTATCAAATTCTGAATTACTAAAATTCATTTTATTTAATAATTTCTGACCACTTTCTCCTTTTATAGTAGCAAATTTTAAATTTGAACTGCTGTCTATTTTTAATAAAAAACTAACAAATGAGTTGCATAAACCGCAAATACCATCAAAATATATTATGTGTTTATTTTCTTTCATTTCAAACAATATCTAAACGAATTAAATCCACTTTAGTAATAAAGGTTCCATAATTGACGATCGCTTTATTCTTTTCAATTTTATCAATTGTACCAATAGATCTGCTGTCTTCAAATCTAACTTTATCACCAATCTTTAATTCTACTTTATTTTTTTTTGGAACAATAATGTTTTTATTTCTTTTCTTTTCTTTTCTAATGTCTTTTAATTCATTCTCTAAGATTTGAGCTGTTCTCTTTTTTTTAATTTTATCTAACTTGTTTTTAGAGAAATTCGTCTTTTTTCTCTTGGAATTTAGAGTATCAACAAGTTTAATTACCTCTGATACTAGATTTCTTTTTTTATTATCATTAAAATAACGTTGAGCTATATCATTTAGTTTATTACCTAATACTATCATTCGTTGATTAGAATCAAACAATTCCTGATAATTAATAAGCTTAGATTTAATCTTGTCGTTTGTTTGATTAAGCTTCTCTTTTTCTTTTCTAAATTTACTTTCTTCATCCTTTAAAGAACTTGTTGTTTTGTCAAGTTCCATTCTTTGCTTTTGTAATTTTACTATAGTTGCATCAAATCTAACTTTTCCTCTTTCAATCTTTTTCTTTGCTCTATTAATGATGCTATAGGGAATTCCATTTTTTTGAGCTACTTCAAATGTAAAAGAGCTACCAGCTTGACCTACTACCAAATTAAAAATAGGTTCTAGAGTTTTATCATTAAACTGCATATTAGCATTTGACATATAAGGAAGCTCATCAGCTAATAATTTTAAATTAGAGTAATGAGTTGTAATAACTCCAAAACTTTCTCTTTCATAAAAAACTTCAAGAAAAATTTCCGCTAATGCTCCTCCAAGTTCTGGATCAGATCCAGTACCAAACTCATCAATTAAAAAAAGAGTATCAGAGTTGCATTTTTTTAAAAAACTATTCATATTCTTAAGTCTATAGCTATAGGTACTTAATTGATTCTCTATAGATTGATTATCTCCTATATCAGATATAATATTTTTAAAAATGGAAATTTCACTACTTTGATGAACAGGAACTAAAATTCCTGATTGAACCATTAGTTGAAGTAATCCTATAGTTTTAAGGGTAATACTTTTTCCACCAGCATTTGGACCTGAAATAACCATAATTCTATTCTCTTTATCTAATCCTATTGTTTGAGGATAAGTTGTAACATTTTGTTTTTTATTACTGGTGTAGAGTAGGGGATGAAAAGCATTTTTAAGTTTTATGTTTTTTTCTTTTGAAAAATTAGGTTTAATAGCACTTATCTCATCAGCATATTTAGCTTTTGAATAAACAACGTCAATATGAGTTAAGTAATTTTGATAATCTGATAATGTTTCAATAAATGGATTTAAATAAGCTGTTAATTCCTTTAATATTCTTTTAACCTCTTGTTCATCATCATAAATAAGGTCCTGAAGTTTTCTGCTTTGAACTAAAGTTTCTTGTGGTTCTATATAAACAATGCTTCCTGTTTTAGAACTACCCATCATTTGACCCTTTACCTTACGTCTGTACATTGCTTTGACTGCAAGAACTCGTCTATTGCTAATAGAAGATTCTTTAATCTCATCTAAATAACCCGAAACATTGTAAGAAGATAAAGCAGAGGAAAAAGTTTCTCTAATTTTTGATTTAGTAGTGTTTATTCCTTTTCTTATTTTTAATAAATTTGAAGACGCATTATCCTTAATAAAACCAAATTTATCAATAACAGAATTTATTTCATTGATAATAACCTTTTCTGGATTCAAAGACTCTGTTAATGAATAAATATTATTATAATAAGTCTTGAATTTTTTTAAAAACTTTATATGTAAAATAGCTAATTCAACTACTATTTTAATCTTCCTAAAAGACTCTATCTCTAATTGGCTATTCTCAATTTCAATAATTTTTAATTCTTTAGAAATACTTTCAAAACCATGATTTGGAAAATTATTATCATTTTCTAATGAAGATAAATACTCAGATACCAAGTCTAAACTAAAGTTAATTTTATCAAAATTTACATCAGGTTTTAGAGATAATAGTATTTCTTTACCCATTGATGTGACACAGTAATTAGATATCTGATCAACAACTACATTAAATTCTAAATCCTCTAAAGTTTTCTTGGGAATTGACAAAGTATTTATATATATTTTAAAAGGTAAAAATAAACAATTTCATTGAAGGTAAATATCGAAAAAAGTTGGCTTAAACTATTAGATAAAGAATTAAATAAGAAATATTTTAATAATCTTATCTATTACGTTAAAAATCAGTATAACACAAAAAGTTGTTATCCCCCTAGAAATTTAATTTTTTCAGCATTTGATAATTGTAACCTAAATGATCTTAAAGTGGTTATAATAGGACAAGACCCATATCATGGTCCAGGTCAGGCAAACGGTCTTTGCTTTTCGGTTGATTCAAACCGAGTTAACCCTCCATCATTAAACAACATATTTAAGGAGATTTCTCATGATTTAGATTGCAAAAATAGAGATAATGGAAATTTAATTGATTGGGCTAAACAAGGTGTGATGTTACTAAATTCTGTACTAACTGTTGAAGATGGGTTAGCTGGAAGCCACGCAAATAAGGGTTGGGAAAAATTTACCAATAATGTAATTAAGTTAATTTCAGAGAACAAACAGGATGTTGTGTTCATGTTATGGGGAGGATATGCAAAAAAGAAAGAATCTATAATAACAAACAACAATCACTTAATTCTTAAATCAGGACATCCATCTCCGTTAAGTGCAAATAGAGGATATTGGTTTGGGAACAAACATTTTAGCAAGTGTAATGATTTTCTATTAAAAAGAAGATTAAGTCCAATTAAATGGCTTTAATTAAAAAAAAAAAAATAAACTATATTTATATAAAAAATAATATGTTAATCACTACAACTGAAACAATACCCGGTAAAAATATTTCAGAAATATTAGGGCTAGCAAGAGGCTCAACTGTAAGAGCTAGAAACGTAGGTAAAGATATTTTCGCTGCTTTTAAAAACCTTGTAGGAGGTGAAATAGAAGAATACACCAAACTTCAAGCAGATTCTAGAGAACAAGCCATATCTAGAATGATAGCTGATGGAGAGAAAGTAGGGGCAAACGCTATTGTCAATGTAAGATTCATGACATCTGTTATTTCTCAAGGTGCAGCAGAGGTTTTAGCTTACGGAACTGCAGTTAAAATCAATTAAAATGAATTATGTTACAATTTTTTGGGGGATATGTTTGATTCTACTTATTGCAGCTCTTGTAAATAGATTTAGTAAAAAAGATAAATTTAACAAAAGAGACAATTAATACATTCCTAAAAGCATGTGTTAATAATTCTTTATATATTGCTATATAATTAATACACCTTCTATGTTAAAATTCTTTCAGTTCTCAGGCACTATTAGTGGAACTACTTTTTTTTTAAGAATACTGTTTACAATCCTACTATCTATTCCTGGAATTATAATTATTACCTTTTTTTTCTCTAGCTATTTAATAACAGAAGGTTTTATTGACATGAGTAATCCAGAAGGTTTTGATCAAATTGCTTTTCAAGAAAGTATAGAGGAAAATCCTGAAGAATTTTTTGCCAATATGTATAGTGCTGTCACTAGTGGATGGATGATTAGTATTGTATTGTCTTTTATTCCTGCTATATGGTTTAGTATTGCCTCACACTACAAAAGAGTTTCTGCTTTATTTTATGAGAATAGAAAAAATATATTTGCTATTTTAATCGGATTTAAATTAATAAGTGACGCTACTGGATTAGGAATTTTAAGTTCATTTAGCTTTCTTAAAACACCTTTTTCAATTATCACTGTTTTAATATTTATATTTCTAGTTTTTAAGAATTCAGATATAGACAAAGACGATCACGAAGGTTAACCGCCAATTCTTTTTACAGAATGTCCTATTTCCTTTAATATAGAGGTTATTTTATCTCTGTATTCACCTTGTATTATAATTTTCCCATCTTTTACAGATCCACCTACACCACATTTATTTTTAAGGATTTTTGCAAGATCTTTCATTTCGTTTTTAGTTCCCTTAAAACATTTAATAACGGTTACTGGCTTTCCTGCTCTTCCCTTTTTACTATAATGAGCTTCCAAATACTGTTTTGTTATTGGATTTTTTTTTAAAGGTTTAGGATTATTTATAGATAGTTTAGAAGAATCTATTATAGATTTTAAATCAGAAAGGGAAGATAATTTTTTCATTCTTTTTTCATTACTCCAATATCAATCAATCTATTAATTAAAAAATCGTGAGCTGTGATATCTTCGAATTTCTTAGGATTATTTTGATCAATGCAATTATCCAATACATTTAATTTCATCGACCCAACTGGGTGAAGAAAAAATGGAATAGAATACCTTGATTTACTCCAGTATTCTTTAGGTGGATTTACTACTCTATGAATTGTTGATTTTAATTTATTATTAGTATATCTAGAGAGCATATCCCCAACATTAATCACAATTTCATCTTTTTCAGCAATAGCATCTATCCATTCACCTTTATTATTTTTTACCTGTAACCCTTTTCCGTGAGCACCCATAAGCAGAGTAATAAGATTAATATCACCATGTGCTGCAGCCCTTACAGCTTTTTTTGGTTCTTCTTTAATAGGAGGGTAGTGGATAGGTCTTAAAATACTATTTCCATTAATTACACATTTATCGAAGTGATTTTCTTCAAGGTCTAAAAATAATGCAATAGCCCGTAATACATAAATACCTGTTTTTTCTAAAGCTTCATAAGTTGACTTCCCTACGGAATTAAATTCTGGAATTTCTTTTACATATGGGTTTCTTGGATAGTTGAATTCTTTGTCATTTTCATTCAGATATTGTCCAAAATGCCAAAACTCTTTTAAATCTCCTTCTTTCTTTCCCTTTGCATGTTCTTTTCCAAAAGAAGTATATCCTCTTTGACCTTTAAATCCATCAAACTCATACTTGCTTTTAATTTCTTTAGGTAAATCAAAGAATTTTTTTATTTGAGAATAAAGATCATCAATATTTTCTTTAGATAAAAAATGACTTTTTAAAGAAAGAAAACCAATTTCTTGATAGGCTTTACCAACTTTTATAATAAAATTC
>DUDG01000005.1 GCA_012959395.1 Flavobacteriaceae bacterium | reverse complement strand
AATCACCTCACCAAGCACCTAAACTTTTTATATCACCATCATAATCTTTAAAAAGATTTTCTTTAGTTTTACACATAATATTTATTATGAATTTAAATCATATAAAATTAACCATAATAATTGTTTTTTTTACTCAATCAATACTTTCTCAAAAAAATATACCATCAATATATGTTAAAACTATTGAAGGCAAATCAATTAATTCAATATCAACTTTAAACAAAAATGGCTTGACTATTTATAGTTTTTGGGCTACCTGGTGTGTTCCTTGTATTAATGAGCTTGATGCAATTCATAATGAATTTGACAAATGGAAAGAGTACAACGTTAAACTAGTAGCTGTATCTACTGATGATGCTAGAACTAAAAGAAGAGTAAGGCCCTTAATAATGGGGAAAAAATGGAATTTTGAAATTATAATGGATGAAAATCAAAATTTCAAGAGATCTTTAAATATTAATGGTATTCCTTATACAATTGTTACAGATGGTAAAAAAATTATTTATAGAAAAATTGGATATAAACCTGGAGAAGAAAAAGATTTATATGAATTTGTAATAAAAAATTCAATTAATAAAAATTAATCTTATTGATGAAAAAAGAGAAAATTTTCTATTTACTGATACTAATATTTTTTAATAACTCTATTTTAAATTCTCAAATTTTAAACAACTTAAGATCTTCTTATGAATCTTATTCTGCATATTATATAGATGATTCCAAAACAGGGGACTTTAATTATGAGGATAGATTTAGATCAAATAATTATTTGAATTTAAAGTCTAATATAGGCGCTAGTTGGAATTTCGAATTACAAATTGAATCCTACCTGCCATCTTCTTTACTTAACTATTCTCCAGATTTTAAAAATACTGGTATTTCTACATTTAATTTAGAATACATTAACGATAAAATAAATTTAAAACTAGGAAACTTTTACGAGCAATTTGGAAGCGGAATGATTTTAAGATCCTGGGAGGAGAAAGAGCTTGGGATTAATAATTCAATTAGAGGGTTAAATTTTAAATATAGAATAAATGATAAAATAAGTTTAACCAGTTTATTTGGACAGCAAAAAAAAGGATTTAAATATTCCAAAGGTTTTATTGTAGGTTTAGATACAGAATTTGATTTTTCCAACGAAACAAATGAAAATTATACATTTATTGCGGGATTAAGTTTTGTTGGAAGAAATGACGATCAAACATCCGGAACCACCTATCACAACACAACCAATTTATATTCAGCAAGAATAGATTTTTCATCATTAAGTTTCTATTCAAATATTGAAATAATAAATAAATCAAAAGACCCAATTATGCAATTTGGAGACTTTTATGATGATTTTGTAGAAGAAGGAGCAGCATTTTTTTTTAACTCAGGTTTTATTAAAAATGGAATAGGAGTTGATTTTACATTTAGAAGGCTAGAAAATATGGCCCTATTTTCTGAGAGAAATGCATTTGGGAATTCTTATAATCAAAGTATTGTAAACTATCTACCAGCTTTAACAAAGCAACATGATTATTCTTTAGCAAATATTTATGTATATCAATCACAACCAAATGTTTCATTTGTTGACCCAAATCTCATTAAAACTGGAGAAACTGGGATGCAATTAGATGTTTATTATTTTTTAAAAGAAAAAAGTTTTTTTGGAGGACAATATGGAATGAATTTAGCTTTAAATGCATCTGTATGGAATAATCTTGATGGAAATTTTGATTTTGTAAATAAAAACTACACTACAAACTTTTTTGGAAAAGGGGAAAAATACTTTTCAGAAATAAGCTTAGAGATAAGAAAAAAATGGTCTTCAAAATTAGATAATATTATATTTTATTTAAATCAGTTTTATAATAAAAAATATATTGAAGAAAAATTTGGAAAAATAAATTCAAACATATTTGTTATTGAAACTACTTATAAGTTAAATAAAAATAAATCTTTAAAGTTAGAGCTTCAACATCTATCAACTAAAGATGATAATAAGAACTGGTCTGCATTTGGACTTGAATATAATTTAAGTTCTGCTATCTCATTATATGTTTCAGATTTGTATAACTATCAGAACCCAAAGCAAGATAAAAAAATACACTATTATAATGTTGGAGGAAGCTATAGTAAAGGCATTAATCGTTATACAGTAAATTACGGAAGACAAAGAGGAGGATTGGTATGTACTGGAGGAATTTGCAGGTATGTTCCTGAAAGCACTGGGCTGAGCTTTAGTATTACAACTTCTTTTTTCTAAATTTAACTAATAACTCCTAATTTTTTTCCAACTTTTTCAAAAGCATTTAAAGCTTGTTCAATTTGTTCAATGGTGTGGGATGCGGATAATTGCACTCTAATTCTTGCTTCCCCTTTTGGAACAACAGGGAAAAAGAATCCAATTACATAAATACCCATATCTAAAAGTTCAGATGAAATTTTTTGAGCTAAATGGTCATCATAAAGCATTACGGGGACTATCGGATGGTTTCCAGGTTTAATATCAAACCCAAGCTTTTTCATGCCATTTCTAAATAAATTTGTGTTACTCTTTAATTGATTTAAAAAAGAGGTGTCTCTTTCTATTATATCCAAAACTCCTAAAGAAGCTCCAACAATTGATGGCGCTAATGTATTTGAAAATAAATATGGGCGAGATTTTTGTCTAAGAATTTCTATGATTTCTTTAGGACCACTTGTAAATCCGCCAGAAGCTCCTCCTAATGCTTTTCCTAAAGTGCCCGTAATAATATCAACATCTTTCATAACATTAAGTTCTTCGTGCACCCCTCTTCCTGTAGGACCAACAAATCCTGTAGAATGGCATTCATCAGACATTACAATAGCATCATACTTTTTAGATAATTCACATATTTTGTCTAATTGAGCTATTGTACCATCCATAGAAAAAACGGCATCAGTTACAATAATTCTATTACGGCAATTAGTAGATTTTTGGAGTTGTAATTCTAAATCATTCATGTCATTATGCTTATATCTAAATCTTTGAGCCTTGCATAATCTAATTCCATCTATAATAGAAGCATGATTTAATGCATCGCTAATGATTGCATCTTGATCATTAAAAAGCGGTTCAAATAATCCTCCATTAGCATCAAATGCTGCAGCATAAAGTATAGTATCTTCGGTTCCTAAAAAATTTGAAATCTTTTTTTCAAGAGTTTTGTGAATATCTTGAGTTCCACAAATAAACCTGACTGAAGCCATTCCAAAACCATGAGATTCTAAAGTTTCTTTGGCTTTATTAATTACTATTGGATTTGAAGCCAATCCCAAGTAATTATTAGCGCAAAAATTTAAAACATTTTTATCATTATTAACTTTGATACTTGAATTCTGTTTGGATTGAATAATTCTCTCATTTTTATAACGACCAGATTTTTCTATATCTTCTAATTCTAGTTTAAGCCTTTTCTTTATAGATTCGTACATTTGAGAAAATTAATTTGAGTAAAATTAAACTATTATTTTAAATAAATAAATGGATAGAATATTAATTACAGGGGCACTAGGTCAACTAGGTGTTGAGTTTATAAAGTACTTTGAAAAATCTAATTCTTTTGTTCTTGCAACTGATATAAAAACTCCAAAAGAAAAACTTTATTGTCAATTTGAAAATGCGAATGCATTAGATAAAGAAAGAATTGATTCACTAGTAAAAAAGCATGACATAAACATTATATACCACCTGGTCGCTATTCTCTCAGCAAATGGCGAAAAAAATCCATTTAATTCATGGAAATTAAACATGGATAGTTTTCAAAATATTGCTGAAATATCTGTTAAAAATAAAATAAAAAAAGTTTTTTGGCCAAGCTCCATAGCTATATTTGGAACGGAATCTAAACTTGATTTTGTTTCTCAAAATCCATTAATGAACCCTTCCACAATGTATGGCATAACTAAACTAGCTGGAGAAAAATTAATAGAATATTACTTTAATAGATTTGGATTAGATATAAGGTCACTTAGATACCCAGGAATAATTTCTACCGAAACTGTCCCAGGAGGAGGAACCACTGACTATATTATTGAAATGATTAATGCAGCTAAAAAAGGAGAAAACTACTGTTGTTTTTTAAGCGAAAACACAAAACTTCCAATGATGTATATTGATGATGCAATAGAATCTGCAATCAATCTAATGTCAGTGAATCGAAATAATTTATCAATATCAAATTCTTATAACATAACAGGGTTTAGCATAACTCCAATACAGTTGTTAAATGAAATTCTCTCTAATGGTTTTAAAATAAAAGTAGATTTTAAACCTGATTTTAGGCAACAAATTGCTGATTCTTGGCCAAAAAAAATTAACGATTCCATATCTACAAAAGATTGGGGATGGAAACCGAAATTTGGACTCAAAGAAAGTATAGAAGCTACTCTTAAATAATTAATCTACTCTATTTGCCTTAAATGTACCATTTGGTTGTATAAATAATATTTCAGTTACTTTTTCCTTTTTATTAACTTTAAATTCAACCTTATACCCATCTAATATTTTAAATGCAAAAACATGTTCTTCAACTGGATATAATTCATATTCTGGTTGGCCAGGTACAAAAACATAAAGAACCTCATCTTTTAAGTATGTTTTACATCCTGAACTTGAATTAAACTTATAGTTACCAACATATTTTTCTAAATTTTCTTTTTCAACTTGAAGTTCTTTTAGTTCTTTATCAAAAAATATAGGATTTTTAATAGATTCTTCAAGTTGTGATGCTATTCTTCTTATTTCACCTTGATTATCACTATAAAAAGTAATTAAAACATTATCGTAAGGAGCTTCCATGTCAACTTTTCCTTCATTTAATTCATAGGGTAAAAAGGTGTCATAGTGATAATGACTAAGCCATAATTTTTTATAAGGAGAAGTTAAAAACAATGAATCGTTTTTAGTAGTTATTTCTAAATTTCCATATCCAGAATTTGTATAATCTCCAACATAATCTTCTATTGGGTGAGATGGTTTTGTTCCTTCCTTTCTATTTGATATTCTGTTCTTCTCAACTTCTTTTTGATTCTTTTTAGCTTCTTTAATTGCATCCAATCCTTTTTTTATCCAATCTGTTTTATTTAACCCAAGTATCCTGTCATAAATAATATTTTGTACAATTCCTGGAATAATAGATTTATCTTGATTAGCTAACACTACTATACCTATATTATCTGATGGCATGAAACTTGTATTAGCTGAAAACCCATCAATATTGCCTCCATGAGTAACTAGATAATGACCTTTATAAGATGTTATCATCCATCCAAAACCATAATTTGCTAAATGCAATCCAGGATTTTCATCTGATGGCATATTTGGAACTATTACATTTTGAGAACTAATAGCTTCTGCAACATATGCTGGGGGTAAAATCTCCTTATCATTATATTTCCCCTCATTTATCCACGTGATAAGCCACTTAGACATATCATTTACGCTACTATTAATACTTCCTGCAGGACTCATTCCAGCAATCTTATAATAATCTGTTTTTTCGTGATCTTCTAAATAACCAATAGCTGCATTTTCTGCCTGTTCCATTTCTGCTATGGAAATATTAGAACGTTCCATTCCTAAAGGTTTGAATATAGATTCTTGAATATTTTCTTCCCATGATTTATTAGTAATCCTCTCCGCTATTACACCTTGTAACATAAACATGAAATTATTGTAATAAAATTTGTTTCTTACAGTTGTGACTGGTTCATGGTATTGAATTCTTGACACCAAACTATCTTTAGAAAAAGTAGGAAAAAAGTACCAGGATAAATCATGCCTTGGAATGCCTGTATTATGGGTCATCAAATCCCTTATTGTTATTATTTCATTCAACTGAGGGTTGTGAAATCTTAATTCATTTATATAATCAATTGGGCTATCATCAAAATCAAGTTTTCCTTTGTTGTTTAAAAACCCTATTATAGATGAAGTAAATGCTTTAGTACATGATCCTATAGCAAACAATGTATTAGAATCTACCTTTAGTTTATTTTCATAATCTCTGTATCCAAAACCTTTTGAATATATGACTTTATCATTTTCAACTACTGCTACAGCAAATCCCGTTTGGTCAAATGATTTTAAAGCTTTTTCAATCACATTATCTATGCCTTCTAATCTTTTATCATCTTGTCCCAAAGAAACAAGCGGAATAAATAGTAATAGTAATATCAGTTTTTTCATAACTACAATGTTAACGAAAATATTAGTAGATTTAATATCTCTCATTGACCTTTTTCTTTGTTTTTCAACTATAAACATTATTTATTTTATATTTTTAGTGATAAATCGATACATATGAACTTCTATATCAAAGTCTTTATTTTATTATTAATTTTTTTTATTATTTATCTATTTAAATTAAATTATGACAACAATAAGCTATTTGAAAAAGCAAATAAAATACACAATAATATTATCACACTTGACACACATTGTGATATTAATCTTAAAAACTTCACTGATTCGATCAATTATTCTCAAAATTTGAATACGCAATGTAATATTCCAAAGATGGAGGCAGGAGGCTTAGATGTTGCATGGTTTATTGTATTTACTGGCCAAGGAGAGTTAAACGAAAAAGGTTATAAAAAAGCATATGATAATGCAATATTAAAGTTTAATGCTATTCATAATTTAGTTGACAATTATGCAAGTGAAAAGATTGAACTAGCACTTACTTCAGATGATGTAAGAGAAATACATAAAAAAGGTAAAAGAGTTGCAATGATTGGAGTTGAAAATGGATATCCAATTGGTCTTGATATTAAAAATGTTGAAAAGTTTTACAACATGGGTGCTAGGTATATGTCTTTAGCGCATAATGGCCATAGCCAATTAAGTGATAGCAATACTGGTGAATATGATGGTATTTTTCTTCATAATGGGCTTAGTAAACTTGGCATTGAAGTAATTAGAGAAATGAATCGATTAGGAATTATGATAGATATATCACATCCGTCAAAAGAAGCAATAAGACAAATGATAAGATTAAGTAAGGCTCCAGTTATTGCTTCACACTCCTCTGCAAGATCTCTTTGTGATCATAGTAGAAATTTAGATGATGAACAGTTAGCTTGGATAAAAAATAATGGAGGGGTTGTACAAACCGTAGCTTTTAAATCATATTTAAATTCTGAGAAAATCAATAACAATATTTCTGTTAATGTATCAGATTTCGTAAATCATATTGATTATCTAGTTAACACTATCGGTATCAATCATGTAGGGATTAGTAGTGATTTTGATGGTGGTGGTGGTATTGAAGGTTGGAATGATGCTTCAGAAACATTTAACATTACACTTGAATTGGTCAGAAGAAATTATAGTGAGGTTGAAATAGAAAAATTATGGTCTGGAAATTTACTTAGAGTATTAGATGAAGTTTCTGAAACAGCAATTAAGTTACAAGCAGAATTATAAGGTTGTTCATCAGTTAATTCTAATAAAAAAACTAATTCCTCTTTTGTTTGAATCCATATATAGAAATAAGTATAAAACACAAGAGTGGTAATACAAAAGAAAAGTTAATCTCTGATACACCTAAGATTTTTATATCATCTACATTATGACCACCATAATCAATGATCATACCCTGTAATTTTGGCATCACTGCTCCACCAACAATGGCCATAACTAAGCCAGCAGATTTACCTAAAAATGAATCCATTTTTCATTGGGTCATTTGGATCAATTATAAAAGTTTGCA
>DUDG01000004.1:301-8085 GCA_012959395.1 Flavobacteriaceae bacterium | reverse complement strand
AAAAATTCGCTAAACCATAGACATATCTTCTTCTTTTAAAATTATTGTAAATTGTATGTATGAAAATTTTAATAACGGGGGCGTCAAGTGGAATTGGGTATGAAATCTCAAAAGAACTTATAAAGGAAAAACACAAACTTGTTTTACACTATAATAAAAACAAAAAAAAACTAAAACCACTTTTAACAAAAAACACACACACGGTCTCCCAGGACCTTTCAAGTAGTTTAGGGGCACAACAATTATATGAACAAACAATAGCTCACTTTGGATTTCCAGACGTTTTAATTAATAACGCAGGAATAGCAATTTCTTCATCTGTTAATACTGATGCTGACTTTTGGAATTCAAGTTGGAATAAAACCCTAAATGTGAACTTAGGTGCGCCAGCGTATTTGTGTAAATGCTTTATAAACATAAAAAGAAATAAAAATATTCATTCAAGATTTCGAATAATAAACATATCTTCTCGCGCTGCTTTTAGAGGAGAAACAGAAGATTTTATTTCTTACGCGTGTTCTAAGGGGGGTGTAGTTTCGCTAACAAAAACAATTGCTAGGTCTTTTGGGAAAAAAGACAATGTTCTTGCTTTTACCATTGCTCCTGGTTTTGTTAAAACAGAAATGATAAAAGATTTTTTAAATAAAGAAGGGGAAAATTACATAAAAAAAGGAATTGTTTTAGATAGGCTAACAGAACCAAAAGATATTTCTCCTGTTGTTTCTCTTATTGTTTCAGGAAAACTAGACCACGCAACAGGGTCTACTATTGATATAAATGGAGGTAGTTATTTAAGATAATTTGTAAAATTATTGTAAATTGTAGGTAATGAAAAAGACACAAAAATCATTTTTAAGTATCTTTCTTAATGACATTGCCAATATACTTTCTTTTAAGGGATACTCAAGAAGACGTAAAAGAAATTACTTTACAAGGACTAAACCATAGGCATATCTTCTTCTTTTAATTCAGCAACTTTTAATCCTCTATAAAGGGAGTAGATTATTAAGGTTTAGATAATTCTTATATTTAGGTTGTGAGAAAAATGATTTTTAAAAATTATCTTAAAGACCCTATTTCAACGATAGCTGTTAACACTACCATTTTTATTGCAGGTTGTCTTTTTTTTGGTTCTATAGCATTTATAGGAATAATATCAGAAATATTCAGTGATAACCAAAATCCAGTAAGAAACCAACATATAATTCAACATTCAAATGAACAAGTTCAGTATGATAAAATGATTAATCTTCTGGACTCAATAAATTCAAAATTAGATAAGCAAGAAAATTAAACCATAGGCATATTTCTTCCTTTAATTCAGTAATTCTTATATTTAGTTTGTGAAAAAACTAATTCTACTATTACTGTTTATTCCATTTTTTTCTTGTGGCGAAAAAGAAGATGATGTGATTGGTGACTGTGTTGTTTCTCTTAATCCAGAGATTATTTGTACAAAAGAGTATAAACCAGTCTGTGCTTGTAATAACTTGGTTTATTCTAATTCTTGTGAAGCAGAAAAAGCTGGAAATCTCAAATGGAAATCAACTAACAAGGATAGTGGAGAAGAATGTAGCTATTAAATTGTTAATATGAAAAAACACCCAAATTAATATGAAATTGCCTAAGATATTTAGCAAAGCGCCTATAGCAATAGACGCAATAAAAGATAAAAAATATGCTTGGTGCTCTTGTGGGTTGTCAGAAAACCAACCTTTTTGCAACGGGGCACATAAAGGGTTTGCATTTACTCCCAAAATATTTACTAACAATGAGGATAAAAAAATATATCTATGTAACTGTAAACAAACTTCAAATCCTCCTTATTGTGATGGAACTCATAATAAATTATAACGTATCCTGAAAATTCGCTAAACCATAGGCATATCTTCTACTTTTAATTCAGCAAACATCCTAATAGATTTATAATATCATTCAAATAGTATTTATATATATTTGAAATAATAAATTATAAAAAATGAAAAAAATAATACTTTTTGTTTCTTTTTTGATTTTAAGTTGTAATTCTGATTTGAAATCAGATAATCCAATCTTAAACTTTCAAAATGAATTAATTGAAAATGAAGTTACAGGGTCAAATGTTTTTAAGATGGTAAAAGGAGGTAAGGTAATTTATAATCAGGTAGTTAATTCCGGTAAACTAGGGGATAAAGATATTAATGATCAAACTATTTTTCCAATATGGTCAATGTCTAAACCAATAACAACAGTTGCAATGATGGTTCTTTATGATAGAGGTTTATTTAAATTACAAGATAACATATCTAAATACCTTCCAGAATATGAAAATGTAAAATGTAAAGGAGAAGATGGGATTTATCCCTGTAAAAACAAGATAAAAGTAATCGATTTACTCACTCATAGATCTGGCTATACATATTATAGTGATGTTTATGGAGAAAATAAATTTATTTCTCCTCCATCCCCTACAAGTAAGTTTACAAGTTCTTACCATTTTGATAATCTTGATGATTTTTCAAAAGCAGTTGCAAACCAGCCTTTAGAGTTTGAACCTGGTTCCCATTATATATATGGACTGAATCAAGCAATTTTAGGAAGATTAGTCGAAGTGCTTTCAGGAACTTCTTTTTATGATTTTTTAAAAGTAAATCTTTTTGATCCGATGGATATGACAGAAACTAAATTTTATTTAACAACTGAGGAAAGAGCACGAATTCAGCCACTTTTTATAAATCAACTCACAAATACACCATTTAATCCAAGTGATACTTCATTAAAAGGGTTTACTTATCTGCTTGATGAACAAACATATGACATTAATAACTCTGCTCATTATGGTGGAGAAGGTCTTGTTTCAACTTTCGAAGATTATTCAAACTTTTGTGAAATGCTTGTAAATAAAGGAAATTATAAAGGGAACGAAATTATTTCTGAATTAAGCTATGATCTAATGATTAAAAAATATACAAATACAGCACCTGACCCTAATGAGCCATTTATTTTCCCTGATCTTGCAGGACATTATTTTGGTTTTACATTTTCTGTTATGGAAGATGCCATTCTAGATGGAACAGGATCTCCTGAAGGTGTTTTTGGTTGGTCAGGATATCATAATACCCATTTTTGGATTGACCCTCAAAATAAAATATATGGACTTTTTATGTCTAGATCTAGAGAATTTACTTTTGATATATCAAAAGGATTAAAAAAGGCAGTATATAGTAAATAAAGCCTTTTTAACTAATTAAAAAAGGGTTAACATTGGTTAACCCTTTTTTATTATAGTTTATTTAAAAATTAAGTTTTTAATAAGACTGATAACCAGTATTTGGTTGAGATATTTTTAATCCTTTTTCTCCACCTTCTAAATAAGGTACCATCTTACCTATTACAGTATCTTTTGTTTGTCTCCAATTTAAATAGACTTGATACTTTTCAAAGCTTTCCCAATTTCCAATAATGTGAAAAGTATTACTATCTTCATTAAATACCATTTCAAGTGAAATACATCCATCATATGCTCTAGTTGTAGGCAGTCCACCCTCACTATTTAAGATGTCTAAAACTTGTTGTTTTTTTTCTTTTTGAACTTCTAATTGTACAATAACTAAACTTTTTGGGTAAACTGCATCAATCATTCCTCCAAAATCGAAGAAATCACCTTGAGCTATAATTTTACCTTCTTCATCGAAATTCATGTACCAATAGCCTTTAAGATTTAGTTCTTTTCCAGTTGCTACATTCACACCTGTCCAAGTTCCGTAAGTTCTAACACTTCCGTCTAATTTTCCTTCAGGGCTTGTACCTGGAAGCCAGTTATTAGCAGTATATTTTATATTATCAAATGCTGCATGGTAACCTTTCAACATAGCTACATATTGATCATAGCTTGCAGTTTCGGAACCATACATTGATGTGTTTGACTCCATGTCTTTACTAACTAGAGCTAATTGCTCCTCTAAGTTTTCTTCTTCATGTAATATAAAGAGTTTTTGAGCAGTAGCTAAATTCTTTGCATAATCTGGATTTGAATTACTTAAAGAGTCAGTTATTTTTTTTACAGCAGTGTTATTACAAGATGTGAGTATACATAACGTAAATAATAATAGTAATTTTTTCATTTTAATTTTTTTAGCGTTAACCCTTCAAATATATATAAAATACTAGCAAGTATCCTTAATCATTCTACTGTCTCAACCCAATCTATTGCAGTTTTACCTGTAAAAAACGTTGTTGGAGCTACACCAGGCTTGTCTATAATTATGGGAATATTTGATTTACAATAACTAAACCATAGGTATAGTGTCAATTTTCTATTGAAATAAGAAATAAAATGATTGAAATGACAATAAAAAACAATCCTAAATAATAATAACCTTTTGTTTCATCTTTTATTTTGTTTTTAAATCCAAATTTTTTTAATAAATCATTTTTAAAATCATTTATTTTTTTACTAAAAAAAAATGTGATTAGACCGGCTATAAGAAAAATGACTGATCTAATAAACATATGAGTATTCATACCCTAAATATAAGTCTTGTTTGGATTTTTTTATTTATCAGGCTAATTAAATTTAAAATAAATATTTTAATAGGTAAATCCTATTATTAAATATAACAACGCTGTTATTGTTCCAGAGATAAGGGCATATGGTAGTTGAGTCTTTACATGATCCATATGATCACTGGAAGAAGCCATAGATGATATCACAGAGGTGTCAGAGATTGGAGAACAATGATCTCCAAAAAGTCCACCACCTAGAGCAGCAGCTATAGCAACTGAAGAATTGATGCCCATTTCGTTAGATATAGGAATCGCAATAGCAATCATTATTGCAAAAGTTCCCCATGATGTTCCTGTAGAAAAAGAAATAAAGCAGCTCGTAATAAATAAAAGCACAGGAACTAGTTTTGGAGAAAGCACATCTTTTAGAGCATTGGAAACATAAAGTCCTGTTCCTAACTCATTACAAAGATTTCCAATCGCAAATGCAAGCATAATTAAGAGCGCGAGTGAAATCATTCCAGACATCCCCTTTATGGAATAATCAATAATCTCTCTTACTGTCATTATTTTTTTAATAAAATAATAAAAAGAAGAAAAAATAAGTGCAGTTAAAACTGAGTATAATACTGAAGCAGATCCAGAAGCATTTCCAATAATTGAAAAAAATGTATTTAATAAATTACTATCTATCAATTCTTTATTATAGCCAGTATAAAATAACATAAAGGGCATAGTAACTACCATTAAAAATAATGGGATAAACATATTTAAAGAATTTGCTTTAACTCCCTTTTTAGTTTTTATGAATGTTATTTCTTCAGAAACCATTGGTCTAGATCCTTCATCAAACATTTTTCCTTCTCTCACTCTAATTTCTGCTGATTTCATTGGTCCAAAATCTTTTCCAGATATGATTAAAAAAAATAGAACAGCAATAACTAGAATAGGATAAAAGTTATATGGCATTGCAGAGATTAAACCCATAAAAGGATTATCGATCCCTTGAGTTACAAGAAGTCCCATAATAAATGCACCCCATCCATTAAAAGGTATTAATAATTTAGAAGGAGCAGATGTGGAGTCTGCTATATAGGCTAATTTTTCTCTTGATAATTTTAATTTATCAAATATTGGTCTAAATATTGTGCCTACAGTAAGAGCAGAAATATTAGATTCAACAAAAATTATAATTCCAGTTAAAGCAGCAAAAAGTTGAACTTTTTTCCTGCTTTTTTGTATTTCATTATCATTTGTACTGATGTATTTTTTTACGTCATTAATAAATCCAGCAACCCCCCCAGATATTTGAATAAATGTTATAATTGAACCAACTAAAAATGTAAATAACACTACTCTTGTATTTCCTACATCACTAAATACGTTAACAATTCCATCAATCGTTAATAAGAATCCTTTCAGAAGGTTCCAGTCTCCAATAATTAACCATCCAATAAATATTCCAGTAATTAATGAAATAAATACTTGCTTAGTTCTTATAGCAAGAAAAATTGCTATTATAGGAGGAAGCAAAGATAGAATTCCATAGTTATCCATAAATCAATATTAACTAAATTTAAGCAAGATAACTTTAATATTAAATTCAATTTTATAAACCTTTAATATAATTGATACCGTAAGGCTTTCGTTGAGAACGTGTTAACATGCTGTTCGCTTCGTCATCATTAATAAATATATATAATTTTAAGAATAAAAAACGATTAAGTTTAATGATAAGAAAAAGTATACTAATCCTTAATTAAAATCATATCCGCTGCTTTTCAATTAATGGAAGTTTTACCTATCACGTAATATTAGTAGGTTTTCTTTGATATACAAGACCACTAATATCGGGTTGAGGTATTGTTATTAACAAACTAAAAACCCAACCAATTATTACACATAATGGTATTCCAATAAGGGGATATATATAAAAATTTAAAGGGGTGGAATATTTTATAAAAATAAGTGTTGTAATACTAGCTATTGCTCCTATTAATGCACCCTTCCAATGTGCTTTTTTTATAAAAATTCCTAAAATAAAAATACCTGCAATAGCGCTTCCAAAAAGTCCAATTGTTTCTTGAAAAAAGAAAAAAATTGATGTTACGGGAAATGTAGCCATCAAACAGGCTATACTAGTACCAATTACTCCTACAATTAAAGTTGTCCACTTGGCTACAGCAAGACCTTTAAGGTCTGAATATAAAGAATAGAATCTTTTGTAATAGTCTACAGTTATTACTGTAGAAATACTGTGCATACTACTGTCTAAACTAGACATTGATGCAGAAAAAATCCCAGCTATTACAAGGCCTGCTACTCCTTGGGGTAAATGATTAGTGATAAATAAAGGGAAGACACTATCATTTTGCATTCCAACAGTTAAAAATTCTGGATGCTCTTTAAAATAAACATATAAGAATGTTCCCATGGCAAAAATTAATATTCCAAAGGGAATGGATAAGATCCCATTAAGCCAAATGCTTTTTCTAGCTTCCTTTTCATTTGAAGTGGTCATATATCGCTGTATTACTGTCTGATCTGTGGTGTAAGTTGTAAAACTTAAAGCAAATGAGCCTAAAAAAAGTGACCATGTTACCACTTCAGTAAAACTAAACCTAAAGTCTAACATTTTAAGTTTTCCGTCTTCTATAGCAGTATCCCAAATAAGACCAAAATCATTGATCTCCATTCCTATATACACTAGTCCAGCTATAAGCCCTATGATTAACACTCCAACCTGTATAACGTCTGTCCATATTACAGCTTCTATACCTCCTAAATAAGTGTATATAATCGACAAGACACCCATTGATATAATAGCTACATAAAGATCTAGACCAATTGCTGTAGAAAGAGCTAAGGCAGGCAAATAAACAACGATACCCATTCTCACCAATTGAAAAAGCACAAAAAATGAACTGCTAAAAATTCTAATAGACACATGAAATCGCTTTTCTAAATATTCGTAAGCGGTGGTTAAATGAAGTTTTTTAAAAAAAGGAAGATAATAAGTAATAACAAGAGGAACAATCAATAAAATAGGAAAATACCCTAAATAAGCCTGCCAGTCAAAAGAATAAGCAAGGGCAGGTTGTGAGATGTAGGTGATGGAACTTAGCATGGTTGCATAAATACTCAACCCTGCTGCCCACCAAGGTATTCTCCCCCCTCCTAAAAAGTAATCATCTGTGGTTTTATTTCTTTTAGAAAAATACCATCCCAAAAAAATCTGAAAATTGATATGTATGACCCAATTTGTAAAGATTTTGAAGGCGATATTCATATTTCAAGTG
>DUDG01000004.1:0-291 GCA_012959395.1 Flavobacteriaceae bacterium | reverse complement strand
AAAATTATTAGAATTAAATAGGTTATTAAAGTAACATAATTTACAACACCAAAGCTTTTATTTTGAGTCTTTAAATTAATTTTCTTAATCCTATTTGTTCTTACGCCTGGTCTTATTTCGCCACCAGGAATAATAACATCATCACCCCAATTAAGCGCATTAGTGACTACCTGAGTATCAGAATCAAATGCACCCTCTACTACCCAATTATCTGTAATCGTATGATAAGACCATATGGTCCTAGAAAAACTTGTAGTTTTTATAAGCGTTATTTCTTCTTCTTTCAGAAGC
>DUDG01000003.1:479-8362 GCA_012959395.1 Flavobacteriaceae bacterium | reverse complement strand
GGGTGGTCCCACCTGGGCTCGAACCAGGGACCAACTGATTATGAGTCAGCTACTCTAACCAACTGAGCTATAGGACCTCGCATTTATATACGAATGGCAAACTTAAGAATTATTAAATCTATCTTAAAGCATAATAAGGAATAATTATTAGATTATTTAATCCATAAAATAAGATATTTTAAAGCGAGAATCTCATTAGGAAACATGTAAATAAATGTTAAAGTATTAGTAAAGTGATAAATTTTTTGTATTTTCATTATCTAACTAAATAATATATTATGGATAAGATTATTAATCAAATTTTAGATTTACCTAATCTGGTAAATCAAAAGCTTCCTAAAAATAACTTCAACGCAACGATGGAAGGTTCTGAAGGCTCTATAGCTAGCTGGGCTGGAACTGTTTTCAGAGTTGGCGCGTTAGTTGTTCTTGTAGGAATGCTAGTTTCAGTAGTAACGGGAGGGCTGGATGCCCTTGGTGCGGCAGATGGCTTAGGTAAAGCATCCGCAGGCTTATGCACATTGGTTTTAATTTATGCTGCATTTCCAATCGCTCAAGTTGTAAGATCTGCTGGAGACTCATTAGCTGCATCAAAAAGCGGAATTGTTGATTTCTTTTTTAAAGATGTCATCGTTGTACACATTAAAGCTCTTGGTCATATTACGGCTTTAGCTGCTTTATTTGGAGCTATTTGCGCAACTATTGGATGGGTGCTAGGTTCTGGCGGCATGTCAATTAGCGCAGGTTTAACAGATGGCTTTGCATATGCATATGCGCTGCCTGTAGACGCTATGGCTGCATTCACGTCAATGCTTGGCCTTGATTTTGTTGGAGGATTTATTGGTGACTTCTTTGCGTGGGATGTTACAGGATCTGAAGCGACAGGATACACCCTTGATGGTGCATTAGCAGTTGGCTGGCAATATGTTCAAGTGGCAATTATTTTAGCACAACTTTACGTAGCATTAGCTTTCTATAGCTTCTTTTACGGAATTTTAAGTTCGTTATTTAATTGGATCAAAAATCCATCACTGCCTATTAAAACAAGCTAATTAATTCTTATTAAAAATTAAAAAAGCCCTGTCTTAAGAAAGACAGGGCTTTTTTTGTATCTAGTTAACTATTTAGCCGGAGGAGGAACAGCCCTAGTATAAATCCAAAAAGCACCTATTTTTCCATCCTCAATATAGGCATCAGCCAAATCCATTCTCATTTTTTCTTCACCATCTACAGTTGTTTTAAGACTATGGCCTGAAATTACCCACTCACCAATCTGACCATCAACTTTCATAGTATAAGAAAAGAATGTATTCCATTGTGGATTTTCAGCTTCAAACCATCCACTTAATTTGTCTATATGGCTATCAACACCATCGACAACATCGCCGAAGGCATCAAAAACTTTGAAACCACCAAACTGTTGTGTTGAATCTGCATTCATTTCACGAATAACATCTAAGTCTTTGTTGTTATGAGCATCGATATATTGATCCCATAGCTCTAAATTTGAAGGATCCCCGTCATAAGCATCAGTTTTGCCGTTAGCTGTAGATAAATATCCTGCAGGAGTATTAACCTCAACCTCTATAATCTCCGCGTCTGGAGATAGTGACGATGCTACTTTTTGAATAGCAGTGTTATTGCACGAAGCCAAGAAACTTAAAGTAAATAATAATAATAATTTTTTCATAATAATAACATTTTTGTGAATACTAAATATAGTAAATCTTAATCTACTAGTTATGTTTTGATGATTTTACATATCTTCGATGATAAAGAATGCTCATTATAACATTAAAAAAATGAAGAGAAGAGATTTTGTTTTAAAAAGTTCAATAATCACGACATCTATGGTGACCCCATTTGCCCTAAATGCATGTACTACTAATTATAGTATTAAGAAAAATATTTTTGGAATCCAATTGTATTCTTTAAGAGACGAAATGACAAAAAACCCTAAAGGCACTTTAGAAAAATTAGCCTCATATGGATATAAATATATTGAAGGATATGAAGGAAAATTTGGCCTTTTTTGGGGAATGACAAACATAGAATTTAAAAAATACCTTGATGATTTAGGAATGAAAATGATTTCCAGTCATTGTGGTAATACAGATAATTTAGAAAGTTTTCAAGAAAAATCTGCTCAAGCAGGTGAAATCGGGATGGAGTATTTAATATGTCCAAGCCTTGGTGGAGGGAAAAAAGAAATAGACGCTTTTAAAAGACATGCCTCAAGGTTTAATAAATGTGGCCAGATTGCAAAAAATAATGGGATTAAATTTGCTTATCACAATCACGCCTATTCTTTTACTAAAAAGGACGGGATTTATTTACAAGATGTTCTTATGGAAAATACAGATAAAAATTTGGTAGATTTTGAAATGGATATTTACTGGGTTGTGGTAGCCGGGGAAGACCCTATAGAGTGGTTTAATAAACATCCCGAAAGATTTAAATATTGTCATGTTAAAGATTATTTAAGTCTTTCGGAAAATAAGTTTGAATCTTGTACACTTGGAAAAGGCTCTATTGATTTCCCGTCTATTTTAGCTCATGGAAAAACAAAAGGCCTTTCAAGGCATATAATTGAGCAAGAAGCTTATAGAGACACCAGTCAATTTGAGTCAGCTAAGGACAATTTCAATTACATGCAATCATTAAAAGTGTAGTATTATGCGATGGCAAGGAACATTGCTGACGTTATAGGGTTCTGCAGGAGCTACTGGAATTTGGATTACTTTTCTTTTATAAGGAATAAATGGATTGTCTATTTCTACAAAAATGTTTTTAAGACGAATGAAGAAAAATGTCAATAAAATTTAATTTCTAAGCCCTCTTTTTTAGCAAACTGATCTGCGCCACTTCCTGAAAGCATAACATGAGGAGAATTATTCATTACTTTAAAAGCGGCTAATATTGGATTTAATAAAATTAATTGTGGAGTTCACAACTTTTTTTAATTCAATTGGGAGAGAATCAGATTTCCATGGATGTTTTGCAGAAAAAGTATGATTTCCATTTTTAATTAATTCAAATTTGTTGTTGGAATTCCAAGACAATAAATTCTTGCCTTCAATCGGAAGGATCGATTGATCTTTCTCTCCATGAATAATTAAGTATGGAATGGTTAGTTTTTTTACCGCAGATTGAATATTAAACCGATCTTCATTTTCTTTGAAATCTTCATAAAATTGAAAAAAATGCGGCATGAATTGTTTGGTCCGCAGATTTTCTACAAACATTACTCCTGTTTTTTTCCATTCTTTAAATTCTTCGCTCGTTTCTTTTTTAAATCGAGTTTTAAAATCACTGACTCCTGCCCAGCTAATTACATTTTTAATTATGGAATTTTCCGAAGCTTTTATAAGCACAGAGCCGCCACCTCTACTGTGGCCAATTAAAATAATATTGTTTAAATCAATATTTTTAAAAAGATGTTTCCCCTTTTTAAAATAACTTAAGACTCGCTCTAAATCATCTAATTCATGTGAATAATTGTTATTGCCAAAAGCATTTAAGTCAGGAAAATCTATAGGGTTCTCTAAAGTTCCTCCATTATATGAAAAATTAAACTTTACAAAGAAAAAATTGTTTTTGGCGAACTCTTTGCCTACTAAATTCCATGCGCCCCAATCTTTAAACCCCTTATAACCATGGCAGAAAATAATTATTGGTTTTTTGATACGATTTTTTGTATAATAAACATCATATACAATAGGCTTTTTGTTTTCACTTCTAAGCACATGATTGAGACTGGAGATCATAATAACTTTTTTATTTAGTTGGTATAAATTTAATACCTTTCATTTAAAATTTAATATAACTAATCATGAAAAAATATTTTCTCTTAATATTCCTATTTACTTCTCTAGTCGTTAATGCTCAAAATGAAACAATTGATAATATTGTGGAAGAGGCCACAAACAATTCTCAATTGGAAGAACTAGCCCATGAATTATTGGATGTTGTAGGTCCTAGGCTAGTGGGGACTCCTCAAATGAAAAACGCTCATGATTGGGCAGTAAATAAATATAATTCGTGGGGAATTTCATCTAGACTTCACCAGTGGGGAGAATGGAGAGGATGGGAAAGGATATCAACTCATATAGAGATGGTTCATCCTAGAAAAAGAAGTTTGACAGGAATGCAATTAGCTTGGAGTTCTTCAACTAAAAAAAAGGGAGTAACTGCAGAATTAGAGGTAATACCTATGGTATCTGACAAATCTGAATTCGATAGTTGGCTTGAAGGTATTAAAGGAAAATTTGTTATGATTGATATGAAGCAGCCTACTGGAAGACCAGATTATAACTGGGAAGAATTTGCCACTCCAGAATCGTTTGAGAAAATGAAAAAAGAAAGAGACAATCAAACAAAAGAGTGGAGAGCGAACTTAAGAAAGTCGGGATACAATTTTAGAAATATTAATCAAGCTATTGAAGATGCAGGATCTGTTGGGCTAATTTCTTCCAATTGGTCAAGAGGATTTGGGGTAAATAAAATTTTTAGCTCAAGAGCTAAAAAAATTCCAACTATTGATTTAGAGTTAGAAGATTACACCATGTTATATCGAATGGTTGAGTATGGAGATCAGCCTAAAATCAAAGTAATAGCGCAATCAAAAGAGTTAGGAATTGTACCAACTTTTAATACGATTGCTCAAATTAAAGGAGTTGAAAAACCAGAAGAATATGTGATTTTATCAGCTCATTTTGACTCTTGGGATGGTGGCACTGGAGCAACTGACAATGGAACAGGCTCATTAGTTATGATGGAAACTATGAGAGTTTTAAAGAAAATATATCCTAATCCAAAGAGAACGATTTTGGTTGGCCATTGGGGAAGTGAAGAGCAAGGATTGAATGGGTCTAGAGCATTTGTTGAAGATTTTCCTAAAATTGTAGAAAATACTCAGGCAGTTTTTAATCAGGACAATGGAACGGGTCGAGTGGTTAATATAAGCGGCGCAGGATTTTTACATTCTTATGAATTCATGTCCAGATGGTTATCTTCTGTTCCAAAAGATGTAACCAAGCATATAAAAACTTCATATCCTGGAAGTCCAAGTGGTGGTGGATCAGATAATGCGTCTTTTGTTGCGGCAGGAGTTCCTGCCTTTAGTTTAAGTTCTTTAAACTGGTCTTATTGGAATTACACTTGGCATACTAATAGAGATACTTATGATAAAATTATTTTTGATGATGTTAGAAATAATGTAATTCTTACAGCAGTTCTCGCATATATGGCTAGTGAAGACGACAGCAAAACGTCTAGAGAAAGAATAATTATGCCAATCGATTCAAGAACTGGAAAACAAAGAAACTGGCCAACTCAAAGAAGTCCACAAAGAAAAGGAGGTCTTTAAAATAGCTTAAAGCTGTTTTTTTAAAGCTATGATTTGTTTTTGATGATGTCTGAAATGTATTTTAAAAAAATAAAGAGTCAGATTTAAGTTTAGCCTGCCTAGCACAGGATGATTAAAAATAGCTTTATTAGCTAAGCGCGTATCATTTAGAAAATCAATAAGCGAATCAAAAGATTCCCTAGATTTTATCCATTTTTTATTTAAGTCATCCAGGGTTATTTTTTTAGGGAAATCAGTTACTATTTTAGGGGCTTTTACTTTAAACCCTAGATTAAGAAATAATTTAAAGATAAAAGAGCGAACGTAAGCGCTAAGCTTAATCTTTATAATAGTTTCTGGAAACTGTGTTTTTTTTCTGATATATTTTTCAGCAGAAGATTCTGCGAGCCAAACATGATAAAGAATTTGATTAATTGACCACCCATTATTACACAAGTTAAGGTTATTGTCATCTAAATTTTTTAAATCTTCAAAAAGCGACAGGCGCTCTTTCTCTAATTTTTGTAAACAAACTTTCATAATTATAAATCTTTTGAAAGTTTAAGCAAAACATCAGGGTAAATCTTATGGCCTCCATCATATTTAGTTAGGGAATACTTTATTCCATATTTTTTAATTAAGTCTTCAAATTGAGTTTTGCTTTCCTCTGGAATCAGAAAGTCTTGTGTCCCCATAATTAAATGCGTATTAATTGTAGACCACTTTTTTTTATTCTCAACCGTTAGAGTGTCTTTTGGGATGTCACCAGCCCAAAGAATTAAATTATTGAATTTAATTGGAGATGAAAAAACCCATCGACATGCTGCAGCTCCTCCTTGAGAGAATCCTAGCACATTTAAAGAAAAATTAGTATGCCCAATTTTATCAAAAACCTGTTTTGCTAAAGAATTTAAATAAGCATTATTTTCTTTAATATCGGTTATTCTTTCTTCCTTGGTCATCCAGCTGGCTCCCACTCTAATGTATTGACCATCTATATAAAATCGATTTAATGCTTCGGGAGCTACAATTAAAGTGTTGCCATCATCTAAATTTTGAAATTTTTTTATAAAAAATTCACTAAGCATAGCATATCCGTGTAAGACAATCCAAACTTTTTTAATCGAAGGACTAGCTTCTCCTATTTGATAATATCTTGCTTTTTTTGAAACAGTAATAGAATATTTACTCATGGACTAATTTTAGTTTGTAAATTTAATACAATAATTAAAAATTAAGAGAATCCATAGAAATAATTAAATTTGACATCAAATTAGATTTAATAAAAGATGATTTCGACAAAAGACATTGAGTTAGTTCAGTCCAAATGGGGGGAAAACTTAATCAAAATAGGATCGCTTAAAAAAGATAGAGAATCTTGCGAAAAAGCAACAGAGGATATGCTTAATGAGCTTTATGCTTTTGATTTAGGAGAGGTTTTGTTTAAACCAACTAAAGCAGCAAAAATTCAATTTAGACTAAATTTTGAAGCAGCAAAATCTTATTTTATTGCAGGGAACGACAACTACAAGGAAGACACTGGTTTTGCTTTTCAACCTTGGATTCAAGTCAAATTTGAGAATGTTTCTGTAATTGTAAATGAAGAAAGCGCTATTGCTATGGGAAATTATTTTTTTACCGATCCTAACGGGATTAAAGTTAAAATAGAATATACTTTTTTGTATATTCAAGATTCGAAAGGAAATCTGAGAATTACCCTTCACCACTCTTCCTTTCCATTTAATGATGAAGCATGTGTTAATTAACATATTATTTGGAATATTTTCTATTATTGGTTTTTCACAACAAGCAATTGGCGGAACAGGAGGGGATGCAAAAAATTCAAATGGATCATTTAGTTATAGCGTAGGACAATTAATAGTGACTCAAGTGAATCCAACTTCAATGCTATTTGGGGATGAGGCTATAACCTTGAATCATGGGGTTCAGCAGTACTTTATAGCTAATTGTATAACCAATAAGAAAGTTCAAATTATCGCTTCACCAAATCCATCAAGAGGATTGGTCAATATTGATTTAATAAATTGGGACAGAATAAATGTTGAGCTAATTGTTTCAGATTTATTAGGGAGAGTAGTTTGGTCTGAAACACTTAAGTCAAATAAAACACAATTAGATTTATCCCAATTTTCATCAGCACTATATTTTTTAACAATAACAAATGTTTGCGGTTCATTTACTACTTTTAAATTAATTTTAGACAAGAAATAATAACTTTTGAATTTTTAACTTGAGATGGAGGGAAATATAAAAAAATATTGGATAGGGTAGTTACAAAAGCTATATGAAAAAAAGTTTATATATATATTTTATTTTTTATTGCATTCAAATTTATTCTCAATCACCAGAAAAATTTACTTATCAGTCTATTGTTAGAGGCTCAGATGGAGCTGTTTTGACTTCAGCAGTAATAGGATTTAGATTAACCATTTTACAAAACTCTTCTACTGGATCGTCTGTTTATAGCGAAACACATACGGGTGATACTAATCAAAATGGTTTGGTTACTTTAATT
>DUDG01000003.1:0-282 GCA_012959395.1 Flavobacteriaceae bacterium | reverse complement strand
CAAGAATTAACTATTGGTCAAGTAGACTTAATGGATGATGTAACAGGAACTTTGCCTATTGTCAATGGAGGCACGGGCTCAACATCAGCTCCTATGATTAGTGTTGTTACAGTTGAAGATGCCGCAGCAGCGAGAAAAATTTTAGAGCTAGGAACGGCTTCAATTAAAAACGAGATAGATTTTTTATTAAGCTCTACAACAATTATAACCGCTGAACAAGCAATAAAGCTTGATGGTATTGCGGCAAGTGCGAACAATTACTCATTACCTGACGCAACAGCT
>DUDG01000002.1 GCA_012959395.1 Flavobacteriaceae bacterium | reverse complement strand
GTGAAGTTAATATTTCACTAATAGCATTCTTAATATAAATATACTTTGAATTTTGCTTTGATGTTTTTAGCTTGTTGTTGTGATAGGCATATCCTCTTCTTTTAATTCAGCAATTACATAATTCTTATATTTAGTTTATGAAAAAACTAATACTTCTTTTCTTCGTTGTTTTATTTGGAATTTTTTCCTTTATACAAACATCTGATTCCAATAAGTTAAATGCAATTATTAAAAAATATGAAGCGGAAAGAAAGTATGAATATAAGAAGAATGAGTCTGTCGAAAACACGATTAAGTATCATCAAGCGGAAGCCGATTTTGCTAAGGAAATAATAGAAAAATTAGAAACGGTTTCTGTTGAAGGCTTATCTGAAACTGAAAAAATTTCAAAAGAGTTGTTGTTATTCGTTTTGCAAGATGAGATCGATTCAAATAACTACAAAACGTATTTAAATACCATTACTAATGAAAATGCTTTTCATTTGAATTTGGCTAGAATAGGAAACCGAACTCTTGAAAACAAAAAACAGGTTGTTGATTACTTAAAACGACTTGATAGTTTGCCACAAGGCATAGGTTATAATATAAATTTATTAAGAGCTTCAATAAAAGAAGGTATGGCGCAACCAAGAGCAGTTTTTAGTAATTATGACTACACTTATAACAAACACATAGTTTTAGATCCAACAGAAAGTGAATTTTATAAACCATTTCTTAATTTGCCGGAATCGCTTTCAAATAAGTTAAAAGATTCTATAGTTAAAGTAGCCAAGAAAAGTGTTCAAAAAAATGCTATAGATCAATATAAAAAAATTAAAAGCTTTTTTAAAAATGAGTATTTCCCAAACACAAGAAAAGGATTAGGAATATCAACAATTCCAAATGGTAAAGAATTTTATCAAAATAGAATTAACTATTTTACAACAAGTAATCAATATTCTGCTGATGATATTCACCAAATTGGATTAAACGAGGTAGCGAGAATCAAAGGAGAAATGCAAAAAATTATTGATGATTTAGAGTTTAAAGGAAGCTTTGCGGACTTCTTAAAATTTCTACGTACAGATGAACAATTTTATCCAAAAACGGCTGATGAGTTGTTAATGTTCGCACGTGATATTGCGAAAAGAATAGATGCTGAACTACCTAAATTTTTCAAAACATTACCAAGAAAGCCATATGGAGTTGTTCCAGTTCCAGCAGACCTTGCTCCAAATTATACTGGAGGTAGATATTCAGGTTCTAGTAGTGAAACAACAGCAGGGTTTTATTGGGTAAACACCTACAATTTACCAAGTAGAACTTTATACACAATTCCTGCTTTAACTGCTCATGAAGCAGTTCCTGGTCATCATTTACAAATCTCGTTGAATAATGAATTGCCTGAAACAATTCCAAACTTTAGAAGAAAATTATATCTATCTGCTTATGGTGAAGGTTGGGGTTTGTATTCAGAATATTTGGCAGACGAAATGAATATTTATACAACACCTTACGAAAAATTTGGTCAGCTAACCTATGAAATGTGGCGAGCTTGCAGATTGGTTGTTGACACAGGCGTACACGCAAAAGGATGGACAAGACAAGAAATGATTGATTATATGGCTAAAAACACAGCTTTATCAATTCATGAAGTTACTACAGAAACAGACCGATATATTTCTTGGCCAGGACAAGCCTTATCATATAAAATAGGAGAAATAAAAATACGAGAACTTCGTAAAAAAGCAGTAGCAGCCTTAGGAGAGAAATTTGATATTCGTGAATTCCATGAAGTTATTCTTGAAGAGGGAACCGTAACGCTATCTATTATGGAGAAACGAATAAACTCTTATATACAGAAAAAATAAAACAATTTGGGGAACTTGTCCTTCGGATTAGGGATATCTTTCATTTTCCAATTAAAATTATTTTTTCTTGTCTTCCATTTACGTATCTAAAACCATTTTTTTCAAAAACACCAGCTTCCTCTAACATTATTCTAATTTCCTTCCCCCATTCTTTTAAATACGTTTTATTATTTAATTCAATGGCATATACAGTATCAAAATTCATTTTTACATCTCCTTTAAAAGAGACCCCGTCTTGTGAATCCCACATTCCAAGTGTTGTTCCAGCAGAGTGACCAAATGTGCCTAAAGGATGAGTGTATATCTGAGGATTTAACCCCTCTTTTTTAGCCAAGCTTAAAGAAGATTTTAGAATTTCATTTCCAGTTTTGTTTAATGCAAACTGATCTGTAAAAATATCTTGAACTCTATTAGCATCTTTTAGTGCATCTGTTAAAAATTTAGGAGCATTTATTTCTTTTGGTTTTAAAACATAAGCAATTTGTTGACAATCGGTGTTTAAAGTTAAATAGCTTATTCCAAAATCACAGTGAACTAAATCTCCTGGTTGGATAATGTCATATTTTGATTTTCCGTCAAATGCATAAAGATCACTTTCTTCATTTCTTTGTACATCTATTGTTGGGTGAAACCAAGTTTTAAGTTTTAGGCTAAGAACTTTTTCTCGCATCCACCAAACAACATCATCAGTTGTAGTTTTACCTAGTATTATTACATTGGTTGAAAAAGCTTCCTTAATTATGTTGTGAGTAATGCTGACGAGTTGATTATAAATTGTTTTTTCTTTATTTGTTCTAGTTTCAATCCATCGTATTCCTAATTTTTCAGCAGAAACAATTTTTTTCTGCATTTTTTTTGGAGCATTGTTGTAAAACAAATCAAAATCAGTTTTTGATATGCCATCAATCAGGGCAAAATTTTCAGAGAAATTTAATCCAATTTTATTTGGCGCTTTTTCAGTGATATAATTATATAATGCCTCAAATTGATTGGGAGTTTTTTCTTTATTCCAAATAGAAGGAATGTTTTCTCCAAAATTATATCTTGAAATTGCAGCTGCGTCAACTTTATCACTAATAGGATTATGATAAAAAACCAATATTGTTCTTCTTCTGGCATTTAACCAAGTAGGAGGCAAAAATGTTTTAATTATAGGGTCTTCATTATATTCTCTAGTGATAATTATCCACATATCAATTCCAGTCTCTTTCATTAGAGTAGGAAGCAAATTTTCAATCCTATCTTTTTGTATTTCTTTAATAATAGTGGCTCTGTTTTTTAAATCTAAAATGTTTTGTGAGAACGAGAATTGAAAACACAATAAAAGGAATAAAGTGATTCTAGGCATAATTAAATTTTACTGTTTTTTTTCACAATTTAAAAATAATGATTAAATATAAGCACACCTTATTTTTAATCAACTTATCATTATATTGTTGGATATTAACGTTAAACTATTTTAAAATGAAAAAAATTCTATTAATTGCTTTAATAAGCATTTTTATTTCTTGTTCACAAGGAAATCACCCAGATTTTGCTGCTAATGTAGAATCTGCAAAAACTCTTCTAGAACTTCAAGGTACAGAAGCTGATCTTCAAGCTCAACTTGACCTAGTTCATGAAGATATGGATTGGCAACCAGCTTTTCATGGTTCCGCCAAAATTGGAAAAGAAGGATTCGGAGAATATCTTAAAGGATGGCATGATGCAATGGAAGATGTTGTTTATACTCCTACAAATTATTTACCAGGTGTTCTAGCTGAAACTGGTCTTCCAGATGGTAGTGTAAGATCATATGGAAAGTGGACTGGAGTTCACTCTGCTACTGGCAAAAGTTGGGAGCTAATTTCATATCATACTTGGGACTTTAAAGATGGTCTTATTATTTCAGGTGGGGATTATTTTGATGCTGGAGGACTGCTTGGTTCTTTACAAGAAGATTCAGATGAAGAAGAACATGAAGAATAAATTTTTTAAGCAATGTTACATATTAAAAAACCTTCGATTTCTCGAAGGTTTTTTTAATTAATAAATTTGGGATGAAGTAAATATTTATTTTCTTGAATTTAATTTTGCTAATAATCTTAAAATTTCCAGATAAAGCCAAACAAGAGTAACTAAAAGCCCAAAGGCACCATACCATTCCATATATTTTGGAGCTCCTTTTTCAGCCCCCTCTTCAATAAAATCAAAATCTAATTCTAAATTCTTATATTTAGATTATGAAAAACATAACACTAACAACCTTATTATTTTTTATTTCGATAACAGCATTTTCTCAAACAGCTACGACTTATTTTAGTCCAGTAGCTAGCCCTCAAGGAACCGTTATTCAAAATGTTGGTATGACAAAAATTTCCATTAACTACTCATCACCAGGAGTTAAAGGAAGAGAGATTTTTGGAGAACTTGTACCATATGATCAAATATGGAGAGCTGGCGCAAATAGTCCTACAAAAATTACATTTAGTACTAGCGTAAAAATTGGAGATAAAATATTAAGAGCTGGAGAATACTCTATAGCTGTCACCCCAAGATCAGAAGGAGAATGGACAGTAGATTTTAATTCTGCAGGAAAATATCCTTTTGCGTATATGACTGATGGAAAAATCGATATGGAAGCATATAACAAGGATTTAGCACAAAGCATTAATGTTCAACCTAGATTATTCAGTGAAGATAACTTTGAAAGATTATTCTATAGCATAAATGCAAATGATAACAAAGTTGCTAGAATATTTATGATATGGTCAAATGCTAGTGTAGAATTCCAAGTAGATACTATGCCAGAAAAACATCTAGAAAATTTTGCTAAAACATTAAAATAAGAAGACAGTGCCTGGAATCAATCTGAATATGACAAAATCTTAAGCGATCAAAGTATCATCTTTCCCGCTAACTTTAGATTAAGAATTTAATTTATAACTAGCTTTTGAAACTAAAAAACCTACAATCCTTATTATTTGTATCAATTCTTGGAATGATATCTATATTAATACCTGTATTTATTCTTGATGATTTAAGGACTTATGACTCTCCATTGTTCCCAATGATTAGAACTGGAATTGAAGGGATTTCCCTTTACAGTTTACTGTTTTTGATTTCTTCTGGTTTGATTATTAAAAGTTTTAGTGATTTATCGAGCTGGAAAATCGGATTGGCTAGTATGGCTCTATTTCCATTAGCTGCAATTTGTGAAATTATATATGAACCAACCTCTCATAATTTATTTCCTTTAGAATTTATCTTCTATGCAATTTATTCTTTACCTGCTCTGTTAGGAGCATATTTATCAGAATTTATAACAAATAAATTATTGAAATAATTATTCAGTGAATAATAAAAATAGTAGAAGAAGGAGTTGTTTCATTATCTTAAATTTAACTTAATTCTTAGTGCAAACAAAATAGATAATAGTAGTTACATATGAAAACTTAGAAGCTAACAATACTAAAAACCCAAAAAATCTCAATAGTAATTTTTAATTGGTACTACCCTACTTAAATAATATCGGTTTTCTTTTAATGGGAGGTGTTTGTATAAGTATGTATAATAACGAGGTTCTGGGTGTCTTAAAAGATACAGATATGCCTCTCACTAATTTTAATAAATGAATATACAATACTTAGAATTATTTAATTAAGCCCATTTCTTTAATTTGATTTGCAACATCTAAAATAGATTCTTCAGCCGGTCTTGGATTCCAACCTAGGACATCTTTAGCTTTAGAGGATTTGCTCAAACTTCTTACTTTTCCCATAAAAGGAACAGTAATCTTTAGCTCTTTATTAAAATTAGCTAAAAATTTGGCTACCCAAAGTGACACACTTATTTTTGGTGCTTTTTTAAATCCTTTATCTCTCAGTATTTTTGCAATTTCTTTATACGACAAATCTTTTTCAGATAACGCAAATCTCTCTCCATTGCTGGATGCATTTTGCATTGCAAGAATATGTGCTGCTGCAACATCTCTTACATCAACAAATCCAAATTGCATAGGTATAGCTACAGGCATTTTTCCGGTTACTACCATTTCTATTGCTTTGTTCGATTCGCCTAAATCTCCTGTTAAAGAGGGACCAGTAACAAGAGCAGGATTAATAACCGCTAATTCAAAAGGATTTCCGTGTTCATTAACAAAATCCCATGCAGCTTTTTCAGCCAAAGTTTTACTTTTAGCATAAGAATTGATTTTACGACATTCAAGGTCTGACCAATCAGTTTCATCAAAATACTCTTTATCTTCATCAGTTTCTATAATAGCAGCAACAGATGATGTTAATACTACTTTCTTGATGTTATGTTTCTTTGCATACTTAAATGCTCTCTTAACTCCAGCAACAGCAGGTTTTACAAAAAAATCGTCGTCATGTGCTTGCACAGAAAGTGGAGAAGCAATATGGAGAAGATAATCACAACCTTGCATACCTTCATCCCACCCATCATCTTCAGTCAAGTTAAAAATGAATAGATTTAAGTTTTCAGTGGGAGTGTTTTTATTTTTAAGTGCATTAAAGATTTCGTCTTTTCTTTTTGGAGATCTTAAAGATCCGTTAACTGCATAGCCTTGATTTAGAAGTTGATCAATGCAATGAAGTCCTATAAATCCAGTTGCTCCTGTTACTAATACTTTTTCCATATATTAAAATTAACTCAATTCTTAGTGCAATCAAAACAGATAAGAAAACATTTAGAGTAAAATAATATTAGTTGCAGCTTCTTTAGTTTCTAATATATTTTAAAACAGGTAGAAACTAATCTCCTGTTTTAAAATATGTTTAATTAACAACTCCATTCATTATCTGAAAGTAAATCTAAGAGTTTAAGGGAGTTGTCAAATTCATCAGTAAAAGCCTCAATCTGATAGAATTTAAGCTTCATTTATTTCTAATTTTAGGTAATAAATATTCTAAAAAAAATATCAATAAACATATAAAACCTATAGTCATTCTATAACCTTCTTCATCTGAAATACCCATATAATTATCACCTAAATGAGAAGTAGACATTATAATTCCACAAAACAATAAGAAATAAAAAAATATTTTTTTGACAATGGGTTTTAACATAGTTTCATTAAGTTATTAATTAAATATATTAAACAAAAAATAATTATTAATTATTAATATTTTAAAATGAATCTTAATACAAACATTTATTATATTGCAAAAAAAAATTCATGAGAAAATTCGTATTAATATTTCTAATCATTCCATCTATTCTAATTGCACAAAACGATGTCAATGAAGTTGTTGTTATTAAATCAGATAAACAAATTGAAGAATTTACAAGTTCATTAGGACAAAATGAATTAAAAATTGATTTCTTAGATTTATTAATATTCCCTGCATTAACTGTGGGATATGAAAAAACCAATGACTCATCTTCTGGTTTTGGAGCAACACTTTTTTTAAATTTAGGTAGTAATAATGATGATGGGATTGACTGGAATGATAACTTTGTAATAACACCTTATTACAGATTCTATTTTTCAAAATCAGAAGATTTTGGAAGTAAGGGATTCTTTGCTGAAGCTTTTTCAAAATTTGCTTTTGGAAAAGTTGTTTATAAAGAGGAGAATTACTTTGATATAGCACCAGGCCTTGCTCTTGGTAATAAATGGATCAATAGAAAAGGTTTTACTTTTGAACTTTTATTTGGGGTAGGTAGAAATTTATTATATAAAGATGAAGATCATGACGGTAGAACAATAGGAGTTGTAAGAGCAGGCTTTTCAATTGGTAAAAGATTTTAACTCTATAAAATTAATTACAAGTGTTTTCGTATTGATCCCAATTTTTATCTGTTGAAGCATTTGGAAAATAGTAACAAGTTTGATTGCCATTTGAAAAGGAAAGATTTTTCCAAAAACCAGTTGGGATATGAACTCCAGTTGATCTAATAATATGATTTGATGCGAAAACCAAGTCTATTCGAACACTAATATTTCCTTCAGAAATAGACCAATCTCTTACTTGTTGTTCAAGTTGAGCCCATTCTCCCCTATTAAGATTGTCAATTTGCATTGCACAGTTTATAAATGAAAAGGTTTTATTTAAATTATCTTCGGAATCACTAAAAGTCGCAGCTGGAGCTAAATGACCTTTATCCCACTCATTTTTATAATAATCAGCATCATCTGAAGTTATAACACCAGGTTCCTTATAAAAATCTTTATTTCCACGATCTACATTTTTTGATCTATTAGACACTACATATTCTATCCAATTAGGCTGTTCATAAGTTTCATTATATGACACCTTATAAATACCTTTATCAATTATAACATTATCTCTAAGTCCTGAAAGGGAAACCTCTGACTCATTTTCACTACATGAAAAAAGTAATGTAAATGACAGTAATAAAATGAATTTTTTCAATTTTTAATATAAAATAAATAGTTTATTAAAGTTATTAAATTGCATTCAATTAAGTTTAAATGAAAAAATGGTTTGATAATGTAGGTCCTGGACCATTAATAGCTGCTGCATTTATCGGTCCAGGCACTGTCACTTTATGTAGTATCGCTGGGCTAGATTATGGATTCTCTCTTTTATGGGCTTTAGTTTTATCTGTATTTGCCACTATAGTTCTGCAAGAAATGTCAGCCAGATTAGGGATTATTTCTAAAAAAGGCCTTTCAGAAGTTATAAGAAATGAAATACATAATCCTATATTAAAAAAGGTAATTATAACTTT
>DUDG01000001.1 GCA_012959395.1 Flavobacteriaceae bacterium | reverse complement strand
TGTATAAGTAATGGCAGGGATGTAGCTTCAGCATTACAGATGGGAGCAGATATAGCATATATGGGAACTAGATTTATAAACACAAAAGAAAGTAGAGCTCCAGAGGATTATAAACAAATGATTATAGATTCAGGAGCAACTGATATTGTATATACAGCTGCAGTTTCTGGTGTCCCTGCTAGTTTTTTAAGACCTAGCCTAGAATCTATGGGAATAACTGAAGAAATGTGGGGAAGAAAAGCTAAAATGGATTTTGGAAAGGAACTTGATGCTGCAAAAAGTGAAGCAAAAGCATGGAGCACCATTTGGTCTGCAGGTCAAGGAGTTACAAATATTTCTGATGATCTTCCTGTTCAAGAATTAGTTGATAGAATTACCAATGAATTTAAGGAATCCATAAAAGAGCAATCGAAACTTTTAGACAAGTATTAATTTATCGGAATTAGTTCAGTAGAAACATCAAATATTGATGGTAGGAAATAATATACAATAAGAGTAATTATAATTATTGATATTATATTCATCCAAATTCCTTTTTTAAACATATCTTCTATTTTTAATAGTCCTGAACCAAAGACTACGGCATTTGGAGCAGTTGCAGTAGGCAACATAAATGCACATGATGCTGCTAGGGTTGCACTAATTAATAAAAAATATGGATGAACATTAATTGCAAGAGCAATTGTTACCAATATTGGGAGTAGCATTGCTGTTGTAGCCATATTTAATGTCAGTTCAGTAAGTAAATTAATAGTTGTAACAATTGTAAGAATTACAAGTATTAATGGGACACCATCAAGGTTTATAAGTAGATCAGCAATCCAAAGTGAAAGTCCACTTTTTGTAAATGCACTTGCTATAGCCATGCCACTACCAAATAATAGTAATATGCCCCACGGTAATTTAACAGTATCTTTCCATACCAGTAAAGTTTTATCAACCGAATTTTTTTTGGTTGGAATAATGAATAAAATTACAGCAAATGAAATAGCGATTATGGTATCATCAATTGTTGGTATAATTGTTTCAAGATAACCTCTTAAAACCCATGCAATTGCTGTTAGAGTAAATACAATTAAAACTCTAGATTCTTCATATGAAAATTTACCCAATAGCTTAATTTGGTTTAATATTTCTTTTCTTCCTTCTGAGAATTCTTCATTAGAAAATTTGTAAGCAACTTTAGTTAGATATAACCAACAAATAATTAGTAGGGTAGCACTTATTGGAATACCAAATTTCATCCAGTCAAACATACTAATTTTTATTCCATAGCTTTCTTCAACAACTCCTGCAAAAATCATATTTGGAGGTGTTCCAATTAATGTAGCCATACCACCAATAGATGCACTATAAGCTATTGCTATCATAATAGATTTACCAAAAACTACATTTTCATTTTCTATTGTATTTGGATCATCTTTTAGTTGTGCGATAATTGCTAATCCTACTGGTAGGATCATAATTGAAGTTGCTGTGTTTGAAATCCACATTGATAAAAATGCAGTAGCAATCATAAATCCTAGAATAACTTTTGATTTTTTTGATCCTGTTATTCTAATAATATTTAAGGCTATTCTTTTGTGTAGATTCCATTTTTCAATTGCTAGAGCAATAATAAATCCACCAACAAATAAGAAAACTAACTTGTGCCCATAAGAGGCAGTTGTCGATTGGAGATCTAAACCTCCAGAAAGCGGAAAAAGAACAATCGGAAGTAAGGCAGTTACAGCTATTGGCACACATTCAGTAACCCACCATATAGCCATCCACATAGTGGATGCTAATATACATTTGGCTTCATAGTTTAGTCCCTCAGGATTAAAGAATAATAATATTAAAGTAAATACTATAGGACCTAGAAATAAACCAATAATTTTTTTTGATAAATTCATAATTAATTAAAAATTAATGATATTTGATCAATTATTTAGATTAAATAAATAAAATTATAATATAGATAAATTAACAAATGAAAAAAAGTCTAATAACAATTATTATTATATGTTTTTCAGTTATTGTAAATGCACAGGAAAACCAAATAAATAATTCAAGTTATGATTTAGGAGATGGAATTTCATTTTCTTTTAATGAAGGTAATTATCTTTTTAATGTTTATGGTTTTATAAGACCAGCATATATTTACAATGATATTCTGTCCAATGCACAGGAAGTTACGTATAAGGAAATATCAAGACAGTTTAAGTTTAAAAACTCAAATTTATTTATTGAAGGAAGAGCGTTTAAGGAAAAGATTAGTTTTACAATTCAGATGGATTATAGTATTTCAAAGCCATTAGTAGAAGCTTTTATTGAATATCAACTAGACAATTCAACTACAATTTATTTTGGTCAAAGGCAGGTACAACATAATAATTTAGAGATGGTTCACGATGATAATGCGTTGCGTTTTACTGATAGAGGGCTGCTTAGTCAAAACTATACTCAAAGTGGTGAAGAGTTTGGAATATTTATTGAGAGCAGTTTTGGAGATAAATTTATTATAGAACCAAAACTAGCAGTTACTTCAGGTGACGGAGGAGATTCATTTGGAGAGAATTTAAGAAATATAGATATTGGAGGTGTCAAATTAGGATCTAGGCTGAATCTGTATCCATTAGGAGCCTTTAGCGATGGAAATGAAATTACTGCAGTTGATTTAATCGGTGAAGAAAACTTAAAAATACAATTAGGGCTTGCATATTCTAAAAGCTTTGAAGTTAGCAATAGTATGGGTGATGGCCATGGAGATTTTTTATTATATGATAGTAGTGGAAATTACAATTTACCTGATTATTCTCAATTATTTTTTGATTTATTATTAAAGTACAAAGGTTTTTCATTTTTGTTTGAATATGCAGATTCATATGCAAGTAGCCTAAATCAGGTGTATACCGATGAAAATGCATCTAATATTTTTATTTCACAACAAATTAGTGAATACCTGATTTTAGGAGATAGTTACAATGTTCATTTAGGATATATGATTCAAAATGGATTTGGAGTAGATCTTAGATATGAAATGGCTAATCCAGAATTTGATATGAATACAGAATCACTATTACAATCATTTGATAGTTATGGATTAGGTATTTCTAAATATTTGAAAGGAAATAATCTAAAAATGCAATTGGGTGCTTATAAAGTAGATTTTGATTCAGGAAATGAAATAACTTATGGAGAATTTTTAGTACAAATTGCATTTTAAATATTAATTATTATTAGTTTCGTCATTATTAAATTATAAAATTATGAGAAATGTATACATCCTATTATTATTCTCTATTACTTTCTTTAGTTATGGTCAGGATAATAATTCTCTATTAAATCATTATAAACAATATTATGAGCAAATGAAATCTCAAGGAGACATTCAAGGAGTAATAAATGGTTTAACTCACTTAAACATATTAGATCCAAGTCAAGCTAGAGCTGATACCCTTGCGGTATTATATATGAATGAAGGGAGACATGTTCAAGCTTTAAATACAATTGGTATTGAAAGCAATAAAAATGATTCTGATATGGCAGTTGAAGTAAAAGCAATTTCACTTCAATTTTTAAATCAGCTTGATAGATCTATTGTTCATTATGAGGAGTTGTTTAGAAGAAAACCTAATCCACTAATTGCATATGAATTAGCTGATATAAAAATTCAATTAGATGATCTGATGGGAGCTACTAAAAATATAACTTTTGGAATAGCAAATTCAAATAATGATGTCATGAGAACTTATTATGAGTCTCAAGGTCAATATCAGGTTCCTATGAAAGCAGCTTTTTTGTATTTAAAAGGTTTGGTAAAATTTAAGGAAAATAAGGAAGAAAACATAGATGCAGCAATTGCTATAATGGATCAGGCATTAACGATAGCACCAAATTTTAATTTGGCAGTGATTAGTAAAAATGCATTGAATGCTCAAAAGAAGAAAGATTAGTCCTCAATTTTTTGATTTGATCTTTCAATTAACTTATTTATCTGATATATAAAATTCGAATTAGCAGACAATACATCATTTATTCTGTTTTTCTTTTGTTTTTCATCAATAATATTTGATGTAAAATAGCTTTCAAGTATTAAAAATTTTGTTTCTAAGACAGAAATTCTAGCGATAATACCTGGTTTATTAATTGATTTTGGCGTGCTTCTCTTAATTCCATCAAAAAATCTACTAATATATTCTTTATTATCCTTAAAGAATGAGAATTCATTATTTTCTAATGAACTAATTACTTCTTTCAACTCTTGATATTCAATCCAATTATTTAAAACATTTATAGTAGTTAAACTGATATTGTCTATTCTAACAGTATTAATTGAATCAGAATAATAATCTATTTTTTTATAATTATCTACAGAAGCACTTTTGTTTTGTTGATTATTGCAACTTATAAAAATACCACAAATAATAATTAAGCTTAGTAAACGAAATTTAAGTAACATCTTTATTTTCTATTAGTAGTTAAAAAAATTAAGCCTTTTTTGGTTTAGAAAAATAATATGTAATTAATATTAGTGTAAATACAATTGGCTCCCATGTTAATATATACCATGGCCAATCATTAATTATAATTAATGGATTTTTTACTACATTTCCTGCTGAATCCATTGGAACATGAGCTAAATACATATAATTTGAACCAATAGAAGAATTTATAATCATTATTATAACTAGCAATACATTTATGGCAATAAATGCTTTTAGCCATGAGTATGTTCTTAGTTCCATATTCAAATGATTCCTTAAGTAAATAGGGAAAGCTATAATAATTGAGTGTTTTACAAAAAACTGTATGTAGAAAAAGATTTCATTTTCGCTATCTTGATTATCAATTAGAGGAGTTAGTATAGACATTGTCCCACCTATAATTCCGAAATAAAAAAGAAACTCAAAAAGAAATTGTCTTTTATTTTCTGGTATAAACATTATTACACAACAGATCAAGGCAGAAATTCCACAAAGATGTACTGGAAGCTGTTTGTCTAATGTCCAGGTTCCATTAATTAAATGAGTAACATGATTAGTAACAGTGAATAATATCATTATTAAGGCAATAATCTTAATAAACTTAATTCTATTGTTTTCAGAACTAATTTTACCTATATATAGAATAAACAGGATAAAAGCTATGCTACTTAATGAAGTTGTTATCCATTCAGAACTTAAAATTTCTATAGCATAATCCATAATAAATTTTATATAAATTTTTTTAAAGTTAATGAAATTAACGATAAATAATCAAAAAACCCCCTTGAAGGGGGTTTGTGGTACCTCCAGTACTAATACCCTTCATTTAACTATCTAGTATTGAATATTTTATATCAATAGACTTTACACATTGTGTAAAGTTATATCCGTTTAGTTTACACACTATGTAAAGTAATTTCTTCTGTGTAAAGTTCGTAGAATAACTTAAACCTGAAAGTTTTTCCAAATTTTTCTTTAATAAAAGATAATATCTTTCACTTTGTACCACATCAGTGATACTAAATCCTAATAAGGGAAATTCCATTTACTTTAGTTCCATCATCATTGTATTTTACCAGGTTTTTATTTTCCAAAACCCAATATCCTTCCCCATTGTTCATTTTAACATTTATATGGTCATTACCCGAATCATCAAAATATATTTTGTTGTTGTTTGTTTTCCATCGGATATATTCATTTTCTTCTTTTTCATCTTCTACTTTTACACTAACGAGTAGAGAGTTGTTGTTTTTGAAATCAAATGTGATATTTACATATTCACTTGAAACCCTATCTATTGAGTTTGTAATACTTGTTACAATTATTTTTTCTAACAAATTCAAGTCATCGTTTTCACTTTTAACCACATCTGTAAGATTTAGTTCTAATTTGTATTTACCATAGATGTCTGATTTCTTGAAATTCTTTTGAGAGTATGACCATGATATCGTCATAATAGTCAGAATAAGTAATTTAATTTTCATTGTTTTTTTATTTTATAGGTTTGTAATTATGACGAAGTGTTTAATTAAATGTTACATACTTTTCCACAAGAATCACTAAATATACAAATAGAACCATTTATCTTTACACAAAACTTTACACAAATAGGTTTATAGAAACATAAAACCCTATAGGTCAAGGACTCATAGGGTTAAAATGTGGTACCTCCAGGAATCGAACCAGGGACACAAGGATTTTCAGTCCTTTGCTCTACCAACTGAGCTAAGGTACCATTGCTTGTTTTTTAGCAAGAGCAAATATAAATTGTTTTATGAGAGCAGCAAAAAAACATGTTAAAAATCTTCTGTATTTTTACCAATAAACAATTATCAATTGAATTTAGTTATAGATATTGGAAATTCTCTTTTAAAAATTGCTGTTTTTGATAATAATTCAGTGATATTAAATCATGAATTTAATAATGATTTTATATCAAAAGTTGAAGATTTACTAGATGAATATCCAATTACCCATTCGATTATTTCTAATGTTTCTAGTATTAATGAAGAGTTAAATAATTTGTTGTTACAAAGAACTAAATTAATTCCCTTTAATGACTCAATTATAATTCCTTTTAAAAATAGCTATTCTACTAAAAGCACTTTAGGTAAAGATAGAATTGCTCTTGTTAGTGCTGCCTCAATAGAATTTTCAAACGAAAATGTTTTAATTATAGATATAGGATCTTGTATAACATATGATTTTAAAAATTTTAATAATGACTACTTAGGAGGTAGTATTTCACCTGGAATTAATATGAGATATATGTCTTTAAATGACCAAACAGAAAATCTTCCTTTACTTTCTAGGAAAAATATTAAAAATTTTATAGGAAAATCTACTGAAGATTCTATTCATTCAGGAGTTATTAATGGAGTTGTTAAAGAATTAAATGGAGTAATTGAGCAATATAAAAATGAATTTAAAGAAATTAGGATAATTTTAACAGGCGGGGATTCTAAATTCTTGCTCAATAGCATAAAAAATACCATCTTTGCTCATTCGAATTTTCTTCTAGTTGGACTAAACTTTCTAGTTGAAATGAATAAAAAAGAATGAAAAAATTACTTCTTGCTATTTTTATAATTTTAAATACATTAATAATGTATTCTCAAACAGGAAGTTTATCTCCTTATTCTTTTTATGGAGTTGGCGTTAACACTTTTAAAGGATCAATGGACAATCGTTCAATGGGTGGCTTAAATGTTTATAGTGATAGTATTCACTTAAATTTAACTAATCCTGCTGCCTATTCTGAGTTAAAGCTTGTGAATTATTCTATTGGGTTAAATTATAACAATTATAATTTTAAAACAGATGCTACTAATGAATCAGCTACTAGTGCTAATATTAATTATTTAGCAGTTGGTATTCCTACTAAACATCTTAATTTTGGATTTGGAATTATTCCTCAAACTTCGGTGGGATATTTTCTTAAAAGTATAGATGAAACTGTAGTGCCAGAGCAAGTGGATAGGTATGAAGGAGAAGGTGGAGTAAATACTGCCTTTTTAACTTTTGGTTTTAAATTATTTAAGCGAATTGGTGTTGGGTTTACAGCTAATTACCAATTTGGAAATTTAAAACATGTTAATTCTAGATTTTTAAAAGATATAGAATTATCAACTAGGCTTGAAAATAATTCTTCTCTGAGTGGAGTTAATTTTGTGTACTCTACTTTAATAAGAGAAAAAATATCTAAAAATCTAATATTACATGCTACTTATATTTTTAAGCCAGAATCAAAATTAAGCTCTAACAATACTCAAATTTTAGCAACTATGCCACCCTCAGGATCGTATGGAGGAGATTTTGAACAAATTGATTTATCTGCTTTAAACCTAGATAAAACTGAAATAATAATTCCAAAATCTCACTCTTTTGGGATAGGAATTGGTGAGGATACGAAATGGTTTATTGGTGTTGACTATTCTAAGACTGATGGAGGAGGTTTAGAAAATAAATTATTTACTCTTAAAAATGTTGAGTTTAAAGAAGCATCTAAAATAGCTTTTGGTGGTTTTTGGATTCCTAAATATGATTCGTTTACAAGCTATTTTAGTAGAATAGTATATAGAGCAGGTATTAGAATAGAGGAAACAGGTTTGCATATTCAAAACCAAGCTATAAATGAATTTGGTATTAACTTTGGATTTGGATTGCCTTTTCAGGGTTTTTCTAATATTAATTTAGGTTTTGAAGTTGGAAGAAGAGGCACGAAAAATGCTGGTTTAATCCAAGAAGATTTTTTTAGTATTAGACTTGGACTCTCGCTTAATGATCGCTGGTTTGTTAAAAACAAGTATAATTAATAATTTAGGCATCGTTTTTGTTCTATCAGTATTTTTAAATACTTGATTTTCAATCAATAACTTTGTTTTAAAAAATTTACAAATGAAAAAAATATTAACTCTTAGTTTATTATTAATTTTTTCAATAAATAGTTTTTCTCAGTCAAAAGAAGATTGTTTGTCGAATCTTTCAATTTTTGCAGAATATGCGAAAGTGAAAAATTATGATGCTGCATATGAGCCATGGTTAGAAGTTAAATCTCAATGTCCAAAATTGAATATAGCTATTTATGTTTATGGAGAGCGCTTGTTAAAAAGTTTTATCAAAAAATCTGAAGGTAATAAGAGAGATGAGTATCAAGAAGATCTTTTAGATCTTTATGACGAATGGCTAAAACATTTTTCAAAATCTAAAAGCGGTAAAAATGAAATGGGAAAAATTTTAGCTATAAAAGCTCAGACAATGATAGATTATAAATTGGCTGATAATGAGACTATCTACGATGTTTATGATATGGCATTTACTAATGATCCACAAAGCTTCAAATCCCCAAAAGGATTGTATAATTATTTTAAAATTTATTTCGAATTATATAAAGAAAATAATTCAAATGTTAGTTTAGAAAAACTTTTTGAAAAATACGAAGAATTAACCGAAAAATTTGAGTTTGAAATGGAGGCTTACACTTCTAAGCTAGATTTATTACTTAAAAAAGAGGAAAATAATGATCTTATTTCTGCAAGAGAATTAAGAAATAAGAAAGTGTACGAAGTAAATATGATCGCGTGTGCTACTTATTTAAACAATTTAAATGCAATTATCGCAAAAGAATCAACTTGTGAAAACTTAATTCCTTTATATAGAAAGAATTTTGATAAGTTTAAGTCAGATACTGTTTGGCTTAATAGGGCTGCCAGTAGAATGGATAGTAAAGATTGTTCAGATGATCCTTTATTTGGTGAAATGGTAGAAGCCTTACATCAATTAAACCCTTCAGCTAATTCTGCTTATTATTTAGGGTTGTTAAATGACAAAAAAGGAAAAACTAAGTTAGCTATCAATTATTATAACGAATCTATTAAATTAGAGACTAGTGATCTTAAAAAAGCTAAAACTTTATATAAAATTGCTTTAAAATTCAAAAAATCTAGACAATATAGTCAATCAAGAAGTTATGCTTTAAAAGCTTTGAAATTTCAGCCCTCAATGGGAAGCGCCTATTTGCTAATAGGTAATCTTTATGCTTCTAGCGCTAATAATTGTGGAACTTCGCAATTTGAGAAAAGATCTATTTATTGGTTAGCTGCTAAAGAAGCTAAAAAAGCATCTGCTGTAGATGCATCCGTTAGAAGAATAGCGAGAAAAACAGCACTTAGTTACGAAGGGAGAGCTCCATCTAAAACCGATATATTTAGTGAAGCTATGGGAGGAAAAATTATTTCAATTAAATGTTGGATAGGTAAATCCATAAAAGTCCCTTCCTTATAATAATGAATGCTTATAAATTATTAATTATATTTTTTTTATGTTTTATTTCATGTGAAGATAATTTTCAAGAAATAAAAAATATTAATAATTACGGCAATTTTCCAATAGGTGTAGCTCAGAATATAAAGTTAATTTATACTGATTCAGCAAAAGTTAAAGCTATTTTAACTTCTCCTATAAATTATGATTATACTAATGAATCTTTTCCTTACTCTGAATTTCCAGATGGAATAAAAATTACTTTTTTTGATAAAAAAAATCAAGAAACTATTGTAACAGCTAATTATGCAATAATTTATAATAAAACACACATAGTAGATTTAGTTGGGAACGTTATTATAAATACTTATGATGGATCAATTTTAAAAACTTCTCAGCTCTATTGGGATCCGGAACAAGAGTGGTTGTTCACCGAAAAAAAATTTACTTTTAAAAGTGTTGATTACGATATTGTAGCTACAAGATTAGATGCCAATAGATCATTTACTATATTTAATACAGGAGAACTTGATGGTCAAGTTGTTGTTGAGGATAATGAAAACAAGGCTAATGAAAATTAGAAAAATTTCAGAAGTACTATATTTATCTATGTCAATAATAGCCACTGCAGATTATCTTTTTGGGAGTAATAATGATGATAGAAAAAATATCTTATTACTATTTGCAGTTATATTTTTATGTATGTTTTTTTTCAGAAGATATTACAGAAAAAAATTTCAAAATAGAATTAAATAAGCTTAATGATTTCACAAGTTGTAGTAATAATAATTTCAATATTTTTTTCTGCTTTTTTTTCTGGAATGGAAATTGCCTTTATATCATCTAATAAAATTTATTTAGAGATTGAAAAGAAGCAAGGAGGTTTTATTGCATTTTTATTAAAAAAAACAACTAGAAAACCATCAAAGTTTATTGCAACTATGTTACTTGGAAATAATGTGGCATTGGTTGTATATGGAATTTATTCAGGTCAATTAATTTTAGATATTTTTTTTCCATATTTAAATACTTCGAACTCATTAGGTTTTATATACATTTTATGTCAGACTATAATTTCAACTTTAGTGATTTTAATCACAGCTGAATTTTTACCAAAAGTTTTATTTCAAATATATGCAAACAGCTTGCTTAAGTTTTTCTCTTTTCCCGCCTATCTTTTTTATATTTTGTTAAGCCCAATAACTTTTGTGTTAAACTGGATATCTAATAGTGTTTTAAGTAAGTATTTTAAAACTAAAGAAGATGAAATGAGAGTAGTTTTTAGTAAAGACGAACTAGGCGATTATATTAACCAAGAGTTAGGGGATGAATCTGAAAATAATAATATTGATTCTGAAATTCAAATTTTTCAAAATGCTTTAGAATTTTCTAATGTTAGAGCCAGAGAAGTAATGATTCCTAGAGCTGAAATTATTTCTGTCGATAAGTATGTTAAACCTTCTGAATTGAATCAAATTTTCATTAAAAGTGGATTGTCAAAAATTTTAATTCATAGAGAAAATATTGATAATGTTGTTGGATATGTTAGTTTGATGGACATGTTTAAAGATTATAAAAATTTTAAACCTATAATTCATCCTGTTGAATATATTCCAGAATCAATGTTTGTTAACGATCTTTTAAATCTGTTAACTAAAAAAAGAAAAAGAATAGCAGTAGTTATTGATGAATATGGAGGAACATCAGGAATAATAACTATAGAGGATATAATAGAAGAATTATTTGGTGAAATAGAAGACGAACATGATTCTCCTAAATTTTTAGAAAAAGAAATTGAAAAAAATTTATTCCTTTTTTCTGCTAGATTAGAAGTAGACTATTTAAATGATCAATATAAATTGAATATACCCGAAAGTGATCAGTACGAAACTTTAGGAGGATTTATAGTTCATAATAATCAAGATATTCCTTTAAATGGAGATATTTTAAAAATAGATCAATTTGAATTTAAAATAAAAGAAGTTACTAATACTAAAATTGAGACTATAGAATTAAAAATTCTAAATTAAATTTAAGTAGAACACTTTTTTTTATTGATAAGGATATTGTATTTTCGTTAGCTATAAAAAAATAATATGGCAGTTTTAGGAAAAATAAGAGAGAGATCAATTTTTTTAATTCTTGTAATTGGTATGGCTCTTTTTGCCTTTGTTATATCAGGAGTTTTTACTGATCCGGGAATGAGTTCTCAGGAACCAATTGGTAAGGTAAATGGAGAGGATATTTCAATCGAAGAGTTCAGAAATCAAGTTGATTTTTTAGAAAGAAATTATAATCTTTCTGGAATGGTGGCTGTAAATAATGTTTGGGATCAGACAGTAAGAAATAAAGTGTTAAAAACTCAGTTCGAATTAAGTGGAATAGAATCCGGCAAAGATCATATTGAGTTTATATTATCTCAAAACCCTAGTTTTAATTCTGATTCAAGATTTTTAAATGAAGCAGGGATTTTTGAAATTGAAAAATTCATTGATCTAATTTTAGAAATGAAGTCAACTAATCCTCAATCATATGAGCAATGGAAAAATCAAGAGCAAATTTTTCAATCTCAATCTAATGAGCAGATTTATTTAAATTTAATTAGATCTGGAATTAATTTTACTCAAAAAGATGGTGAAAATGAGTATTTCTTTCAAAATGATAACGTTGATATTGAGTACGTTCAAATACCATATTCATCTATTGCCGACAGTTTGATTACATACAAAAAATCAGATATTAAAAAATATATTGAATCTAATAGAAATGATTTTAAAGTTGAGGCTTCAAGAAATATAGAATTTGTAATTTTTGAAGAGAAACCTTCATTAGAGGATGAAAATGCAATTAAAATTCGGTTACAAGCTTTTTTAAATGAGAAAAAAGAATATAATAATGTGTCAAAATTAGAAGAATCCATTCCAAGTTTATTAACGACAAAGAATATTACAGAGTTTGTTAATGAAAATTCTGAAATTAAATTTGATTCTATTTATTTACCTAAAGGATCGTTAGCTACAGATCATGCTAATATTTTATTCAATTTAGATAATGATCAAACTTATGGCCCATATATAGATGGAGAATATTATAAAATCTCTAGGATGTTAAATAAGAAAAAAGGCGGATCTGTTAGGGCTAGCCACATTCTAATTTCCTATAAAGGAGCACAAAGCGCTAATCCACAAATATCTAGATCTAAATTGGAAGCAAAGAAAGAAGCTAATCGAATTTTAAGACTAGCTAAGAGAAAACCAGATACTTTTTCTGAATTAGCTTTCGAATTTTCTGATGGACCTTCAAAATCTAGTGGTGGTGATCTTGGTTTTTTTCAAGAGGGAGCTATGGTTAAACCTTTTAATGATTATGCTTTTTCTAAAAGAAAAGGTAGTATTGGATTAGTTGAGACTGATTTTGGCTTTCATGTAATAAAAGTAGTAGCAAAAGAAGATATAGTATTATTAGCATCAATAGCTGAAAAAAATATACCATCTGAAGAAACAAGTGATAAAGTTTTTAATCTTGCAACTAAATTTGAAATTAATTTATCAAAAAATCTTAATTTAAATGCTTTAGCAGCTGAGAATGATTATATCGTTAAGCCTGTAAATGGAATTAGAATTTTGGATGATAATTTACCTGGGCTATCCAATCAAAGAAGGGTAGTTCAGTGGTTATTTTCAGAAGATGTTGAAGTAAATGATTACAAAAGGTTTGATCTTTCCAATGGAGGCTATCTTATCGCGCAAGTAACTGATATTATAGAAGATGGTCTTTCTTCAGTTTCAAATGCTTCTTTCAGAGTTCTTCCTGAAGTTTTAAATTCTAAAAAAGCAGTTTTAATTATAAAACAAAATGATAATAAGCTTTCTTTAGAAGATTTAGCAAAGAGTAATAATGTAGAAATTAAAAAGGCTTTAGCTCTTAATCAAAAAAATGCTACAATTAGTGGATCTGGAAGAGAACCATTATTAATAGGACATGCTTTTGGGCTAAATACAAATCAGATTTCTGATTTTATTATTGGAGAATACGGTGTTTATAAAATTAAAGTATTAAAAAAGAGTAAAGTTTCAGATAATGAAAATTATGATTCAAATAAATTTAATTTTATAATTTCATATCAAAATCAACTGTTGAATAATTCAAGATCTAACCTTGATAATGCAGTTTATCAAGTGGCTAAAGAAACCTCTGATATAGTTGACAATCGTTCTTTATACTATTAAAAAGATTCTAAAATATTTCCTAGAAAGATATCTTTAACTTCTATTATGTAAAAGATTAAATAAACTAGAGATATTATAAATTTCATTGCTATCCCAGCAAGAAGTCCAATTAATGTTCCTATTGATGCTTTAATTGCTTTTTTTAATTTCAAATTATTCATTAACTCTCCTGAAATAGCTCCAATAAATGGACCTATAATGATCCCTATAGGCCCACCAATAATCCCCCCCAATAATAAGCCGATAGTAGCACCAATCATACCTTTATTAGTTCCTCCAAATTTTTTCAATCCAATCATTGGGATTATTAGGTCGAAAGAAAATATAATAACAGCTATAATAAAGGTTATAAAAAGAAAAGAATAACTAAATTCTACATTGGTCGAGAAATTTATAATTAATAAACCCAGCCAACTAGTAATAGGACTAGGTATTATTGGAATAAAACTTCCTATTAGTCCAATTAGACAAAACAACAATCCTATGATAAGAATAAATACGTCCATAAAATTCTAATTAACTAAAATATAAACCCTACTTTTTTTGTAATTTACGTCAATGATGAAAATAATAAAATTATTTTTTTTAATATTTTTAATCTTAGGATGTAATTATAATCCTAAAAATTTAGATATTCCAATTCCTTCAGTTAATTGGTCTGAAAATGATGAGCCCCCATCAATTAAGCTATGCGATAAAATTAGTAGTGATACGGAACGATTAATTTGTTTTAAAAATAATTTAATAAAGTTAATTTCAGAAAATTTAGATTTTACTAAAACAGAGGTTAAGAGACATCTAAACGATACGATATTGGTTTCAATTCTAATTGATAAAAGCGGAAAAGTATCATTTTTAAATGCATTAAGTAATCTGAAAATTAAAGAAGAAATCCCATTAATTGACAGGATTCTCAATGATGCTATAAATAGATTACCTAATATATTACCTGCTACTAAGACAAATATTGGCGTTCAAGTAAGTTCAAAATTTGAATTACCTTTAATTTTAAAATCAGATTAATCTTTTCGATATATTGGAATCAAAAAAAGAAAAAATAATTTTAGGTATAGATCCTGGAACTACAATTATGGGATTTGGGTTAATTAAAGTAATTGATAAAAAAATGAATTTTTTACAGTTAAATGAATTAATTCTTAATAAGTATGATGACCATTATTTAAGATTAAAACATATTTTTGAAAGAACTATTGAATTAATTGATGATTTCCATCCTGATGAAATTGCAATTGAAGCCCCTTTTTTTGGCAAAAATGTCCAATCTATGCTAAAACTAGGGCGAGCTCAAGGAGTAGCAATGGCTGCAGGCCTTTCTAGGGAAGTTCCTATTACTGAGTATTCGCCAAAAAAAATTAAAATGGCAATTACAGGAAATGGTAATGCTTCAAAAGAACAGGTAGCTAAAATGTTACAAAGCTTACTTGGATTTAAAGAGCTCCCTAAAAATTTAGACTCAACAGATGGGTTAGCTGCCGCCGTATGTCATTTTTATAATTCTAACAACAAAACAATAGAAAGTAAGTATAGCGGTTGGGAATCCTTTGTCAAAAATAATCCTAAAAGGTTAAAATAAAACTTCATTGACTGGAATATATATTCATATACCATATTGTAAGCAAGCATGTCACTATTGTAATTTTCATTTTTCAACTTCTTTGAAAAATAAAGAAAGTGTGATTGAATCTATGATAAAAGAAATACAAGTTAAATCTAATGGATATGATGATTTAGTTGATACTATATACTTTGGAGGAGGGACTCCATCTTTTTTAGAAATATTTGAAATAAATAAATTAATTGTATCAGTTTTTAAAAATTTTAAAATTTCATTAAATCCAGAAATTACTTTAGAAGCTAATCCTGATGATTTAAATGATTATAAATTAAAAGAATTATCAAAAAGCAAGATTAATAGACTGAGTATTGGAGTACAATCTTTTAAAGAAAAAGATCTCAAAATAATGAATAGATCACATAGCTCTAAAGACTCTAATCAATGTATTGAAAGCGCCAAAAAATATTTTGACAATATATCTATTGATCTAATATATGGAATGCCTGGGAGTGATTTAAAAAGCTGGAATTACAATTTAAATTTAGCTATAAGCTTAAATCTAAATCATATTTCAGCATATGCATTAACTGTTGAACCAAATACAGCTTTAGATAGATTTGTTAAAAAGGATATTATAAAACCACTTGAAGAAGACTTAGTTTTTGAACAGTATGAGCTTATGTATGAAAAACTATTGGATAATGAATACATAAATTATGAGTTGTCTAGCTTTGCTAAAGAGGGTTATTTTTCTAAAAATAACACAGCTTATTGGTTAAGAAAAAAATATATTGGAATTGGTCCAGCTGCCCATAGTTTTGATGGAATTAATAGAAGTTGGAATGTGTCTAATAATAATTTATATATTAAAGCTATAAAGAATAATAAAATGTTTTTTGAAAAAGAAAAACTTTCAATAGTTGATCAATACAACGAGTATATTATGACTGGGTTAAGAACTATTTGGGGAATTTCTTTGAAATACTTAAAAGATTATTTTGGAATTAAATACAGAAATCATTTCATTAATAAATCTCAAAAATTTATAGTTTCAAATCATTTAATATTAAATGATGATATTGTAAAAACTACAATTAAAGGGAAATTTCTGTCAGATGGAATCGCCTCAGAATTATTTTTAATTAACCTTTAGACAACTTAGTGAAATGATGATAAAATTTAGAAATTGTCTCTATACCTAATAAAAAATTAGAAACTCCAAAGTGTTCATTTGGAGAATGAATAGCGTCACTATCTAATCCAAACCCCATTAAAATACTTTTACTTTCTAATTCTTTTTCAAATAGTGCTATAATGGGAATGCTTCCGCCGTCTTTTGTAGGAATTGGTTTTAAATTAAATACGTCCTCATAAGCATTGCTTGCAGCTTTAAAACCTACTGTATTTGTAGGAGCAACATAAGGTTCGCCACCATGGTGCTCTGTTACTTTGACACTAACAGTTTTAGGTGTAATATTTTTAATATGTTTAGTGAAAAGCTTACTAATCTCTCTCCAATTTTGACCAGGCACTAATCTCATAGAAATTTTAGCATTTGCTTTATTTGGTAGTACTGTTTTGGAACCTTCCTTAGTATAGCCACCCCAAATTCCATTTACATCTAACGCAGGCCTAATGGATTGTCTTTCGATTGTTGAATATCCTGTTTCGCCATGTTCAGCATTAATTCCAATGGATTTTTTGAATTCATCAAGATTAAACGGAATGGAAGAAATTTCTTTTCTTTCATCGTTTGAAGCTTCAGACACTTTATTATAAAAACCAGGAATTGTAATTTTATTATTAGAATCATGAAGAGAAGCGATCATCTTAGATAAAATATTGATCGGATTTGCTACTGTACCTCCATAATGACCAGAATGTAAATCTCTGTTTGCTCCGGTTAACTCAACTTCCATGTAAGAGAGTCCTCTTAACCCAGTAGTAATAGATGGGGTAGTTTTATTTATCATACCTGTGTCAGAAACTAAAATTATATCGTTAGAAAGTTTGTTTTTATTATTTTTAACAAATATTTCAAGATTATCACTGCCAACTTCTTCTTCACCTTCAATCATGAATTTAACATTACAAGGTAGCCCACTATCTTGCATCATAACTTCTAATGCTTTTATATGCATAAACATTTGCCCTTTGTCATCACATGCTCCACGGGCAAAAATAGCTCCTTCAGGATGAATTTCTGTTTTTTTAATATAAGGCTGGAAAGGTTCTTGATCCCATAAATCTAAAGGATCAACTGGTTGAACATCATAATGACCATATACAAGAATTGTAGGAAGATTTTGGTCTATTATTTTTTCACCATAAACAATTGGATGTCCGTCAGTTTCACATATTTCACAATTATTCAATCCTAATTTTAAAAGGTGTTTTTTAATTGAATTCGCTGCTATTTTAATATCTGGATCATTTTCTGAATTAGCACTTATAGATGGTATTCTTAATAATTCAAATAATTCATTTAAAAAACGCTCTTTATTTTTATCGATGTAAGTTTTAAAATTTCCCAATATAATATTTTTTATAAATATAACTAAATATGCTTTTTTAACATAGCAAAATCAATAGTGATATTTTAATAATCTTGCTTATATTTGCTTGCCTTTTGCGGGTGTGGTGAAATTGGTAGACACGCTAGACTTAGGATCTAGTGCTTCGCGGCTTGGGGGTTCGAGTCCCTTCACCCGCACCATATAAACCTCAACATTTAGTTGGGGTTTTTTATATTTAAAAAATAAACTCACATATATTTTTCATACGGTTTACAATTATTGCTATATTAATTAATGTTTAGCATGATTTTTGAAAAGTAATCATAAAGTTTATCTAAAGATTTTTTATATTAAAGTATGAAGAAAAAGTTTATAATAGTATTTGTTGGAATTATATTGTTTTTTACTAGTTGGAATTTAACCAATGTAAAATTTGATGATCCAAATAAAGATAAATTATTAATTGAAATTATTAAATATGTTCTTGATAAGGGTCATTATCAATCTAAGGAAATAAATGATGAATTTTCAGAAAAGATATTTGACACATATTTAGAATTAATTGATTCTCAAAAAAAATATTTTTTAGCTTCGGATTTAAGGGAATTTAAAAAATATAAATTACAATTAGATGATCAGTGGCTTAGTTATGATTTAACTTTTTTTAATTTAACATTTGAAAGACTTATTCAAAGAATGAATGAGGTTGAAATTTTTATTCCTGTTTTATTTGATAAGTCATTTAATTTTGATCTAGATGAAAATATTAATTTTGATTTTGAAAATATTTCTTACTCAAAAAATAATAAGCAGAGAATAGATAGATGGAGAAAGCAGCTTAAATATATGGCTTTAGACATATATGATATTAAAATTTCAGAACAGAAATTAAGTTTAAAAAATAATAAGGAATTTGAACTTAAATCTAATTCTAAAATTTTAAATGAATCTACTGAATTAGTGAAAAAAAATATTACCCAGATATTTGATTTGATGAATGACCTTGAAAAAAAGGATTGGTTTGCGACTTATATAAATTCTTTTGTTACCCAATTTGATCCTCATACTTATTATTTTCAGCCAGAAGATAAGGAACGTTTTGAGATGAATATTTCTGGTAAATTTGATGGTATCGGAGCTCGATTATCCAAAAAAGATGGCGGTATAGAAATTGTTGATATTATTTTAGGCGGACCAGTTTGGAGAGATAAAAAACTTGAAATTGGAGATGAAATAATAAAAGTAGGTCAAGGAGATCAATCTCCAGTTGATGTAATTGGTATGAGATTGGAAGATGCAATTAAATTAATTAAAGGACCAAAAGGTTCAGAAGTAAAGCTAACTATTAGAAAGAAATTCGATGGAGAAATTAAAGTTGTTTCTATAATAAGAGATTTAGTTTTACTTGAAGAAACTTATGCTAAATCTACTTTGATCAAAAAAGATAATAAATCATATGGTTTAATTAGCTTACCCAAATTTTATGTAGATTTTGACAACTATAATGAAAAAAATTGTGCTTCAGATGTTAAAAATGAAATTTTAAAACTTAAAAAAGAAGGTATTGATGGGTTGGTACTCGACTTAAGAAATAATGGGGGGGGCGCTTTGCAAACAGTTGTCGAAATGACAGGTTTATTTATTGAAAAAGGCCCAATAGTTCAGGTTAAGTCAACTGGTAATAGGAAAAAAATACTATCTGATAAAGATCCTTCAATTGTTTGGGATGGGCCATTAGTTGTTTTAGTAAATCAAATGTCGGCATCAGCTTCTGAAATTTTAGCTGCGGCCCTTCAAGATTATGGTCGAGCTATCATTATTGGTAGTACTCAGAGTTTTGGAAAGGGTACAGTACAAAATATAATTGATTTAAATAGATTTTTATCAAACAGTCAATTTGACTTAGGAGCATTAAAAATTACAACTGATAAATTTTACAGAATCAATGGTGGATCTGTTCAGATTGACGGAGTAAAAAGTGATATTAGCATACCAAATACTTATTCATTTTTAGAGATTGGAGAAAATGATGAAAAAAATCCTTTAAGCTGGGATCAAATAGATCCTGTAGCTTATAACTTATGGGATGGTTATTATAATTTAAAGGATGTAATTGATAATGGAAATGATAGAATTAAAGAAAGTAAATTAGCAACTTTAATAAATGAAAATGCTAAATGGATTGCATCTAAAAGGGACTTAAAATCTTTTTCTTTAAATTATAATTCATTTAAAAAATCTCAAAGTAATGATAAGGATTTTCTTTCCAAGTTTGATGAGATAAAAAATTATAAAAATGATTTAAAATTTGATTTATTAGTCAATGAAAATAAATCTTTAGAAAAATCTGATGAATTATTAGAAAGAAGAAAAAAATGGCATTCTAATTTACAGTCAGATTATTATTTAAATGAAAGTATTAATGTGCTTTCAAATTTAAAATCAAAGAATATTGAAGTAAAAAAAATACTTGCTAAAATTGATTAATGTCAACTAATAAATTTAGTTTTATGTATAACCACTTTGGTATACTACTTTCTTCTTTTTTTATTTTTTTCTGCTTTTTAATTTCTGTTTTTTCATATTTTTTTATTTCAGATAATTCAGAACATTCAAATCAAATGCATTTAGCTATTCACTCTAAGTCTCCTGGATTTAAAGCGAAAATGATTTTAATTCCAAATGAATTAAATTATAATCAGTCTTTAATGAATCTCCTTTTTTTTGGAGATAAATCTCCAGATCAAGAAATTTTAATTAAAACATACAAGTTTTTTGATGATGGAATTGAGTATGTAGGCTATGATGATTTAAAATTTGAAAAAAACTTTATTTCATATAATTTATTTCCTAAAAAATTAAGTCCTAATGAAATTGAAAATAAATTTATAATTGATAGAAAATTTATTTTTGGAACTGACAGTTTTGGAAGAGATGTTTTTGGAAGAGTAATGTTAGGCACTAGAGTTTCTTTGTTTATAGGTTTTATTGCTGTTTTAATTTCTTTGTTAATTGGAGTTACAATAGGATTGGTTAGTGGCTATTATGGAGGTCTAATTGATAAGATTTCTATGATGGTGATAAATATGTTTTGGGCTATACCTACATTACTTTTAGTTATAGCAATTTCTCTTGCTTTAGGGAAAGGCTTTTGGCAAGTTTATGTTGCAGTCGGGTTAACCATGTGGGTTGAAGTTGCTAGGGTTGTTAGAGGGCAAGTAATTTCTGAAAGAAATAAAGATTATATAACTGCAGCAAGAGTTTTAGGGTTTTCAGACTTTAGAATTTTTTTTAAACATTTGATACCAAATATTATTGGTCCAATTTTAATAATTTCTGCCGCTAATTTTGCATCTGCTATTTTAATTGAAAGTGGATTAAGTTTTTTAGGTATAGGTACTCAACCTCCAATGCCAAGTTGGGGATCAATGATAAAAGATAATTATCAATATATCATTTTAGGTAAAGCATACTTAGCTATTATTCCAGGAACTGCAATTATGTTACTTGTTACATGTTTTATGTTTTTAGGAAATAATTTAAATGATTTTTTTGTTAAAAAATAAGCAACTTACCACTTACTAGTTCTTTGAGAGTCAAGCTTTATGTATATTGAAAATAATAAAGTAAAACCAAGTAAGTTAGACCCCCCATAACTAAAGAATGGTAAAGGAATTCCAATAGTAGGGACTAAACCTAGAACCATTCCGATATTTATAAAAAAGTGAGTGAATATTATAGTTACTGTAGAATAGGCAAATATTTTGCTAAATAAATTTCTTTGAAGCTCGGCTCTTTTAGATATTCTAAGCATTAAATAAGAAAATAGAAAAATCACTAAACTAGCTCCTAAAAACCCCCATTCTTCACCAACTGTTGAAAATATATAATCGGTATGCTGCTCAGGAACAAAGCTTCCTTTAGTTTGAGAACCTTCCAAAAATCCTTCTCCAAAAAAACCTCCCGAAGCAAATGCTATTCTAGACTGATTAGTATTATAACCAACACCTCTATTATCTTCTTGTAAACCCATTACAATATTGAATCTATCTCTATGGTGTTGTTCAAAAATATTATTAAAAATAAAGTCAACTGATAAGGTAAAAGCTGAAAAAACAAAACTATACATTATAATTTTTTTTATCGATTTTTTCTTTCTTTTCATGTAGGAGATTAATAAAAGAGATAGGAAAAAGATAGATATAATTATTATTTGTTTATTAAAAAGAATTGTAAGAAAAAATAATCCAATAAATCCAATAAATAAATTCAGATATATTGAAGGAAGCCCAATTTTATAAAACACTAAAAAAAAACTTAAAAATACCAAAGTTGTTCCTGGATCACCTTGTAAAAAAATCAATATAATAGGAATTAAAATAATTAAAAAAGAATAGAATTGAGTTTTAATTGTTTTAATATTTGAGTTAAAATCACTTAAGTATTTAGCCAATGCAAGAGCAGTTATTGGCTTAGCGAATTCACTTGGTTGAATTCCAAATCCAAAAATTTGATACCAAGCCGTTGCTCCAGATATACTTTTGCCAAATACAAATAAACCCAGTAATGATATTATGGATAAAACATAAGATATACTAGCAAATTTTTCAAAAAATTTAAAAGGGAATAGTTGAACTAAAAAAAATAAAATAATTGAAGCGATAATAAATAAACATTGTTTTCCGAAAGGATGTTTCAAGGAAAACATAGAGTCAAGTAAGTTTGTATGAGCTGATGAATATATGTTAATTAGTCCTAGTAAAATTAAGAAACAAAGTATAACTATACTTAGCCAATCAATCTTCTTTATATTCATTTTACTCATTTATTTTAAAATTTGAGTTTAAATAAGGCTTTAGATATTCTTCCATTAAATTTCCATTAATAATATAGTTTTCTAAGTACTTTCTGTTAATTTTTTTATTTAAATATTTTTCCATCATTAAGCTAGCTATAGGCGCGGCCCATCGTGTTCCCCAATAACCATTTTCAATAAACACAGCAATCGCTATTTTCGGATTGTTTTTTGGAGCAAAACCAATAAAAATAGAATGATCTGTTAATTGGAGCCTTTTACCATTAATTTTGATAAAGTTTTCTGCAGTACCAGTTTTCCCCACAACATTAATTCCTTTAATTTTAGCATTTTGCGCACTACCTTTTTCTATTACATTAAACATTCCTTGAATTACTTTTTCATAATGAATTGAATCTATTGTTGTATGTCTTTTTATTGTAAAATCTTTAGTAATAGAATTATTGCTAATTGCTTTAACTAAGTGTGGTGTTTTAAACCATCCTCTATTTGCTATGGTAGCAGTTAGGTTTGCTAACTGTATTGGAGTAGTAAGTATTTCTCCTTGACCTATTCCATTTGAAATTGTAGTTGCAGCTTTCCATTTACCATTAGGATACCATTTATTATAATATTTTGAATCAGGGATTAAACCTGGACTTCCAGTGGGATGATCGTATCCTAAGTAATTGCCAAGGCCAAAACTACTAACGTGTTCTTTCCAATGATCTATACCGGCTCCAGCGTTAGGAAATTTTTCAATAGTTTGTTTGTATATATTTGCAAAATAAGTATTGCAAGAGTTATAAATCGCTTTATTTAAGTTATTTCTTGTCCCTATTTCACAGTGACATTTCATAAATCTATTTTTGGAATAATAATGCCCTAGATTACATAAAATAATCGTTTTTTCATTTATAACATTTTCTTGTAAAGCGATTAGTGCATTTACTAATTTAAATGTTGAGCCAGGAGGGTATTGACCTTGAAGTCCTCTATCAAATAAAGGCTTCCCTATAGTATCATTTTTTAAATTTATATAATTTTTTGATCTATCTCGTCCTATAAGTAAATTAGGATCAAATGTAGGGGCATTAATAAGAGATAAGATTTCACCACTATTAGGTTCAATAGCTATAATACTACCAAATTTATTTATCATTAAAGAATCTCCATAGGTTTGGAGATTTAAATCTATTGTTAAGGTAATGTCATTTGCAGGGCTAAAAATTGTATCATAAATCCCTTCCTTATACAATCCTGTTATTCTATTAAACTTATCTTTTTGATAATAGCTTACTCCTTTTGTTCCTCTTAACTGTTTTTCGTAAGCTTTTTCTACACCTTGTCTTCCAATTAATTCACCTGACTCGTAATAACTATTATCTTTTATTTCGTAATCATTAACCTCACTTATATATCCTAATATGTTTGAAGCTGAATTTAAAAGATAGTTTCTATTTGATTTTCTTTGAATATAAAAACCCTTGTATTTCCATAGTTTTTCTTGAATGATAGCATAATCAGATTTTGAAATTTGAGATAAAAATGCAGAGGGCTTGATGTATGAGAATTTTTTAGATTTATCAATTTTTTCAATTAAAATGCTTTTTTCAATTTTTAATATTTTACAGAATTCAATTGTGTCAATTTCTTTTAAATCTTTAGGAATTATCATTAAATCATAATAAGGCTTATTCTCAACTAATAGATTATTGTTTCTATCAAAAATATAACCTCTTTCAGGGTAGTTATAGATTCTTTGAACTGAATTTTTATTTGAAAGCTGTACATCATTAATATTTATTAACTGCACCCAAAATAATCTTAAAACAAATAAGATACTGGTTGAAATAATTAATATTGGAAATAGTTTATTTTTCATTTTGAACTAAAAGATATATAAAAGTTGAACAGAAAATAAATGATAAAATTGAAGTATTTAGAGTTTTTATAAAAATTAAATTAAAGTGATTTATTGAGAAAATCTCTAATGAAAATAAAATAAGATGATGTATAAATATTATTGTAAAAAGATAAATTATTTTTTGATATATTGATGAATCATTAAAATAATGTTTCATCATTTTAACTCCATGAGGATCGAAAAAAGATCCAAAAACAAAATTTAATATAAAGGGTCTTAAAAATGCAATAGACAAACATGCAGCAGCATTAATTCCATATGAATTAGAAAATAAATCTAAAATAATTCCGAAAAAGAAACATATAATTAGAAATGCTATTCTGTTAATTTTAATAGGAAATATTAAAATAAATACCAAGCATATATATGGGTCATATGTACCAAATAAATCAAACCTATTAAAAATCAAGCCTTGTAATAAAACTAACATTACAAATCTAATGATTATTGAAAAATATAAGTTATTCATTGATTTTTTGTTTTTAGCTGCTCAATTTCATTCTTAAATAAACTTGATAATAGGTATATATTCCTAAGTTTTGACATGTCATTATGAAGTTTAATTTCTATTCTTAAGTAATTGTCTGAATTATTATTTGTGCTTACGTTTGATACAATTCCTATTTTAATATTTTCTGGAAAAATTGCTGACATTCCACCAGTTACTACACTGTCTCCAATATTAATTTTAGCTGTTTTAGGGATATCTTTTAGAATAAGTATGTCTATATCTAATCCTTCCCATTCTAAACTACCAAAATGTGAGGTTCTTTTAACTTTGGCATTAATCTTTAAGTTTAAATTTAGTATAGACATAACAGAAGAGTAGTTTTCAGAGACTTCATCTACAATCCCTATAATTCCTTCTGAACTTATAATTCCCATTTCCCTTACAACACCATCGATACTCCCTTTATTTATTATTAAATAGTTTTTTAATAAAGAAATATTATTTGAAATAATTTTAGCATTACTATAAATGAAATCTTTTTTTAATAACGAACTATCTATATTTATAGATTTAAAATTTTGCAATTCATTATGTAATCTTACATTTTCTTTAATTAATGCATCATTATAATCTTCTAACCTAAAATATTCATTTAAGTAGGAATATTCATCAAAAATAAGATTAGTGAAATTATTGGATACTTTTAAAATTTTTGCTTTATGATAGAAATTAGAATTAGTGATTAAATAAAGAGAAAATAACAACAGAATTAAAAAAACTAAAACATCTTTTTTTGCTAAGATGCTATCAATGATTCGTTGCATAATTATAATCTATTTCACCAAGACACTTTTATATCTATCTATGTTTTTTAAGGCTATGCCTGTTCCTCTAACAACTGCTCTTAGAGGATCTTCAGCAATAAAAACTGGTAAATCTGTTTTTTGAGAAAGTCTTTTGTCTAAACCTCTAAGCATAGATCCACCACCTGCTAAATAAATACCTGTATTATAAATATCTGCAGCGAGTTCTGGTGGAGTTTGAGATAATGTATCCATTACAGCGTCCTCAATTCTTAAAATTGTTTTATCGAGCGCTTTTGCAATTTCACGATACCCTAGTGTAATCTCTTTAGGTTTACCAGTCAGCAAGTCTCTTCCTTGTACAGAAATGTTATCAGGAGGACTTTCAAGTTCTTCTGAAGCGGATCCTATATTAATTTTAATTTTCTCAGCAGTTCTTTCTCCAATAAATAAGTTATGCTGCGTTCTCATGTAATAGATTATATCACCTGTAAAAACATCTCCAGCTACTTTAACGGATTTATCACAAACTATTCCTGATAATGCAATTACAGCTATTTCAGTTGTGCCTCCTCCTATATCAACAACCATATTCCCTTTTGGCTGCATTATATCTACACCAATTCCAATTGCTGCTGCCATTGGTTCATGAATTAAATACACTTCTTTTCCATTTACTCTTTCAGCAGACTCTCTGACAGCTCTCATTTCAACTTCTGTAATACCTGATGGAATGCAAATTACCATTTTAAGAGCTGGAGTAAAAAATTTTTTCTTTAAAGCAGGAATGCTTTTAATCAGCAAACTTATCATTTGCTCAGAAGCGTTAAAATCAGCTATTACACCATCTTTTAAAGGTCTAACTGTTTTAATGTTTTCGTGAGTTTTGCCTTGCATTAAACTGGCTTCAGTTCCAACAGCAATAATTTTATTTGTTCGTTTGTCAATAGCAACTATTGAAGGACTGTCCACTACTACTTTATCGTTATGTATAATAAGTGTATTAGCTGTGCCAAGATCAATTGCTATAGATTCAGTCCAAAAATCAAAAAATCCCATAATTTTTAAGTGTATTACAAGTTAATAAAATTAATGTTTAAAATGACGTGTTCCAGTTAAAACCATTGATAAGTTATTTTTATTACAATAATCAATAGACAAGTTATCTTTAATAGATCCACCAGGTTGAATTACAGAAGAAATACCTTGATTATGAGCTATTTCAACACAATCTGGAAATGGAAAAAAAGCATCACTAGCCATTACAGCACCATTTAAATCAAAACTAAAATTGATAGATTTTTCAATAGCTTGTTTTAATGCGTCAACCCTAGAAGTCTGACCAGTTCCTGAACTAATCAACTGTTTGTCTTTCACCAAAACTATAGTATTTGATTTTGTATGCTTACATATTTTTGATGCAAAAATCATGTCTTGAATTTCCTTTTCAGTTGGATGTTTAATTGTACATGTTTTAAAGTTAGATTTAGTATCAGTAATATTGTCTTTACCCTGGTATAAAACTCCATTTAAACATGTTCTGATTGAATCATTACTTAATTTAGTCTCTTTTTTAATTAGGATGATCCTATTTTTCTTTGTGCATAATAATTCCAGAGCTTTTTTTTCATAACTGGGTGCAATAACAACTTCACAGAATAATTTATTAATTTCTTCTGCAGTTGATAAATCAATTAATTTATTTGAAATTAAAACCCCTCCGAAAGCTGAAACTGGATCTGCAGCTAATGCATCCTTATAGGCTTCTAGCAATGAGTTTCTTATTGCTAAACCACAAGCGTTATTATGTTTTAAAATGGCAAATGTTGGCGAATCTAATTGAAACTCATTCATTATATTAATAGCAGAATCAATATCAAGAAAATTATTATAAGACAGTTCTTTTCCATTAGCCTGAGTGAAAATAGAATTAAAATCTCCATAAAAAATTCCTTTTTGGTGTGGGTTTTCGCCATATCTTAGGATTCTTCCATTTTGAAAACTAGTCTTAAAATTGTTGCTTTCTTTGTTAAAATAATTAAATATAGCTGTATCATAATGGGATGAAATATTAAATGCTTTAGCTGCAAATTCTCTGCTTAAAGATTCATTAATTTTACCTGATCCTTCATCAAGTTTTGATAAAAAGTAATCATAGTCATTCTTTGATGATACACAAATAACGTCTTTAAAGTTTTTTGCAGCAGCTCTAATTAAAGAGATTCCTCCAATATCAATTTTTTCAATTATATTTTCTTCACTTTCTCCAGAAGCTACTGTTTTTTCAAATGGATATAAATCAACGATTACTAAATCTATATTAGGAATATTATATTTTTCGATATCAGCTATGTCATTTTCATTATCACTTCTATTTAATATTCCGCCAAAAATTTTAGGGTGTAATGTTTTAACCCTTCCCCCTAAAATAGATGGATAGCTAGTAATATCTTCTACTTTAACAACAGGAATTTCAAGCTTATTTAATAAATGTTCTGTTCCACCAGTTGAATAAATTTTAACTCCTAAAGAATGAAGCTTTTTTGCTATTGGTTCTAATCCGTTTTTATCAAATACTGAAATTAAAGCAGATTTTATTTGTAACATATTTAATGGATATAAAAATGAAGTATAAAAGTAGGTTTTTTTTAAAATAAACAAATTAGAAAATTATATTTATTTTAATAATTTTTCTGATACTAAATTGTTGATTCTAGTTAAAAATTCTAAATCAATTTTTGAAAATCTATTTGGGATATTTGAATCAATATCAATTTGACCAACATTTATATTTTTAATAAAAACAGGAACAACAATTTCTGATTTTACATTTATGTTACAAGAAATATAATTAGATTCTTTTAAAACATCAGCAACTATCATATGCTTGTTTGATTCTGCTGTTTGTCCGCAAATGCCTTTACCATAAGGAATTTTAGTGTGTTGTGTAGGTATTCCAGAATATGCTTTTAATTCAAGCTCTTTTTTTATTTCATTATGAAAATAAAATCCAACCCAATCGTATCCATTTATAGTGCTTTCTAAGTATGAGCAAATTGAATTTAGACTAGTTTCAAGATCTAGATTCTTTGTAATTCTTTTAATTTTATTAAAGTCTGAATTATACATAAAAAAACTGCCCTAATTTAATTAGGGCAGTTTAGTTTTTAATTTATGATTTTACATCATTCCTGGCATTCCACCACCACCCATTGGAGGCATTGCAGGAGTATCTTCTTTTATATCAACTAGAGCACACTCTGTTGTTAGAATCATTCCAGCAACTGAGGCTGCATTTTCTAGTGCAATTCTAGTAACTTTTGTAGGATCGATTATTCCTTGTTTTAACAAATCTACAAAAGTTTCAGATTTAGCATCGTATCCAAAATTACCTTTTCCTTCAAGAACTTTTGCAACAACAACAGATCCTTCCCCTCCAGCATTTTCAACAATTATTCTAAGAGGAGCTTCTATAGCTCGTGAAATAATTTGGATACCCGTAACTTCATCTAAATTATCATTTGTAAGTTTCTCAAGAACTTTTCTAGTTCTTAATAATGCAACTCCACCACCAGCAACAACTCCTTCTTCAACTGCAGCTCTAGTAGAATGTAAAGCATCATCAACTCTATCCTTTTTCTCTTTCATTTCAATTTCTGAAGCAGCACCTACATATAAAACAGCGACTCCACCTGCTAATTTCGCAAGTCTTTCTTGAAGTTTTTCTTTATCATAATCCGATGTAGTAGTTTCTATTTGTGCTTTAATTTGACTAACTCTTGCTCTAATAGTTTCTTTGTCCCCAGCTCCATTTACAAGGGTAGTATTATCTTTGTCAATAGTAACTCTTTCAGCTGAACCTAGCATTTCAATAGTAGTATTTTCTAAAGTAAGCCCTCTATCTTCCGAAATTACAGTTCCTCCAGTTAGAATAGCGATATCTTCCAGCATTGCTTTTCTTCTGTCTCCAAATCCTGGAGCTTTAACAGCAGCAATTTTTAATGAACCTCTTAGTTTATTTACAACTAAAGTAGCTAAAGCCTCACCATCTACATCTTCAGCAATTACAAGTAATGGTTTACCACTTTGAGCAACGGGCTCCAATACAGGTAAAAGATCTTTCATAGCAGAAATCTTTTTGTCATAAAGTAAAATATACGGAGATTCAAGATCAGATTCCATTTTTTCTGAATTTGTAACAAAGTAAGGAGATAGGTATCCTCTATCAAACTGCATCCCTTCAACAACATCAACATAAGTATCAGTCCCTTTCGCTTCTTCAACAGTAATTACACCTTCTTTACCAACCTTCTCAAATGCTTCTGTAATTAATGATCCGATAGCTTCATCATTATTTGCTGAAATTGAAGCAATTTGTTTGATTTTATCAGAAGAATTTCCTACTGTTTCTGAGTTCTTGTTTAGTTCAGCAACTACGGCTTCTACAGCATTATCTATACCTCTTTTTAAATCCATAGGATTTGCACCAGCTGTTACATTTTTTAAACCTTCTCTAACAATTGCTTGAGCTAATATGGTAGCTGTAGTAGTTCCATCTCCAGCAAGATCGTTTGTTTTAGAAGCAACTTCTTTAACCATTTGAGCTCCCATATTTTCAAGTGGATCTTCTAGTTCTATTTCTTTAGCAACTGTTACACCATCTTTAGTTATCTGAGGACCTCCAAAAGATTTTCCTACAATAACATTTCTACCTTTAGGACCTAACGTAACCTTGACAGCGTTAGCTAAAGCATCTACACCTTTTTTTAGTCCTTCTCTAGCTTCTACATCAAATTGAATTTTTTTTGCCATTTTATTTATTTTATAAGTTTAAACAATTGCAAGAATATCACTTTCTCGCATTATCAAATAATTTTTACCTTCTAGTTTAAGTTCAGTTCCAGAGTATTTTCCGTATAAAACAGAATTACCAACTTTAACTGTGATAGGATTTTCTTTTGTCCCAGGTCCAACTGCTACTACATTACCTTTTTGAGGTTTTTCTTTAGCAGAATCGGGGATAATGATTCCAGAAGCAGTTTTTGTCTCTGCCTCTAAAGGTTCAACTAACACTCGGTCAGCCAATGGTTTAATGTTTAATTTACTCATTATTTTAAGATTTATTTTTAAATTATTTTACATCAATCGTGCCAAATTAATTAAACTGTCAAATTGATAATATTATACTTTACAAAATGACAGAGTGACATTGAAAATTAGCTTCAAGTCTTAATCTTTAACTGGAATCTCCAAAGGAATATCTTCAGGTAAAGCTTCAGGAATAGTCGATTCAATATCATTAGGGTTTAAAAGTTTTGAATCAATATTTTCTGTATTTTTTTTTACGGTAAGGTTTGATAATAATATTAGTATTAATAATATTCCAGCTAACACCCATGTGCTTTTATCAAGAAAATCAGTTGTTTTTTTTACACCACCCAATTGTTGAGAATCTCCTCCAAATGAAGATGACAGACCTCCTCCTTTAGGATTTTGGACCATAATTACTAAAATTAATAAAAATGATACTGAAAGTATTAAGACTAAAAATATTGAAAAACTGCTCATAATTATTATTTATTTTTTTAAACTATTTTTTATGATTTTTATCTGATCTGCAAATAAACTGATTTTTTCTGGATATTTCAAGCAAAGAATTTCATAAGCCTTAATAGCTTCATTGAATTTTTTTTGTTCAAAATAAATTTTTGCCAGTGTTTCTGTCATGTACTCTTTTTTACTAAGCTTAAAATCATTTGCTAAATTATCATTAGACTTAGATGTATTTGGTGAAATCTTATGATTTATTTTTAAAAAATTACTTATCAAAGTCTCGTTGTTGTTTTTTGTTTTCTTTAAAACTGGTTTAGTAATCTTTAACCATTCTATAAAAGAATTTTTAGTTTTTTCAGAAGACAAAACATTTATAGTATCATACGATTTACTATTTAGATCAATCTCTTCATGCTCTATAATATCATACAAAACACTTCTATCAGTTGAATAAATAGCGCAATCTCTTAAAACTTTATTAAATCTAAGGCTATTATGTTTTTTAAGACCTATTAATTCAATTATTCTTGCAATTTGAAAATAAGGATATTGTTTTATGATTTTTTTGATAGAAATACTTTCATCCAAAGTAATTTTTTTTGAATTTTTCACTAAATCAGAAAAGCTGTTTTTGTTTAATGTTACCATTTTGCTAAAGAGGCATTAAAAATATCTTGAGTTATTCTTTCAAAAATAATATTATGTGCTTCAGATTTTACATTAAGTAATTGAACTTCAGCTGGATAATCATAATAAAAAGAGAATCTTCTTTCAAAGTTATCTTCTTCTTTTTTTATATTAATAAATCTAACATTTATCCCAACGCTTAGTCTATTTTGTGATGCAGTTAGATTAGAAGTAGCTGTCATAGGACTGACCCTGTATTCAATAATTTCGCCTTCATATATAAGGTCTCCGTCTATAGAAACTAATTGTAAATTAGTTTGATTCTGTAAGATGTTTTGAAGAGCTAATGTAAAATCTCTGTCAAGTCCAGGTTCAAAGATTGAACCAATATTATTTCCAGCATCATTTTCAAAATAATTCACTTGAAAAGTTTCAGTACCTTCTGGAATTGAAGCTCCTGTAAATGAGTAGCTTCCACAACCTAAAATAAGAAATGCACCTATAATATAGTAAATCTTAATTCTAATATTAAAGTTCAATGTCATGTTGTTTAATTTTTCTGTAAAGTGTTCTTTCAGAAATGCCCAGCTCAATTGCAGCAGCTTTTCTCTTACCATTGTTTCTTTCTAACGCTTTAATTATTAACTCTAATTCTTTATCGTGAATAGATAAGGTTTCCTCTTCATTTATTTCTTCTGCGAAATGATATTTATCTTCAGGCGAATTTGAAACATTAAAAATAGATTCTTTTTCTTTAATTTCAATTAATTCAGCACCCTTATCGTCGTTACTTGATTTTTCTTTATGTAATTTTTCAAAAACATTAATTTCTTCCTCTTTATAATTGACAGATCTATTATCATTTTTTAAATGATTTGTAATTTTTTTTAAATCATTTAAATCTTTTTTCATGTCAAAGAGAATTTTATAAAGTATTTCTCTTTCATTTGAAAAATCACTTGATGAACTATTTTTGTTTATTACTGCAGGTAATGTTGAATGGAAATCAGGTAAATAAGTTTGAAGAAGAGAAATAGAAATATCTCTTTTTTCTTCAAGAACAGATAATTGCTCTGCTACATTTTTTAGTTGACGGATATTTCCATTCCAACGATATAGATTCAATAATTTTTGTGCACTATCATCTAGTCTGATGGTAGGCATGTTATATTTTTTTGCAAAATCGCTTGCAAATTTTCTGAATAACAAATGAATATCTTCTTTTCTGTTTCTTAAAGGTGGAATTTTAATTTCTACAGTACTCAGTCTATAATATAAGTCTTCCCTAAACTTACCCTTTTGTATAGCCTCTTCCATATCTAAATTTGTAGCCGCTACAATTCTTACGTTAGTTTTTAGTACATCAGATGATCCAACTTTAATAAATTCTCCATTTTCTAATACTCTTAAAAGTCTCACTTGAGTAGTTAACGGTAACTCTCCAACTTCATCAAGAAAAATTGTACCTCCATCTGCTACCTCAAAATACCCTTTTCTACTATTAGCTGCACCAGTAAATGCTCCTTTTTCATGACCAAATAGTTCGGAGTCAATAGTTCCCTCTGGTATAGCTCCGCAGTTTACAGCAATGTATTTATTATGTTTTCTATGAGAAAGTTGATGTATTATTTTAGGATAACTTTCTTTTCCTACCCCACTTTCTCCAGTAACAAGTACAGAAATATCAGTTGGAGACACTCTCATTGCTTTTTCAATTGATCTATTTAAAATTGGATCATTTCCAATTATTCCAAAACGTTGTTTAATATTTATTGTTGAGGATTCCATAATTTATTTTTTTGAGTAATCTATAGCTAAACCCATCAATGTTGCTGAAGTACAGTCATTAATAATCACATCAACAAAATCTCCTATATTGTAAATTCCTTTTGGAAATACTACAACAGTATTTTGTTGATTTCTTCCACTCCATTGAATATTCGATTTTTTGGATTCTTTTTCAATTAAAACTTCTACAACTTTTCCAATATATTGCATAGTTCTGTAATTACTATGTTTTTGTTGTAAGTCAATTATTTCTTGTAACCTAGCTTTTTTTATTTCTTCAGCTACATTATCATCAAATTTTTTATCTGCATAAGTTCCGGGTCTTTCAGAGTATTTGAACATATAGCCAAAATCATATTTTATTTGTTTCATTAAATCTAGAGTAAGCTTATGGTCTTTTGCAGATTCATTAGGGAAACCAGTTATCATATCATGAGAAATTCCGCAATCAGGAATAGCTTTTCTAATTTCTTTAATTAGTGTCAAGTATTCTTCTCTAGTATGCTGTCTATTCATTGCTTTTAATACTTTATCACTGCCTGATTGAACCGGGAGATGAATGTAGTTGCAGATGTTTTCATAATTAGACATCGTATTAATCACACTTAAACTCATGTCTTGAGGATTTGATGTTGAAAATCGTATTCTGAGTTTTGGAAAGGATTCAGCAACTAATTTCAATAATTTTGAAAAATCTATAGAAGTCTTTTTTCTTAAATCACTAATTTTTTTAAAATCCTTTTTTAAACCTCCGCCATACCATAGGTAACTATCTACATTTTGTCCTAATAAAGTAACTTCTTTATAATTAGAATCGACTAATTTTCGAATTTCTTTTAAAATACTTTTAGGATCTCTGCTTCTTTCCCTTCCTCTTGTAAAAGGTACAACGCAAAAGGTACACATATTATCACACCCTCTTGTTATAGATACAAAAGCATTTACTCCATTTGATGATAAACGTACAGGACTAATGTCTCCATAAGTTTCTTCTTTTGACAAAAGAACATTTACTGCATTTCTTCCTTCATTTATTTCTTCAAGTAGGTTTGGAAGATCTTTGTAGGCATCAGGCCCGACAACTAAATCAACAATTTTTTCTTCGTCTAAAAATTTATTTTTTAAACGTTCAGCCATACATCCAAGAACGCCAACTTTTAAATTTTTATTATTATTTTTTAATTTATTAAAACTCTCTAATCTTTTTCTGACAGTAAGCTCAGCTTTTTCTCTTATTGAACAAGTGTTTAATAATATTAAATCAGCATCATTTAAATTTGTTGTTGAATTATATCCATGGTTAGATACTATAGATGCCACTACTTCACTATCTGCAAAATTCATTTGACATCCGTAGCTCTCTATATAAAATTTTTTAGAAATATTCTTTTCTTTATCAGTTTTTAATATTTCATTTTTAGTTTCAAATCCAATGCTCATAGATCTTTTTATTATAATCTGACGCAAATATAATATTAAAATCAAATTATGACAATATGTCAGTAATATTTTTAGTTACTAATAATTGTTATTTGAGAGGATTAAAAGGGATTATTGCTATTATTTCAATTGTAATTTTAGTAAATACTTTAGTTAGTAATAAGTCATTTTTAGTGTAATAAAAAAAGAAATAAAAAAAATAATATACTTTTGTGATCTTAAATTTCAATGCAAATGTTTAAAAACTTAGTAATTGTTGAATCTCCTGCCAAGGCAAAAACTATTGAAAAATATTTAGGAAGCGATTTTAAAGTTTTTTCAAGTTATGGGCACATTTCTGATTTGCCATCAAAAGAATTAGGAGTTGACGTAGATAATGATTTTAAACCTAAATATATAATACCTAAAGACAAAAAAGATGTTGTTAGGGAATTAAAGAAGAAGGCATTAGCTGCTGATTTTGTATGGTTAGCAAGTGATGAAGATCGAGAAGGTGAGGCTATAGCTTGGCATTTGTTTGAAAGCTTAAAGCTTGATAAAGATAAAACTAAACGAATAGTTTTTCGTGAAATAACAAAGGGTGCTATTTTAAAAGCAATTGACAATCCTAGAGAAATAAATTACAATTTAGTCAATGCCCAGCAAGCTAGAAGAGTCATTGACAGGCTCGTTGGATTTGAAATCTCACCAATATTATGGAGAAAAGTCAAGGGTGGACTTTCAGCTGGAAGGGTACAGTCTGTTGCTGTAAGACTTTTAGTTGATAGAGAAAAAGAAATTAATGATTTCATACCAATTTCATCATTTAAAGTTTTAGCTAGGTTTAAGAATTCAAACAATGCAGAGTTTACCGCTCAGCATGTTGGTAGTTTTTCCTCATTGGAAGAAGTTAATCGTTTTTTAGAAAAAAGTATTAATTCAAATTTCAGCATTTTATCTATTGATAAAACTCCTTTTAAAAAATCAGCATCTGCTCCTTTTACTACTTCAACCTTACAGCAGGAAGCTTCAAGAAAGTTAGGTTTTAACGTTAGCAGGACTATGTTAGCTGCTCAAAGGCTGTACGAGTCAGGGAATATTACTTATATGAGAACTGATAGTGTTAATTTATCAGATGATGCATTGAAATCTATTGAGGCTGTAATTAAAAATAATTATGGAGAGCAATATTCAAGAAGAAAAAATTTTCAAAACAAGAATAAAGGAGCTCAAGAAGCTCACGAGGCTATAAGACCAACTAATTTTGAAAATAAGGAAGTTAATATGGAATTTGACCAGTCTAAATTATATAAGTTAATATGGTTAAGAACTGTTGCTTCTCAAATGAGTGATGCAATTCTTGAAAGAACAACTTTTAAAATAGCATCAAATAATTATAATAATGAATTTAGCGCTAACGGTGAAGTAATAAAATTTGACGGCTTTTTAAAACTATATATTGATGGAGTAGATAACAATGATGATGAAGAAAATAGCGGAATATTACCTGCTCTTTCACAAGGCGAAAGTTTAAATAATATAAAAATGATTGCTTCTGAAAAATTTTCTCGTCCTTTATATAGATATTCTGAGGCAGCACTCGTAAAAAAATTAGAAGAACTGGGAATTGGAAGACCATCTACTTATGCACCAACAATTACAACTATTCAAAATAGAAAATATGTTGTTAAAGGTTCATTCGAAGGAAATGAAAGAGAGTATAGGGAGCTTGTTTTGCAAAATGGATCTATTCAGTCCAAAACAAGTAAAGAAACTACAGGATCTGATAAAGGAAAATTAGTTCCTACTGAAGTCGGAATTATAGTTACAGAATTTTTAGTCAATAATTTTCAAAACATATTGAATTATAATTTTACTGCTAGTGTGGAAGAAGATTTTGACAAAATTGCAAATGGAGAAAAAGAGTGGACTAATATGTTAAAAGATTTTTATTCTTCTTTTCATCCAATAGTTGAAGATGTTATAAAGAATGCTTCTAGAGAATCTGGAGAAAGAATATTAGGTACTGATCCTGTTTCGGGAAGAAAAGTCAGTGTTCGATTAGGTAAATTTGGACCTATGGCTCAGATTGGAAGTGTCGATGAAGAAGATAAGCTAATTTTTGCTGGACTTTTGCCAGAACAAAAAATAAGTAAAATTACTTTAGAAGAAACTTTAGAACTTTTTAAGTTACCATGTTATTTAGGTGATTTTGAAAATGAAAAAATAGAATCAAATACCGGCAGGTATGGACCATATATTAAACATAATAACCTTTTTGTTTCTTTACCTAAAGGTTTAAATCCTTTGCAAATCTCATTAGACCAGGCAATTGAATTAATTTTAGAAAAAAGAAGAGCAGATGCTCCGATAAGCAATTATGAAGGTCATGATGTTAATAAAGGTAAAGGAAAATTTGGACCATTTATAAAATGGAAAGGATTATTTATTAATGTTAATAAGAGCTATGATTTCGATAATTTATCTCAAGAAGATTGCGTCAATTTAATTGAAGATAAAAAGAAAAAAGAAGCAGAAAAACTTGTTAGAATATGGGAAGATGAAGGAATTAGAATTGAGAAAGCTAGATGGGGAAGATTCAATGTTATTAAAGGAAAATTTAAAGTAGAACTACCTAAAGGAACTGATGTAGATAAGTTTACTATAGATGATGTCAAAATTTTATTTCAAAAGAAGAAAAAGAAGAAAAAGAAGAAATCTTCTTTTAAATCTAAAAAATAAAAATGATAGATGAGTATCTTTTACCAGTTAATCAATCTATAATAGATTTTAATAAAAAATTATCTCCTTTAGCAATAGGTAAAAGTATTTCTTTTTATAATTCTAAAGCATCAAATTTAAATAATATTGATATTGCTATTATTGGTTTAAAAGAATCTCGCAAATCAAAAGAAAAAAAGTATATAGATCTTAATTCATTTAGAAGGGAGTTTTATTCTCTTTATTTTGGAAATTGGAAAGTCAATATCATTGATATGGGTGATGTCATTAATGGAGAAAGTATTTCGGACACATACTATGCTGTTAAGACTATTAATGAAACACTATTAAAGAAAAATATAATATCCTTTTTTATAGGAGGAACTCAAGATTTATCATTTCCAATTTATCAAACTTATGCAACTATTGGAAAGTATGTAAATTTAACTTCCATTGATAATAAATTTGATTTTGGTCAGGTTAAAAATGATTTTGAATCGACATCTTATATGTCCAAAATAATAATGGATGAAAACAATAAACTTAGTCATTATTGTAATTTAGGTTTTCAAACATTTTTAAATTCTCAAGAAGAAATTGATTTGCTAGAAAAGTTACATTTTGAATCTCATAGATTAGGGAAAATAGCCCGAAAAATAGATTTAGTAGAGCCAAGTTTAAGGTTTACAGATATTTTATCAATTGATTTTAGATCTATTAAAGCTTCTGAATTAAATTTTATTCATAATTATCCAAACGGTTTTGAAAGCAGTCAGATATGTTCTATAGCTAGATATGCAGGTTTGAGTAATAGAATTTCCACTATAGGAATTTTTGAAATTTTTGAAAATGATATTTCGAATGCTTTATTAGCTCAAACAGTCTGGTATTTTATTGAAGGATTTTGCTTGAGAATAGAAGAAGATCCAAAATCAGAACATTTTAAGGGAAAACACTATCATATAGATATTGGGAATCATCAAATAAAATTTTATCAAAGTGATCTAAGTCAAAAATGGTGGTTTGAATTATTAGAAAAGAACAATAAATCTATTGATTTTTCGTTAATTCCATGTAACTATGAAGACTATCTTGATGCTTGTAACAATAATATTTCAAATAAATTATTAATATGTTTAAAAAGAAATTTTATATAATTAAATTCAAAGTTTATGTTTAGTGTATTAAATATTGTTATTTTTATGAGCTCAAAGTTGGATAAAATTAAATTTTTAATGAAAAAAATATTTTTATTTTTTGTCATTTCGATATTTATAATATCATGTTCTAAATCTGATAGAGGAGAACTTACTGGGTTAAAATTCAAAAAGTTTTTTCCTGATAAGCCATCCGGAATGACTCTAATTCCCAGTGGTTCTTTTTTAATGGGTATGTCAGATGATGACATGGTTCAATTGCAAAATGCTCCAATAAGTACCGTTTCTGTTAAAGCATTTTATATGGATGAGACAGAAATTACTAATGGGGAGTATAGGCAGTTTGTTAACTGGGTGAGAGATTCAGTAGTAAGAGATGCTTTAGCTAAAAGAGCAATTTTTGATTTAGGAGATGCTCCTTCTCAGGAAGATTTAGATATGGATAATAGTATTAATCAGTTTTATCCAAAATATGAAATTCAAGATGATATTCCAGACGATGAAAAAGGAGGCTATGTTAAGTATAAGGAAGATAATCTAATAGGCATTGATTTCTCAGATAAAAATACTTTTGTATTAAATTATGATGCCGATCTTATTTGGGAAAGAGAAGATTACCCAGATTTAGCTTATGCTCAAGTGATGGAAGGTGAATTTGAAGAGGGTACAGGCTTTTTTCTTCCTAAGGAAGAATCTTATAATGCTGAAAGAACTTTTAATACTAAAAAAATAGAATATACCTATACTACTTTTGATGCTGAAGCTGCTATTAAGTCTAATAGTGAGTCAAGAAAAAATTTCTTTAAAGAAAAAACTATTTCTGTATATCCAGATACTACCGCCTGGATTAAAGATTTTTTATACAGCTATAATGAGCCAATGCACAATGATTATTTCTGGCATGATGCTTATTCTGATTACCCAGTAGTTGGTGTTTCTTGGGAACAAGCAAAAGCTTTTGCTCATTGGAGAACCATGTACAAAAATCAATATCAAAGGTCTAAAAAGAAAAAAAGCCAAAGAGTTGCTTCGTTTAGATTACCTAGTGAAGCCGAGTGGGAATACGCTGCTAGAGGAGGTTTAGAATCTGCAACCTACCCTTGGGGTGGACCCTATACTATTGATTCTAAAGGATGTTTTTTAGCTAACTTTAAACCTAATAGAGGAGATTATGCTTCTGATAATGCGCTTTATACCGTTGAAGCAAAATCTTATTGGCCTAATGATTACGGACTTTATAATATGTCTGGTAATGTTTCTGAATGGACAGAATCTTCTTATGATAAAGGTTCTTACAATTTTGACTCAGGCTTGAATCCAAATATTTCAGATTCAACTAATTTAAGAAAAGTAATAAGAGGAGGTTCTTGGAAAGATGTAGCTTATTTTTTAAGAGTTAGTACAAGAGATTATGAATATAAAGACGAAAAGAGATCTTATCTTGGCTTTAGAACAGTTCAAGATTATTTAGGAGAGGATATAGGTTTGAATCAAAACCCTAATAAAATATTTTAAATAAACTATTGTGAATAGTTATTGTCTTAATTATTGAAGTTATACAATTTCTAATCATTTAAATTCTAAAAAAATGAATAATAAAAGAAAATTTTTACCTGAAAATGTAATTGAGTTGATGTTTGGAGTTGGAGCATCAATTGTAATTATTGGAGCACTGCTAAAAATAACACATGCTGATTTAATTCCTGGAATTATTACAGGAAATACCATGCTTACAATTGGTTTAGTTACCGAAGCTATTATCTTTGCGATTTCTGGAATCCAAGGTTATATGACAGGAGATTCTTCTCTTGAAGATAAAGGATTACAAACTATTGAAGCAGAAACACAATCTCTTCAAGCAGCAGTTGATCAGACTGTGAGCGGTTTGGGATCATTAAATAAAAATCTTAATGCTGCTACGGCTGCCACAAGCGCCCTTTCCGTTCCAACAGATATAAAAGATAACATAAACAGTTATAATGCAAATTTATCTTCTGCTGCGTCTAAATTAGAGGATATCAATCAATTATACGATTCCTTAAATAAAACATTAACCGAAGTTAATTTGGTTACAGGTTCTATGAACATCCCTGAAGGACTTGGTGAAGAGTTAACCGAGATGAAAGCAATCATTAATGAGCTTAATGCAAAATATAGTGCAATGCTTGCAGGTATGAATAAGTAAATATGGCTATAAAAAAAGTAGATACTAGACAAAAAATGATAAACATGATGTATCTTGTGTTTATTGCTATGCTTGCTTTAAATATAAGTAAAGAAGTATTAGGCACCCTAGGTATTTTAAATGATGATTTGGAGTCTTCTATTCTTGAATTAGAATCTTCATCAAAAGTAAGTTATGATCAAATAGCTTCAAATTCTGAAAACTTAGATTATAAAATTGCAGCTAGTAAGGTAAGTGAAATGAAAATGGTTTCGAATGATTTTTATTATTTCATTCAGACCATAAAAGACTCTTTAATAAATTCTGATTCAAAAAAGTTCCAAAAAGAAGTTAAGGTAAAATCTAATAGAGACTCTATCATTAATATGACAGATTATCAAATTATGGATAATTCTCAAGTTTTGGACAACTATTTATTTATCAAAGATAGAAATACTGAAAATGGCAACTTATTTATTGAAAAGTTTATAAACTATCCTATTGTAATTAATTCAATTTTGGATGAAATTTTAATAAAAGAGGAGGCAAGTCTTAAAGAGACTAAGGTTGGTTATGATTTTTCATTTACAACATTAGATTTAAATAACAGATTTAAATATTCTGAAAATGTAGTTACCAGTGAAGGAACTCTACAGCCTTATTTAGAGTATAATTATAAAGGATTTCCAATGATTGCTTCAATTTCTAAATTAACTAAAATTCAGACTGATATTAGGTATGTTGAAAACAAAGTGCTTACTCAAATTTTAGATGCTTTACAAAATAAGGGTTTGAATTTCAGCACCTTTCAAACATTACTTGAGACAACTAAGCCAGTTTATTATACAAGTGATGTAATTGATGCTGCTGTTGTAATGGGTAAAAAAGATGAAAGTTTTAGGCCTGATAAAGTTGAATTATTTATAAATTTAAAAGGTAGAAGTGGAATACTATTAAATCCAAGTGAATATAATATTGAAAGTGGTAAAGTAGTTTTAAACAAAAGACTATCATCTCCTGGAACATATGAATTATCTGGAACTATTACCAAAAAAAATGCAGATACTCAAGAGTCTATTTCAATTCCTGTAAATCAAAAAATAGTTGTAATTGAAGAACCAAATTTTGCAGTTGTGTCAGCTGATAATATGAAAGTTTTTTATAGAGGTTTGAGAAATCCTAGTTCAATTTCTATTCCAGGAGTTGCTGAAAATACTATAATTCCATCAAGTAATAATGGTAAATTTATTAAGCAAACAAAAGGATTGTGGGGTGCGATACCTTCCAGTGATTTTTCTAAGAAAACAATGAAAGTAATGGTGTCAGGTATATTAAATGGTGAAAGAAAGCAATTTGATGGTGGAGAGTTTAGAATTTTAGAGCCGCCACCAGGTTTTGGATCTATTAGGGTTAATGATAAATATTATAAACCAACAGAAAATATTTCTAAAAAATACCTTGCCAATGGGATGATTACTGGTAATAAACCAAAAGACTTTTTATACGATTTTGTTATAGAAGTTACGTCATTTGATATAAAAGTAGGAAATTCTCCTTCAAAATCGGTGAAGGGTAATACTGCTAGAAATAATAGTGAAGCAGTTGCAGATATAAATAGTCTAGGTAGGGGAACTGTGGTAAGGATATCAAATATTAAAGCTAATGCAAAAGATGGAGATTTTGTAAATCCTAATTATACTGTTAATGATTTTATAGTAATACTAGAATGAAAAAAAATATAGTTTTTAGTAGTGTTTTTATTTTGATTTGTGCTAATATTTTTGGCCAGTCTAATATTTTGAATGCTAATAATCCAGCAGAAATTGGAATTCAGAATCTTGATCAAATACAATCTGATCATGATTCTTTCCTTGAATATGATTATATAGATGATAGAGATATTCTTTGGTCAAGGATTGTTTATGAAAAAATAGATTTAAACGAAAGGTTGAATTTTCCTTTACTATTTCCTATTAATGACGAAACTTATGAGAGAAACAGAAAGTCTTTATGGAGAGTTCTAAAAGAAAATATAGTTAACCAAAACATTACTAAACTATACTTTAATAGAAATGACAATTTTAAAGATCCTATGACTTACAATGATGTCATGGAAGTTATTTATTTGAATGAAGTGATTAATGGGGTAGCTATGAAACCTGAAGTTCTGAAATCAATAGATATAAGGGCTTATAGAATAAAAGGAATGTGGTATTTTGACAAAAGGCAAGGAGAGATGAGATACAGGCTTTTAGGGATAATGCCTGTTGGTAAAAACATTAAGGATGACGATGGCAAAAACAATACTGATTTGTTTTGGATATGGTATCCAAGTATTAGAAAAATATTACATAAAGAATTAGTGTTTAACGATATAAATAATGCTAACAGAATTTCTTTTGATCAACTGCTTGTTTCTAGAAGATTCAGCTCCTATATATATAAAGAGGATAATATTTATGGTGATAGGTCAATAAAGGATTATAAAAAACCTGGATTGGAGTCCATTCTTGAATCAGAAAGAATTAAAAAAGAAATTCTTGATTTTGAGCAAGACATGTGGAACAGATAGTGTTTCAATGTATTATATTTAAATCTCATTTTACATCTGAATTTACGAACTAATATTATTATATATATATTACTTTTTATGAATTAATAATTTTAAAATTGTTTTTAATTATAACATTTTTATGAATTAATTATGTTAATACTTTAGTTGTTTTATAATTGTTACAAATTTTTTTTATTAGCAATAACCAAACATACGCTTAAGCATGTTTTCTTTAAGAAAAGAATAATAATTTATATTTACTTTATAAAAGGGGCTTTAAAGCCCCTTTTTTTATACTTTTATTTACTTGAAAGATATTACAATTCATATAATAGATAGAGAGGGAAAGAAACATTCTTTGACTGCTCCTACAGATATGAATATGAATATTATGGAACTTTGTAAAAGCTATGAATTACCTGTTGAAGGTATATGTGGTGGTATGGCTATGTGTGCTTCTTGTCAAGTATATGTTGACTCAGATTTGCTAATAGAAAATAAAAGTTTAAATGAAGAAGCTATGCTCTCTGAAGCATTCTACGTTAAAAGTAATTCTAGATTAGGTTGTCAAATTCAAATCAATAAAGATATTGATGGTTGTCATTTTGAATTAGCACCTGAATAAAAATTACATCAAATTTTGTTTCTTAATTAAGTTTAAAGCAGACCCTTCTTTATACCATTCTATTTGCTGGTCATTATAAGTATGGTTAGCTATAATTAAATCTTTAGACTTATCTATATGAATTACTTCAATGCTGATTTGTTTGCCAGGACTAAAGGATTCAAAATCAGTAAAATTAAACAAATCATCTTCTTGGATTAAGTCGTAATCACTTTCATTATTAAAAGTAATCCCTAGCATGCCTTGTTTCTTTAAATTGGTTTCATGAATCCTTGCAAAAGATTTAACAAGCACAACCTTAACTCCTAGATGTCTAGGTTCCATTGCAGCATGCTCTCTAGAAGAGCCTTCCCCATAATTATGGTCACCAACTACTATTGTGTCAATATTATTTTCTTTATATATTCTTTGAACGTCAGGAACCCCTTGGTATTCGCCGTTTAATTGATTTTTTACAAAATTTGTTTTTTTATTAAAAGCATTAACAGCACCAATTAAACAATTATTCGAAATATTGTCTAGATGCCCTCTAAATTTTAACCATGGACCTGCCATTGAAATATGATCAGTTGTACATTTACCCAAAGCTTTTATTAATAACCTAACATTTGTTATATTCTTACCATCCCAAGGTTTGAACGGTTCAAGTAATTGTAGTCTTTTAGATTCTTTATTTATAGTAATATTTATTTTAGACCCATCAGAAATTGGTTCTAAGTATCCGGAATCTTTAACTTCAAATCCTTTTGGGGGAAGTTCCCAACCTGTTGGTTCTTCAAGCATTACTTTTTCTCCAGAAGAATTAATTAAAGAATCAGTTAATGGATTAAAGTCTAATTTTCCAGAAATTGCAATAGCTGCAACCATTTCAGGTGAAGCCACAAAAGCATGGGTATTTGGATTTCCATCATTTCTTTTAGCAAAATTCCTGTTAAAAGAATGAACTATTGTATTCTTCTCTTGTAGGGCTGCATCTTTTCTAGCCCACTGCCCAATACAAGGTCCACAAGCGTTTGTAAATATTTTCGCATTTAAATTTTCAAATATATCCAAGAATCCATCTCTGTCTGCAGTGAATCTTACTTGTTCAGAGCCAGGATTGATTCCTAATTCAGATTTAGTCTCAAGGCCTTTGTCAATAGCCTGTTGAGCTATTGAAGCAGCTCTAGATAAATCTTCATAAGATGAGTTAGTACAAGATCCAATTAATCCCCATTCAACTTTTAACGGCCAATCATTTTTTTTTGATTTTTCGGCCATTTCATTTACTGGAGTTGCAATATCTGGAGAAAATGGACCATTTATATGAGGCATTAATTCTGATAAGTTTATCTCAATAACTTGATCAAAATACTTTTCAGGATTTTGGTATACTTCAGGGTCAGCGGTTAGGTGTTCTTTTACTTTATTTGCGGCATCAGCGACATCATCTCTATCTGTTGATCTTAAATATCTTTCCATTGAGTCATCGTAACCAAAAGCAGATGTGGTCGCGCCAACTTCAGCACCCATATTACATATAGTTCCTTTTCCCGTACATGACATAGATTCAGCACCAGGCCCAAAATATTCAATAATTGCTCCAGTTCCTCCTTTTACAGTTAGAATACCAGCAACTTTTAATATAACATCTTTAGGGGCTGTCCATCCTGATAAATTACCGGTAAGTTTTATTCCTATTAATTTAGGAAATTTTAATTCCCAAGGCATGCCAGCCATAACATCAACAGCATCTGCTCCACCCACACCAATAGCGATCATTCCTAATCCTCCAGCATTTACAGTATGTGAATCGGTCCCTATCATCATTCCACCAGGAAATGCATAGTTTTCCAAAACTACTTGATGAATTATTCCAGCACCAGGTTTCCAAAATCCTATTCCATATTTATTTGAAATGGACTCTAAAAAATTAAATACTTCATTACTGCTATTTAGTGCTGACTGAAGATCTTTAGTCGCTCCAAGAGATGCCTGAATTAAGTGATCACAATGAACGGTTGTTGGAACGGCTACCTTATTTTTTCCAGCTTGCATAAATTGCAATAATGCCATTTGAGCAGTTGCATCTTGACAAGTTATTCTATCGGGAGCAAAATCAACATAGTCCTCTCCTCTTTTAAAAGGAGAATCTAATTCAGAATTCCACAAATGGGCATAAAGTATTTTTTCAGAGAGAGTTAATGGAGTTTGTTTTATAGTTCGAGCTTTATCAACTTTATTTTTGATTTGCTTATAAACTTTCTCGATCATTTCAATATTGAATGCCATTTACTTTTTATTTTGTATTGTAAAAATAGCTTATATCAAAAGAATTTGAAAGAATTTTTTTTTAAATTAATTTTATAATAAATTTAAAGGACCATTAGAACAAAACAATGAACAATACAATTAATATTCAGAAAAACCTAATAATATTTAGAATTCCTAGGATTACTGTACTACTACTTTTTATAATTTTTTTTTCAGGTTATAACTTGAAAGCACAGACAAGGCTCATGCAACAACCTGCATTAAGCGATACTCATGTTGCTTTTATTTATGCTGAAGATCTTTGGATAGCTAATAAGGATGGATCTAATCCTACACGATTAACTATTGATGAAGGCATTGAATCGAATCCAATATTTTCGCCCGATGGTTCCATGATTGCTTTCAATGCGCAATATGATGGCAATTCCGATGTGTTTATTGTTCCTGTAAACGGTGGCATACCAAAGCGTTTAACGTGGCATCCTTATAATGATTTAGTTAGAGATTTTTCTGCCGATGGAAAAACAATCCTGTTTGCATCCCAACGAAATTCGTTTACCAATAGATATATGCAACTATTTACCATTTCGATTCATGGAGGAACGACGACGCAATTAGATATTCCAAATGCATTTTGGGCATCTTATTCTGATGACAATTCCCATATTGCTTATACACCTATTCCTGATAGATTCAACCAATGGAAACATTATCGTGGTGGCACAGCAACTCGTATTTGGTTGTACAATACGAAGTCCCACAAAGTAGAAGAAATTCAAAAACCTGCTGGTGGAAGCAATGACTCACAACCAAAATGGATGGGCGAAGATGTTTATTTTAAAAGTGATAGAGATGGCGAATTTAATTTATACAGTTACAACACAAACACAAAGGCTATTGATAAACTGACAGATTACAAAGATTTTCCAGTTATAAATATTGCAGCAAATAATGGTTTTGTAATTTATGAACAGGCTGGAACGCTGCACATTTATAATGCTAAAACTGGAGCTAATAAACACTTTAACATAAACATTACTACAGATTTATTAGAGCTTCGAGAACGTTTTATTTCTGGCAAAAACTATGTACGTTCAGGATCAATTTCTCCTTCAGGAGCAAGAGTTGTTGTTGATTTTAGAGGTGACATTGTTACAGTTCCTGCTGAAAAAGGCGATCCTGAAAATACAACTGCAACCACAGGAGTGCATGAAAAATATCCAGAATGGTCACCAAACGGAACATCTATAGCATATTTCTCTGATGCATCTGGCGAATACACATTACATATTAAAAATATGAATTCTGGAAACGTTAACACCATTCCATTAACGGGAACAGGTTTTTATGCCAATATACATTGGTCTCCAGACAGTAAAAAAGTGAGTTATGTTGATAATGGACGTAATTTGTATGTCACTGATATTTTATCTAAAAAAATCACAAAAATAGCACAAGATGTATTGTTTGTTCCAGGAGATATTAGAGACCTTTTTGGAAGTTGGTCACACGATTCAAATTGGATTTCATACACCATAATAACAGACGCAAATTTTGAAAGAGCCTATGCGTATTCACTTTCTGAAAATAAATCACATCCACTTTCTGATGGCTTATCCAATGTTTCAGAACCTGTTTTTGATCCTAGTGGAAAATATTTATATATGTTAGCTTCAACTGATGCTGGACCTTTAGTAAACTGGTTTGACCAATCTAATATTGATAAAGAATTAACACAATCAATTTATTTAGTAACCCTTCAAAAAGATGTGAAATCTCCTTTAGCAAAAGAAAACGATGAGGAAAAACCTAAAGTTGATAAAAAAGAGGATGATAAGAAAGGAGATAAAACAACAA